>NZ_JBXVVJ010000001.1:0-937564 GCF_057219095.1 Ferrimonas sp. YIN67
GATAGCTGATAGCTGATAGCTGATAGCTGATAGCTGATAGCTGATAGCTGATAGCTGATAGCTGATAGCTGATAGCTGATAGCTGATAGCTGATAGCCAAAAAAAACGGACGCCGAAGCGTCCGTTTTTTAATGGGTACAAGGAGAGCCTTAGTCGGCGATCTTGGCCCAGGAGTCCCGCAGGCCCACAGTGCGGTTAAACACAGGGCGCTCCTCGGTGGAGTCCTTAGGATCGGCACAGAAGTAACCGGTACGCTCAAACTGGTAGGCCTTTTCCCCCTCGGCATTGGCCAGGGAGGGCTCCACCACCGCGTTCTCGATAACCACCAGAGAGTCGGGATTCAGGGTCTCTTCCAGCTCACCCACATTTGGGTTAGGCACGTTAAACAGACGGTCGTACAAACGAACCTCTGCCTTCACGGCGCGGGAGGCCGATACCCACTGGATCACGCCCTTGGGCTTGACGCCATCGGCGGGATCCACACCCAGGCTGTCCAGATCGACGGAGCAGTAGATGGCGGTAACTTTACCGTCCGCATCCTTCTCGACTCGCTCGGCCATCACCACGTAGGCGTTACGCAGGCGCACCTTCTTGCCCAGCACCAGGCGCTTGAACTTCTTGTTCGCCTCTTCGCGGAAATCATCGGCTTCGATGTAGATCTCACGGGAGAACGGCAGTTCACGGTTGCCCATGGACTCATCGGATGGATGGTTCGGTGCGGTGAGGATCTCCACCTTGTCTTCCGGGTAGTTCTCCAACACCAGCTTAACCGGATCCAGCACGGCCATGGCGCGGGGGGCATTCTGGTTCAGATCTTCACGGATACAGGCTTCCAGCATCCCCATCTCGACGGTGTTTTCCATCTTGGTCACGCCGATCCGCTTACAGAACTCGACGATGGAGCCCGGCGTGTAACCGCGGCGACGCAGACCGGAGATGGTCGGCATGCGCGGATCGTCCCAACCGGAGACGTGACCGTCCACCACCAGCTGCTGCAGCTTACGCTTGGACATCATGGTGTATTCCAGATTCAAGCGGCTGAATTCGTACTGACGCGGCTGGCAATCGATGGTGATATTTTCCAGCACCCAGTCGTACAGACGGCGGTTGTCCATAAACTCCAGGGTACACAGAGAGTGAGTGATCCCCTCCAGCGCATCACTGATACAGTGGGTAAAGTCGTACATCGGGTAGATGCACCACTTATCACCGGTCTGGTGGTGATGGGCAAACTTGATGCGGTAGATCACCGGATCGCGCATCACCATAAAGGAGGACGCCATGTCGATCTTGGCGCGCAGACAGGCCTTGCCCTCTTGGATCTCGCCGTTTTTCATCTGCTCGAACAGCGCCAGGCTCTCGGCGATGGGGCGATCCCGGTAGGGGCTGTTTTTGCCCGGCTCCTTCAGGGTGCCACGGTATTCACGGATCTCATCCGGGCTGAGTTCATCAACGTAGGCCAGGCCCTTGTTGATCAGTTCAATGGCATAGCCGTGCAGCTTGTCGAAATAGTTGGAGGAGTAGCAGATCTCACCATCCCACTGGAAACCCAGCCAATGGACATCACGCTTGATGGATTCCACGTACTCGATGTCTTCTTTCACCGGGTTGGTATCGTCAAAGCGCAGGTTGCACTTACCCTGGTAGTCGTGGGCAATGCCAAAGTTCAGACAGATGGATTTGGCGTGACCGATGTGCAGGTAGCCGTTCGGCTCCGGTGGGAACCGGGTATGAACGCTGGTGTGCTTACCGGAAGCCAGATCCCCGTCAATGATGTTACGAATAAAGTTGCTGGGACGTACTTCGGTGTCCGGCTGGCTCATGCGCATCCTCCGATGGGAAACTTTCAAATGCAAAACGGCTATATTCCTACAAGTCGGGGGATCCCGCAACCGCTGGACCCCCCGTTTTTAAGGCGTTTGCGCCGGATCGTGAACTCTTGCTCAGTTCTTCGCCAGCGCACCCGGCAAGCGGTGCGCGATCCCCTTGTGACAATCGATACAGGTCACGCCTTCCTCCTCGAGAGCCTCATGGTACTGGGCCGCCATCTTCGACTGGGCCGCCGGATCCACCCGCTGACTGTTGTGGCAACTGCGGCACTCACGAGAGTCCGTTTTTTCCATCACTTTCCACACCCGTTGTGCCAGCTCAAGGCGATGGATTTCCAGGTCGTCCCGAGTTTCGTATTTGCCCATCAGTTGGGTGGTGACATGGGACACGGCGCTGGTCCCCTTGACCCATACCTTGGCGAAAAAGGATTTGGGAATATGGCAATCGTGGCAGGTGACCACCACGCCAGTACGACTGTTGAAATGGGCCGACTCATTGTGCCACTCCTCCTCCACCCATTGAGAGGGTGAGTTATGGCATGCGGTGCAGAATTCGTCGGTACTGGTCAATGTCATGGAGGTTTCAAACCCTACCCAGGCCAGGATCCCAAGGCCAATGGCCAACAGGCCGCCCAATGGGATCCCTAAACGCCACCAGGCTCCGGGAACCCGCCACATTCCGTTATTATTCTTGCTCATGCTCACTCCTTATTCGCAGCAGGTTGGGCCTGAGGCTTGTTATGGGCCAAATACTTATGGCAGTCGATACAGGTCCGCTCCATCTGCTCCATGCGAGAGTGCATGTTGGAAGCCATCTTGCTCTGTTTATTCGGATCCATCCGCTCCACCTTATGGCAACTGCGGCACTCGCGGGAATCATTGCTGCGCATATCGCTCCAAACACTCTCCACCATCTCATGCCGCGCCGCTTCAAACTTTTCCCGAGTATTGAAGTCACCCTTAACTGTGTAGAACACCTCTTTCATCGCCGTGATCTTGCGCCACATCTTGGGCACAAAGGCCTTGGCAACGTGACAATCGGCACAGGTTACCGTGACTCCGGAGGCCGTATTATAGTGGGTGTGCTCAGGCCACTCCTCGGCGGCAAATTTTGACGGCCCATGACACTGGACACAAAAGGCATCGGAGCTGGTTTCATGGATCACCACATTAAACCCCACGGTGCCCAGAATACCCGCCACAAATAACAGCAACCCCCCGATGGGGATCCCCAGTCGCCAACGAGCGCTCGGCCGTTGCCACAGCCGACGCCATCCATTTTGCTCATTGTTCATATTGCTCACCTATCCTACCGCAGTGTCAGCAAGGCCCGTTTCGTTTCACCTTGTCCATAAACGAAAAAAGCAGCCTATCAGGCTGCCTTTGTTAACTAACTTAGTCGTTTCCGATTCTGGATACCAGCCCTACGACTGGATCACCACGGGAATATCACCCACCCCGCGTCGACGCTGCCGACTGGCATAACGCAGCGCCAGTACCAGCAAGGCAAAGACCAGCAGCACCAGCAGCACCATGGGGACACCGGCGACCCCGTAGGCGGCGAGTTGGTAGAAACTCACGGCCGTGCCATACGCCAGGGCAAAGGTCCAGAATGCGGCAAACCCGGCCCAACGACTGCCCAGCTCACCGGAGATCGCCCCCAGCACCGCCGCACAAGGGGTATAGAGCAGGATAAACAGCAGGTAGGCCATGGCTGCAGCCTGGCTGGAGAACGCCTTTTCCAGGTTACCCAGGCTCGAAGTTTCAAAGCCATGCTCTTCACCCAGGGTATCAATGTCTTGCAGATCGCCGATGTTGACACCGAGGGGATCGGCCAGATCAATGCCAAGCATCGCCTCAGGGACAGTCACCAGGGCCTCGATAAAACGCTCGCCAAGGCTCCACTGATCATCGCCCCCCTCATCGCCGCCATACAGGCTGCTCAAGGTGCCAACCACGGCCTCCTTGGCAAAGATCCCGGTAATGATCCCCACGGTGGCCGGCCAGTTATCCTGTTCAATACCCATGGGCTTAAACACAGGTGTCAGGGTCTGTGCCGCGACCGACAACAGGGAGTTATCCGTATCTTCGTTGCCGATGGAGCCGTCGGTTCCCAGGGTGTTGACGAAGCTGAGCAGGGTCACCACCACCACGATCACCTTACCGGCCCCCAGGACAAACTGACGGGTACGCATCCAGGTTCGGGTCAGCAACATATTAAGAGTTGGGATCTCATAATCCGGCAGTTCCATCACTGAGTGGCCGCTTTGCCCCGGCAGCAGAGTCCAGCGCAACACCAGCCCGGTCAATACCGCAGCGAAGATCCCGATCAGGTAGAGAACAAATACCAGGTTCTGCCCGTTGTCCTGGAAAAACGCGGCGGCAAACAGGGCATACACGGGTAACCGTGCCCCGCAGGACATAAAGGGGGCCATCATCGCCGTCATGATCCGCTGGCGACGGAACTCCAAGGTACGGGTCGCGGTTACTGCAGGCACATTACAGCCAAAACCGACGATCAAGGGGACAAACGCCTTGCCCGGCAATCCCAACTTGTTCATGGCGCCCTCCACCACAAAGGCGGCGCGAGCCAGGTAACCGGAGGTTTCCAGCAATCCCAAAGCGAAGAAGAGGAAGGCGACCACAGGAATAAAGGTGGCAACGGTCTGGATCCCCATCCCCAATCCATTGGCCAGCAGACCCACCAGCCAGTCAGGGAAGCCTGCCGACTCATAGAGCTGTGCCGCACCATCGACAAAGAGGGTGCCCGCCATGATATCGAAGAAGTCGATAAAGGCGGCCCCCATATGGATGGCAAACAGGAAAGTGAGATACATCATCGCAAAGAAGATGGGGATCCCGGCAATGGGGTGCAAGACCCAGCGATCCAGCCTTTCGGTCAAGGAGGGTACATCCCGGTGCGGCAGCACGCCATGGCTAAGCCACTGCTCAATGATCTGGTGTCGATGAGCCGAGATCCCTTGCAACAGCTCCGGTTGAGTCTTGACCCGCTGGCGCAGTGCAACCAGAGGGGTCTCCTCTCCGAGGATCAGATCACTGCCATAATCCAGACGCAGAGGGGCGATCTCGGCATGAGCCTCGCTATTCGCCAACGCGGCCAGCTTCTCCAATCCTTCACCACTGCGGGCACAGATCGGCAGAACCGGACACCCCAACTGCTTGGCCAAGCTCTGTAGATCCAGCGGGGACGCCTGCTTCTGTGCCACATCCCACTTGTTGAGCAGCACCACCATAGGCACGCCCAGTTCCCGCAGTTGTACTGTCAGGTACAGGTGCCGCTCCAACTGGGTCGCATCCACCACATTGAGAACCAGATCGTAGCCTTTCTCCATCAGGTAGCGATGGGCAATGGCTTCATCCTCGGGCCCGGACTGGCCCGTCAGATCATACAGACCAGGAAGATCGGTCAACACCGTTTGAAACTGGTCAAGATTAGCGGCTTTCTGACTGGCGCCGACCGTGACACCAGCCCAGTTACCGACTTTGGCATTGCCGCCACTCAGGCGGTTAAACAGGGTGGACTTACCCGAATTTGGGTTGCCCACCAGCACAAGATTCAACGGCTTGGTCATCATTGAGCTTCAACTTGAATGGTACGGGCGAGAGAGGGTGTCAGACAGAACTGGCTGCCCTTGAGCTTCAGGTGCAAAGAACGACCCAAAGGCGCACGGCGAACGACCTCCACCTGCGCACCGGGCACAAAACCCAGGGCGCTGAGCTTGGTCACCAAGGCTGATTCCAGCCCCTCGGTTTGTATCGATAACACGCTCACTCTGGTGTTATTTGCGGTCTCGGCCAGTGTCATCTGCCACTTCCTTAAATGCTAATCGCTCTCATTTAGACTGAGTATATCCTTACTCTCGAGAAAAATGCATGACCCCGATCGACTTTTCCGGCGATAAAAACACAAAAAAAAACGCCTCCGCAGTGCGGAGGCGTTTCTCAACGAAAACGAACTTACTTCGCCTTGTCGTGGGCAATCTTACCAGCGTGACAGTCGATGCAGGTACGACCCATGTCATCCATGCGCTTGTGCATGTTGGCGGCCATACGGGACTGCTTTTCGTAGTCGAACTTCTCTACGATGTGGCAGCTACGACAGGTCTTGGAATCGGTGGCACGCATGTGCTCAACGGTACGCTCCTGCATCAGTTTCTTGTGGCCGGCATAATCTTCAGGGGTGTTGTAGTCACCCTTCAGCTGCCAGAACACCTCTTCCATGGCGGTGATCTTACGCCACATCTTCGGCAGGAACTCTTTTGGCACGTGACAGTCTTTACACTGAACGTCCATGCCAGAGCGGCTCATGCCGTGAGCACTGGTCTGGAACTCTTCGGCAGCGTAGCTTGGCACGTGACAGTTCACACAGAAAGCTTCGGAGCTGGTGGCATCCATCACTACGTTGAAACCGGCAGTACCAACCACACCGGCCGCCAGGAACAGGAAAGCACCAAAAGGGATGCCCAGCAGCCATTTGGCTTTAGGAGCTTTCCACAGCTTCGCCCAGCCGCTCATATTTTCGTTACGATCTTGCATCTCATATCCCCTACATGGATTTGAAACCACGCTTTTCACATTGCGCGATTTCCAAATTTAGCTGGCGCAGATTGTACTGACCTCACTGGCTCAAATTGATGATTAGAGTCACGTTTTCGCTCTAACGAAGAAACCTTTTGCGCCTCTTTCTTGTCGCCCCGTTTTTCTGACGGACCATTAAGATCCCACCTTCCTCCCCATGCGGGACACAGCTCACAAACCACCAGAAGACCAGGTGAAAGAAATTCACTTGGAAGAACCCGCCATTGAATGTTGCTCAAAAGAGATCGACTGCTAACCTTGTGATAACACCTGCAGAAGTCACTCTACATCTCAGGTGGATAACCAAAAAAATACTGGCTGCAAAGGATGCAGGGAATGTGTGAGCAAACAACGACCTCATTGCGCCTCGTCGCGATGCTGATGCTGGCGCTTGTGTGCCTCGGTATCAGTCCGGTCATCCACGCCGCTTGGGACGAGATGCCGCAAGAGGAATATCTCTCCATCGTCACCGACAAATTCGAAAATGGCAGCTATTCGGCCAAAGGCGCCGATAACTGTCTGATGTGTCATCGCCGCAGTGACAAGGTGATGGCGCTGTTCGACGGTGTTCATGGCCGCACCGGCAATGATGCCAGTCCCATGTCTCCCAAACAGCTTCAGTGTGAGGCCTGCCACGGCCCCCAGGGCAACCATAACCGTGGGGGACGCGAACCCATGCTCACCTTCGGCCCGGACGCAAAGCTGCCTGCCGAGGCGCAAAACAGCGTCTGCATGAGCTGTCACCAGGGCGATGCCCGTTTGGCTTGGCACGGCAGTACCCACGACGTCGAATCCGTGGCCTGCAGCAGTTGCCACAACGTGCACGTCGCACACGATCCCAGCAAGGACAGCCGGGTCGCCGACGACAATTGCTTGGGCTGTCATCAACAACAAAAAGCCCAGATCCACCAACGCAGTAGCCACCCGATCCGAACCGGACAACTTCACTGTACCGATTGCCATAACCCCCATGGCAGCCTGAACCCAGCCATGCTCAGCCAGGTCAGCGTCAACGACAACTGCTACGCCTGCCACGCCGACAAGCGGGGCCCCTTCCTCTGGGAGCACGCCCCCGTGGCGGAGGATTGCAGCAGCTGTCACAGCCCCCATGGCAGCGTCAATGAAGCCATGTTGACCCAGAGGCAACCCCTGCTGTGTCAGAGCTGTCACGCCAGTGTCCACAGCGGCACACCCATCTTCCAATCAGGTCAGGATCCCTTTGGTGCCGGACGCAGTTGCCTCAACTGCCACAACATGGTGCACGGTTCCAACCATCCATCCGGCAAGCTATTGCAACGTTAGGAGCGCACGATGAAACTCAAGTTTCCAAAACTGATCAGCGCTCTGGCCATCGCCCTGGCAGGACCGACAGTGGCCATGGACTTTTCGCTGAATCGAGCCAACACCCAGGGCGTCAAGTGGGAAGCGTGGGAGTGTAAGAACTGCCAACCCACCCAGGGACTGGACGGCAGTTTCAGCGTTGGCATGGTCAATACCGAGCTTGATGATCCCCATGCCGCCAATGCCCTGGGTACAGATCAAGACGGCCTGTCTGTCCAACTGGGGGCCGATCTCACCCACTGGGACGATCAGGATACCCAATGGCAGCTCAGCGCGCAGGATCTCGGCCTGGATGTGGCGACCCTGCTGGCCAGCGCCAACCGGGCCGGTGATTACCGGGCGGCCCTGCACTACCGGGCACTGGCCCGCTGGGACGCCCTGGCCCGCACGCCCTTCCGGGCCAATGGCAATCGCTTTACGCTACCGGATAATTGGGAACGTGGCGCAACCACAGCACAGATGCCCCAACTGGACGCCTCCCTGCAAGGCGTCAGTCTGAAGATCAAACGCCAGCACCTGGGGCTGGAGCTCGACAAGCATTTTGATCGCATTCGTACCTACGCCGGATTGAGCCAGCAAGATCGGCGGGGCCGAAAACGCTCATCCAGCAACCTGTTGACCAACTCGGTCGCACTCACCGAGCGGGTGGAGGATCGTACCTTGGGGATCGAAGCCGGGCTGACCGCCCATGGTGGCCCCTGGCAGGTCGCCTTTGGTTACCAGGGCAGTCGCTATCGAAATGATGCCGCTGCCTTATATTGGCAAAACCCCTATACCCCGACCTTCGGCAGCGCCTTCGAAGCCCAGCAATCCACCGCCCCGGATAATGACGCCCACCAGTTCCATGGCCAGGCCAACTGGTCTGAGGGGATCCACTCGGTCACAGGACAACTGGTCTGGGGCAGGCATTCACAGGATGCCCAACTGCTGCCCGCGACCATCAACGGCCCCTCCCCACAACTGCCCGGCACCGATGCCGATCTCAAGCTCGATAAGATCGATGCCGATCTACGCTATCGCGTCCGCTTGGGCCAAAAAGCCTCCCTGGCACTGAGCTATGACTACCAGGACAGGGACTATCGCACCCCGCTGCGAGAGTATCCTCAAGTCGTCACCGACAGCTTCAACGCTGGCAAACGCCTGCCCTACTACCCGGATAAGACCCAACAAGGCCTCGGTGCCAAGTTCAACTACCGCTTCACACCAGGCTTCAGCACGGAACTGGGCTACCGCTACAGCAACGAAGAGTGGGACAACCAGCGGATCGAGAGCGCCGACACACACCGAACCTGGGCCAAGCTTCGCATCCATCGCTGGCAGCCCCTGCAGATCTGGTTGGAAGTCGCCGCAGAGCAACGGGATGGTGACACACCCCGTCCTGCGGTCGATCCCAACGGCACCAGCGACGAAGCGCTACGCCAATATCACCTGGCGGACCGTGACAGGAACGACGTCAAGCTCGTTCTCCAATACCAGCCACTGGATCGCCTGAGCCTCAGTGCCACCCTTGATGGTTTCGAGGAAGACTACGACAGCAGCCAGGTTGGCCTGGATGAGGTTGAGCGCTACGGCTTCGATCTTCATGCCGCCTGGAGCGACGAAGACTATCACCTCTATACCTTCTACAACGATTACCACACCAAGACCCGACAAAGCGGCAGCAACCTCGCCTCCCGCTGGCAGGCCCTGCAGGACGATGATGCTCAAGGGTTTGGCCTCGGGGGCGAGTACTCCGGCCTCTTCGATGCCCTGACCCTGGGCCTGGATCTGGTGTATGCAGACAGTGACGGCCTGACCCAGCTGCAACAGGGAGTCACCGGTCGTTACGGTGACAATCGCAGTCGCCGTACCACGGTCGATCTCTTTGCCCGTTACCGGTTGAACGAACAGTCGGCACTGGAGCTGGATCTGCTGATGCAGAAATACGATGACCGGGACTACCTCAATTCGGGGCTTGCGGCGGACAGCATCAGCAATGTGCTGCTGTTTCCCGATCTGTCCCACGACTACAGCGATTACCGGCTGGGTGTGAGCTACCGACATGACTTCTAAGCGGCCAGCACACAGGCTTTGCCCCCGTCCAGGCAGGAGACCAGCATTATGAAGCGAGAAATGATCATGAACAGGAAAGGATGCATCAGACTGATGGCCCTGCTGGCCATCGCAAGCCTGGCTGGCTGTGGTGACAATGGCCGAGATGGTGGTGAGGGCGGGCCCGGCCCGGATGCTCCCCCCCCGGCGCAGGAGGTCAATGAGCTCAAGATCACCATCAATCGCGGGGCCATCAATGCCGATGGCCAAGCCGAGCTGGAATTTCTGGTGGTCAATGAGAATGGCGAAGGGGTGATCGGCCTGCAAAGCGCCACGGTCCTGGCGGCCCAGCTCTTTCCTGCAGGTTTTACCGGCGCGGGCAACAGCACTGAATGGCATTTCCTGAAAAGCGAAACCTACAGAGTCGATGGTGACACCCAGGGGGAGTGGACCGATCTGAAGAACGGCTTCTACACCTATGTCAGCGACTTTAGCGTCAAAGAGGATGACGCCTACTCCGCCGAGCTGCCCCAGCGCCTGGTAGTAAAGCTCGGGGGCGACAGCCTGCCGGGCGCCAGCACGACACTTCCCGTGGCCAACGCCTTCGTGGATTTCCAGCCCCAGGGCGGTGATCCCGCCTTTACCCGTCAAATGGTCGACGGCGAAGCCTGCGAAACCTGCCATATCTCCATTGCCAGTATCAAACACCGAGGCAGCTATACCGAGCTGGAGACCTGTGCCACCTGTCACAACGACAACCGAGTCAAACCGGAAAATATCCTGACCACGCTTGCCCACCAGAAACACCTCGAGAGCGGACTCGACACCTTCGTCAACTGCGAAACCTGCCATGTATCGAAAGACCCGGATGCGCCGCTGGCCAATGTCGACAACTGGACACTGAATCCCAGTATCGAAGCCTGCGGTGCCTGCCACGACGCCATCGACTTCCCCTCGGGCCAGGGCCACCCGGCCCAGGCCGACAACAGCAATTGCGCCGCCTGCCACAACCCGGATTGGACTCGGCAAGCGCACCTCCAAGGAGTCGCCAATACAGCCGCCGTGGTGGAGCAACTCACCTTCTCGGCCCAGTCCGTGGTCAATGACGACGATACCGTGACCATCGCCCTCACCTTCCAAGATCAAGGCAGTGATGTGGATGCTAACGCCATCGCAGCCAGCATCGATCTGGCCGAGTTCGTCTCCAACGTCGGGCCAAACTTCCCCGTTCTCAGCTATTTCACCAAGGACTCGGGCACCTTGCATAGCGCCGACATTCCCGCAGCCATTGTCGACGGCAAACTCAGCTACACCACCAAGGTCCTGCCCTTTGATGTGGGCGATGCCGACACGGCCCTGACCCTGGTGGGGGTGCGCGTCTGTGCCGACAGCGGGGTACTGACCCAGTGTGATGCAGCTGCCGACAAGATCGCGCTCAACGCCTTTACCGCCTTTGTGGCCAAAGAGGGTGAAGTGGCCCGACGTCACAGCGACTCCCTGGACAACGCCAACTGCCTCGGCTGCCACGGCGAAACCTTCCAACTGCATAACGGCGAGCATCACGCCGGATTTGTCCTCAATGACAATATCCAGGTGGGCGACTGTGCTTCCTGCCATACCCCCCAGGGCACCTATGCCCCCACCAATATGGGGGCCATCGAGCTCAAGCTGCATCTGGTCCATGGGCCGCAGCCGGTTGTCACCGACTGTGCTCAGTGCCACACCAGCTTCAACCTGGCTGCCTTTGCCAACAAAGGGGCACTCAATACCGGCGTCTATGATACCGGCGCTGTCGATGGCGAGGGTGAGCCCATCACTGAAGCGGCCTACAGCACCCCACGCGCCGCCACCTGTACCTCATGCCACAGCGAGCTGAACAAGGATCTGGGCAACATCACCCTGGCGGCGCACATGGAGCAGTGGGGCGGTGCCGTCCTCAACGCTGAGCGGGCCACGGCAGATGCGGCCGCCCCGGCAGAGACCTGCTTCACCTGCCACCAGCCCGGGTTGAACAACCACTCGGTGGTCTTTAATGACTAAATCCGGTCAGGATGGCGACTCTGCATGGCTATACGCCCGCGAGTCGTCATCTTCCACCGCCAGGAACAGCGCAACAGGGAGCCGAAGGCCATGATCTTTTCGGTGAAACAACAGAGCAATCTCATTAACCAACAAACGCAGCGGGACGGTCCCATGAAGACTCTCACTCAACACAAGGCATGGCGCACCCTGCTTCTGGCAGGGACTGCCACGCTTGCACTCACCGCCTGTGGTGACGGCGACGACGGCAGAGACGGCGCCGACGGCCCTCCAGGGGAGGTCAACATCAACATCAGTGCCGCCCGCGCCCTGGTGGCCGAGATCACCCAGGTCACTATCGACGAGGGTGGCAAGGTGATGGTCGACTTCGATCTCACCGACGCCAACGGCGTCGCCATCGCCGGACTGGATGCCGAAGATTCGGTGGATCGCCTCGGCATGGGGATCGCCAAACTGGCTACACTCACCAAGCGTGAACGCCCCCTCCCGGGCGAGGGCGGGGCCTCATTAAATACGTTCCAGAGAGGAACGAAATCTCTCCAATGGACCAGCTACATCAATGAGTTGGTCGAGCCCGGCACCGTCGGCGGCGATCCCGACGAGTTCCCCGAGGGCTGGGATGACAACCAAAGCCCGCAGATCCAGGCCAATATCGAGCGCAGTTGTGGCAGTGCCTGTGTCGAAGCCACCGGCAACGGCAGCTATCGCTACACCTTTGAAAAGGCCCTGGGCGATTACCCCCAGGTCGAGGGGTTGGATACCAGCTTCGATGCCACCCAGACCCATAGGGTGACCATGGAGCTGCGGCGAGTACGGGGCGACGTAAAGGAAGCCCTGGTTAACACCTATTACGACTTTATCCCCGCCACCGGTGCCGCCGCCACGGCAGATGAAACCCGCCAACTCGTCGTACTGGAGCAGGCGTGCCTGCGCTGTCACAGCAGCGACTACGACAACGACGACGCCCACCCCCTGATCCTCCACGGCGGTGCCCGCTTCGAGCTGGAAAACTGCTCGGTCTGCCACACCAGCTACTCGGGCGATCCGGAGACCGGTGCCACCATCGACTTCGGCTCCATGCTCCACCAGATCCACAAGGCCGAGTACTTTATGATCGGCCATAACGGTAACCCCCAGGATTACCGCGAACTGACCTTCCCCGCCAACGGCAACGACTGTGGCGTCTGTCACCTCGAAGGCGACGACGCCCCGGCCCAGGCCAATCATTGGAACTTCCACCGCCAGGAAGCCTGTTTAAGCTGCCACGAGAAGTTCGCTCCCGATGACTGGGATGGCACGGCCAGAGATCTGTTCCACCGCGACAGTTTTACGCCCTTTGCCGAAGGCAACTGCGCCGGCTGTCACGCCGATGACAGCAATCCCATGGGCTCAGCCATCTATCATTCCGCCAAGGCCCTAGCAACCGCCAACAGTCGGGAAGCATACGCCTACGAACTGGGCAATGGCACCTACGACGCCATAGCCGGCACGCTGAGCTTCACCTTTGATTGGGCCGCCGACTCGGCACCTGAGACCGACCCCAACGTCAGTGCTTTCTGGGTGACAGCCGCCGCCTTTGATGGCACCGAATACAGTCTGGGTGGCGCTCGGGCTGACAGTGGCAGTCCCTTTGGCCGCAACCGCTCGCGCATCGCCTTTGATCTGACCACCGCCAACCAGGAAGGCAGTCAGGTGATCTCGCAAAGTACCGAGTCCGTGGTGCGCTATACCGTCTCGGGGATCGATCCCACCTTCCAGGATCTGCTTGCACAAACCGGCCAGGGCTTCCTCAGTGGCAAGCTGTTTGTCTGCGCCGATGCGGCCGTGGTCGACATGGATACTTCGGCACTGGTACCGACCGCCTGTGACAATGCGGAAACTCGAGTGATTGAAGCGATTGTCGCCGGCAACCAGGCCAGCTTCTCGGCCGATGGCAGCGGCATCGATCTTCGCCGTATGGTGGCCATGGAAACGGGCTGTGTGAACTGCCACGCTGAGCAGCCAGATTTCTCTGCGTCTCATACGGGTACACGAGGAGACGAGAGCTATCCGCCCAACAGCGATTGCGGGGCCTGTCATTCGGGTTCACCCAATACCGCAGTAAGCCTGACTGACGGCAGTTGCGTGGCATGCCACAACCCCCACGGTTCGGCCCACGCCAACAAACCGTTTGAGCGGGGCTTTGAGTTTAAGGTGATGATCCACCAGATCCATGCCGGAACCCGTTCCGAGCGCCGCAACACGGATCTGGCGATCACCTATCCGGACAGCCCGACCAACTGCTTGACCTGTCATGCCGAGGGACTGCCGAACCTCTCAGCACTCGCCGCTGTGCCGGCCTTTATGGCCAGTGACGGCGAGTTCAGCCCCACGGTCGCGGCCTGTGCCAGCTGTCACGCCACCACGGAAGCGGGCAACCCGGCTGCCGTGGCGCACTTTAGGCAAAACGGCGGTGTCTATGCCGGCACCGAAGGGCAGTACACCGGCGGTGAATCCTGCGCCACCTGCCACGCCGCCGGTCGCAGCGTCGGATACGATGTCGCCCACGGTCTCGACTGATCCCACCTTAAACTCACAAAGGGCTCCTTCGGGAGCCCTTTTTCTCACCTCCCCACGCCTGACCAAGTCTCCGGCGACTTATTTTCATCCCTTAAAACACCACTCAACTACCGCAACCTTTCAGCCAAACCGACCCACCAAAACCAATAAAAACCACATTCACAAAACAACCCAACCAAAGCGTTAACGAGATCGCATTTATTTCCCAAACCCCATCCTAAACTATTCACGAAACTGAACATTTACAGTTTCAGTAGATGAAATTGACATCACTTCTCATTTGCAGGGAATAGAGATGACGAACAAAAATAAATACTGGAAACTACTGGCGTCTGCCGCCGTGGTTTCCATCGCACTGACAGGGTGCGGCGACAATGGTAAAGACGGCGCCGATGGGGAAGATGGTTCCTCCGGCATCATCGGAACCCCCATCGACAAAGCCAGCAGCATTGATATCGAGATCAGCAACGCCACTGTCGACAAGGGCGTACTGGCTATCGACTTCGCTTTGAGTGATGCTCTAGGTATTGCGGTAACCGGGTTAACCAAAGACCACGACCTGCGTTTTGGCATTGCTCAACTCAAGCACGTTATCGAAGCTGGCGAAGCCAATGACGGCTCAAACGATATCGATTACGGCTACCAGTGGGTCGCTTACCTGAACAAACTGGTCAACCAAAACCCCGACTGGATCCCTGATGGCGAAGAGCACATCGCGCCAGTAGAGAGTTTTCTTCAGGCCCAGGTCGAAAAAGCATCCGCTTGCGATGACTGTCTAACCGACAATGGTGACGGAACCTACAGCTATCGCTATCAGGTTAATCTGACTGAAGTGACCGAGCCTCTTGCCGTAGCCTATGACGCAGATCTGACTCACCGCGTCACCATTGAACTGGAACAGCCCGACTTTGCAGCCAATGCTCATTACAACTGGCAGCCAAGCAGCGGCCTGACCGAAGGGATCACCTCCCGGGATGTTGTAAGCATTGAGGCCTGTTACGCCTGTCACCAGCCCGACAGCCTTGAGTTCCATGGCGGACGGCGTGTTGATCTGGAAAACTGTGCCTCCTGTCATACCCAAACCTCCGGCGACCCAGAAACCGGGAACTTGGTGGATTGGACCTACATGATCCACGCCATCCACAAAGGTGGCGAACGTCACAGCACCAGCGCCGAGTCAGAAAGTGGCACTGTTGAAGCGCCTTACAAGGTGATCGGCTACGGCGGCGGCGTCCATAACTACGGCAAGGTTATGTACCCGCAAAAGCCAATGGCAAATTGCTCAGCCTGCCACGTTGACAGTGGTGCAGACAACGCGCCAGCCGATGCGGGCCTGTGGCTAGCGGACAAGAACCAGTTCGCCTGTAAAGGCTGTCATACCGATGTGCCTCATGGCTCCAAACCGGGCGAAACCTATGACAACTGTACTTCTTGCCATAAATTCGAAGGCTATGCCCGCGGCGCTGCAGAAGCTCACCGTGATGCCACCGAAGCCTACCGTCTGGCAGAGCAGTACAGCGTCAAATTCAGCAACGTCGCCGTCACCGCCGATGTTTTGGGTGATGTTCTGAGTTTTGATCTTCAGATCTTGGACGCAGCAGGTACTCCGGTTGAAAAAGATCGGATCTACAAGAAAGGCTATTCCAAGCCCTATGTAGTGGTCTCCTGGAATATCGAACAGGATTACCCTGCCTACGTCGACGGCACTAAGTACAGCGATCGTCGCCAGGACATCATGGTTCACGCCTATGACGATGCCAGCAAAACCTTCACCGTAACCGCTGATAGCATTACTCTGCCAGCAGATCTCAACGGCAAGACCATGGAGCTGTTGCCGGTCATCAAGACCTGTTTCAGCCAAGGTGGTTACGGTCGCCCTGAGATCGTCCCCATGAGCTGCTACGATGAGGCCGATCCAAGCATCAATAACCCAGCTGCATACCCAGCCTATATTCAGGATGAGCCTTACCGCTTCGTCTGGAATGACGGTGTCGATGCCGATGCAAAGGTTGCCGTTCGTCGCGCCATCGTCGATGCGCAGAAGTGTCACGACTGCCACGGCGCCGAGTTCTACCACGATTCCAATGGTGTCAACTGTCAGTCCTGTCACACCAGTGACAAGAGCGTGAAGGACTACAACGCAAACGATCCTGATGCAACAGAGCCCAGCTATGGCGGCACCAGCTTTGCCTGGAAAGGCCATAAGGCGGCCGGTCACTACCTCAAGTACGCTGGCGTGAAATCCGGAACTGTGATGAAGACCGACTGTTTGACCTGTCACACCAGTGACGGCTTCACCCTGGGCCGCTCGCCGGACCGCGTCTGGCAGTACCCCACCAGCAAAACCGACGGCACCCCAGTGTTTGTCTCCTCCGATGCTGGCGCCTGCTTAAGCTGTCACATGGGACACCTGAGTGAAGCGGCTATCAACCATATGAAGACCTATGGTGCCGTGCTCGATGGTGCAAATCAGACGGATGTTCAAACTAACGCCGCTGAAAGTTGTGCCACCTGTCATAAACCAGAGCAGATCCTGTCTTTGCATGGGAACTAAGCCAACCGGCAATCAATAACCTACCAAAGGGCGAGAAGTTCTCGCCCTTTTTCATCAACATCCCGTTTTTGTGACCCCCATCACCCGCCACCCCTGCAACAACCCAACAACCAAACCGGAACAGCCTCACCACCTCCCCCCCTCACCCCGATCACGAGCGTCGAATTTTTGGCAAGTCAGAATTCCATTTTCTGCTTTTTAATCAGTCCCTGTTGCGACTTTTTGACTGACCATCCATACCCAAACTGCCTGAACCCCATTTGCCTGCAACAGTCCGATCACAATCCGTCTTGACCACAGCCGTTATCAGGATCACGTTCCCTCACTCCCCCCTTAAATAGACTCTGCGAAGCCCATGAATTCCCATGGGTAATGAAAGAATTCTTTTCAATTTGCAGGGAAAAGAGATGATCGCAAATAACAAAAACTGGAAACTGCTGGCTGCGGCCGGTGCGGTTTCCGCCATGCTGGTCGGTTGTTCCGACGGCAAAGATGGCGCCGATGGTGCCGATGGTGCCCCTGGTCCAGTTGGCATTCACTTCAACGATGCCAAATCCATCAACGCCACAATCCAGCACGCTACCATCAGCGAAGCGGGCGTCGTTGCCATCGACTTCGCATTGGAAGACGCGCGCGGCGTGGCCATCCACAGCCTGGAGACCGTCGACGTTAACGCGCTGGGTATGGGGATTGCCAAGCTGGTACCGGTTGAAAGCGGTATCGGTGAGCTGAAAACCCCTAAATGGGTCAGCTACATCAATGGCCTCAAAGAAGAAAACCCAGCACACGTTCCACCAGGCTACGAAGACAAAGCCGGTACTCAGATTCAAGCAAACATCTACAGTGCCTGTAAAACTGACTGTGTAACCGTCCGTGACAACGGCGAGTACACCTTCACCTTCGAAACGGCACTGGCAGACTTCGACCAGATTGAAGGCCTGGACACCAGTTACGATGCCACCCTGACTCACCGAGTGACCATGGAACTGGTTCGCGCTCGCGGTGACGTAAAAGAGGCTCTGGTCAACGAGCACTACGACTTCATTCCTGAGCTGGATCGTGCTGCCTACGCAGACGAGACCCGCAACACCGTCGATCTGGAAGCCTCCTGCCTGCGTTGTCACAACGATGAATATGACCACGCCTGGGCACCGAAACTGGCGTTCCACGGTGGCAAACGCACCGACTTCGAGAACTGTGTTGTTTGTCACACCGACTACTCCGCAGACCCGGAAACCGGCGCCACCATCGAAATGGGCGCCATGCTGCACGACATCCATAAAGGCAAGTACTTTATGGTTGGCTACGGCGGCACCGTTTACGACTACTCCAACGTAACCTACCCGACTGACTGGAAGAAGTGTTCTACCTGTCACATCGAAGGTGTCGATGCACCGGCCCAGGCCGATGCCTTTAACAGCACTGCAGGTTCTACCTGCCACAGCTGTCACGCCCGCACCGACGAGCAAAAGGCGATGAGCCCGAAAGACCTGTTCCACGGTCGTGATGAAGACGGTAACCGCTTCTTCCCACGCGGCTGGGCGCAAAGCTGTGACGGCTGTCACGTTCGCAACGAAGGCGATCTGGGTGCCAACCAGTTCCACATGAGCAAGTGGACCTCAAAAGATACCGCTGCATCCGCGATTAAGATCGAACTGGCAGAAGGTCAGTTTGTGCGCCAAAGCGTAAACGGTGAAGAGAGCAATACTCTTGTATTTGGTGTTCGCCTGACTGACAACACCTCCGGTGAAGTCTTTGCTGCTCCAGCCCACCTGATTAACAGCATCAAGTCTCTGCCAGTACGCGCTATCGGTAATGGCGCCACTGATTTTAACTTTGATGTAAACGGCAACACAGATTACACCTCTCGCTACAACAGCGTATTGCTTGACTTGGTAGCTCAGGGGGCAGATCTGGTGATCATTGAAGGCGAGAACGGCTTCTTCAACTACCATGTTGACGCCTCTAACTTCAAAGTGACTAACATGGGTACCATTACCGCCTCTGCGGAGATCTGTGCTGCCCGCGGCGAAGGTGTCGTACCTTGCAACGCCGAAATGGAGTTTGAGCTGGTGACTGCCACTGCAAAAGCCAAGAGCGTTGCCTTCTCTGAGTTCAATGACGGCAAAGCTCGCCGCGTTGTGGCTTCTCAAGAGTCCTGCGTAGCCTGTCATGATGCTCAGATGGATCTGTCCGCCAGCGATCCGCTGAACAAACGTTCAGTACACTCAAACAAAGCAGATAAAGGTGCAAACTGTGCCGCCTGTCACGATCGTAGCCACTTGGCTGACGATTTCACCGACGGCTCCTGCGTAAGCTGCCACAACAGCAGCAACGCAAACTACCACAGCAGCTACAATCGTACCCTGAACAACAACCTGGACTACAAGGTGATGGTTCACACCCTGCACGCTTCCAAGCGTAACGAGTGGATCGGTGCGAAAGAAGACGGCTCTCCTGACAACATGTACAAGCGCAGCGATGAGATCCGTCGCATCACCTTTACCGAGCATTATGGTAACTGTGCCGTTTGTCACGACCAGGGCCAGCTGAAGATGACCGAACTGGGCAGCCAGAAAGCCGTCATCGCCCGCGTAGCCAATGATGATGCAACCAAGGTTGAGTACTCCCCAACTGCGGCCGCCTGTGGCGCTTGTCACACCAAGAACGAAGCCGCTTACAAGGGTCACGTTGAATCCAACGGCGGTGTATTCGGCGCTCCGGTTGGTACCTACGACGGCTCCGAGTCCTGTGCCACCTGTCACGCTGAGGGTAAATCCTACGGCGTGGACAAAGTTCACCCTGTTCGTTACTAAGACGAATTATTGAATCTCAAAGCGGCCTTTTAAGGCCGCTTTTTCTTTGACACTTACCCCATAAGCGTCTACGCATTTGCTGGCGGAATATCGCTCATTTTGGGATAAGTGCAAAAAGCGGAGATCTGAGTTGTAAAGCCCGATAAATGGCTGACCTAAATCACGGTTTCCCTTGACCTAAGTTGCTATAAAACACTGTGACCGCCCAACTTTCTGCCGCAACCGATGTCGGTGGAAATTAACGCGGTTCGGCACACCTTTAGTGCCCCATATTCTTTTGCAGGGAATAGATGATGACTATCCAAAAACAATTCTGGCGCCTGGGCGCCATTGCAGCGGTTGTGGCCACCGGCCTGACTGGCTGTAGCGACGGTAAAGACGGTAAGCCTGGCAATCCCGGCGTAACCCCTCCGGTCGCCGATGAGATCAACGAGCTGAGCCTCAAGGTTGAGAGCATCGTTAACCAAGGTGATACCACCACCGTCACCGTACTGGCCACCAACGAAAACGACGAAGTGGTCGTGGGCCTGCAGGGCTTCACCGCCCGCCGCACCCAGCTCTACCCTGTGGGTGAGCGTGGTGTTGGCGAGCGTGCCGGTTGGGAGAGCATCAATAAATCTGATGCCGTGATTACCGACGAGAAAAACGGCTACTACCAGGTTGAGTTTAACAACGACAAAGTCAACCCACACCTGACTCAGAAAGTGGGTCTGGTTGTGGTTCCCGGCACCCTGATCGACGGCGAAACCGTGGTGCCCTACACCGAAGTCTTCGACACCTTCGCTGCCGATGGCTCTGCCGCGCGTTTCGACAAGAACATGGTCGATCCGGCCAGCTGTCACGCCTGTCACAGCGATGCCGAGTCCATCTACCACGGGAACGACCGTGGTGCCGACTTCCAAACCTGTACCATGTGTCACGATGACGAGGGGACTCAGACCCGTGATCTGACCCTGATCGTACACAATAAACATGTTCTGTCCGGCTTCGATACAGCGTTCAAGGACTGCACCACCTGTCACTTCGAGACCGATGCCGAAGGTTATGGTGAGTGGGGCAACTGGATGAGCGTTCCCACCGTGGAAAGCTGTTCCGTCTGTCACAACGACGGCTTCGAAGGCAGCAAGCCTAAGCCAATCGTTAACCGCCACATGACTGAGTATGACAACAGCCAGTGTGTGGCCTGTCATACCGCCGAAGGCACCAATACGGTCATGGGCACCTTCGAAGCCCACATGGGTGGTCTCAATCAGATCTCCGCCCTGCAGGACAGCATCGAGTTTAACGTTGTCTCCGCCCGTTACACCAAAGCCGACAATGGACTGGAGACTCCAGCGACTGTCGAATTGGCCGTCGAAGTGAAACGCGACGGTGTCGCAGTTGACGTGGCTAACGCTGACTACTTCGGCTACAAAAACTACCTGGGTAACCTGACCCCAACCTTCAACATGAACCTGGGTGCCAACATCGATGCTGACGCCACTCCAGGCTCTGTTTCTGCCAACCTTATGGGTGGCGAGTTGGTTGATGGTGTGATGCACCTGACCGTGGCCAACGCAAACCTGGCTCTGACCGACGGTGAGATCACCACACTGCACGTTTACCCATCCGTGTGCACCCGTGGCCGCGAAATCGTCAAGTGTGAAGGTGACGTAGAGATCCAGTACCTGCGCAGCATCACAGCGCAATTTGATGCCGATGGGCTGGTTGAGGAGGGTCGCCGTGAGGTGGTTTCCACCGAAACCTGCATGAGCTGTCACGGCGATCGTAACGAAGCCTACCACTACGGTATGGCCTACGACCAAGGCTGTCAGACCTGTCACAACCCGAACCAGGGTCGTGGTGACAGCAAGTCTGCGGACGGTGCTTTCGATAAGAACATCGCCAACTCCATCGTTAACAGCTCTGACTACAAGTTGCTGGTGCACTCCCTGCACAGCAATGTCCGTGCCCGCGCCTATGCCGACAACAAGAACGTCGATACCTACCCGCAAAGCACTGCGGGCTGTACCGCCTGTCACGATGGTGCCACTTTCGGCATCAATCAGATCGCCGAGTCCAAGCCAGTGAAGGTCAACCTGGGTAAACGTGGTGCTGACGATGCCGATGTCGTTTACGTGTCTCCGATCGCCGCGACCTGTGCATCCTGTCACGCCGGTCAGTATGAAGAAACCGACCGCAGCGGCAACGTGACTTGGGAGAACATCGGCAATCTGGATCCTGCTGCAGCCATCCTGCACATGGAACATAATGGTGCCACTTTCGACGCTGGCAACCCAGACCTGGTTCCGTTGGAGTCCTGCTCCACCTGTCACGCTTTGGACAAGCTGATCACCAGCCACTCCGTCAAGCTGTAAAGAAGGCGTGAGCCCGACCCCGTCGGGCTCACCTTAACCTTTTCTTGATTAAGGAATTCAACACCATGCAAGCAAAAAAGCTGATCGCCACCCTACTGGGTAGTGCAGCGCTGCTGCTGGGTACTGCCACCGCCGGCACCTGGGACGCTATGCCTCAGGCCGAGATGGAGCAGATCCTCGACACCAAGTTCGCCGAAGGGAACTACTCCCGCCAAGGCGCCGATGGCTGTCTGATGTGTCACCGTCGCAGCGAGACCGTAATGGCCCTGTTTGACGGTGTCCACGGTCGTGCCGACCAGTCCAAGTCGCCGATGGCGGGCCTGCAATGTGAAGCCTGTCACGGCCCACAAGGTACCCACCGCAACAAGTCCGAGCCGATGATCACCTTCGGTGGCGACACCCCGCTGTCTGCCGAGAAGCAGAACAGTGTGTGTCTCTCCTGTCACCAGGGCGAAGAGCGCATGGCCTGGCATAACGCCACCCACAACCTGGAAGAAGTGGCCTGTGCCGACTGTCACCAGGTACACGTGGCCCAGGATCCCATCCTGGACAAGGCCACCGAAGTGGAGACCTGCACCAGCTGTCACACTCAGCAGAAGATGGACATGAACAAGCGTTCTACCCATCCGATGCAGTGGGGTGAGATGACCTGTAGCTCCTGCCACAACCCGCACGGCACCATGAGCGAAGCGGATCTGGTGAGCTTCAGCGTTAACGACACCTGTTACGCCTGTCACGCCGAAAAACGCGGTCCGTTCCTGTGGGAACACCAGCCGGTAACCGAAAACTGTGCCAGCTGCCACAACCCGCACGGCTCAGTGAACGACGCCATGCTGGACTACCGCGCACCGCAACTGTGTCTGGACTGCCACCAGGGTCACACCGCTGACCGTGACGGCAACTCCATCTATACCGGTGGCCAGAGCTGCTTGAACTGCCACAACCAAGTGCACGGGTCTAACCACCCAGACGTGCGACTTGGCAGCAAGCTGATGCGCTAAGGAGCGGCAAGATGAAAACTCGTTTGAACCTCATCACCCTGGCCCTGGCCAGCTTCTCCGGCGCCGCCATGGCCAACTACGGCCTGGCCAACGCCAATCTGGAGAAGGTGGACACCGCCAAGTGGGAATGTAAGCGCTGTGAGCCAGTGAACGGCACCCATGGCACCGTTGGTGTTTCTGCCGGTTTGGTCGAGACCAGCGATAACCACGCCGCCAATGCTCTGGGCGACACCGACGGCTTCGCCGGTGCGCTGGATGCGGACATTCGCTACCGCCGTGAAGATGGCCACAAGCTGGACATCGACGCGCGTCAACTGGGTAGCGAAAACGGCAGCCTGAGCCTGGCAGCTGGCAAGGCCGGCAGTGCTGTGGTGGCCTTTAACTACGGCACCCAGACCCGCTGGGACGTGAACGGCGCCATCAGCCCGTTCGCCCTGGAGGGCAACACCCTGGTCAAACCGGCTACCGACGTTGAACACGATCTGAAGGTGAAGCGCGAGCAGTACGGCTTTGCCCTGGATCTGGGTGGCGAGCTGTGGCAGACCTACGCCAACTTCCAGCGTGAAGACAGAACCGGCAAGCGTCGCGCCTCCCTGTACCGCATGGATGGTCAGGCAGCGAACTTCGCCGCCGACATCGACAGCACCACGGATCGCTGGGAAGCCGGCGCCAAGCTGACGGGCAAGAACTGGCACACGGGTGTGGCCTACATCGCCTCCAAGTACGGCAACAACCTGGCCGACAGCTACCAGTACAATGGTCTGTCCAACGCCTACAGCACCGCGCCAAGCAACGAAGCCTACCATGTGGTGGCCAACGGTCAGTACAGCCTGAGCCGTACCCACTTCGCGGGCCGCTTCGTGACCGGCAAGATGACCCAGGATCAGGGCATGACCCAGATCGGTGGCCTCAATCCAGCGATCAGTGGCTTCGACGGTGAAGTGAAAACCACCGACGCCAGCTTCCGGGTGGCCTCCACTCTGGCCCGTGGCCTGCGCGTCACCGCCAGCTACGACTACAGTGATCGCGACAACAACTCCACCGTGTTTACCGGCAACAGCATCGCCATCGATGCCCTGTCCGGTGACGTGACCGAGTACGCGCGCTACGACATCACCCGCAACACCGCCAAACTGGGTGCCAGCTACCGCATCGCCCAGGGCTACCGTCTCGACGGTGGCTATGAGTACAAGCAGGTGGAGCGTAGCGATCTGGAGCGGGAAGAGACCAACGACCACGCCGTTTGGGGTCGTCTGCGTGTGACCGCACTGGATAACCTGGATCTGGGCCTGAAGGCCGGCTTCAGCAGCCGCGATGGCTCCAAGTTTGAGGCCGCTCGCGCGACCTCCAGCGAAGACAATGCCCTTCTGCGTCGCTACCACCTGGCGGACCGTGACCGTACCGAAGCCGAGCTTCGCATCCGTCACACCCCGATGGACAGCCTGTCCCTGACGGCGACCCTGCGTTACGCCAACGACGACTACAGCGATACCGAGTTTGGTCTGCTGGAAGCCGACGACTATGGCTACGACGTGAACGCCAACTGGATCGCTTCCGACAAGCTGAACCTGCACGCCTTCATTGGCCAGCAGTGGATCGAGTCTGAGCAGCGCAACCAGTTTGCCGCCAATACCAGCTTCGACCGTGTGGAAGACAGCTTCCTCAACGCAGGTTTCGGCGCGGCCTACACCGGGCTGTTCGTGGATGCACTGACCGTAGGCGGTGACTACCTGTACGCGGACTCCGAAAGCGAGACCAGCGTCACCATCGCCACTGCAGGCCAGTACGGCGACTACTTCTCCACCAGCCATAGCTTCAACCTCTACGGTGACTATGCCCTGTCCGAGAAGATGGGTCTGCGCATGGACTACCGCTACGAGCGTTACCAGGACAGCGATTTTGCCAATGTGGATCACATCCAAAACGGCTCTGTCGTCAACCTGTACACTCTGGGTAACCTGAACCACAACTACAACGCCCACCTGGTGATGCTGACCTTCAGCTACGCCCTGTAAGCGTTTATTTGTGAGAACAACGCCCCGGCGCGAAAGCGCCGGGGCGTTTTTTTATCCTTTGGAATGCCACGTCCCTCCCCCTACTGCGTAGGGTGTCCCCCACCTCGTAGGGTATCCCCTCCTCGTAGGGTGAGTTGAGCGCAGCGAAGCTCACCAAGCCGCAGCAATCTCGCCACCTCGTAGGGTATCCCCACCTCGTAGGGTGAGTTGAGCGCAGCGCAGCGAAGCTCACCAAGCCGCAGCAATCTCGCCACCTCGTAGGGTATCCCCACCTCGTAGGATGAGTTGAGCGCAGCGCAGCTCACCATGACCCATTCCCTACCAAAGAAGATACCGGACGCCACGCCCACAGCCGCTTCGCTCCCCACCTCGTAGGATGAGTTGAGCGCAGCGAAGCTCACCAGACCCGTTTCCCTCAAAGGCCGAATACAGGACGCTAGGCTCACAGACGACAGAATACAGGCAGAGCAAGAACCGCGCGCCGGGCTCCCTGCTCCCTGCTCCCTGCTCCCTGCTCCCTGTTCCCAGCTCCCTGCTCCCTGCTCCCTGCTCCCTGCTCCCCCCTGTTCCCCGTTCCCTGCTTTTCCCTGTTCCCTGCTCCTTCCTGCTCCCTGCTCCCTGCTCCCTGTTCCCTGCTCCCTGCATCCTGCCGCCGACTCCGGGGGAAAAGGGTTAAAATCACCCATCACTTCACCCCCAACACAGGCGTTATTTCGCTACACTGGTCGGCCAACATGACAATAAGAAACCTGTATGTTTAGCCGAGTCCTGACGCCCGAACTGTCCCTGGAATTGATCCACCCCAGCCATGCGAGCCAATTGGCCGAAGTGGTCTCAGCCGATCGCGACTACCTGGCCCAGTGGCTGGCCTGGCCGCCCCACTGCCGCACCGAATCCCAGTTTCAGGGCTTTGTCCGCCAGTCCCTGCTGGACTATGCCGAAGGTCGCGCCATGGTCTGTGTCCTGCTTCATCGAGGGGCGTTGGTCGGCTGCGTCAGCTTTAACGACATTAACCACAAACTCGGGGTCGCCAAGATCGGCTATTGGCTGGCCAGCGCGGCGCAAGGTCAGGGCCTGATCACCCAGGCGGTACAGCACCTGATCGACATCGCCTTCACCGAGTTAAAGTTGGAGAAAGTCCAGATCCAGGCCGCCACCGGGAACGGTCCGAGCCAGGCCGTGTGTGAACGCCTGGGAATGAAACTCGAAGGGGTGATCACCCGAGCAGAAGATCTCAACGGCAAGGTGGTCGATCACTGCATCTATGGCTGTTACCGGCCCCGTCCATAATCGCAAAACATCACATTCATTAAGTTCCTTTTCCTAAATTGACAGCCAGTTAGTCTTGATTGGGGAATAATGCTCTAAAGCGGCCACGTGCGCTGCTCGAAACAAAACCTATGGATACAGAAGTATGAAGAAGTGGATTACCACCAGCACCCTGGCCCTCCTGTTGACGGCCTGTTCAACAACCAACGCTCCTGAGCCGAATTCGGCCTCAGCCCAAACGGATGCGCAGATCATCCAGGAGCTGACCCATGATGCTTACCGTTACTGGCAGTTGATCCGCAACGACAACGGCAGCTACAACGATGGCTATAAGCTAAAGGGCAATACCCAGCGTGGCTCCATCGCCAACGCCGGCATGGGTCTGGTCTCACTGACCATCGGCCACGCATTGGGCTATGAGCCTCAGGCCGAGCAGCTCGCGGAAACGACCCTGGCCATGCTGGCTGGCAAAGATCCCAATTTTTCGGTTCCGCGAAATGAGAAAGGGACCTTCATCCATTTCTTCAACACCAAAACCGGTGAAGCGCAAGGGGATGACTGGAGCCCCATCGACAGCGCCATCATGCTCAGCGGCGCCATGTTCGTAAAGCGCTACTGGAGTGAGAACCCACGCATTGGCGCCTTGGCCGATGAACTCTTTGAGACCACGGATCTGACCGACTTTATCGCCGACGTGGAGCGTGGTCAGCTGTTCCTGGCTCAGTACCAGGACGGCAGCTTTAAGGAAAATCGCACCAAGGCGTTCAACGAGTACATGATCGTTGCCTCCATCGCCCGGGCACAATCCCTGGCGAAGGGCGAAGGCGAAGATGCCAAGGCCCAGCGTTACTGGAACAAGTGGTACGCCACCACCGAAAACGTGTCAAAGCCAACCTATCAGGGGATCGAGGTACTGGGCGTCAACCAGAAATGGTTTATTTCCAAGTTCAACTACCTGTTCAACAACTACCTGGTTCACGAATTCTCCAGCGATCCGACCTACCAGCACTACATCCGCAATGCCGCCAAGGCGGACTTCACCTGGTGGCAGGATCAAGGCGTCGAAGGCCGTAATGAATACGAGTGGGGCAGTGGTGCCGGTGCCTGTCCGCGGGGCTACTGTGTGGATCGCATGACGCTTCCGGATCAGCCAGGCAAAAATCCCTTCCAGATCATTTCTCCCCATATCATGTCTGGCTTCATGCCCTACTCCGACCGTGCCCGAGATGACCTGTTGGCCCTCTACAAGGATCCCCGCAAGTTGGCCCACTACCGACTCGAAGATGGCAGCCTGGCCCTGTGGCGATACAGCTACGCACAGCCAGAATGGCGAGCCACCACGATTCAGGCCGTCGACAACTCCACCATGCTGTTTGGCTTGGCAGGCTTGGAAGAGAACCTGGGCATGACCTTCTTCACTACCTATAACGATTACTACAACGAGCAAAAGCCGAGCTACAGCCGCTAACCCCCGCAACAAGAGCCCACAACCTGTGTTGTGGGCTTTTTTCCGAACGGATTTCTGGAGAAGAATAAACCATGAAAGTACACGCACTCGGCGCCCTAGTGTTAGGCCTGGCTTTAACCGGCTGTGCCACCCCGTCCCTGACCAACCATGGCTACCCAATCGATCCGGCCAGCGCCCACCTGAGCGACAGCGAGATCCTCGCCGAGCAGTTTCGCAACAACTACCGCTACTGGCAGCTGATCCGCAAGGACAACGGACTCTACCAGGATGCCTACCGCTTCAACGGACCGGCGGATCGGGGCTCCATCGCCAACGTCGGCATGGGCCTGATCGCCCTGACCATCGGCGCTGAAATGGGTTGGGAGCCCGATGCCGAAGCCCTGGCACTGCAAACGCTTAAAGTCATGGCGGGCAAGGATCCAAACATCTTTGTACCCCGCACGGATTCAGGCACCTACATCCACTTCTTCGACACCCTAACCGGCAAGACCATCGGCGATGACTGGAGCCCCATCGATTCCGCCATCATGATCTCCGGTGCCCTGTTTGCCAAAAACTACTGGCCAGACAATGCCGAGATTGGGGCTTTGGCGGACGAGATCTACCAATCCACCGATATGATCCAGTTTATCGCCGACGCCAAGGGCGGTTGGATCTGGCTGGCGACCCATGAAGACGGCAGCTTCAAACAACACCGCACCAAGGCGTTCAACGAATACATGATCGTCGCCAACCTGGCCTATCAGCAGGCACTGGACAAAGGCTATGGTCCGAACCACAAGGCCATCAAGTTCTGGAACAAGTGGTATGCCAACACTGACGCAATCGCCAAGGCCAACTACAACGGCATCGACGTGTTGTCCGAGGGACGCAACCACTTCGTTTCCATGTTTAATTTTCAGTTCAACAATTTCCTGGTCCACCACTTTTCCAACTCCGAGGAGTACCAAGCCGCCATCACCCAGGCCGCTAAGGCCGACTACGCCTGGTGGCAGGACAGAGACTGGGGACAACGCAGCTACGAGTGGGGCAGCGGTGCCGGTGCCTGTCAGCGCGGTTATTGTGTCGATCGCGTCACCTTGGAAGGCAGACCTACGAAAAATGACTTTCAGGTGGTGACGCCACATATCGTTGCCGGCTTTATGCCCTATGTGGAGCATGCCCGAGACGATCTGCTCGCCATGTACCGGGATGAGCGCCAACTGGCCAAATATGAGTTGTCCGATGGCAGCCAGGTGTTGTGGCGCTACAGCCTGAAAGACACCGACTGGCGGGCCAGCCGGATCCAGGCCGTGGACTACTCCTCCATGCTGTTTGGCCTGGCCGCACTCGACGAGCACCTGGGCATGGCGTTTTTCAACACCTACAACAACTACTTCGCCAAGACGCCGGCCCAGTACGTAAAGCGCTAAATGCTAGGTTCTAGGTTCTAGGTTCTAAGTTCTAGCAAGAGCAGGTGCTAGGAAGAGCAGGTGCTCGGTGCTCGGTGCTAGAACCTAGGCTCTTCCCTAGAACCTAGGCTCTTCCCTAGGACCCAGGCTTCGCCCCAGAACCCAGGCGCTTCCCTAGAACCCAGGCTTCCCTAGAACCCAGGCTTCTCCCCGGAACCCAGGCTTCTCCCCGGAACCCAGGCGCTTCCCTGGAGCCCAGGCTCTTCCCCAGAGCCTGGGCTCTTTCCCGGCCTTTCCCTACTTACGCGCCAGTTTGTGATGGGCACGGGAGAAATGGCCCGCGCTCAGGGCGCCGATGATCGACAGTTCACCCGCCAAACATAGGGTCGCCGCCACCTCGGCCAGTGCCTTGGCATGGCCGCTTCCCGCCAGCCCCATCAGATCCAGGCAGGCTTGCGCCGCCGGTAAGCCTGTCCCGCCTCCGACGGTGCCGATCATCAGGTTGGGCAGGGTCACCGAGGCATAGAGACTGCCATCCTGGCGCTGCTCCAGCCGGGTGATCCCCACGGCAGATTCCGCCACACAGGCCGCATCCTGCCCCGTGGCAATATAGAGGGCCGCAAGGCCATTCGCATAGTGGCCATGCACACCGATGGAGCCGCTCATCACGCCCCCAATCGCCGACAACTGACCATAAGCCACCATGGACTCCACACTGGTGTGCAAGCGCTGTTTGACCAGTTGTGCCGGGATCAACACCTCGGTGGACACCTTTTTACCGCGGACATTGCGCAGGCTTTGTGCCGTGGCCTTCTTATCACCGGAAAGGTTCGCCTCGACAAAGGCATGGACCGGGGCCACCGGACTGTGCTCGCGGATGTACTGGAACACGGCGTTCGTGGCGATGGTCACCATATTCTGACCCGAAGCGTCGCCGGTCTGATACTCAAACACCAGGTAGACGTTGTTGGCCTCCATGTTTACGCTGATCTCCGTCAGCTTGCCATGGCGCGTGGTGGACTCGGCGATCGCCTTGAACTGCTCATACTGAGTGCTTACCCAGGCGACAAACTGCCCCGCTTCCACCAGGGAGTGGAAAATAAAACCCGGGGTTCGCAACACCGCCTCGCTCAAAAGCCGGGTATTTGCCCCACCCGCTTCGGTGATCAGCCCCGCTCCCCGGTTGTAGGAGGCCACCAGGGCCGCCTCTGTGGTGGCCAACGGCAGGTAAAAGTCTCCGTTGGCGTGGCCTCCCTTGACCCGCATTGGTCCCACCAATCCCAGGGGCAATTTCATGGTACCGATGAAATTTTCAATGTTATTGGCATAGAGGGACATCTCCGCTTCACTTTGCGGATCCAGCAGTCGAGCCTGTGCCTCTGGCGCATCCAGCACCTGCCAGCGTTTGGCAACCTGGCGGGGATTCAAAAATGGATTGCGACTCTGGACAGGTCGCTGCGGCGCCTGTGAACACGCGTCGACCGGATCGACAAAACGGGCACCGGGCCAATTCAGATTCAGCTTGGGCATCGGATCCTCACAAAGGGATGAACATCATTTCGGCGCACGATTGTACCGGTTTTTTGCGACGCAGAGTGTTTTGCTTTGCTGCCAGCTTGTGTAGAGAAAACACTCTAACCGCCCCTGGGCAGTAACAGCTCACCGGCTAGCGTGGGAAGAGGAGACAAATAGGAGGAGAGAAAAAAGCGCCGGAAGAGTTTCCGACGCGGTCTGAATGCTTGGCTAACTAGAGTCCTAGCAAGACTTTGAGGGCTTCGGGATCGTCCAGATGCTGCACGGTCGCATAGGCGCCGTTATCAAACTGCATCAGGCTCACCTTGCCATCCTCGAAGGGGAACGCGGCAGTGGCGGCGCCCTGCCTATCCATCAGGGTGAGGAAGGATTGTTTCTGCATCTTGGGTAGGGCAAACATCCGGGTGATCAAGGCCGGCATAATGCTGGTATCGGCGATATAGACGATACCGGCCTCAGCCAAGGTGTCCTGCTTAATGCCCGCCAGGGCACTGCTGGCCACATCGGAGCCCGCCTTGTCCCGGGTAAAGACCAGATAGTTCAGATCACCGGGAACCGCATGGGCTTGGCCATGTTGATCGTCCAACGTCAGGTACGGCAGTGCCTGTCCCACCTCAAGCGCGGCCAGTGGCGCCGACAACGCCAATGCCAGCCCAACCAACGGGCCCAATACTTTCTTGTTCATTTACTCAGCCCTGCAATACGCCATCGGCAACAAAGGGATTGGCCCGGCGCTCATCACCAAAGGTCGCCCCCGGACCGTGTCCCGGAACAAACTCCACATCATTGCCCAGGGGCCAGAGTTTGGTGGTGATGGAGCGGATCAGATCCTGATGGTTGGACATGGGAAAATCCGTGCGCCCGATGGAGCCATGAAACAGGACGTCACCAACGAAGGCGCGCTTGTCACCTCGGTGAAAGAACACCACATGGCCCGGCGTATGGCCCGGGGTATGGATCACCTCAATCTGCTCCTGGCCCAGGGTGAGCACATCGCCCTCTTCCAGGAAGCGGCTCGGGGTAAAGGTGGCCAGCATGGGGAAGCCGAACATCTGGGATTGATTGCCCAGGGTATCCAACCAGAAGTTATCGGCCTTGTGGGGACCGATGATCTCGATGGCCAACTGATCAGCCAGGGCCTTGGCCCCTCCGACGTGATCGATATGGCCGTGGGTCAACCAGATCTGCTCGATCTTAACCCCAAGTTCGGCGGCCGCGGCCAGGATCCGATCAATATCCCCACCGGGATCGATCACAGCGGCGCTGCGGGTTTGCTCGCACCATACCAGGGAGCAATTTTGCTGGAAGGGTGTCACCGGAACAATATGATGTTTCATCGTGCTGCTCGTTCAAATTCACTGGCCGCAGGATAGCAAAAACCTGCGCCGGGAACACGACCTATGCACTCAAGCCTTAATCTCACCCATGCAAGGCCAGGGTGTCGCCGATCTTGGGGACCGTGACATCCAGCCCGAGCCGCTGCCGGATCTGATCCCGGAGTACGGCCTGGGCCTCCGGCTCACCATGGACCAGCATCACCTTGGGCTGACCCGGCACCCTGGCCAACCAGGCCAACAGCTGCGCCTGATCAGCATGGGCCGAGAATCCGCCCAGGGTATGGATCGCCGCGCGTACCGCAAACGTCTGGCCAAACAGGCGGATCCGCTTCTCCCCCTCCACCAGCCTACGTCCCAGGGTGCCACGGGCCTGAAAACCGGTGAAGAGGATCTGGGTCTTGTCGTGCCAGATCCTGTGCTTGAAGTGGTGCACGATGCGGCCGCCGTTGCACATGCCGCTGCCCGCAATGATGATCAGCCCCTGGTTGATCTGGTTGAGCGCCATGGAGTCTTCCGCCCGCTCGGTCAGGTGCAGACAGGGTAAAAACGCTTCCAGCGTCATGCTGTCCTTGGCATCCATCAATGCCAGATCCTCGGGATCCAGCAGTTCCAGCCACTGGTCATAGATCCGGGTCACCTCGATGGCCATGGGGCTGTCCAGCACCACGTGCCAGCCCTGAAGCTTTCCTTGATGATAGAAGCGCCCCAGTTGAAACAGGATCTCCTGGGTCCGCCCGACGGCGAAGGCCGGTACCAACACCACTCCCCCCTTTGCCTGGGCCAGCACCATCTCCAGTTCGGCGAGGGTATCTGTGTAGCTGCGATGCAGCCGATCCCCGTAGGTGCTCTCCATCATGACGAAGTCAGAGGGTGGCACGGAGACCGGATCGCGCATCAGCGGAGACTCGGTATTGCCCAGATCGCCGGAAAAGAGCAGAGTCTGCTTTCCTTCCTCCCCCTCGAACGTCAGGTGCACCATGGCCGCGCCGAGGATATGACCCGCATCGAGCAGGCGCAGGGTGACACCGGGTAACACCTGGGTCGGCTTGTCGTAATCCACCACCACGCAGGCTTCCAATACCGCCAGCACCTCCTCCATGCCGTAAACCGGCGCCTGCTCCTTCTGCCCCTTGCGCTTGCGCACCAGGTTGTCGCGCTCCAGATCCCTCAGGTAGAGATTGCAGGCATCCTTGAGCATCACCGCCAGCAGGTTACGGGTCGCCCCGGTGCAGAAGATTGGCCCCTGGTAACCCCGTCGCATAAGCAGGGGCAGCGCTCCGGAATGGTCCAGGTGGGCGTGGGAGAGGATCACCCCTTGCAACTGCCGCGGCTTAAAACGAAAGGCATCCCGACGCAGTCTCTTACTCAGCTCATGCCCCTGATGCATGCCGCAATCGAGCAGCAACTGGGCTCCGTCGAACTCAAGCAGGTGGCGTGAACCGGTCACTTCACCGGCCGCCCCATGGCAGTTGAGGGTCAACATGGCACACTCCTGGCGAACGAAGAACACTGCATAGAGTGTGACACGAAAACGCCCGATGCGAGGTCGCATCGGGCGTGAATTGACCCGGACTTGGGCTAAATCAATGATGGCCCCGACGGGCCAGGGCTCACTCGGCTAAAAACGCCGATTCATCTTGCAACCGAGCTCGGTGGAAATCGGCCAGGCGGTGGGCGGCGAGATTCAGGCGTCCCTTCAGTACGGGCTGCCACTGTTCTTGATAAGCCTCGCGCTGCGTCTTGCTGTCAATGGGGCCATTGAGCACAGGTCCATAGATCGCCTCGGCATACTGACTGGACTCCTTGGCCAACTGGACGATGGGCAGATAACGACGACTCTGCTCTGCAGGCGCCTCACTGGCGGCGATCTCCGCAACCGCCTCATCCATGCTCATGCCCATGCGGTAGGACACGGTCCAGCCCGCCAGGGTATCAAACAGCGAGTGCAGGTTACGGGCACAACCGCCGGCTATGGGATCGCGCTGGAAACAGGTGGCATTGCCCCCCAGATCCCCCGCCGGGTAGTCGTCATTGATCCAGGCGATGGAGTGCATCGGCTGAGTCGCATCAAACACGAAATGGGTGAGGTAAGCGTTGACGATCGCCCGCTCCAGCCCCTCGACCTGAGGCAGTGCCGCCTTAAAGGCAGGCAGTACCGTGGTGACGTTCGGTACCCGGACGCTGGAGTCAGTCAACTCACTCTGGCCGGGCTGGTAACCATGGTTGATGTAGTGGCCCATGCTGCCCGCCTTCTCCGGCAGTGCCGCAATGCTCTCGGGCAGGGTCAAGCCAAAGTGGGCAAAGGTATCCGGCAGCTCGGTTCGCCGCCACAGATCCGGCAGAATGCTGGTCCGGGCAAAGGCAGATGCTTCATAGCGATTGAGAAACTCCAGCAACTCCTCATCCTCGATCCGGTCAAGCAGCGCCTGGGCTTCCGCTTCATAGGTATCCTGGACGGCCGAGGGCAGCATGCGGAAACTGTGTTCGGCACCAATAACGTGGGCATCAAAGTTAAAAGCATTGGCGGGGGCTGTCAGACACAGACCAACAACCAGTGGGGCAAATAGGGTAGGTAGGGCTTTCATCGTTTTCATCAGTCTAGTGAGTTTTGCTCGCAGCGCAGTGTACTGATGAGACCCAATAGGACAAGAAAAAGCGGCGAAGTCTGAGACTTCGCCGCCTTGTTTGTGACCTTACACCAACTTAGAACTCGTAGCTCACATCCAGGCCAAAGCTCCGTGGGTCGCCCCAGGTGTAGCCACGGTATGCGCCGAAGTTGGCGCCGTGAACGATGTGATCCTCATCGGTCAGGTTGCGCCCCCAAGCCGAGAACTTGAGCATGCCACCCAGTGCCTTGATGTCATACAGGCTGACTCTGGCATTGAGCAGGGTGTAATCATCGGCTTTAAGCAAAGGATCGGCGGCCGAGAAGCCCTGCTCCCCCTGGTACAAGGCATCGAGACGGGCGTTAAGGTAACCAAAGCTACCCAGCTCCCACTCATAAGCCACTCCCAATGCGCCGGTATTACGATCCTCGCCATCGGCCTGGGCATCGTTGTTACTGGTGGTCATATAGCCGTAGGAGCCGTTAATAAACAGGCTGGCGATCGGGTTGGCCATCCATTCGACTTCCACCCCTTTGGTCTCGGACTCCCCTGAGTTGGTCGCAATCCGGATCCCATCTACAAAGTCGGTCACCTGCAGATTGCTGTTGTCGTTAAAGAACGCCGCCACGTTGAACTGCAGTCGGTCCTCAAACCACATGGACTTCAGTCCCAGCTCGTAGGAATCGGTATCCTCCGGATCTGCCGCCATCAAGGCCGGGGCATGATCAGCCTGACCGCCCAACAGCGCTCCGAAACGGCTGACGGTACCTGGGTTAAAGATCCCCGCAGCATAGCCCTGAGCATACTTGGCGTAGACACCCAGATCGCGGCTGAATTGGTAATCCACAATGGCGGTAACGGTCAGTTTGTCCCAGTCCTTCTCCGCGCTCATGTCGGCATCCAACTGAGGATCCCAGGCCGACACCAGGGTCAGCTCCTTGGTGTCCTTGGAGTAACGCAACCCACCGGTCAGGCCCAACTTGTCCGTCAGCTGATAGTTCAATTGGGCATAAGCGGCCTGAGCCTCGCTCTTAGTTTTGTAGAACACGCCCCAGTCCTGGGCGAGAATGTTGGCGCCATTGGGGAACTGGCCCGCTGGTACGCCGCCCAGTCCCAGGATGTAATCCAGAGTTTGACCATCGAGATTCAACATCATCTCCCAAGGGTTGTTCTCCTGGCCTTCCTCTTCGAAGTAGTAGAGACCCGCCACATAGTTGAGCTTGCTATCGAAGGCCGCCCCCAGCAGCTGGAACTCCTGAGACCATTGATCCTGCTTCTTCTGGTTGACGGTCTTAAAGATCGGCACCAGCTCAGGTGCACCAAACTCGGGACCGTTGGCACCAAAACCCACCATGGGGCTGGCATAGTAGGCGCCGCCATCGGTGTTCAGCCCTTCGCTCACATCGGACTTATAGGCACGGTAGCCGGTGATGGACTTGAAGGTCACGGCGTCGTTGATGTCCCAGTTCAGGGTCAAGTTGTGGCCATAAATGTCGACAAACTCGCGACCTTGGTTGGCCAGGGTGAAATCTTCTTTGCGTTTATTGCCCTCGGCCAGGGCCGCCATCTGAACAAAGGGGTTGCCGCCATATACGGGCCCACCCAATACACCGATAAACAATGGCGTTTGCGGGTTAGTCACCCCGGACTCAACGGTGGCGATCTGCAGCGGCGGCGAAACCGCTTCCCCATCGGTGTAGTCAAAGGCGTAATCGATGATCACGTTATCACTGACGTCATAGCGCAGGGCCGCCCGGAAGGCATCCGCTCGCTCAGAGCCCAGATCAGCCCCGGTCGAACCGGTAAAGTGGTTATCGGCCCAGCCTTCGCGATCCTTGTACATGTAGGTGAACTTTGCCGAAAGGTTGCCCAGCATCGGCGTATCGATGGAGGTGATGGACTTTTTCTCACCGAAGCTGCCTACGGTAAATTGCTGCTTGAGGGCAAACTCACCTAACGGCTTCTTGGTCTCCAGGGTAACCGCACCGCCCGTGGTGTTCTTGCCCCACAAGGTGCCCTGAGGGCCCCGCATGATCTCGATCCGCTCCAGATCGACAATGTCGAACACGGCCCCGGCATTTCGCGCCATATAGACACCGTCCAGATACACCCCGACTTTGGGATCCACCGCCAGCGAAGGCTCTGCGGTAGAGTTACCACGAATGTTCATGGCGATGTTAAAGGCACTGCCCAGGGTTGGCTTCATCACCACGTTGGGGGCATAGGCACCGGCATCCGCCACATTTTCAATGCCCAGATCCTGGATCAGGGTTTCATCGAACGCGGAGACCGCGACCGGGGTCTCCTGCAAAGGTTTGGCAGTACGCTGGGACGTCACTTCGATCCGCTCAATCCCTGCCTTCCTCTCTTGCTCTTCCGCCGCATTCACCGACGCCGTGGACAGGACGGAAAGTACCGCCACCGCCAATGTGGTTAACCGTGGGAACGTCTTTGAGTCTTGTACTTCCATTACTGCCATGCTCTGCCTCTCCTGCTATCGTTTTTGACTCCGGCGCTCGCTCTGGGAAGGAGCGGCAAGCCGAATGCCCGTCACTGCTTTGGATGATGTTCGTGACTTGGGACCAAGGTAAACAGGGGCTAAAAAAGCAACATCACTCATTTGGACTAAGCAAATGAGTCTTGCGAAAGTAATTTTTAAGCGGCTGTTTTATAGATGTTTTTTTCTGTACCGAAATACAAAAAAATTTCTTTAGACTAAAGTCTAGCTCCCGCCTGAACGATTTACGGTCTCTCTGAACTGCCGGATCCGCGATCCTCTCAGACCCACCCACCTCTCCCTGCTATGAAGCCGCACTCCCTAAGGCGTAATATTTCCTGCAAAGCGCCCAAACACATCAAAAAAGCGGGAAGCCTAGCTCCCCGCTTTATTAACCCATGGCTGGAAAATCTAGAACTCGTAGGTCAGATCGACACCATAGGTCCGAGGCTCGCCCCAGTTATATCCCTGGTATACGGCAAACTGGGCACCATAGACCCGGTACTCCTCATCCGCCAGGTTACGTCCCCAGGCCGCCAGCTTGACCCGCCCGCCCAAGGCCCGCACGTCGGACAGGGTCAAGCGGGCATTCACCAGGCTATAGGAGTCTTCCATTAGCGGCGTGGCACTGGTTTCGAAGTTAAAGTACTGATCACCCAAGTAACTGTAATCAACCCGGGCATTAAGGTTGCCCAAACGACCGAGTTGCCAGTCGTAACCTATCCCCAGCGAAGCCGATTCGTTTGGCTGAAAATCAAAGTCACTGGAGTCATTCTTGGTCTTGTAGTAGCCATAGCTGCCATGAATAAACAGGCCAGCCAGCGGATTGGCCACCAACTCCACCTCGACGCCCTTGGACGATGAGCTGCCGGAGTTGAGCATCAGGCGCACATTGTCACGGAACTCGGTCACCTGCAGGTTGGAGTTGTCGTTATAGAAGGCGGCCACGTTCACCTGCAGGCGATCGTCCGCCCACATGGACTTCATCCCCAGTTCGTAGGAGTCGGTACGCTCAGGATCGGCCGGAACCAGGGTGCCGGCGAAAACCCCCTCGGCATTACCCTGCAGGAAGGCACCCAGATCCTTGGTACCCGGGTTAAACACCCCGGCGGCATACCCCTCGGCATACTTAAGGTAGAAGTTGAGGTCATCGCTGGGCATGTAATCGACGATAAAGGTGGTGGTCACCTCACTCCAATCTTCCTTCCCCGACAGGTTCGTCGGCAACAGGGGATCGCTATCGAGCAGGGTCAACTCCTTCTCGTCATAGCTGTAACGTACCCCGGCGGTCAGGCCCCACTGCTGGGTAAGCTGGTAATTCAACTGGGCATAAGCCGCTGCCGCATCGCTCTTGATGCGGTAGAAGTTGCCCCAGGTGTCCACCGACAGGAAGACCGGAAAGGGCGTCCCTGCTGGCACCCCATACATGGCGGCCAACTGCTCCGTGGCCGGCACCGTTTGCCCCGTGGGAATGGTGATGGCCCAGGGGTTGTTCTCACTGCCCTCTTCGCTGAAATAGTACAGGCCCGCCACGTAGTTGAGCTTGCCCTGCAGCGCCGCGCCCACCAGTTGGAACTCCTGGGACCATTGATCCTGCTCTTTTTGTCCGACCGAGACAAACGCCGGAATGGGATTGCCCATCAGGCCAACGTAGGCGCCGCCGTCCGTATCGGTACCACCGAGACGCTCCGAGTCGTAACTTCGGTAGGAAGAGATGGAACGCAGGGTCACGGCGGGCGAGAGATCCCAGGCAATATTGAGGCTATGTCCCTGGATCTCAAGATCTTCACGCCCCTCGCTGTCCAAGGCGATGCGATCGGGCCGCTTGGCGCCTCCGGCTGTGGTTTGCGCCATCTGGTAGAAAGGATTGCCAAAGTCGTGTGGGTTCATGTTGCCCACCAACAGATCGCTCATTCTTGTGTAGATCCCAAAGGGGATCTGGCCCAAGGTAGGGATCACATTCTCCGCCTGCATCGGCGAAGCAACCCCCCAGCCATCGGTCATGTCGAACGCGTAATCAATGAGGACATTGTCGCCCAGTTCATAGCGCAGGGCGACGCGCAAGGCATCGATATCCTCCGCCCCCAACTCCTTTTCTGCCGCATTGGGAAAGGTGTTGGTGGCCCAACCGTCCCACTGCTTCTTCATATAGGTGAGCTTGGCAGAAAGGTCTCCTAACATCGGCGTATCCACCGAGGTCACCGACTGGAACCGGCCGAAGTTACCAAAAGTCAGTTGCTGCTTGAAGGCAAACTCTCCCAGCGGCTTTTGGGTGGTCATGGAGACCGCTCCCCCTGTGGTGTTGCGTCCCCACAGGGTCCCCTGGGGACCACGCATGATCTCCATCCGCTCCAGATCGACAATGTCGAACACCGCACCTGCACTGCGGGCCAGATAGACACCATCCAGATACATGCCGACTTTAGGATCGATCGCCAGAGAAGGTTCAGAAGTGGAATTACCACGGATATTCATCGCCACATTAAACGAACTGCCAAAGGTCCGTTTAAGCACGACGTTTGGCGCATAAGCACTGGCATCGGTCAGATCTTCGATGCCCAGGGCTTCAATGGCCGTATCATCGAAGGCCGATACGGCTACCGGGGTTTCCTGCAGTGGTTTTTCTCGCCTTTGGGAAGTCACGGTGATCCGCTCGATCCCCGCACTCCTGGCCCGTGTTTCCTCGGCCTGAACACTTCCTGGTACCGCACTGAAGGCGGCGGCAACCGCCAGCGCCAAGGAACTGTACCGTCCCAAAATCGAATGGAATCGCACCGACTGTTTTGTCATCACCCTCTCCCTGATATGGCTTTGTATGGATCTGTTTATTGCCTGGCCCCACAAGAGGTCGCTCAAGCATTCGGCTAACTCCACCGACAAATAATGGCTTTCAAGTCACATTGAACTGCATTTTTTTATTGTTCGGAACAACAATAAAGAACTGAACTTAAGCTAAGGAGGGGGCACAGAAGCAACATCGTCCATTCGGACTAGTTGCTCGAGCGCTCCCAGAGCAAGGGATTAAAACCATGTATTTAAAGGGATTTATCTTGTCGTTTTTCCTGCTGCTCCACCATGCAATGAGCAAGAAGCACAACCTAGTCCCCAAAATGGACAGTTCCGGCAGCAGCCCCTTATAGGGCGAGGTCTGCCAAGATCGTGAATAACACCCTTGAACAGCCCTTCGATGCAAAAAGCCTTCATCGCAGACTTGCGGGGATCTCATTGGCAAATGTGTTCCTGGCTTGCTTGTTCAAGCCAGTGCGGGGAGCAAGTCGGATCCGCTGTCATTGGTGCCCCGCCGCTTTATCGCCAACTTGACGGTGCCTGACTGACGCCCAGTGGTGCAAGGTTGAGCCCCCGGAGGCCAGAGGAACCAGCGAAGGTCGGGGTAAGCACCTGAGGTTTAAATGCCTGGGCGGGATCTCCTAGACGGGCCTTTTACGAAACAGGGGCTGCGCAGCCATCAAACCGATTCAGGCCGGGAGCGCTGCTGCACAAGGTGGGAACAGGGATAAGCACCCAATGGACGCCGTGGGGCGCCAGGGCTGGGCCCACAGTCAAGAAGAGCCCTGGTTGGCCGTTCACCCGCATCCATGCTGTCGCGGCAGTGATGATTCGTTGCAAGGGATCCCGAGTCGGCCCTTATAAATATTACTTAGGGTAATTTTTACTGATACTCTCTGTGCTGTATTACCCCTCTCGAGTAACCCCACTCATACCGGCACTACTGGAAACAGAGAGTCTCAGGTAAAGGAGATCCAGCCGGAGACCCACGCATTGGGAACCACAGACGCCATGAAAATAAAGAATACCGCCTACGGCGAAGAGGTGCTGGAGCGGATCCGCATCAGTTGGCATGAGTACAAGAAAGCCCATCACACCACCCAAGCCGAGGCGGCAAACAAGTTGGGGATGAAGCAGTCAGCCTTTTCCCAGTACTTGAGGGGTAACATTGCGCTCAACACCGACTTTATCGCCCGTTTTGCCCAACTCGTCGGAAAACCCATGGCCTACTTCCACCACCACCTCGATATGGCTGGGGAGGAGTGGTATAGCCAGGATGCCACCATTTTCACAGCCGAAGTCCGCCAGACTCTCTCTTTAGGGACTGTGTCGCCGCGCTATGTGATCATGCCAAGAATGACCACGGTCAGTGGCTACATTACCGTGGAGATCGACAACCATAACACCCGTTATCGGAAAGGCACTGTGGTATTTTTCACCCCGAAGGAGCCACTGCATGAAACCGATGAGGTTGGTGTTTTTGATCAAGAAGGGACCATCCTCGCCATCGGGGAACTGGACTATTCCGAGGGCCAATGGCAAGTCCGGGCTTTTTACAACGGGATCCCCACCCGCATTGCCATCAGCCATGAGCACCGGCTAATGCGCCTGGAGGGATGCGTGCTACCCGGCGCTTCAGGGAAGCGCACCTTCTGCCCATAAGAATCGGATCCAGCCTGCTTTCATACGTCCACGGCTGTTCATCAAGCCCTCCGCTTAACGCTCTCACGGTAACGATCGGGGAATTAGCATAGCCTGTCCAGACTCACCTTCTTCACCGCCTGGATAGCCGTTCGGATCTCGGCGTAACGCTCTCCGTTGAGGCCATAGTAGAGGCACAGACGCTGAGCAAAGGGTTTGAGTACCTCCACGGGGGAGAGTGCCACCAGGGTCCCGGCTTGCACATGGGGTTCGGCCACGGCGTGGGGCAGGATCCCCCACCCTCCCTGACGGATCATGGCGATCATCATAGCCTGATCTGCCACCCAGTGGCAGCGATCCGACAGGCGCAGATCGGCAATACCTCCGGCCTGGGGATCGGCCGTCATATATTGGCGCTCACGACGCAGTGCGGCCTGGGTCAAGGGCTCTTGAGTGGCCAATTGGCTCAGTGGCATCGCATAGGCTCCGAGGGGGAGCCCTCCCAAGTTTACCGATTGGATCTCAGAGGCGGTCATGGCCCGGTTATGCGCCGCCATGATCGCCAATTCGGCTTTTGCCTCGGTTAACTGCCGGTACGCCTCATCTCGATTGGCACTGCGCCAGTTCAGCGCCAGGATCGGATTGCTGCTCAAGATCGCCGCCTCGATCTGGGCCAGGTAATCCATCGGCAACAGGGGATCGTAGAGCAAGGTGAGTTCGGTCAGTTCGCTACCGAGCAGCGACTGCGCCAGCCATTGAAAATCCCCCGCCTGCTTACTCAGGTGCAGTGCCCGCGGATAGAGGAAGTGGGCGTTTTCCGTCGGTTTAACACGCTTTCCCGTCACCTCGAAGAGCCGTTGGCCGATCAGATCCTCCATGGCACCGACGTGTTCCCGTACCGTACTGCGCTCTTTATTCAAGGCCCGTCCGGCGGCGCTGTAGGACTGACATTCGTACACGTGTCGAAAGCAATGGATCTGTTCCAGGGTGATCATAGCCACTCCAATGTAGGGGTATCCCGCACATTATGCATGTGTTTGTTGATATTTTCTTGCGTAGATTCGGCAGCAGTTCGTAAAGCAAATGCATTGACCAATTAGGATAAGGGAACAACAAACAATGAAAACACAGCGATTTCCCCGCCGTTTGACCGCCACTATGGTTGCGGGACTGCTGAGCTTGTCAGCCTATGCGAACCCAGCTCTTGAGCAGGTCGAGCTCGACACTCCTCATCTGCTAGCCGTGTATAAGGACATTCATGCCAACCCGGAGTTGGGTTTTATGGAGTATCGCACCGCGGGGATCGTTGCTAAGGAACTCGAAGCACTGGGTTTTGAGGTCAAAACGGAAATTGGCGTAACCGGGGTGGTGGGGGTCCTGCGTAACGGCGAAGGCCCGACCGTGATGTACCGCGCCGATATGGACGCCAATGCGGTCGAAGAGGTGACCGGCTTGCCGTACGCCAGCCAGGTAAAGGTAAAGAACCTGGACGGGATCGAGACCCACGTCTCTCACATGTGCGGTCACGACGCCCACACCACCTGGATGATCGGCATGGCCCGCGCCATGGCGGCGAACAAGGCCAACTGGTCCGGCACCCTGGTCGTGCTGGCTCAGCCCGCTGAGGAGCCCATCGAAGGGGCGTTGTCCATGGTCAATGACGGCCTCTACACCACTCACGGCGTGCCTAAGCCGGACTATTTCCTGGCACTGCACACCATCCCGCTGCCAACCGGCACCGTGGTGGCGTCGCCAGGCCGGATCAGCACAGGCTCTGAGCATATTGATATCACCTTCCACGGTGTCGGCGGCCATGGCTCAACCCCGCAGGAAACCAAGGATCCCGTATTGATGGCGGGCCAAGCGATCACCCAGTTGCAAACCGTGGTGTCGCGCTTCACCGATCCGGCGGAAACCGCCGTGCTGACCATAGGCGCGGTGAACGCCGGGGTCGATAACAATGTGATCCCGGAAGAGGCGACCCTGAAGCTGAAGTTGCACTTCTCCACCCCTGAGGTCCAGAAGGTGATGGTGGAGGGGATCAAACGGATCTCCGACAGCATCGCCCTGGCCAACGGCGTCGATGAAGACAAGATGCCGACCTACACCCACAAGGGTTATGCCGCCGCCGTGGTCAACGATGACGCCCTGACCAAAGAGATCCAAGACTCCCTGCGTGATGCCTCTTTCGTCGACACCGTCGTGCCACAGTTTGCGATGGCGGGTTCAGAGGATGCCACCACCCTGGTGGAGCAGATCCCAGGGGTGAAGATCGCCTACGTCAAGGTGGGCACCGCAGAGCCTGGGTTGGTGGCTGCTGCCCGTGCCAAGGGGCAGTTTGTTCCCTTCGTACCCCACAATGGGGATTACCAGGTCGATCTGAATGCCATCAAGAAGGGCACCAAGGTGGCTACGACCCTGGTGATGGACCGACTGGGTAAGCAGAAATAGTCAGACACCACCAATGCCAAGCTGAGGGCCTTTTTAGGCCCTTTCTCCACCTTGCTCACAGAATGCGCCGGTGGCGCATTAGGGCAAACGAATGGCGCACAAGGGAAAGCCGCAATCCCCACCTCTGGTAGCATGACTATCTGAAAGATGTGCACATAAGCCAGTGATTGTATTGGCAAATAATGAAGTTGGGACATGTGTGACCAGAAGGTTGCAATTTACACCCTGCCCGTTACAAAGGAAATGATAGTGAAACGATTGCTGATCCTGGCCGCCCTGTTCGGCCCCCTGTCCCTGGCCCAGGCCGAAGAAACCAAAGAAGAAGCGCTGATCGATCCCTCCGATCTGACCCGGGTTTACACCCAGGCTGCGGTCTTTGTTACTTCTGACGCTAACCTTCGCACCTCCGCCATGGCGACCGGTGCCTGGAGTGATGACATCCAGTTCGCCGGCTTTGTCGAAGCCTACTGGGGCGATCGCCGGAATGAAGATGAATTTGGCATGGACTACCTCAATGGCCGCGCCCAGTACTTCCAGGTACACGCCATTGATAATGGCCTGATGCCTCGGATCGGCTTTAGCACCGACTTTATGCACTACAGCAACGTTGGCGCAGATGACAGCAAGATCGCGGCGTTCGGTGCCATCGGTTTGATCAACCCTAAATACACCGGCGGCAAGCTGATGGTGTTCCCGAACCTGGCCTATGCCACAGGTTCCATGTTTGGTGAAGACGTGGATGGCTACGCCGCCAACCTGTATGCCACCCTGCCTATCGGCGGCCAAGGTGCCTTTATTCAGTTTTCCCCTGAGTTCTTGAGTCTGTCTGGCGATACCCTGAATATCGACACCATGACCTATAACGGTTTTATCAGTGCGCCGATCAACCAAAGTCGCACCCAGTGGCTGATGACCAAGGTGTCACACACGAACCAAACGGTTAACGGACTCGGCGACGAAGGCGATCTGGTCGTCGAAGTCGGCTACAAGTGGTTCTTCTAAACCGGGCTTAACCCCGCAAAGACGATAACAAAAGGTGGCCTGGCCACCTTTTTTCTTTACCCTGTTCCCCATGGAAAAACACTCTCTTCGCGACATTGGCGCCGAACAGGACTATCGAGTCCACCCCGGCTGGGCCCGCCTGCTTAGCTTGGGCGAAACGGTGCAGGATATTCGACACCTGCGGGAGTACCTGTTTGCTCTGCCGGAGCAACGCAGGGATCTGCCCGCCTTACTGAATGATACTCATCCAGTAAGTCCGCTCACCTTTGACAGTTACAGCCTGGCCCTGTGGACCGCACCGTCTTTATTGCAGGCCCTGAAACTGGTGGCCCGCTTCAGCGCTGTGCTCAGCATTCCCTTCCGCCTGCAGCTGCACGAATCGGGCAGTGGAGACGCCGAGCTGTGGGTCTTTGATCACCTGGAAGAGCGCGCCAATACCCCAGTGTCCGTCGTCGGAACCACCCTCTACCTGGCCACCCTGATCCGTCTACTACACGGAGCAAGTGGCTGTGTCCCCCTGCTGGCGATCGGAAACTGGCCCTACGAACCCCATATGCGATCGATGGCCGAGCAGGCGCTGAACTGCCGGATCCAAACCGGCAGCCCACTGCGCAAGTTGTGCTTTCGCCGCGATCAGCTTGAGCGGCCCTTGCCCCATAGCAACGATGCCATCCATGGTAACAGCAAGAACCTGTTGCGGGAGCAATTGGCTTTGTTGGAACGGCACAACATGGTGGTCAAGGTACAGGTGGCACTGGCGAACCTGGACGATCTCAATGGTGTGGACTCGGCGACTATCGCTCATCAGCTAAGGATCAGCACTCGTACCCTTAACCGACGTCTATCGGCCCAAAGCACCAGCTTTCGCGCCCTGTTCGATGAGTTCCGGTTAGAGCGTGCCATGGCACTGCTGTCCCTCGGGCAGGCTAACCTGACCGACATCGCCTATCGATTGGGCTTTGCCGATCTCAGCAGCTTTTCCCGTGCCTTTAAACGATGGACTGGACATAGCCCCTCAGGACTCATGAGAGCAGGGAAGCAAAATTGAGGAAAAACTGCTCTTACGGACTCAGGCATACCTGCACAGCGCTTGCCTTGTCTGTACCAAGTCAATTTAATCCCCTAAAAACCTATCCGTGTGAGCCAGACTCAGTTACTTAAACATGAATCAGTAGAATGTTAAACGTAAACAAGTCGCACACTCACCAAACCATCAGACAGATTTCACGGCCACTATTGAAAACGTAAATGTCGCGAGATGATTAGCCAGGTGTTAAATTAAGGAATCACAATTTTCTTTGATTTCTTGATTAAAAACCAAGGCCTTTGGCTTTTTCCCGTTACAAGAATGGCATTTAAAATACGAGCAACAGTTCCATTAACCCATCCGTTGCCGTTACTTCTCTTCTAATATCCAGCCACAGAAAATTGGATTTTCATAACAAGTGCCTTCGACCTATAGGTTGGCCCACGAGCCGACCAAAAACACCGCCACAGAAGAGACAAGTACCATTAATATCAAAGGTATATAAGGGAAGGCGATTCCATCACAGGTGCGCAACGAAAACTTTAGGCACAAGTCAAATCACGTCCATCACCCGCAGCAACATGCTCGCAGCAAAATAAACCCAACCCTACACTTATACATCATGCATTAACAAACCCTTTCCATTAAACGAGGCTTTTATTTGGGAAGGCGCAAATAGGCTAGACCAGTTCAAACTTTTCAACCTTATCTATTGAGAACATTCTGGAGTTCGGTCACTAATGGTTTCCCCTCCATATAAAGCTCCCGTCAAATGCCCCTGTTAACTATGGCAAACAAGGGTGAGCGTGTGACTTTAAAGAGTGGATAGAGATCATAAAAAAGTGTCTTTACGGACCACTGAAATTAAATCAGGAGAGACCAATGGTAACGCGCAGACGATTTATTCAGGGCACCTCAGTGGGACTGGCCGCCATGGCACTGCCGTCCTGGGCGGGCTCCAGCACCCCCAAAACCCCCATCGACGCTTTCATCGATTATGACGCCGCTGGCCTGGCAAACCTGGTTCGCACCAAGCAGGTTTCCGCAAAAGAGCTGATTCAAGCCACGATTGGCCGCATCGAAGCCCTGGATGGCCCGATCAACGCGGTAACGACCCGAACCTTCGAACAGGCCCTCGAAGCGGCGGAAAACGTGGATCTTGACGCGCCACTGGCGGGTGTGCCTTTCCTCTTGAAAGACAATGTCAATATGGCAAACGTTCGTACCAGTAATGGTTCCGCTGTATTTCAGAACAACGTGCCGACCGAAAACGCGCCGATGGTGGATGCCCATCAAGCCGCTGGCCTGATCCCCTTGGGCAAGACCAACATGCCGGAAGTGGGCCTGATCCCTTCCACCGAGAGCAAGTTTCTCGGGGCCTGTCGCAATCCCTGGGATCTGGAGCACTCAGTGGGGGGCTCCAGTGGGGGGTCTGCCGCCGCAGTAGCGGCAGGGATCTTGCCGCTCGCTCATGCCTCGGACGGTGGCGGCTCTATTCGCATTCCGGCCTCCTGTGCCGGCCTGTTTGGCCTGAAGCCGAGTCGGATGCGAATGCTGGCAGGCTCATCGGATCAAGCCGAGCATATGGTGGATGGCTGCATCAGTCGCAGCGTTCGTGACAGTGCCCTGCTGTTTGCGATGACCCAAAACCGAACGGCGGGTGCGCCGCTTAAGCCCCTCGATGTGGTGACCGGGCCAAGCAAACGACGCCTGAAGATCGGCTTGTGTGTGCCTAACTATTTTGGCCATATGCCCCATCAGGATGTACGAAACGCCATCGAAGCGACCGCAAAACTCTGTGAGTCTCTGGGCCATACCGTGATGGAAGTCGCGTTGCCATTCAGTGGTGCTGAATTCGAGGAAAACTTCCATGCGATTTTCGCCGAGAAGACTTCCCAACTGGTGGCGGCCGTCTCAGCCATGAGTGGCAAACCGGCGGCGGAGTCCGGATTGCTCGAGCGCTTTACCACGGACTTCGAACTGGCTGGCCGCTCTATTGGCAGTGATGGTGCAGCAAAAGGCCACCAGTATATGGCGAAACTGGACGGCACCGTGGCGCAATGGATGCAGTCCTTTGATCTGTTGCTAACGCCGGTACTGGGCACTCCACCACCAAAGTTGGGCCACCTTTACGATCCGAGCCTCGACTATGAAACCATGGCTCGCCGCGTGTTTGATTATTTGCCGTACACCCCGGTACAAAACGCCCTGGGTTTGCCGGCGATGTCGGTACCGCTGGGCATGAGCCGCACCGGGTTGCCGATCGGCAGTCACTTTGTCGCTAAGATGGGGGATGAACAGACCCTGTTTGAGCTGGCCTATGAACTGGAGCTGGCTCAGCCTTGGGCGCACAGGTGGGCACCGCATTCGGCGAAGATGTTGGGGGCTTGATTCTTCCCATTCCCTCCTAGGGGGATACCCTTCGAACCCATGCCAGTCAGTCCCCTGACTGGCATTTTTTGTACGCCAGCTTTGCTGGTGCAAGGCCCGACATTATCGAGCCACAACAAAGCCAGAATAACGAGGTCCAACACAGGACGTCATGCCGGGCCTCGTTGCTTTAGATCTTCGCGGCCGAACTTGCCGCTGTCGTTCAATCCTTAGACTGCTGCGCTCGAACCGGCATCCCAGGATAGCGACCACTCACCACTTCGCCATTCTCGACCACGGCAACACCGTTAACAATGACATGCTGAAAGCCGACCGAGGGCAGGCTGTTAAAGCCCGTTGGGTAATCGGCGGTGCCATTGACGGTAGCGGGATCAAACAGGGTGATGTCAGCATAAGCCCCCTCCTGCAGACGGCCGCGCAGCGCCATCTCCGGCGCCACTGGCTCCAAGAAACGCGCGGGCAACAAGCTGGTCTTGGCCAGGATCTGAGGCAGACTGAGCTTACCACCGTCGAGGGCCATACGCAGGTAACTGCCGTAGGTGCCTGCACCACGTGGATGCCCCAGGCCTTCGCCGTAGGCGGTCTCTTCCGGCAGCAGTTGACCTTTGTCGTCCGAGAACACCATGCCGTCACTGCCGATGATCACGCTCGGGTGCTCCAATGCCACCATCATATCCGGGCGTTTGATGTGATTCATGATGAACATGCCAAAGGGCTGTTCACTGCGATAGCGGTTAAAGCTCTCTTCGGTCAGGGTTTCGCCGGTCTCAACCCAGTTGAGATCGCCGTAATCCATGTCCATCCGCTGCTGCCAGCCTGGGCTCAGGATCTCAGTACCGATAAAGGTGGAACCGTGCTCATAGGGGAACATCTCGCCGACAATGTTGGCCCCATTGGCGTTGGCTTCATCGATAAGATCCAGGACAAACTTAGTATCGGCCAGGGCATTGGTCGGCACATGGTGCAGCAACAAGGGGACATCATAGCTGGTGGACAGGGCAATCATCTCCTGCAGTCCCAGTACCCCGGAAGGTTGGAACAAGCTGATGTAGCGCGCATGGGCGGTAATAAAGCTGTCGTGATCGGCGGCCACTTTGGCAGCTCGAGCCATCGCCTCACTGCTTTCATCCTTGTAATAACCCGCCATGATCCCAACCCCGAGGCCACCGGCCTTGAGGCCTTCGGCGATCAGGGTATCGATCTTATCCAACTCCTCATCCGTTGCCTGACGTCCTGCCCACTGGTTTCCGGTGGCGGCGGCTTTATGCAGCATCCCCGTCAACATGCCCGGACCTTCAGGGTCGATGCCGTCCATCACCCAGGCCCGTGCCATGGCGTGACCGACCGAGGTGCCATAGTTGGACAGAGAGCGGCCGGCCTTGTAGTCGTAGTATTTGTCGATGGGCATAGAGCCGGCTTCCAGATCCATCTGGGTGGTTTTGCCGTCGAGGGCACCGATCCGGATGCTGTAGGGATCTTGGCCATGGACATGCAGATCGATAAAGCCTGGTGCGGCAATCAGGCCCTGAGCATCGATCTCCTGAGTGCCCCGAAGTGGTTCATCGGTAATAATGGCAATACGGTCGCCCATAACCCCGATATTGCCGATCCTATCCATCTGGGTTTCCGGATCGATAATACGGGCAGCATTGATCACGACATCATACTGAGTCTGGGCGGCTTGAAGCCCCCCTGAAAATACCATCAGAATACTGAGACCGAGACCGGTCAGTTTAGGTGCTGAGAAATGCATGGATCCTCCTGTGTGATAGACCGTCTGGCAGCAAGGCTAGCCAAGCCGGTGCAAACAATGGTGGCTTGATGGGTTACCGTTGAACGTCGAAAAGCAGCCGGCCTCGCTTTGCTGACGCTAACCTCTAAGCGAAACCCGAATAGCCCAGACAATAGGAAAGTCTCACAGCAAATAGAACCAGATTATTAGCAACTTGAGATGCTGATTCACTTTATTAGTCATGGTAATTTTCCCACCCCTTCCCTCCTTCGTTGAGTCAACAAGAGATAAGCTTAACCATTTGTTTATTAATGATTTTAATCCGAGTGCTCGCCACGGCGTCACATTAGGGCCTCGAATATCTGGTGCTTTCCATCATTCCCTAACCGGTGAAACCTAGCCTCCCTCCTTTCCGCTCTCATCGTGAAATGTTCAATCATCGGATCCCAGCGAAACCCGGGCAAGGGGCCGGACAATAGCAACACCACGTCTCTGCCCCCTGCAGAGAGTGCCGACCATTCAATACAGAAAAACACAAGTTGTTACATCCGAATGCAAATTCCAACATTTTGGCTAACTTCTTCGACGTCCAACGGGTTATGCTGATCAAGCTCTTCATCGATTAAGGCTATGTCATCTTGGATGGAATTCAGGGAGATCGTGGATGAATAACAACCTGATCGCGTGTAACCGCTTTGGCTTAGGCCCCAAGCCCGGAGAGTTATCACGCATAAAAGAGATCGGGCCCCAGCACTGGCTCGAACAACAGTTGAATGAAACGCCCCCCCTGCTTGATCTGGCGCCATTGGAGGCATTATTGGCCGCTCCAAGCCGCACGAAAGATCCTGAACAACGCAAACAAAGAAAGAGATTGGAACGAAACGAGTATCACCGCCAAATTCACTTTCGCCACCAGCAGGCCTTAACTACCGACGCCCCCCTGCTGGAGCGGCTCAGTCATTTCTGGAGCAACCACTTCGCGGTTTCTGTGGACAAACGGGCTGTCTTTATCCATGCCGGCGCCATGGAACAGGAGGCGATCCGGCCCCACCTGACCGGGCGCTTCATCGATATGCTCATTGCCGTCGCCCACCATCCCGCCATGCTGCTCTATCTGGACAATGTGCAATCCGTTGGCCCCGACTCGCCCACGGGCCAAAAACGCAATAAGGGGCTGAACGAAAACCTGGCACGAGAAATTCTCGAACTGCACACCCTGGGTGTCAACGGCCCCTACGACCAGGCAGATGTAGAAGGCCTGGCTGCCATGCTCACCGGCTGGGGACTGCACCGGGACACGAGCCCTGAGGGTCTTTCTCCGCCCCGCTTTATTTTCAGGAAGCAGACCCACCAGCCCGGCGACAAATCCCTTCTGGGTAAAAATTACCCGGAGAAAGGCGAACAGGAAGCCAAACAGGCTCTGACTGATCTCGCTCGGCATCCCGCCACCGCTCAGTTTCTCGCCACCAAACTCGCCAGACACTTCATCGCTGATCAACCCGCTCCGGAGCTTGTCGCCAGCCTGAGTCAAGCCTACCTGGACCACGACACCAGCCTCAAGGCGATGGTCACCGCCCTGATCCAACATTCGGAAAGTTGGAAACCACGACGACGAAAGTGGCGCACGCCGATCCAATACATCTATGCCACGGGACGGGCCATTGGTATCGAAAAAAGCAAAGAGATAGAACACCTGGCACGACAACTTGCACAGCCAACCTACGAACCGGGCTCGCCAGCGGGTTGGCCCGATACTGCCCAGGAGTGGCGCTCCCCCTCTGCCCTGGTAGGGCGGGCGGAAGTCGCACAGCTGATCGCCCAGCGGATCCGCTGGCAACCCGAATCCTTGGCCGCAGATCTGGGCCTGTCACCGGAATGGCCTCCTGGTCGTATCAGCAAGGTCGATCAACGCTACCTACTGCTGATGCATCCACAGGTTCTGGAGGTGTAACCATGACCACCACACTCGAACGTCGCCATTTTCTCAAAGGCGGTGCCAGCTTGTTGGCCCTGTCAGCCCTGCCACTCCAAGTCTGGGGCGCCGGTGAACGCCAGCAGCGCTTTATCTGGATCACCCTGCGTGGTGGCTGGGATGCCCTCTCCGTTGTCGCCCCCCTGGCCGATCCGACACTGAAGGCCTTACGGCCAAATCTCGTTCCGGCACTGCTTAAAGACAAACCAACGCCCCTGCGCGATGGTTTTGCACTGCACCCTGCCCTGCCTTCGGTTGCCAATTTGGTCAAAAAACGGCAGGCATGTGCCCACCTGGCCATCGCAACCAATTACCGCCAACGTTCCCATTTCGATGGCCAGGCCTTCCTGGAGAGCGGATCGGTACTGGGTCGACAGGGTTGGTTGAACAGTGTGGCGGGGCAACTCTCCGTCAAGGCCGAGGCGGTCGGTCCCAGGGTTCCCTTGATCGCTCGGGGCAGCGCACCTGTGACTCACCAACTGCACAATAAACTACAGACCCCGGGAGAGCAGCGCCTGGCAATTCTTCGCGAGTGGTATAAGGACGAACCACGTCTCTCCGGGCTGCTCCAACAGGCCCAGGCTCTGCCCGAACAGCAGCCCGGCAAGATGGCCGCCCAGGCCAAAGCGCTGGGTAGGGCTATGGCCAAACCCTCAGGGCCGGTTCTGGCAGCATTTGAACTGTCGGGTTGGGATAGCCACTCCAATCAACACAGCCTGCTGACCCGTCGCCTGCTCCAACTCGATGAAGTGATCAGCAGCCTGATCGAAGGCTTGGGCGAGCGCTGGCCCGATACCCAGATCTGGATCGCCTCGGAGTTTGGCCGCACGGTCAAAGAGAATGGCACCAAGGGAACGGATCACGGCACCGGCGGGCTCGCCCTGCAACTGAGCGGCGCAGGCCGGTTACCTCCCATTGCGGGGCAGTGGCCTGGCCTGGATAAAAATGCCCTGTTTGAGGGGCGGGATCTGATGCCAACCCGGGATCTCCATCAAGTCGTCCAGGCCGCACTGGAAAAGCAGTTCTCCCAGCCCCTGCCACTGCTGAGCTAACGTCACTCCATTAGTCAAAACCTCTCAGAGCAGTAAGCGGGCCGAATGGCCCGCTTACTGCTCTGTCTGAATGGACAAACAACCCACCCTAGTGCCGAAGGGGAGGGGGAATTCGCTGTTGCGGCTAAAAGTTTCTGAAAAGAAAGCCAAAACTCGATGCCCCACCAGGTATCTTCGCCGACTTCGAGGACGATGCCTGCAGGTAATCGCTACGCAGTGCGAAGACACGAGTGGCGAAAAAAGACAGAAATCCGTATCGAGCATCGCCGCAGGGAGGCAAACGGGGAGTCAGAGCGGGGCGCGCAGCCGGGACGAGTCCCCTTTGGTTGCTGTCGCCAACGCGACAAGGATGCTGGTGGCTAAGTCTATGAACAGATTAAGGTAGTTCAGTGCAACAGTTATCTGGTACACAGCCTGAAAAAAGGGCCAGTGCACCCTACGCCAATACGCCAAAGAGCGGTCCCCCTCCCCTTCGGCATAGGCAAACTCGGCATCCACCGCCTGATAGGGGCATTCAATAACCTGAGTGGTTTCAATAAGACAAACCGGCGCCCCGTCCCAGTTGGTGATCAGGGTCAAACGCCCCACTTGGGGCAAGGGGGTATCGGCCAGAACATAGAGGGCTTTTAGGCTGCTGGTTGCGGTTTTTACACCGCGACGAACCAGTTCCGCCAGGGCATTGGCACTGTCTTCATCATCGCAAAAGTGCTCAATATGCGGCTCAGCACTCACCGGTTCCTGGGGCAAACCGTCCACATAGGCTTGCCAGAACTGCTCAACACTCGGGATCATTCGGTCACTCCTTGACGCCGTTAGAGGTCAAGAGAATAACTCCAAAGTCTTGGAATAAAGGGAAAAATTTAAAATCCGAGATAAAACTAATACTCTGGTGACCTTACGAACCCTAAAAAAGGCTGTCTAACGTGAAACGCAAACACCTCTCCTGGCTACTCCTGCCCCTCCTGCTCTCAGGCTGTGGCGACAACACGGGCAAGGTCAGCCTGGGCTGGTTCACCATGAAAGACGTGGTGATCCGCGACTTTGCCGATCCCCAGATCCCCGGTGTCACTTGCCACATCGCCTCGGTGGAGGCCAACCTCTCCCTGGCGGATCCCTCCAACTCCAGCATCGCCTGCCGCCAGACCGGGGAGATCTTCCCCCGGGATATCGCCGGGATCGATCACAGCCAAAACGGCGAACTGGTGTTTAAACAGAGCAAGAGCATCCTCTTTAAGTCCCTCAAGGTGCGCCGCATCTATGATGCCAACAACCAGACCCTGCTCTACCTCTCCTACTCCACCAAGGAGACCGAGGGCAGTCATAAGCACTCACTCAGTACGGTAGCGCTTTGGGGCACCCAGGCCTACTCGGCACAGAGTCGCGACTAAACGCACTGACACTCACCCTATTCGCCTCCATGCGAAATCACCTAAGGAAACCCTATGTCAATGGCCAAGGAGTACAGGCCTCCCGCTCTTTCCCAACTCGCCCTCTATGCCCTGATGGGCAGCCTGACGGCCCTCTCCCTCAATATCCTGCTGCCCGCTTACGACGTGCTGGCCAACCAGTTCCAGCTCCAGGATCCCACTGGGTTGCAGTACAGCGTATTGCTGTTTGTCTTTGGCATGTTTTTTGGGGAATTGATCTCCGGCTTTTTCGCCGACCGCCATGGACGACGCCTTACCCTGCTGTGGAGTCTGGGGTTGCTCTGCCTGGCCTCCCTGCTCTGCCTGCTGGCCGTGCACTATGAACAGCTGTTGCTGGGTCGACTGTTCCAGGGGTTCGGGGCGGCAGGCGTCAAGATCGCCGGACGCGCGCTGATCCGGGATCAGTACGTAGGCGTGGATATGGCGCGGCTCAGCTCCCTGCTCAACCTGGCCCTGCTGGCCGTGCCCTTTATCGGCCCCCTGTTAGGTCAATGGATCACCGAACAACTCCACTGGCGTGGGATCTTTGTGCTGATCTTCGCCCTAACCGCCCTGACCGCCCTCTGGATCTACCGCAGCCAACCGGAAACCCTGCCGCCGCAGCAGCGCAATACCCAGGGACTCAGGGCCATGCCCAGCTTGTTGAACCAGTTTGTTCGCCATCCCCAGGCCTGCCGCTACACCGTCGTCGCCGGACTGATGTTTGGCGTACAGCTAAGTTTCTCCTCCCTGGCCCCCCTGCTGTTTCAAGATCTTTACCGAGTGCAAGGCGCCTTCCCCCTGCTGTTTGGTGGGATCGCCTGCGCCTTTGGCCTGGCCCTGTTGCTCAACGCCATCTGGGTCCGGCGTCTGGGGATGCACACCCTGCTGTATGGCGCACTGCTGGGGTTGACCCTATTGGGCCTGCTCGGTGCCCTGCCACAGCTCAATCACTGGCTCAGCACCGAGCTGTGGGCCGGTTTCCTCTACCTCTGCCTGATGATGTTTGGGATCGGCCTGGTGTTTGGCAATATCATCGCCCTGATCATGGAGCCCCTCGGGGAAGCGGCGGGGATCGGCGGGGCCTTCAGTGCTGCCCTCTCCACCCTGGTGGCGCTGGCCCTCAGCACCCTGGTGGGCGAGCTCTATCATGCTCAGATCACGATCATCGCCCTTCCCCTGTGCGCTGCGGCCGCCCTCTCCGCCTACCTGGTGTGGCAGGCCCAGCACCGCACCGCGACCGCCTTTGGCTACTCACGCTCGCCCCAGAGGGCTCGGACACCACTTTCCGGCGACTAAGGGCAAAGGGGGATCACCGGGCGCTTTGACCTGACGAGATCCAGGCCATCAGGCGGGCAAAGGTGGTGCCTTGAACCAACAGGGAAAAGAGCACCACGGCAAACACCATGGCCTGTACCGTCCACCAACCGGGCAGGCTGATGGGCAGGGAAAGTACCAGGGCGACGGCGATCACGCCACGCAGCCCTCCCCAACCCAACAGCACAGGCCAGCCCGTCGGCAGGCCACGGCCAAGTCCCCGCAGCCCCGCCTGACAGATCGCGATGGCCACAAACCGGGCCAGCAGGGCTGCCCCGATGGCATAGAGCATCGCCAGGTAACGCTCGGCAAACATGTCGTAGGTGATCACCAAGCCCATCAGCACAAAGACCAGCAGGTTGAACAGCAGGGCCAGCCACTCCAGGGCGGGCCCGATGGCCGTCGTGGATGCGGTGTCTCTGGCCGTCGCCAGGCGGGCCCGACAACTCAGGGCGGCACAGACGACCGCCATGATCCCCGAGACATGGAATCCATGTTCGGCCAGGTAGAAGCTGCCAAAAGCCAATAGCAGGATCATGACCACCGAGGACTCCGGCCGCGCCAGCCAGGGGATCAACACAGCGACCAGTACACCAGCCACCACACCGATCAGCGCACCGCCGAAAAACACCTTGGCGAAATTCCAGAGTACCCCAAAGGCCTGGATCCCTTCGCTCTCCCCCTGGGCCAGCATCACCAACAAGCCGAACAGCACTACGGCGGTGGCGTCATTGAGCAGGCTCTCCCCTTCAAACAGGGTGGTCAGATCCTTGGGCGCCTTCAGCTCGGCCAACTTGGCCACCACGGCCACCGGATCGGTCGCCGCCAATATCGCCCCGGCAATCCAGGCCGTCAACCAGGGAAATCCGGTCTCGTGTCCCAGCAAACCATAGAGGAGCAGGGCGATCCCCCCGGCGGTGATCACTACCCCCAGGGTCGCCAGCAGGCCTGCGGGCAACAGCCAGCGACGCAACCGCTCCAGCTCCAGATGCCAGGCGGCCTGAAAGATAAGGATGGGCAGGAACAGGTAGAACACCAAAGGCTGAACATGATTGAAGCGCAGCGCAATATCCAGCCCCGTCAGGGTGATCAGGCCGCCACCGGCGATCCCCGCCAGCAGCGCAGCCAGGGTCACATCCAGACGCAGCAGGCGGTGTAATGCCAACCCCAGCACCGCCATCAGAACAAAGGAGAGGATGGGTCCCATCAGCTGTGCGATCATCATTCCTCCGGCTTCCCAGATCTGAGCCGCCCGACACCGAAGTCGCCCAATAGGATGACGGGGCGCTCAGCCCAGCGGCACCATCAGTGCCTGGGTGATTAAGTTACGTTTAGAGAAGTTATAGCCGCTGAGGTAGGCGGGGAGATCTTCTTTGCCCAGTAACTGAGGGACGATCTGATCCGGGGTCATCCCCTGGGCATGAAAGGCCTGGGCCCGTTCGCACAGGGCCAGGGTGCAGTCGAGCTTGTCTGCCATCGCCCGCTTGCCGTTATGCACTATGCCACGATGGGCACACAGCAGGGTGTCAAACTCCAGTGACAGCACCCGTTTCATACTCTCGATCAACTGGCCGAGGTTTTCATCGCTGCGCAGGTAGCGGATCGCCCGGGCGAGGTAGAGATCACCGGTAAACAGGATCCCCTGCTGTGGCAGATGAAAACAGTGCAGATCCTTGCTGTGGCCCGGGGTGTGGACGGGAAGCAGCTCCGTGCCGTCATCCAGCAAAAGGCGCTTGGGCAGGGGCTGGGTCCGTACCGGTACCGGGCGTCCCCAGACCAGACGCTGTAACAGGGGAGTGGCGTAACCCGTGGCCAGCTTGCCCAGCGCCTGAGCCGGGGCATAGGGCAACAGGCGGCAGTGGCGACTGATATTATGGGCATTGCCCATATGATCTTCATGGTGGTGAGTCAGCAACAGTTGACGTACGGGCGCTTCGTCGACAAAGGCCCGCACCGAAGACCATTGATTGACCGGACCGGCGTCGATCAGGGTGTCACCGACTCGGTAGACGATAAAGGTGGTGTTCATTCCATAGGCCAGGCGACCGACCCGGATCCCTAGGATCCTTCCGTGCTGAAAACGTTCTCTTATCGGCATGTTAAAGGGCTGAAGAGGCTTTAGGGGCTAGCCTAGCGCGATCGCTTCATCTTCGGGATCCCCCATATGGATGAGCCCCTCATGGGGCCGTCGGCACCCGATTGAGTCGGGCTTAACACCGCGGCAAGCAAAGGTTTTACCACCGCGTGTTACATACTTCTGCAGCCGTGGACTAGGCTAATGGTACTGCCGACTCAGACGATCAGGGAATGATGATGAAGAGCAAGCTGCGTTTCCTCCTGCCCACCTTTTTGCTGGCCACCCTGCTGATCCTTGCCCTGGCTTTCCTGGAGCGTCACTTCGAATTGATGCTTGAGTCCAATATGGAAAACAAGGTAACCCGCATCACCCGGCTCACCTCGGTCATGTTTAAACGTGAACTCCAAGACTCCCAGGCTTTTGATCCTAAGTTCTTTGCCGATGATGTGGGCTCCTCCCTCAACCTGAGGATCACCCTGATCGATGCCAACGGCCGCATCATCGCCGATTCCGACGTCAACCAAGCCGCCATCGGAGAGCTGGACAACCATAATGATCGCGCCGAGGTACAGGCAGCCAGAGCCGACGGGATTGGTAAAAACATGCGGATCAGCGAGTCACTGGGGACCGAGTTTCTCTATGTCGCCCTGCCAACACTCGTCACCCCCCCCAATGGTACTCAGCAACAATATGTGGTGCGGGTCGCCAGCCCCATGGCCTACCTGGAAAAACAGATGAACCAGTTGCGACTCTGGGGGATCTCGGCGGGCGCTGCTGGCTTACTCATGATCATCCTTCTGGTCATCCTATTCAATCGACTGATCGATAAACAGGCCGCCCAGTCCCGAGAGCAGCTAGAGGGCAAGGTCCAGGGGCGTACCCATGAACTCCTGATGATGCAACAACTCGGCGGACTGATGAGTGCCTGCACCAGTATCGAGTCGGCCTGCAAGGTGATAGAACCCATCTTTGCCCAGTTGCTGCCCAACAGCCGGGGCGCCATCGCCCTGCTCAAGGCCTCACGAAATCGACTGGACCTGGTCTCCTGCTGGGGCGGTGCCCAAACCAATGGCGACTGGTATGGTCGGGATGAGTGCTGGTCCCTGCTCAAGGGGCACACTCATCAAAGTCACGATAATCAGCTGACCATCCAGTGTCAGCACAGCCATCCCGAGATGACCGGCTGTGAACTCTGTATCCCTTTGCTGGCTCAGGGGGAGACTCTGGGTGTCATGCACCTGCAGTTCGAACAGGCCAGCGCCATGGCGGCGAGTCGTAGCCTGGCCGAATCCCTCTCTGAGCAGGTGGGCTTGGCCCTGGCCAACATCCTGCTGCGGGATAATCTGGCGCAACAGGCGATACGGGATCCGCTTACCGGATTGTTCAATCGACGCCATCTGCTGGAAGTGATGGAGGGGCACATCGCCCACGGAGTGCGTTATCAGCAAGCCCTGAGCCTGATCATGCTGGACATCGACCACTTCAAGCGTTTTAACGACACCTTTGGCCATGATGCGGGAGACTATGTCCTCAAACAGGTGTGTCAGGAACTCAAGGGAACCGCACGCACCTCGGACATTGTCTGTCGCTACGGTGGTGAAGAGCTGTGCCTGCTGTGCCCCAATACCGGCAGCCAGGATGCGGCGATCCTGGCCCACCGTCTGCTGAAACTGGTGAGCCTGCAGGAGCTGATCCACAATGGCCAGGCCCTGGGCAGGGTCACCCTCTCCGCCGGGATCAGCTGTTGCGAAGGTCATGAGGTGTCCACCGATGTCCTTATCAAACAAGCGGACGAAGCCCTCTACCGGGCCAAGGAGAAGGGTCGCAACCGTGTGGAGATGGCCACCGGCTTAACCGTCATCAGCCAACCACAGGCCACGGAGACACCGATCCCGGCACCGTTTCTGCGCAAGGAGTCCGACAAGGAGGTGGTTCAACAGCAAGACGGCACCCCGGCCTGAGCGGGCAGATCAGGAAGACCCAGCTCAGATCACCAGGGTCTTCTGAATGCTCATCTCCCGAATGGCGTACTTGACCCCTTCGCGCCCCACCCCGGAGGCCTTCACCCCGCCAAAGGGAAAGTGTTCGGCGCGAAAGCCCGGTCCATCGTTGGCGGCCAGTGTCCCAACCTCCAGCGCCTCAAACAGACGGCGGATCACCCGTAGATCATGGCAGAACACCCCCGCCTGCAGGCCGTAGGGGGTGTTGTTGATCCGCTCAATCAGCTCATTCAGGGTATCAAAGCGAGCCAGGGGGATCACAGGACCAAACAGCTCCTCGACCATCAATTCACAATCGTCGGTTACCCCCTGCAAAATGGTGGGCGCAATCACATTGCCCTCCCGGCTTCCGCCATGCAGCACAGTAGCCCCCGCCTCCACTGCCTGGGCGATCCCCGCCATCACACGATCCGCCGCCACCGAGTTGATCACCGGTCCCACAAAGGTCTCCTCCAGGGCCGGATCCCCCACCTTGAGCTCCCGGGTTTTGGCCAGCAGCAGATCGCGGAAGGCATCGTGGATCTCAGTGTGGAGGAACACCCGCTTGGCCGCGGTGCAGCGCTGCCCCGCAGTGGCAAAGCGCTGGTTGATCGCGGCATTGACCGCCGCCTCGATGTCGCCGTCGGGCATGACGATCAGCGGATCATTGCCCCCCAGCTCCAGCAAGAGTTTCTTGTAGCCGGCGGCGGCGGCGATCGCCTCGGCCGCGGCGGTGCCGCCGGTAAAGTTCACCGCATCGATATCCGGATGGGCGATCAGCGCGGCCATCTGGGGCAGATCAGGGATGCACAACTGCAGTGTGTCCTCGGGGATCCCCGCCTGGTAACACAGCTCGGTGAGCAGGCGGGCCGAGGCCGTATTGGCTGGTCCCGGCTTGAACAGCACGCAGTTGCCCGCCGCAAAGGCCGGACCGATCTTGTGCATGGCGATGTTGATGGGGAAATTAAAGGGGGTAATGGCCAGCACGGTCCCCAACGGCCGCCAGCACACCACGCCGATCTTGCCCCGGCTTGGCCCGTAGGCGTCCGAGTCCAGCGCTTCCCCCTGGATCTGCCGCGCCTCCTCGGCGCTGGCGATGGTGGTATTGATGGCCCGAACCAGCTCCACCCGGGCATCACTGAGGGTCTTACCTGTCTCCTGGGTGATCAGGGCAGCCAGTGTCTCGGCATGACGCTCCAGCAAGCCGGCCAGGGCGCGCAGAATATCGGCACGCTGATGCGCCACCAGGCTGCGCTGGGTCTTCTGGCCCTGTTTCAATCGGGCGATGACGGTCGCGATCGCTTCATCGCTGGCGTACTGGTACTCGCCGATCACCGCCTCATTGTAAGGGTTTTCCACCAGGTAACTTGTCGACATACCACACTCCTTGGTTAATCTGTTTTATGCCATTAAATCCATGAGCTGAAATCCGATGCGCAGGCCCGCCAGCAGCAGCGCCAGCTTCATCAAGCGGATAAAGAGTTCCAGGTTGATGCGATCCAGCACTCTCAATCCCGCCCAGTTGCCCGCCACCGCCGCCAGGGCAAAGAGGGCAATCAGCATCCAGTGTTCGCTGAACGCGAAACCGAGAAACAGGAAGGCGGGGATCTTGGTCAGATGGGTGATCGCCTGCATCATCGATTTGTTGGCGACAATTTGCGCCTTGGTCATATCATCGCGAAGAAAAAACACCGACAGGAAGGGATCGATCGCACCGGCCAGGATCCCCAGGGCACCGGCACCGATCCCCACCCAGAAGAAGCCCGGTCGGGCGAGCTTGAAATGGGGCAAGCGCTTGGGCTTAAACAGGGTATATCCAATCAGGGAGAACAGGATCCACAGGGGGATCAGCTCACTGGCCAGTTGAGCCAGCAAACTGGTGGCCAGCACCGCCCCCAACACCGCTCCCAACGCGAAATAGCCGCACCTGGGCCAATCAATACTGTGGCGTAACCACCAGGTACGGTTCATATTGCTGATCAGCTGGACACTGCCGTGCAAGGCGATCAAGGGGCGGGTGGGGATCACCAGGCTCATGGCGGCAAACATCAATACCCCGCCGGCCGAGCCGGTCACCGAGCTCACCAGGGACGCGGCAAAGATGGCCCCCATCAGTAACAGCACCACTTCACTCTTTAGCGCCACCAACTCCATGTCACGCCCTCAACTTTCCCCGGACTCGGTTTATGGGCCAAGCCTAATGGGTCAACGCCTGTGGGGGTAGTGCCAGCCTGGCGCCATACTTGGGGCCAGGCGCAAACATACCGACCGTTCGTTCAATGTTTTTATTGAACGAACGGTCGGTATGTCCTAAACTTCGCGCCGTTGAAGATGGAGATCCCTATGAACCTGAAAACCCAGGCCGCCGAGCAGACCCGCCAAAAGATCCTCGATACCTCGATTGAGATCCTCGGTAACGAAGGCTTTACCGCCCTGACGGTGGGCAAACTCAGCAAACAGGCCGAGATCAGCAAGGGGGCGCTGTATCATCATTTCGCCAGCCTGGAGGCGCTACACCTGACCGTGTTGGAAGAGCTGATCGAGCGCTACTGCTCCATCCGCCGATTTGACGACTGCCAGAGCCTGCACGCCATGTTCGAGCGTACCGGGGAAACTATCTTCAACCTGTTAGAGCAGCGACCGGTGATCGCCCGAGCCATGCATGCCTTCCATGCCCAAGCCGTGTTTCAACCCAAGGCGCAATCCGCCGTAATGGCCATGTGGGAGCGCAACATGGATCAGTATCACGAACTGGCGGCCCGCATCGCCCCCCAGTTGGACGCCGAGCGACTCGACGACGCCATTCAGATCACCGATACCTATATCGGCGGCATGATCAGCAACTGGTTCATCCAGCAAAATCCAAACCAGCTGAAGAGAAACTGGCAGCAGTTTTCCCGAATGTTGCTGCAAGATCTGGAGAGTGAGCGCCCGTGAACGACTCCCTGTGCCCTGAGCGGCGCGGCATGATCCTATGGGTCTTGGCGCCCCTGCCCTACCTGAAGATCCTGCTGCTCTGCTACGCACTGGTGTTTGCCAGCGTTTGGCTCGAAAGCGACTTGGGGATCTCCCTGTTTCGCATGCCGTCTTTACTCGACGGGCCGTTACAACCCGGCATAAATACCCTAGAAACGGGACTGGACAGAGTGACCCAGTACGTACTCAGCGATCTCCTGGGCCTGATGGCCCCGTCCTTCGAGGATGACGTGACTTCCCCCTAACCGGAGCCCGAACCACGCCAAACCTTAACGCTTAAACCGTCGTCCCGACACCACACCGGTACGGCAACCCAATCCCTTTAGTCAACATTCAGGATAACCTGACGATGAAGTTCCCCTCCTATTCCCACGCCATCAAGCCATTGGCCCTAGGCACCATCGCCTTGGCCATGCTCGGTGGCTGTTCCCAGCCGCCTGCCGAACCGATCGAGTCCATCCGACCCGTTGCACTGTTCACCATTGGCGCCAGTGACATGGCCCAGTTGCGCAGCTTCCCGGCCCGGATCGAAGCCCGAGAAGAGACTCAGCTGTCGTTCCGGGTTCACGGAGAATTGATGGAGTTGTCCGTCTTGGCGGGTCAACAGGTTGAGGAAGGGCAGCTGTTGGCCCGTCTGGATGATCGTGACTACCAGAACGAAGTTGCCGCCCGCCAGGCCGACTTCGATCTGGCCGATGCGGATTTTCGCCGCATGAAGACTCTGCGCGACCAACAGGTGGTGTCCCAGGCCGAGTTCGACAATGGCCAGGCACGACTCAGTGCCGCCCGGGTCGCCCTGCAGATGGCCAAAGACCGTCTGGCCGACACTCGCCTCAAAGCCCCTTACAGCGGTCGTATCGCCCAGCGTCTGGTGCAAAACCATCAGGCCATCCAGGCGATGCAGCCGGTGCTGCAGATGCAGGACAGCCACAACCTGGATGTGATCATCCAGGTGCCGGAAACCCTGCTGAGCCAGATCCGGGAAGACCAGATCGATTACAACTACCAGCCGCTGGTGAACTTTGCCGCCGCACCACAACAGCAATTCCCGGTCAGCTTCAAAGAGCTGGCGACCCAGATCACCCCGGGCTCCCAGTCCTTCGAGGTGCGTTTTGCCCTGACCAATCCAGAGCAGCTGACCGTCCTGCCCGGCATGGCTGCCAACCTGACGCTGGACCTGGATCGGCTGCAACCTGAGCTGGCCGGCCCACAGCGCCTGCTGGTGCCGGTAACGGCGGTCCTGAAAGACGATGCCAGCGGCGCGGATCAGATCTGGGTCTACCGGGAGGGTCAGGTTGAGCCTGTGACCGTCACGGTCGGCGAGATCACCCAGGATGGCATCAAGATCGAAGCCGAGCTGCGCGCTGGCGATCAGATCGTGGCCGCCGGCGTCAGCCAGCTGCGTCCGGGCATGCGCGTCAAGCCGCTGGAACGTGAGCGAGGGATCTGAGCGTGAAGATCACCGAATACAGCCTGCGCAACAAAGTCATCAGCTGGACCCTGGTATTCCTGCTGGTGGTGGGCGGCATCGTTTCCTTCAACGGCCTGGGCCAGCTGGAGTTCCCGGAATTCCCCATCCCTCAGGCGATGGTCAACACCGCCTACCCGGGCGCCTCGCCCCAGCAGGTGGAGGAGGAGATCACCCTGCCCCTGGAGCGGGCGCTGCAGCGGATGGAGCAGATCAAACATGTGATCACCATCTCCAGCCCCGGCCTGTCACAGATCATGGTGGAGCTGACGGACGATTATGGCGCCGATGACCAACCGCAGATCTGGGATGAACTGCGCCGCAAGATCGGCGACGCCCAAAGTCAGTTGCCACCCGGCGCCTACCCCTCTGAAGTGAACGATGACTTCAGCGATGTTTACGGCATTTTGTACAACATCACCGGCCCGGACTTTAGCTACCGCGAGCTGGAAGACTACGCCAAGGTGCTGCACCGAGAGCTGAGTCTGGTCAAAGGCGTCAAAAACGTCTCCATCGCCGGTACCGTACAGGAGCAGGTGATCATCGAGATCGCCCAGGATAAGCTGGCCGCACTGGGGATCGATCCCGGCTGGATCTATGGCCTGATCCAAAACCAAAACCAGGTCTCTAACGCGGGCAATATGCTGATCCAGGGTCAATCCGTGCGGATTCACCCCACAGGTGAGTTCCAGGATGTGCAAGAGCTGGCCCGTCTGGTGGTGAGCCTGCCGGGCAGCAGCGAGCTGATCTACCTGGGGGACATTGCCGACATCCGTACCGCCTTTGAGGAAACGCCGTTTAACCTGTATCGCAGTAATAGCGAGAAAGCCCTGTCCTTAGGTATCTCCTTTGCCAAGGGCGAAAACGTGGTGGCTGTCGGTGCCGCCATTGATGCCCGTCTGGCTGAACTGGAAAACATCCGGCCGCTGGGCATGGAATTGCTGAAGGTGTACGACCAGCCCCAGATGGTTGAGGGCTCCGTCTCCGAATTTCTGCTGAGCCTGGCGATGGCCATCGCCATCGTTATCGTCGTCTTATTGCTGACCATGGGGCTGCGCTCCGGCTTGCTGATGGGCGGCATTTTGCTGCTGACCATCCTCGGCACCTTTATCGGCATGAAGATCCTCGACGTCGAGCTGGAGCTGATCTCCCTCGGTGCCCTGATCATCGCCTTAGGGATGCTGGTGGACAACGCCATCGTGGTCACCGAGGGGGTATTGGTGGGCCTCAAGCGGGGCCAGACCCGCCTCCAGGCGATCAAAACCGTGGTTGATCAGCAAGCGATGCCACTGTTGGGCGCCACCGTGATCGCCATTTTGGCCTTCGCCCCCATCGGCCTGTCCCAGGACGCCACCGGCGACTTTATGGGCTCCCTGTTCAAGGTGCTGCTGATCTCCCTGTTCCTCAGCTGGGTGCTGGCGATCACCCTGATCCCCTTCTTCTGTAACCTGATCTTCAAAGAGCAGCCGGCCGGAGACACGGATGACAGCGATCCCTACAAAGGCCTGCTGTTCACCCTCTACCGTGCCCTCCTGAACAAGGCACTCAAGCACCGGATGATCGCCCTGAGCCTCATCATCGCGTCCCTGTTTGGCGCCCTGGTGGGTATGAGTCAGGTGAAGGATCAATTCTTCCCGCCCTCCAATACCCCACTGTTCTTTGTCGATGTGTGGATGCGCGAAGGCACCGACATTCGCCAAAACGAAGCCAACATGAAGAGCCTGGAGCAACAGGTGCTGGGGTTTGAAGAGGTGCACAATGTCACCTCGGTGATGGGTATGGGCGCACAACGCTTCACCCTGACCTATGCCCCGGAGATGGCCTACTCCAGCTACGCCCAGATGATCGTCGAAACCGACAGCCTGGCCACCATCGAGCGTATCTTGCCGCAGATCCGCGAGCGCCTGAATGCCACCCATCCGGAATTTGACTACAAGTTCAAGTTGATGGAGAACGGACCGGCCCCCGCCGCGCGGATCGAAGCCCGCTTCTATGGCCCGGATCCCCAGGTACTGCGCCAGTTGGGCGCGCAGGCCGTTGCAGCGATTGAGCAGGTGCCCGGCGCGGTGGATATCCGCAACAACTGGCGCGAGCCGACGCCCATCGTCCGTCCTCAGCTGGATGAAAACGCGGCACGCCGCAGCGGCATTTCCAAGCAGGCGCTGGATCAGGCCCTGCTGGTCAACTTCAACGGCATGCCCGTGGGTCTGTACCGCGACGGCAGCTACCTGATGCCGATCATCGCCCGTGCACCGGACGCCCAGCGTCTCAATGCCGACAGCCTCAATGATCTGCAGGTGTGGAGTCAGGAGCGCAGCGCCTATGTGCCGATCAGCCAGGCGGTCAACGGCTTTGTCACCGAGATGGAAGATCCCATCATCATGCGCCGCAACAACAAGCGGGTGCTGACGGTGCTGGCCGACGTCGCCCCCTTCGCCGACGACACGCCGGAGTCGATGCGCCGAAAACTGGCCGCCAGCGTCGAAGCCATCGAGCTGCCAACCGGCTACAGCTTCGAGTGGGGCGGCGAGTTTGAGATGGCGGCGGAAGCCAACGAATCGGTTATGGCCACCGTGCCCATGGGCTACCTGGCGATGTTCCTGATCACCATGCTGCTGTTTGGCACCCTGCGTCAGCCCCTGGCGATCTGGACCACGGTGCCACTGTCGCTGATCGGCATCGCCGCCGGCCTGCTGCTGTTGGATCTGCCCTTCACCTTTACCGCCCTGCTCGGCCTGCTCAGCCTGTCCGGCATGGTAGTGAAAAACGGCATCGTGCTGGTGGAGCAGATCAACATCGAAGCCGCCAGGGAGAACAACCCGATCCAAACCGCCATCATCGATGCGGCGGTCAGCCGGGTTCGCCCCGTCTCCATGGCAGCCCTGACCACCATGCTGGGGATGATCCCCCTGGTCGCCGACGCCTTCTTCCAGTCCATGGCGGTCACCATCATCTTCGGTCTGGGCTTCGCCACCGTGCTAACCCTGATCGTGCTGCCGGTAGTCTACTCGCTGATGCACAGGATCCGCTTTGATCGGGGCGGCTACGCCGCCTAAGCCCGACGCATCCTCCCGCCAGAGGGTGACTCTGGCCCCATGAAAAAAGCCCGGAGCAAACGCTCCGGGCTTTTCGTAGATAACATCAGCAGCGCCGCTGCCCGCTAAGACTCAAGGCTTAGGGGCACCCAAGCACTACTTCTTACGGTTGGCTTCCCGCTCCTGCATCTTCTGCCAGATCTCGTCGTGCTTGGGGCGATAGCCCTCAAACGGGCCGATGTGGGTGCCCCAGCCAAAGCGCGGCGCTTCGTTATCGGCACGCCAGGCTTCGAATGCCGCCTTCAGACGGGCCAGCTCTTGCGGATGCTCTTTGCTCAGATCGTTCTGCTCAGCGATATCATCACTGATCCGGTACAGACCGCTAAAGGGCACCGCGCGGCGCTCACCCTGCACCGGACGCACACGGGTCTCCAGGTACTTCCAGTCCCGATCGCGCACCGCAAAGTGGGTGATGTTGTCCCAAAACAGGTAGCGATCGTCCAGCTGCTTCTGCGCACCTGTGAGGTACGGGATCAGATCCACCCCTTCCAGTCCCCACTCTGCCTTAGGCTCAGTGGCGGCATGCAGCATGGTGGCGGTCAAGTCGATGCCGTTGACCGGCTCGTCCAGTACCTGACCGGCCGGAATGACGCCGGTCCATTGGGCGATGGTCGGCACTCGAATGCCGCCCTCTGTGGTGGTGCCCTTGTGACCGAACAGCGGCGCGTTGCCGGAGTACTTGGGTGCCCCGGCACCGCCGTTGTCACTGGTGAAGATGATGAGGGTCTCCTCCATCAACTCTTCCTCTTCCAGCTTATCCAGCAGCAGGCCGATGTTCTTGTCCATGTTGTACACCATGGCCACGGCGATACGGCGATCCTCATTCTCGATGTGGGCGAACTTGGCCAAATCTTCCTCGGTCGCCATCATGGGATCGTGCGGCGCGTTGTAGGAGAGCATCAGGAAGAAAGGGTCTTCTTTGTTGGCCTCGATGAAACGCAGCGACTCCTGGCCGAACGCATCGGTCAGGTACTCGTCAAAGTTTGGCACCCGCTTACCGTCTTCACGATGAATGGCGTACCAGGACTCCACCTGATCATTCTTGTTACCGACCCAGTAGTCCACCGCGCCGTCATTAAAGCCGTAGAAGGTCTGGAATCCGCGGTTATAAGGCCAGTAATCAGCGTCGTCGCCGTCATGGTACTTGCCGATCAGGCCGGTCATGTAACCGGCGTCGGACAGGTAGTCGGCGATGGTATCCATCTCCAGCGGCAGACCCCGAGGCATGCCGGGCTCACGCACCCGTGGACCCACGTTGTCGTGATAACCAAAACGCTGCTGGTAGCGCCCGGTGACCAGGGCCGCACGGGAGGGACCGCACACCATGTTCATGGCGTAGGCGGCCGACAGGGCCGCACCGCCTTCGGCCAGGCGATCCAGGTTGGGGGTCACGATGTCCGGCTCACCCTGGGGGTTGTAACCCACATCGCCATAGCCCAGATCATCCGCCAGGATAAAGATGATATTGGGCTGTTTCGCTGCCAAGCCCGCAGCAAAGCCGGCACCCAGCAGGGCCGCACTGGTGCCAAGAAGTTTTGGAAACCTCATGAAGAAATTACTCTTTGTCGTTGTCATTAGTGGTCGACGGTGTGTGAAACACTGATGCTGCACCAAATAAATGGGAGATCCACCGCCCAGCGGCAGTGTAGACAACTGCCTGTGCATGCCAAAAGCGCCTTTACCCAATCTTACTGCTCCCTGGCCCCACATTTGGCCAGCCACTGGCACTAACCAAACCAACACAGGCATTTTAGGGTGACGCCATGGGACAAACTCCGCACAGGAAGCAATGCAATGGCGAATATGGATTATCACTGGCTGCCCTTCACCGAAAACAGGGCGTTTAAGGCAGATCCCCAACTGGTGGTCAAAGCACAAGGGATCCACTACTGGGACGACAAGGGCAATGCCATCCTGGATGGTTCATCCGGCCTCTTTACCACGCCCTGCGGCCATGGCCGTCCTGAGATCACCGAGGCGGTGAGCCGGCAATTGGCCACCCTGGATTTCACCCCACACTTTCTGCGGGCCAACCCGGCCTCCTTTGAGCTGGCCGAACAGCTGGCAACACTGACCCCGCCGGGACTGGATCGGATCTTCTTCGCCAACTCCGGCTCCGAATCCGTGGAAACGGCCATTAAGATCGTCTACGCCTACTGGCACGCCAAGGGTCAGGGGGGGCGTCAGCGGCTGATCTCACGGGAGCGAGCCTACCACGGCGTCAACCTGGGCGGCGTCGCCCTCTCGGGTATGGTGAAAAACCGGGAGATCTTCGGCGACAATGGACCGGCCGTTGCCCATATGCGCCACACCTGGGCACCGGAGCAGCGCTTTGAGGGGGGTCAACCGCAAAACGGTGTCGAACTGGCGGACGATCTGCTGCGCATGGTGCAAACCTACGGCGCAGGCAGCATCGGTGCCTGCTTCGTCGAGCCCATTGCCGGCTCTACCGGCGTGCTGGTCCCTCCCCAGGGCTACCTGCAGCGGCTGCGTCAGATCTGCGATGACCACGGGATCCTGCTGGTGTTTGACGAAGTGATCACCGCCTTTGGCCGAACGGGAAAAGCCTTTGCTGCCGACAGCTTCGATGTTGTCCCCGACATCATCACCATGGCCAAGGCGCTGACCAACGGCGCCCAGCCCATGGGAGCCGTGGCGGTGAAGACCGAGATCTACGACACCATCATAGATGCGGCGCCCGGGGGCGGGCCGGAACTGTTCCACGGCTACACCTACTCCGCCCACCCGGCCGCGACGGCGGCGGCGCTGGCCACCCTCAAGATCTACCGACAGGAGGGCCTGTTCGAGCGTGCCCAGTCCCTGGCCCCACTGTTTCAGGAGGCGATGATGAGCCTGAAGGATCTGGATATCGTCACCGACGTGCGCGGTTACGGCCTGCTCGCCGGCTTCGATATTGCCCCGGATCTGCAACCGGGCAAGCGGGGCTTTTTGCTGCAACGGGACCTGTTCAACGCCGGGTTGCACATCAAGACCACCGGAGATGCCGGGATCGTCGCTCCCGCCTTTGTGGTCAAGCCCGAGGAGATCGATCAGATGGTATCGCTCATCCGTGACACCCTCAAACGCTACTAAAGCCTCAGTACAGAGCACCGAGCGTCACCCTAAGGCGCTCGATCCTCAATCCACAAGGCCCCCCGCCGTAGGTTGCCGTTGAGCGCAGCGAAGCTCAACATCCGCAGGCCCTCTGGCCCCCCCCACCGTAGGTTGTAGTTGAGCGCAGCGAAGCTCAACATCCGCAGGCCCTCTGGCCCCCCCCACCGTAGGTTGTAGTTGAGCGCAGCGAAGCTCAACATCCGCAGGCCCTCAAGTTGAGCCTCGCTTTGGCTCGACATCAACCTACGCACCCAAGGTCCGGCTCCGAGCGTAGGTTGCCGTTGAGCGCCAGCGAAGCGCAACATCGGCAGGCCCCTGAAGGGTTAATTCCCCCTTGCTCCGAAGAAAGCTCATAGGTGTTATGCGCCGGCTCTCAACTCCATGGGCACGAACCGGATCCCTTTAATGGCTTGCTCATCGCCAGTGGCGATAAATCCGTACTTCCTGTAGAAACCAACCGCGTTAATGGAAGCTTTCAGTCGAATGGTGCTGGCTTCAACACGCATCTTGACGGCATCCAGCAAGCTTTTCCCGATACCAAGCCCCTGGTATTCAGTCCTGACATAAAGCTGTGCGATATAGTTGCCTTCGCGCCATGCAACATAGCCAAGGATCTCCGAACCCATCCTTGCCTTAAGAGAGCGGTAGATCTCTTTATCCGCTACGGCGGCGATATCCTCCTTCCTCGTCGCACGCATCGTAAATTTTCCCTCCTCATTCAAGTGAGGGATGACCTGAGCTTCATTCGTTCTGTCACCAAGCTCGATGATCACCTCAATATCCGCCGACGTGATCTCTTCTATCACCAGTTCCATCGAGTTCTCTCATTGGTGAATAACGCCCTGCTAAGGGGTGAACAACGCAATACAAAAGCCGCCGCAAACCACCTTAATCACTAAACTCAACGCATAGTAAAAATGCCACGCGTTGCGAATCCCTCTTGAGCAGTTTGTTATGCCTCTGACTTACAGTAAACATCTGGATGCCAGATTTGCATTAGTATCTCTGGATTTTCAATAGGTTGGAAACCGTATTGCGCGTACAAACCATGTGCATCTCTTGTTGCTAATACTACACGCCTTAAACCTTGAAGATCCGGATGAGACACTATGCTTTCAACGAGCCACTTACTCAAACCTTTGCCTCGATGATTTTCTACTATGAATACATCAGCAAGGTAAGCAAACGTCGCCTTATCTGTTATCAGGCGAGCAAAGCCTACTTGAGAATCATGGCTGTCATAGACACCAAAGCAAAAGGAATTTGAAATGGCTTTTTCTAGGGTATGCTTCGGTATTCCTGACGCCCAGTAACTTCCTGAAATGAAATCATAAATCACCTCAAAGTCGAGGTGTTTTTTATCTGTGCTGATTCTGTATCCTTGCACCATTTTTCCTCCTTGAGGCATAACGCCAGTAACAGCGGGCCGGCCGTAGGCCGGTCCGACGAGTGAAACGAGCATCCTGATTACTCTTGTTATACAGGTGCAACTACCCGGCGCTTAGCTTCAACGAATGCCTTCATAAGCTCATCAAAATCTTCTCTAGAATTCGATGAGTCTATCGTTGCTTTTTTACCGCTGGACTTTTCAATTACTAATTCAAATTTTTTCTTTCTGTAGTAGCCGATGAAATAACCAATCACAAGCACTACTACAAACATAATGTCAACTAGGATTTTAAATCCAGCCTGCCCTAGAACAACTAGTGCTAACCAGTGGAATGACAACATGTATGCACCAGTTATCATTAACGAAAAAAACACTCCATTCTTAATATAATCGTTTTTAGTTGACTCCAATACATTTAACCCAGAAACCTTATCAAGGTTTTCAGTATATCCATGATAAGTAAATTCCTTACTCGAAAGAGAGTATTTCCCTTTATGATATAACTTTACTTCCGACATATCCGTCCTTGCTCTGTATAACGTCCGCCTCAACTGCCAGAGGCCAGATTGCAGGCGCTTGTTATGTGTTGAATTTATCGCAAATTTCAGATGCTTGCTCTGAAGAAAACTCGCCATCAGTTATTAATTCTTTTTTGAGTTCTTCTAAAGTGTCGGCCTCTATCGATATTTTTGTTCCAACAGGTGTTGGCGGAATAATCAAAGTATCTGAGCCATCACTTTCTACTACTCCATCATCTTCCGATTTTGTTGTCGTAGAAACTTTATAACCGCCGTCAAAGTATTCTTCACCGACGACATCTCGATTATCAATTGATTCCCTAAAGATTTCTGTCCAGTTTTTGCTCATTTCATTCTCCTTTATATTTCACATAACAGTATATTACTCCGACCTTGCAAGGTTGCGTTACCTTGCAGGGTCGCGATAACACCCTGCGCTACAGTCTGTTTAATGGGACTAATTTCCTTCTGAATCAAGCTCATGTCAACCGGAGAGATGGGGTGCGACTGGGGGAAAGGAGGCCCGATGATGGGATCTGAACTCAAAGGGGCTGAATGACCAGAACGGGTCCGAATCTGCTCTTTCCTGTTCCCTGCTCTTCCTAGCACCTGGCAGCGAAACGCTAACTCTCCTGCAACGCCCGGGCTTTTGCGATCGCCGGAGCCTCCCAACGCAGCTGTTGCCGGATCAGCAGGGCCAACAGCTCGATCCCCGGCTCTATCTGTGAGGCTTCTATGTCACCCAGACCCAACCGCAGCGTATGCCGAGCCTCACCCTGGGGATCGGCGAAGAAGCTGGGGCCGCCAGTCTCGATAAACAGACCATGCTCCAGGGCGCTACTTTGCAGCTGTTCAGCGTCCAGAGCCGGGGGGCATGTCAGCCAGATCGCACTGGCACCGTCCGCACTGGTGGCGGTGCAGTCGGGCAGGTATTGCTGCAGCGCCGCCAACGCCAACTGCCGACGCTCGGCATAGATCCGCACCAGACGGCCAACAAAGGTATCGTGATAGCCCTGGGCCAGGAACAGCGCCAGGGCCCGCTGATTATTGGCCGGCGGATGACGCAGCATCAGTCGCCGCAGCGCCCTGGCCTCGTGGATCAGCTCGGGCCGGGCCACCATAAAGCCCAGCCTCAGTCCGGAGGCGAGGGTCTTGGAGAAACTGCCGATGTAGATCACCCGTCCGTCCGGATCGGCACTTTTCATGGCTGGCAGCGGCAGATGGCCTCCCCCCATGTCCGCCTCATAATCATCTTCGATGATCAGGCTTCGCGCTGCTCCCCCAAGCAGTTGTCGCCGACGGGACTCGCTGAGGATCACCGTCGTAGGGCTTTGATGACTGGGCGTCAGATAGAGGAGATCGCATCCCTGGCTCGCCGCCCCGGGCACCATCCCCTCGCCATCCAGCGGCAACGGCACGATCTGCGCACCACTGAGGGCAAACTGGTTCACCGCATCCCGGTAACCGGGACACTCCATCCCAACGCGAACCCCCGGCCCCGCCAGCAAACGGGAGAGCAGGTAGAGGGAGTGCTGAGTGCCCAGGGTGATCAGCAGCTCCGCATCACCGCAGCGGATCCCCCGTTTAGGCAGGACCCGCTGGCGCAACTGGGCCAGCAGCATGGGATCGTCCTCGTCCACCTGATCGGCAAACCACTCCCGGCTCATGGGGCCGGAGGAAGCCGCCCGAATGCAGCTGCGCCACTGCTCCACCGGAAACAGGTTTTGACTCAGCTGTCCGTAGATAAAACGGTAACGGCAGTCACGCCAGGCTTTGGGCTTATTGCGATTGAGCTGCTCACTCGGGCGGATCTGCAGCCGCTGCCGCCACTCTATCCCCGCCTTGCCCTGCTCTGGCCCCTGGGCCGGTTCTAGGCTGTCCTGTTTAAGCTGTGGATTGACGAAGTAGCCCCGTCGAGGCTTGACGATCAACAGGCCTTCATCCTGCAGGCGTTCGTACACCAGGACCACGGTATTACGGGAGATCCCCAGCTGCTTCGCCATGGCCCGGGCGCCAGGCAGCTCCGCCCCCGGCAGCAGGTGGCGGTCGAAGATCAGTGCGACCAGCATCTGCTGTAACCGCGACTGAAGCCCCTGGGTCGGATCCTGGGGCAGGACAAATAGATGCGTCTTCATACCCTGTTTGTTTATCAGGCCGCCGCCCTCGACTCAATGGCAAACCCGGCCAAACCCGTGGCAAAAGCGGCCACAAAAAACGTTTATCAAGCAACAATTTAGTGCACCAAGCACCATGCTGGTGCAAGGGCGTTTTTTCCTTTACAAGGCGGTTTTTCGCCCCATATTGAAAGTGACAAGGGAAGTCGAAACCGGGTAAGGACAGAGAATGATGACGGGATCCATCCACACAAAACTGGGCCTGCTATTGAGTGCCTTCGGCCTTAGTCCAACGGGCCAGGCCGCCACGTTTGATCAACAGGTTGAGGCCCTGGTGGCCCCCTGGGCCCAGGCACTGACCGAGATTGTGTTCTACGCCGTTCCACTGTTGGGTCAGTCGGTTCCCTTGATCGTGATCTGGCTTGCGATGGCGGCCCTGTTCTTTACCTTTTACCTGGGATTTATCAACCTGCGTGGCTTTCTTACGGCGATCCGACTGGTCAAGGGGGACTTTAGCCCCAAGCAGAAAAAGTCCGACACCCAAGGGGAGATCTCCCACTTCCAGGCACTGGCCACGGCCGTCTCCGGTACCGTGGGGATCGGCAACATAGGTGGCGTTGCCGTCGCCATCACCCTCGGCGGACCCGGTGCCGCATTCTGGTTGGTGGTCGCAGGCTTTCTCTCCATGTCCACCAAGCTGGTGGAGTGCACCCTGGGGGTCAAATACCGCAAGATCCACGCCGATGGCTCGGTATCCGGGGGACCCATGTATTACCTGGAGCAGGCGCTGGCCAAGCGGGGCTGGCACCGACTGGGCAAGGGCCTGGGCGGTTTCTACGCCCTGGCGTTGGTGATCGGCTGCCTGGGGATCGGCAACATGTTCCAATCCAACCAGGCCTATATGCAGTTTCTGCTGATCAGCGGTGGCGACACCAGCTGGTTCGCTGGCAAGGGTTGGCTGTTTGGCCTGATCCTCGCCGCTGGGGTCGCTCTGGTGATCATCGGGGGGATCCGCTCCATCGCCCGGATCACGGCGAAGATTGTGCCCTTTATGGCGGTGCTCTATATCCTCTGCGCGGTGATGATCCTGATCTTCAGCTATGAGCAGCTGCCCGCTGCCTTCGCCCTGATCTGGCACAACGCCTTTACCCTGGACAGTGCCACCGGCGGGCTGATCGGTGCCATGATTGTCGGCTTCCAACGTGCCCTGTTCTCCAACGAAGCCGGCATTGGTTCCGCCTCCATCGCCCACTCGGCGGTGCAAACCGAACAACCCGCCTCAGAGGGGCTGGTGGCCCTGCTTGAGCCCTTTATCGATACCGTGGTGATCTGCACACTCAGTGCCCTGGTGATCATCGCCACCGCCTACCCGGCCGGCCTGATGGAGAGTGGCCTGGAAGGGATCGAGCTGACCTCAGCCGCCTTCGCTCATCATGTCAGTTGGGCCCCCTACCCCCTGGCCCTTGCCGCCATGCTGTTTGCCTTTTCCACCACCCTCTCCTGGTCCTATTACGGCCTCAAGGGCTGGACCTATCTCTTCGGTCACGGTGCCGCCATCCAGCTGCTGTTTAAAGGGATCTTCTGTGGCTTTATCGCCCTGGGGTGCATGGTACAGCTCAAGGCGGTACTGGATTTCTCCGACGCCATGGTCTTCCTGATCGCCATCCCCAATATCCTCGGCCTCTACCTGCTGGCCCCCGAAGTCAAGCGGGAGGTGGAGAGCTACCTAGTGCAGCTTAAGCAGCGTTCGAGCGCTCAGAGCCCCAATACCGAGGTATTGAGCCAAGGCTGACACAGTCGCCCCGCCCTATCAGTAAACCAAGCTGTCTAGCTCGTCACTGGGACAGTAAAAAACCGGTCAGCGAAGCTGACCGGTTTTTGTTTTCCTCGGCAAGTCGAGTAACCGCCAGTGCGCCACGTTGCAATCCTTCCAGATCGCCACAAGAGGCAATCGGACGAGCAAGACAACGACGCCCGCAGGTTGCGCTACACCAACCGGTGACGCGACGACCCTGTGACCCAATAAAGTAATAATGAGGATTGCAGACAACCCTTATCGGCCACCCTGTCATAAGAAAGGCCGCCCTCCTGGGGCGGCCTTAGTCATGGCAAAACGGCCCTATGGCAACATGGTGCCCACGCCCCAATGAGGTGCTTTAGAAAGCGATATTAGTGCGCAGACCCATCAACCAGACATTCTCCTGGATGCTCAACGCAGAGGTGACGTACTGGAGATCGGCGGTGAGGGAAAGCCAAGGGGTCGCTTTGTACAGGTAATACGCCTCGAAGCCCTGCTCATTCTCCAACGTGATACCCAAAGGCAGCGCCTCAATGGCGTCTTGCAGATCATTGGAAAGGTTGTAGTAATAATAACCTAAGCCCCAGCTATCCTGTGGCCGATTGGTAAACAGAGCACTCCCCCCCAGGCCCCCGGAGACGGTACCGCTGAGGATATTGGGATTGCCATCTGCGATGGCCCCACGAAGATACAAGCCCCAGGCAGAGCGGGGATCCCTGGGATCTTCCACCAGGTTATGGGTCAGTTGCACACGAAGGTTGTATTTGTTTTTCGCGGTACGGGAAAAAACCAAGCCTGGATCTTCAGGATCTAAAGAGCTGAAATCATCACCCTCTTCGGTACTGTAGGTTCCGCTCACGCCGAAAGTAGAGACACGATCAAACAGCTTGAAAACATGCGTACCCGAGAGGGTAAAGTTGACGCCATCTTCAAAGGCACCACTGAGACCGAGATCCTCGGTATAGCGATCACGCGGATCGTAGAGGATTGCCGTCCAGTTGATATTTTCCGTCTTAAACTGGGCGGCTGCCCCCAGGAAGGCAGGCGGTGTTACTCCACTTGGCGGCGCAACAAACGCGATATTCATAAAGCCATGACGGCTGCCTCCCCCGTAAAACGGCGCATGACGCAGCATCTCAAAGGCATCAATCTTACCCACCATAACGGCGGCATCACTGCCAAAACGATGGGCATAATAAAATGCGGAGATAAATGGATCTTCGCTACTGCCATAATGAGCAGAGTTAGGCACAGACAGGTTGATAAACCCCAGTTCATTCGGATTTCCGTCCCGGTAGACCATCTGAGTATGAAAACTGCCACCTTGCCACAAGCCGAGTTTTTCCGTATCCAGGCCAACAAACAGATCAACACGATGACCGAACTCGCCATCTTTTTTGTCAGTGCCGGACAGCGCGGCCTGATAGGTGTTGGTGTACTCCCCGGAAATGCTCAGACCCTTATCCGCCAGAGTCGTACGGTGACCGCCCCAATCCCCAGTCAGGGTTGAGCGAGACAGAATACCCTCACCGGCCAAGACTGATGTCGGCAACAAACACAGGGCCAGCACCCAGGAACCTTTCATTTTCATAACAACAAACCTGAATCGACGGAAATCGCCGACATTAACAAGAATCAAAATAATGGAGTGCAGAACCGTCTAACTCTTGAGTACCAGCTCATGACTGCTCATGCCGCGATTCACATCCTTCGACGTCAGTCGAAAGCGCTCAAAGATAAGAAACCGAGCTGCCAGGCAAGAAAACAAGCCAATGATCCGGCAGGAACAGCCGCGACCCGTCGCTGACGTGCGTGCCGGCCGAAGACTATGCGAACCTTTTTCTTTTTTCGCTCTGTTTTTAACCGAACATGCACACTGAGTGCTTGGCCGGCCATTCAGTTTGGGTTCAGAGAAGGGACAGGTTTGAGAGATCTTGAACCGGCCCGTCCTCTTGTTACTCATCCAAGAGCACGCTCGTTGATACACGTGATCCAATCCGGGTGGTGCCTCCACCGTCCCACGGGCGACAAGATGGGACAGGAGATCCCTCGGCTGACGGCCCTTGTGCTGTGTCCAGGCATGGCTGACTTCGCTGACTGAGCGCACAAGCACGAAAATGGATGCCCCCATAGGATGGACGAGCAAAGGCGGACCACCTTATTCCATATCAAACGGAACGAGACTCTGTCACAGGCCTAACACCCTGGGAGGCGGCGGGCTCAATATGCACTGGCATTGGTTGCGCCTTGCACTGTCCCGGCAAGCCGAAACCATCCAACCCTTGTCGTCGCGGCTCGGACAGATCCTCAAACAAAAAACCGGTCAGCGAAGCTGACCGGTTTTTCTGTTTTGCAGGAACACTCGGGTTACAGGCTACGCGCCACTTCGTAACCGTCCCAGATCGCCGCCATAATGGTGCGGGCCTGTTGGCTGTCGCCAATGTTGAACACCTCATCGGCATCCAGTTCATTGGCCAGTTCATTGAACAAACCGTTCTCGGCTTGGTAGCCCATCGCCAGGATCACATGATCCACATTCAGCTCAGAGAGCGCCTCGGCATCATCTGCCGGACGCACGGTGATCCCGGTATCGGTAATGGTGTTGAGGAAAGTGCCGGTTTTCACATCCACCTTTTCTGCCACCAACAGCTCTTTAAGCATCTGATAGTTAGCGAAGCAGGTGCCGTGAGGCCCACCAATGATGTCATCGGCCCCCTCGATCAGGGTCACGCTTTTCCCTTTTTGCGCCAACCACAAAGCGGTTTCCGCGCCCACCAGGCCGCCGCCGACCACCACGGCGGTTTCACCTGTGATCAGAGCCGGATCCATCAGGACATCTTCTGCCACGCTAACGTGAGCCTTATCCTGGCCCTTGAGCCAGGTAGGGGCTATCGGCCGAGAACCTGTGGCAAAAATCACACTGTCGGCCTGCTCAGATCGCAGCACCTCCAGGTTTGCCTCGGTATTCATACGCACCTCGACCCCTTTGCGCTCCAGCTCACCCTCGAACCAGGTGATCAGCACCTTGTCATCGTGCTTGAACGGCGCCTGACTGCCGGGGATCACATTCCCCCCAAGGGAAGCGGATCTTTCCATCAGGACCACATTGTGGCCACGTTCGGCGGAGATCCGGGCCACTTCCATACCGGCAACACCACCGCCGACCACGACAACCTTCTTTGCCTTCACCGCCGGGGTGAGGCGGTACTCGGCCTCACGGCCACAGGCGGGGTTCACTGCACAGCTGATGTTACCCACTTCAGCCATGCGGCCGAGGCAGCCCAGGTGACAAGAGAGACAGGGGCGTACTTCGTTGAAGCGGCCACGACGGATCTTGTTTACCACGTCCGGATCAGCCAGCAGCGGGCGCCCCATGGCGATCCCATCGGCGATCCCCCGGTTCACGGCCTCGGCAGCCATGTCCGGATCTTCCATCCGACCGGCCATCAAAACAGGGATATCAACGACTTCAGACACAGCCTGACAGTGAGGGCGATACATACCCGGCTCGAAGTAGTTCGGCGGATGGTTCCAGTACCAGGAGTCGTAAGCGCCGGCATCAACGTTCAATGCATCAAAACCAGCATCTTGCAGATATTTGGCGGCTTTCAGGCCCTCCTCCATGTCACGGCCCACCTCTTCGGCGTTTTCGCCTGGCAGGATCCCCTGACCAAAGCCCTTCATATGGCTCTTGACGGAGTAACGCAGGCTCACCGGGAAGTGCTTGCCACACACCGCCTTGATCCCTTGAACAATCTCTACCGCAAAACGGTACCGGTTTTCGAAGCTGCCGCCGTACTGATCGGTCCGCTGGTTGAAAAACTCCAAGGCGAACTGGTCCAGTAGGTACCCTTCGTGAACCGCGTGGATCTCAACCCCGTCAAAACCGGACTTCTGGGCGATCACCGCACTTTCGATGAACTTACGAATAAAGTACTGCACCTCTTCGGTGGTCATTTCGCGGTGCGTGATCTCCGGATTGAAACGGTTCGGCGCTTGGGACGGTGCGATGGACTTCTCCTCCGGAGAGAAACCCGGCACACAGGAGCGGCCCCAACCTGCGGTCAACTGACAAAAGATCTTGGTACCGTATGCGTGAACGCGCTCGGTCATCTCCTTGGCACTGCGGATGTAGGCGGTGGGATGATAAGAGGGGCAAGGCAGAGATGGCATGGGGAACTGCTCCAGTTCATTCTCGACCATATTCACGCCAGTGACGATCAGGCCAACACCACCGCGAGCACGCGCCGCGTAGTATTCGATGCCACGGGCGTTATAGGCCCCATCAGAGTCCACACAGCCCAGGGTGCCCATAGGCGCCATGGAATAACGGTTCTTTAGCGTCAGTGAGCCGATCTGCATCGGTTCAAACAATACGCGGTGCGACTGCTTCAACATTGCTTTACTCCAGAAAGAGGGTTCGCCTGGCTTAGACGAAGATTCTGAAACCATTAAACCAGTCCCTCAGTGGAATACGCTTTGCCTAACGCGCCAACCGTATAGACGCCTGCGCCACTGTGCACTTCTGTGAAACATCCCAGCTTACCCCGAATTTTCTGCGCCGGTGGGCAAAACCTGAGGTATCCGAGGCGCAATTTCTTACCCTGTGTCGCTTTAAAGTTTGCCCGAAACGGCAAAAGCAGAACATTCTAAGAGTCCCGTCATCTCGGTCGACAAGCGAGCCCCAAAGCCCGATAGGGATCCTGGCACAGACGGTTCGATACTCCCCTTTCTAGGATGCAACCAGACTTGATGACTCGCCGACGCTTTAACACCCCAATCAGTTAGGCAACAATGAAGGGGCATCTGGGATCTCAGGTAAAGCAGCGAACCCGGTCGCCCAGGGCATAGAGGGAGAGGGATGCACCTCGGATCCAGGGACGTATACGACCATCAGGGCAAAAACGCCCCAGAGGGGCGTTTTTAACGGTTGGCTTAAAAAAGCATCCATGTATGCCGAGGGGACAGATTTGACGTTTGAAGCCCCTTGAATGGCGATAGGTCAGCCCGTCAACACTGGCAAAGCCCGCCTCATGCGTTCAACACTCGGGGCGAGCACACCGGATCACAACAACAGCCGGGTTTTGCTCTATATCAATCAACAGCCCGAGCTATCGACTAAATTGCACATCTGAAACTCAAGCTGTATGACTTCCCATTATCACGCACTGCGTACGCGCGGGACTCATTACCGACATATTCAAATGTTTTCTGATCCGTGAGATTTTTTGCGTTAAATGATAACGACATCTGCTTGGTGAAGTCGTAACTTAACGTCAGATCCAACTGGTCATAAGCATCGATAAAGAGTGCCTCTTTAGAAAATGTGATCTTACTAAAGTACTCACTTCGATAGTTCCAGGCCAACCGGGCACCAAACCCACCATGTTCAAAATACACCGTTGCATTGGCCGTATCTTTAGACAGGCCCGGCAGCGACATATATTCACCCGTGCTCTCATTGATCAACTGAGTGTCGCTGTCGTTATAGGTATAATTAACAGCGGTACCAAAACCATTCCAGGGCGATGGCAGCATATGAAACGCCTGCTGAAAACTCACCTCTACGCCGGAAACTGACGCATCATCACCATTGATTGGCTGAGTGATGGCGACGGCCTGCTCCAGACCATCATTTATGTTGACGCCGGGGATCGTACCATCAAAGGTGGCGGGAACGATAAATGAGTCGATATCCTTATAAAAGAAGCCAGCCGATAGCAGTCCTTCACTGTCGAAATACCACTCAGCGCTTAAATCAAACTGATTGGCACGGTAGGGATCAAGACCAGGATTGCCCAACTTGTACTCTTCGTCAGGCCTGATCTCGCGAAAAATGGGTGCGATATCCGCGTGAGTGGGTCGAGACATCACCGACGCCGCGGCGGCGCGAACAATCAACTCCGGATTAAGGCTAAATGCGACATTCAGGCTGGGCAGCAGATCATAGTAATCCGTTTCCACAACGACGGGGGTCGTCTCACCGCTCTTCTTGATCCTATGGGAGTAGGAGGTCACATCGGTTTTGACATAGCGAACGCCGGCGTTACCCCGAGTCGGAATGCCAAACAGGTCGGTATCGAAATTGGCCTGAACATAGGCAGCACCGATTGATTCTTCTATCTGATAGCTGTGATCTTTCCTCTCCTCCTGCTCAACCAGATGACCAAACTCCTTATCGATCTTGTCAAAATCTGGGATATACCAGGCATCCACCGGGGCATTCACCAGCATGCCATCGATCACTTGGTAGTGGCTGTAATCCGACAGAACAATCTGCGAGCCGCCATTGAAGTCCTTCACTTTATCTCGAATATTATCTTTCAAGTTAATATTGGACTTCTCATTGACATTGTAACGGACACCAAACTCAACAGAGCGTAGGAATCCTCCATAGATCTCCCTGGAGAGATCGAGCTGAGCGTATTTCTGGGTATCTTCAACTTCCCAGCTGTTGTAATTCAGTTGCTCAAGGGCCTGGTTTTCCGGTGACATCGCGGCCAGATCATCCGGATCGGTGGGAAGAATGACCTCTGGACGGTAACTGCCGTTAGCCAGATAGTAGCCTAAATTATTAACATGGCTACTGAAGATCGGGTTGATGTCGTCTCGACTACCATTGGCTTTGCTATAGCCAACTTGGGGGGTAAAAGTCCATAACGCACCAAGATTAAACACAGCTGAAAGGTTAACCGCTAGTGTGTCGTCTTCATAAAATCGTTTGAAACCAGTCTGCTCAAAATTGTAACCCTTGTTTTTTTCCGCTTCTTTAGGATTAAAACTGGCGATCTGGGAAATCACGTTGTCACCATCGATAACGATACTGTCGGGATCCACGATCAGACGGTCAATATCTCGAAAGTCCACATCCCAGTTACTGGATAAATAGTCTCTCTCTTGTTTGCTGTAAAACACACCAAAGTTGACATCAATCGTATCCTTTGGGATCCATTGCAACTTTATATCAGCATTGATACGTTCACGCTGATCGGTTCGGTAGCTTGAACGAATGTCTTCGATGCGATAAACCGGGTTCAAAGCGTTCCCTTCGTCATCAAACTCCGTGACATAGGGGGCCTTCTCCTGCAAAGACCAGCCACGACTGCCGAATGCATTGGTTTGAGTAGTACGATCAAAATAGCTCAGTGTTGTCGCAATACCAAAGCGTTCCTCGTCACTCACATGGTTGAGAAAAACGTTAATACCGCCACCAAACTCGTCGGCATTGTTATTGTAATCAGTGTTCACCGACACATTAGCCTTATTACCAACCTCTATCGGCTTACGGGACTTCAGGTTAACCACGCCACCAATAGAGCCTTCGACCATGCTGGCAGTCGGGCTTTTAAAGACCTCGATACCACCTACCATTTCACTGGCAATATTGTTAAGGTTAAAGCTCCGGCTACTGGATTGTCCTGATGATATCGAGGAGCTGTTACCGTTAGCCATTGTCTGTCCGTTTAAGGTCACCTGGCTAAGGCTCGGATCCATTCCACGAATACTAACAAACTCCCCTTCGCCGTCTGCACGGGACATGGAGATACCCACGACGCGGGATAAGGTTTCTGCAATATTATTATCTGGCAACTTGCCGATATCCTCGGCAGAAACACCATCGAGCACTTGATCGGCGAAGCGTTTTGCGTTCATGGAGCGCTTCAGGCTTCCCCGTGTACCCACCACCTTAATGACTTCAATCTTATCCTCGGCTTGCACTTCGTTTATCGATACCTCGGGCTTGCCCTTTGTCTCAAGAGACTCCTCGGCATGCACGCCTGTATTCAGTGCCATTAAAACACTTAAGCACAGCAAACTTTTATTCTGCCCGTTAATCATTGCATTCCCCGCATGTCATTACTAACAGATGCATCCTGCAACACTGACATCTTACTTTAATGTAGTGATGCTTTTAATATTGTCAGCGCTTCAACTGATTGCAGCATACACAAATTTACACATATGAAAAACCCAATCACTCACAGAATCACAACATTAAATTTACCCTGACACAACTTGCGACACAAGATTAAAGATCAATTTTTGCAATAAATCCCAGACTCATGGGGATATGTTAAAATCCAATAATTTCAACATCTTAGCCTTGAGCCGACAACCGCTTGTCGATTTTGGTCTGACGGTAACGATACATATTGCGACAAAATAATGTCGCATATTCCCAATCATCCCGTACATATGATTCTGCACCGATGAAACGCAGAGGTGGACAGCGCCTGACAACCTCAAGAAGGGGTCAAAGACTTTATCCAACCCACTTTTTATGGGGACGATAGCATTGATGGACATTTTCCACTGGCAATAACCCGCCAGGGGGGAGGGGGGATTAAGAGCGAAGTCAGCGCCGAGACGATAGAGGAGTAAAGTCCGACAGATAGGCGATGCCCATCATCATAGCTACAAGTACAACCGACGCATTACCAAATTTGCAAATCGAAATTATTTTCAAGGAAGGATTAACGACCAGAATACGAATTGTCTATTAAGATAATAACCTCGCCAACCTTAAACATCCGATAGCATGTTCTGGCCAGATGACGGGGTGCAAGATGGTAACGTAAAGGAGGGAGAAGTGCCGACTCAGCATGACACTAAGTGGAATTCCTATCAATGCCAATCAGCATTAATCATTCGTTGAGTGAGTGATCGACAACTTTTCCTGCAAAAACCTCTTTATCAGCAAGTAAAAGGCCAACAATGCTTATGCAATATTGGCCAAGAAACTGCCCATCGGTGAATGTAAGCTATGCCCTTGAGTAAGGCGGGGAGATCAAGTCGGCGTCAAGAGTATATAACTGCCCAAACTAGGCACTTAAGCCAATCACTCAACCTGAGACCAAAAAGACTCATGGTTCATTGCTACGACGCGTTATCTTTGAGGCGATGTAGACCCTCGGAATTGGCTCTCAACTTCCCTGCCAACTGAGCCATGACTTCTTTGTACTCAGGAAGGTTTGCAATGTTCCTGGTTTCCCCAGGATCGTTATCAAGATCATACAGATCCACATAGGCGACCTGGCCCTTGCTGGTAAGCCATTCCGTATACCGGAAACGCTGGGTACGCATGGAGTAACCAAATGCCCCTTTACGCTTGTACTGACTGATGGCGATCCCACCGTCCTGCGCCTGTTCATCATTCACCAGGGTCACAAGGTTATCACCCTGCAAACCGCTCAGGCGGGTCAAACCGGCTATATGATTCAGAGTGGGAAAGATATCCAGTAGTTCCACCGGCCTATCATAAGTTTTTGCCGGCAGGCCTGGCGCCTTAATGATCAAAGGCACATGGTTGGCTTGTTCCATCGTCGTATGTTTGCCCCACATACCGTGATCGCCAAGGTGAAAACCGTGATCACCCCATAAAACCACTATGGTATTGTCAGCTTTACCGCTGCGCTCCAACTCGGCCAGCAACTCGCCAACGAGATGGTCGATAAAACTGACCGCCGCATAGTAACCGTGGATCAATTCCCTTTGGTGCGCTTGGGAGAATGCCCCCTGGGGATAGGGCATTAGCGCTCCAGATCCCTCGGGGGTCGGCTTATATCCCCGGATCTCACTGTTATGATGAAGGAGATATTCTTTGTTGGACTGCGAAGGGGCCGCCTGAAAAGGCTCAAGAGGCAGACTCTGCCTGTCATACAGGTCAAAGAACGACTTTGGGGCAACAAAGGGCAGGTGCGGCTTCTTATAACCTACCGCTAGGAAAAATGGCGTTTCATCATCCGCCATTGACCTTAAAAGTTCTATCCCGCGATTATTGATCCCCCCATCCACAAAGCGATCAGGATCAGCATCGACAGACTCCACCGCCAGACGCGCCTTACCTTTGACCCCAGCTGTCGGTGCCTGATAGGCGATGCTCCAGGAGTGGGGGTCGTCTTCATCCCGACTGGTCACATTTCGGGGATCAAACACCTTGCCCGCGGCCGCCGTATGATAGCCGTTCAGTTTAAAATACTGGGGCAAGGTGATCACGTCAGGATTGATATCCCGGATCTTGGTGCTTAAGTCCAAAACACCATTGGATTCGGGACGCAGCCCGGTCATCACACTCATACGTGACGGTCCGCAAACCGGGTACTGGGTGTAGGCTTTCGCAAACACCGTCGCTTCCGAGGCCAGTCTGTCGATGTTCGGCGTGTGGATATGAGTATTGCCATAGCTGCCCAAAACGGGTTTCAGATCATCAACGGCAATAAACAAGACATTGGGTTGCTGGACAACCTGCTCAGCATAACAGCTGCCCGCCATAATCAACGCACTGCTTGCAATGGCTGTCTTAACTAATTGAACCTTCATCTCAAACCCCAAACACCATAAGATAGAAAAATGTTACTTTCTCTTGGACCCGTTCTCTAGCGAGAAATTGTTTAAAACTGCACTAGGACTCGAACGGCCGAAATAGCTGTTGTTAGCTGTTCAACAAACAGGTCTGGCCGTTCAATATCAAAAAGTCACAGCAAACCTAATACAAAGAACAAACGAATAAGACGCGCTTACTTAAGCTCATCAATATGCTGCTGTAACTTCCGGTGCAAGCTATTGACCACCTCGCCGTACTCGGCGCGTTCAGCCACATTGATCAACTCATCCGGATCCTTGTGATGATCGTAAAGCATTCGTGCAGTGACCTCGCCACTCTTATTGCGCCACTCCGTGTAGTAATACTGATCGGTACGAATGCTGTCGGCGTTTTTCCACCTGGGATAGACGGCGTCCTTACCCAGTGCTTCCGGCTCCTTAAGCTGTTTGACAAAGCTTTGCCCCTGCAGATGCGGCGGAGTGTCAAGCTGAGCCAGTTCAACGAGGCTAGGATAGATATCAATGGATTCAATCAGGGCGTCAGAGTGCCGATCACCCGCGATCCAGGGGACCTTAACGATGATGGGGATCTGATTGGCCACGTTAAACGAGGAATGTTTCGCCCATAGCCCATGTTCGCCCAGGCTCCAGCCGTGATCCCCCCACAGTACCACTATGGTGTCGTCATCAAGCTCCAGCTGCGCTAACTTGGCCAGGATCTTACCGACCAGCGCGTCGGAGTAACTGGTCGACGCAAAATAGCCATGGATCAGCTCCCGGGCGGTCTCATCGGGCATGGGAGCACCGTTCTGCGGCATATTAAGATAACTGCGCAACTCCCCCCAGTTGTGCCGGGCCTGTGCCGGCGCATCGACCGCCATCTCGGGGTTTGCCGCCAACTCAATGGTCGAGCTGTCGTACATCTGCCAATATTTTTCAGGGGCATTAAAGGGAAGGTGGGGTTTCTTTAAGCCGACGGCAAGAAAGAAGGGGGTGTCGAGCTCTGCCAGCCTGGTCAGTTCATCCATGGCTCGATGGGCAATTCGGCCGTTGTGATAAGTGCCGTCGTCAACGTCCGCGGACTCATATGCCGGCCCTTTGCCGCCCGACTGTTCGAAGGCACGCTGAGCGGCTTCACTCTGGTAATCCCCCCGTATCTTGAGCGTCTCTTTTCGTGAACGTTTCCCTGTCTGCTTGGCCTCATCCGGGTGCCACGGCAGTTCGCTCCAGCTGTCCAGGCTGTCATCATGGTTATTAAACACCTTGCCTAAACTCAAGGTGTGGTAGCCATGATCCTTAAAATGATGGGGCAGTGAAACCATGCCGGGCGCATCCTCATCCGCACTGTTAAAGGCGACGAAGCGTTCACTGGTGGGCCACAGACCGGTTAACATACTGGCTCGAGACGCTCCGCACACAGGGACACTGCTATAGGCTCGAGTGAATGCCACCCCTTGCTCCGCCAGAGCATCCATATGGGGTGTTAAGGCCACATTCCTGGCATAAGGGCCATACTGCACACGCAGATCATCGATCAGCAGGAACAGTACATTGGGTCTATCGACCACGGGTTGCCGCACGTCACTGTCGTTTGTTGCCAATGCTGGCAGGCAGGCCACGCTGTTTGCCAGCAACCCCGCCACGATATGTTTGAGTCTCATATTGATTCACCACCCCTTCAATTTCCTACGATTCACACCGAGTTATTAACGGCTCACGGCTTAAGTGAGCCGTCTTATCTCAACCCTTGTTTTTCTTATTTTTCTTATCCTTTTTCTCTTTCTTCTTATCTTTGCTGACAGTGTGGGCCTTGATGTCGCTCTTCCAGCTATTCAGCCTCTCCAGCATTTGGTGGGCCTTATCCGGATAGACACTGGCCAGATTGTGCTGTTCACCTATGTCCTCCTTGATGTTGTACAGCTCAACCCTGCCCTCACCCCACCAATCGATGATCTTCCAGTCGCCATCGATCATGGCTGAAGCATTGGTATCGCCGGTTTGACTGGGCCTGGCCGCCGGGGAGTGCCAGAACATGGGGGCGCGCTGATAATCCTCTCCCTCCAGCGCCTTGAGATAACTGAAGCCATCACGGTGATCCTCAGGAGCAAGATCCAGTCCCGCCAACTCAAGAATGGTGGGATAGTGATCCGTCCCGGTTACCTGGACCTCGCTGGTTGAACCGGCAGGGATCTTACCGGGCCATTTGACAATAAGGGGAACCCGCGTTCCGCCGTCGTAGACCCACCCCTTGCCATGACGGTAAGGCGCATTACTGGTTGCCAGTTGCCGCTTGGAGCTGAGACCACGGCTCGATAGACCACCATGATCTGAGGTCAGGATGATGATGGTGTCATCGTCAAGATCCAACTCCTCCAGTTTGTCCTGGAGTCGGCCGACACTCTTGTCGACGCTCTCGACCATCGCCGCGTAATCCGGGTTGTTTTGGATGGTTTTACGCACCCCGGTGGTATCGACCACCACATCCCCATCGCTGGCGGGGCCTCCGTCTGGAATATTGAGCCTGTGCATCTTCTGCTCATATTTGCTGACCAGCTCAGGCTGTCCCTCGATCGGCGTGTGCACGGCATAATGGGCCAGCACCAGAAGAAACGGCTCATCCCTGTTCTGCTCCAGGAAGGTCAGCGCTTCGTCGGTAAGACGATCCGTCAGGTACTCCCCCTCCTCGCCGGTCACCTCGGGGAATCCCTTGTGGTGCCCGGCATGGGCCGCCTTGGTCTCCTTGGTGTAAGGGAAAAAGTAACTTGGCGGCGCGCCCCAGTGACCCGCCATGATGCTGGTATCAAACCCCTGCATCTCGGGCCCGCCGTCGGCTTGGCCCAGGTGCCACTTGCCGATGTAGCCGGTTTGGTAGCCAGCGGATTTTAGATGCTCGGCAAAGGTCACCGCTGGTAGCGGCAGATGGTGTTTACCGTGAGTGGGACCGTTAGGCACCCCGTAGCGGGTCGGATAGCTGCCGCTGAAGATCGCGGCGCGAGATGGCACGCATCGGGCATGGGCGACATAGGCATTGTTAAAACGCATGCCCTGGGCAGCGAGTGCGTCGATGCTGGGGGTTTCGTAAAAGGTACTGCCGTAAGCCGCGATATCCTGGCGGCCGAAGTCATCGACTAATACCATCAGGATATTACTCGGCTTGTTCGGACGTTCTTTCTGATTGAGCGCCACGTCGACGCTATTTTGAACAGCCGCTGAGAATGCAGAGGCCGACAAGCCGTAAAGCACTGCGGCACTGATCACTTTCGCTTTGGGGTTCATCATATCTCCCTCACTCTTCCCGCCAGTTCCCACGCACCCTTTGTAACGGTTTCGGCGGACACATTATCCGGCAGGAAAAAACTAAGATTAAGCTCGTACTCAAGTTGGGCATAAAGCCACCGGCTTCCGGAGTGAAGCGGGTGGCTTAGGCCAATGGGATTAACGGTAATGGATCATGATGGACTCGTCGCCAATCGCCAGCTTGAATTCGCCGGGTTCAACAACCCTGTTCAGTTCCGTGTCGACAAAACTCAATTCCTCGGGCGAGACAGTAAAGCTGACACGCTTACTCTCCCCCTTGGCCAGATCGATCTTCTTAAAGCCTTTCAGCCGTTTTACCGCAGGACTGACGGATGCGTAGATGTCGCTGACATACAGCTCGACGCTGTGTTTGCCATCCCTTGGCCCGGTATTTTTGACCGTCACGGATACGGTGATCTGCTCACCTTCGCTGATGGTCTTATCACTCACCTTGATGTTTGAGTATTCAAACGTGGTGTAGCTCAAACCATGACCAAAGGGCCACTGGGGCTTATAGCCGTTGTAGGTCATTACCGCCGGTGACAGCTGCTGAACATTCGTCAGGTAGACACGATCATAGGTCGAGAAGTCCCCGGTATACTGGGGATAGCTATAAGGCAGGCGCCCATTGGGGTTGTAGTCACCGAACACCACATCGGCAATCGCCTGCGCCCCCATGCTTCCAGGGATGTAGCTTTGCAGTATCCCCTTACTCGCGGGAACGATATCTTTGATGATGCGAGGACGGCCTTCGGCCAGCACAAGGATAACCGGCTTGCCCGTGAGAATGGCCGCCTTGGCAAGCATCATCTGATCCTTCGCCAGGTTGAGATCATCCAGGGCACCGGGCGACTCCGCGTAGGCATTTTCACCCAGGGCCAGAACAATGTAGTCTGCCTGCTGCGCTTTGGCGGCCAATCCCTCGAGGTCGTAATGAGCCATATTGTCAAAGCCGGAGAAGCTGTGGGCGATCACTCGATCATCACCGATCTTCTGCTTGAACGCTTCAAGTATCGTCAGGTTCTCGTCGGGGTAATTGGCCTCCACATCACCCTGCCAGGAGTAGGACCAACTGCCGTTGAGGGGCGCGTGGCTATGCCCGGCCGGCCCGGCCACCAGCACCTTGGCGCTCTTGGGCAGGGGCAGGACGTTATCGGCATTCTTCAACAGGGTGATGGACTCACGGGCAGACTCCAGCGCCAGCGCCGTGTACTCGGGCTTACCGAAGTTATCTGCCGCTTCAGGCTCATGGTAGGGGTTGTCAAACAGACCCAGCTTATACTTGAGCTTGAGGATGATCTCGACGGACTGATCGATCCGCTCTTCCGAGATCTCACCGGCTTTGACCAGATCAACCAGGTGCTCGTAGAAGGAGAAGTCCTTAGGCACCATGCTCATGTCGATCCCGGCCTCGACCGCCATCTTGACCGCCTCACGGGGCGTTTCAGCAACCTTATGCCGAGTGTGGAGGCGGATCACATCCTCCCAGTCGGTAACCACCAGTCCTTCAAAGCCCAACTCGCCACGCAGCACATCGGTCAACAGATGCTTGCTGGCATGGATCGGAACGCCATTGACCGACGCGGAGTTGATCATGATCGAGGAGGAACCGGCATCCACTGCGGCTTTGAATTGCGGCAGGTGCTTCTCCCAGAGAACAATATCGGGAATGTATGCCGGCGTTCTGTCTTTACCATTGGCGGGATCGGAGTAGCCGATGAAATGCTTCATGGTCGAGGCCACCGCCGTGGGGGTCTCTAAGCCATCCTCCTCATAGCCTTGAATCGTGCCGACACCAAACTCCGTGGTGATATGGGTATCCTCACCATAGGTTTCGGAAAAGCGCGACCAGATCGGGTTAACCCCTAGATCAAGCACAGGATCAAAGTTCCAGCGCACGCCGGTGGCACGCAGCTCCTTGGCCGTTGCCTTAGCCGTCAGTTTGGCCAGCTCAACATTTCGAGTCGCGCCCAGACCGATGTTGTGGGGAAACAGGGTGGAGCCCTTGGTGTACGTCACACCGTGAATGGCATCGACCCCATAGATCACCGGAATGTTATTCGGTGTTTTCAGGGCCTCATCCTGTATCTCGGTGATCAGGCCATTCCACTGCTCCACCGTCAAAGCCGTAGCCGTAGAATTTAGGATCGAGCCCACTTTATATTCGTGTATTGCCTTACGAAGCTTATCTTTGTTTATATTTAGCTCATTACCTTTTTCGCGACTGCCTCGGTCAAGAATAACACCCAGAGTGATCTGCGTCATTTGCCCAACTTTTTCCTCGATCGTCATAGCATCGAGAAGGTGTTCAACTTTAAGATCAATTTCTTGGTCATCATGCTGGACAGGTTTGCCATAAGCTAACTGACCTAACATCGACACGGTAATTGCCATTAGAAAAGTTCTTTTTATCATACGTTGACTCCGTCACTAATGTCGCCAGTTATCGTCCTACTGGCTCGCTCTCTTAGACGCCTTCAGAATACTCACAGCATTTATCATGTCAACGCAGCCAAATTGACCAAATAAGTGAATCATTAACACCTGTATCAAGCTGTATTAATTGCATCAAAACTCACGTAAGCAAGGTGTATCAGGCAAAGACAAACATGGTCTCAAAAAGATAATTCAGTGGTTCTCAAAGTACACTTCAAACACTCTAAATCTCCCGTCGCCGTATCTTATAGGAGGTATCCTTTGGTGCCGTGCCCTGCACCTCATCGTGAAACACGATATTGCTGCTGGAACAACAAGCATTGGCAGTGTAACTGTCGTTTAATCCAACTCCTTTTGCGTGTTCACAGATGTATCAAAAAGCGGGCAAGAGAGCATCGGTTTGTACACTCAGGTAAATGGCGCAACCGTCAGAAGAACACGTAAATTGTCGCAAAATGCATTAAAAAATATTTTAAAAACTTTCCGGTAATACGGCAGCGGATCCCGGCGTTCAATCTCATGTTCGAGGAGATGGCCTGCCTGCTCCCGGTTCGATGCCTGCGCCTCGGACTCGAGTGCAGCGCATCTTCCTGGCAGGCGTGGTACGGGCCGCTCCCCCCGGAGGGAAGGCGCAGGGCAATCAAGGTGAGTTCGGCAGACACCGCCGGCTGCTGCCGTACCCGCAACTGTGTCCGCAATGGTCGAGCTTCAGCGCCCCGTCGACTGAGCAGCCCCGATCACCGGATCAGCTCACCAATCACCGGCTGGCTGGCCCGGTGGGCGCTGTGCTTTGGGCTCCCCAACGGGCCAAAAGAGTGGCTGCCCAAGGGTCGGATCATCGGCCAAACCGTGAGCCTGGCTGTTCGGCCCGGCTAACCGCTCCACTCCGGTTCACGGATTCGACCCTTCACCAGGCTCATGGCAAGGAAGCCGGCGTTGCCACCGGCGACTGAATCATGTCGTAGAGCCAGGGAGCAAGCCCCTTGCCCGCCACGCGTTCGCGATCCGGGCAGGGAAAATCGAAAGTAGGTAGTTTATTCAGAAAGCGCTCCTGACGGTGCAATATTCATACAGGCGAATTAAAACAACAAGAGGGATAAAGGGGATCTGCCTCATCTGAGCATTTTGTCGTACAAGTTTAAGGTTGCGACACTCTGATACAAAATTTTATTGATACGCATAACACGTTGGATATAGTGAAGGCACGGTGTATTAACACAAGGCTGTAACGTGACCCATATACTTATCGTTGATGACAACCCAGACATTCGAAATCCCCTGAAACGTTACCTGACCGAGCACGGCATGCGGGTAAGCTGTGCCGACGGTGGGGTAATGATGCGTGAAACGTTGGAAAACAGTGCCATCGATCTGATCCTCCTCGATATCATGATGCCGGGCGAGGATGGCTTGTCACTCTGCCGTTTCGTTCAGGACAACCTGAAATTGCCGGTGATCTTACTCACTGCGTTAAGCGAGGATGCAGACCGTGTGGTTGGCCTGGAAATGGGCGCCGACGACTATGTCAGCAAGCCGTTCAACCCAAGATTGCTGCTGGCAAAGATCAAAGCGGTACTGCGTCGTACCCAAAGTCTGCCCGTTCAGCCTCAAAAGGTTGAATCGGATTATCTGGCGTTTGGAGATTGGAAGCTCGACCTGAATCAACAGGAACTGGTCGACAAGCTTGGTGTCGCTGTAGCACTTAGTGCGGCAGAGTTCCGCTTGTTAAAGGCATTTTTGTTAAGGCCGAAAACCACACTGAACCGGGATCAACTGCTTGATCTCACCCACGGCCGTGAAGCAAAAGCATTCGATCGAAGTATCGATAATCTGATCAGCCGATTAAGGCGTAAAGTGGAACACAATGCCAGTGCCCCCAAGCTGATCAAAACCGTATGGGGCGGGGGTTACATGCTGGCGGCCGAGGTGTCTCATCAATGAGCTGGTTTAGCCCCAGACGCCTCGCGGGCCAGTTAATCCTGGTGTTGTTGACCAGTATGGTCTTATCTCAGACATTTACCCTGCTCTTCTATTTGTCTGAGACTGATTACATCACTGAGCGTATCGAGGACTTGCAACTCATAGAACGCGCTGCACTGACCGCCAATACGCTCGACGAGATCCCGGCAGAGACCCATCCACGGATATTAAGTGCGATGAGTCTATATCGAGTTAAGCTGACATTAAAACGAAAACCAAGCATACCTCAACCGCTCCTGATTGATAGCCAGGGAGATAAAACCGAGTCACTGATAAAATTACTAAACCGCCCCTATAAAGAAGTATATGTATATCAATACAGCCAACCAAAGAATCGCCTGACAACAACGATAGAGCACTACTTTTCTGGCCTTTTCACAACGAACGAGGCTTCATTAACAGGTCCGAAAAGGGAGCTGCTTCTATCCGCATCTATCCTGCTTGACAATGGTCGTTGGCTGAATATGGACGTCTATGATCGCAACCCCTTTCCGTTATGGGCAAGATCGTCCATCGCCTCACTGGTCATCATGTCCGTCATCTTAATCGTCATCGTCGCAGTCAGTGTTGCTCGTATCACCAAGCCTTTAAAAGAGCTCACCTCCCAGGCGCAACGACTCGGGGTGGGTGAAACCGTTGAACCGATCTCAGAACGAGGTCCTGATGACATAAAGTATACGATCTCTGCATTCAACACCATGCAGCACCGATTGCAAAATATTCTGACTCATCGAACTCGCTCGCTTGCGGCCATGTCTCACGACTTAAGAACACCTTTAACATCAATGCGCTTGCATGCAGAGTTTATTGACGATGATGAAACCCAATCAAAGATCCTAGAAAAACTTGATGAGATGGAACAGATCGCAAACGCGACTCTGTCATTTGCCAAACAGGACTGCATGTCTGAAATTAGCAAAACGGTTGACTTAACCTCATTGATTGAAAGTCTCTGCATGGATCTGTCCGATATTGGCATGTGCGTAGACTTTAAGATCTGCGATAAAATTAATTACACCTGCCGTCCAATCGCACTGAAGCGAGCATTAAGCAATTTGATTGAAAATGGCGTCAAATATGGAAGGTCGGTTGTTGTTTCGGTGACAGAGTTGAAGAATGACCTAAAGATCGTGATCTCGGATCAGGGCAATGGCATTCCAGAGTCGGAGCATCAGCGCCTGTTTGAACCTTTTGAAAGACTCGACGACTCAAGGAGCCAGGAGCTGGGCGGACTGGGGCTGGGGATGACCATCGCGTTGACCGTGATACGAGGACATGGCGGGGATATTAAGCTGAAAAATCGGGCGAAGGAAGGATTGGATGTGATGGTGTTTCTGCCAAAACAGTAGTCATCACAAGTGACTATTTACCTTATCAAACCGTTTAATTTCCCGGAGTTCTGAAGAGCTTCCAATAACGAAAGTCACAATGAAATATTAAAAAGACTGGGGGGATCCCTCTCGGTCGCTTACTGGCATCCAACCCCTGAGTCAAACTGTCGATTTGGCACAGGTGTTCACCCTATGAAAAATTAAAAGGTGCCATGGTGCACGCCATTGGAACAAGAGAATAGAATGAATAGCATTGTAAAAATGATAAGCCTGTGCAGCCTGTTATTGCCCTTCACCACTCTGGCTCAGCCCATTGATTATAGCGGTAAGGACATCTCCGGTATTGAGGCTCTGCTCGAGCAGGTGCAAAAGAGCAGAGAACCTTGGCGTGTCGCCGCGTATGAGCGGATCGAAAAGTACCGCAAAGGTGAGCTGAATATCACCGTGTATGATCGTGATGGCGCTCCCCTGCCGGGTGCCTCGGTGAGCATAGATCTGACTAACCACGCATTCGAGTTTGGCGGTGTCATCAACGCGAAAGCCTTTACCGGCAATATGAAAGGGGTCAACCCCTTAGACTATCAAAAGAGCATTCCTGAATTCTTCAATAAGTTGGGACTGGAAAATGCGCTGAAGTACAAATTTAAAGAGCGACTGGCGCCAATGGCCGAGGAGGTTTTATTTTGGGCAAAACAGCATGATATTCCGGTGCGTGGCCATACCTTGATGTGGCCGGGCTGGAAACATATGCCTCAGGAAAGTTACCAGTACAAGGATGGGCAGGATCTCGAAGGCCTCAAAGCGTTTACCTTTAATCAGATACGTGAATACGCCGAACGATGGGATGTTGTCGAGTGGGATCTGTTTAATGAGACCCGTGCAAACAGAGACATACAGAACCTCCTGGGTGATGATATCGTTGTATCCTGGTATCAGTTGGCCAAAAACAGCTTGTATAACAAAGAAGCCAAGTTGATGCTCAATGACTATCAGGTGATATCGGCCACCAAAGGGAATGAGCAGAACATCGCGCTTTATCAAAATGAGGTGGACTACTTCCTCGCCAATGGCGTCAGTATCGATGGCCTGGGCTTTCAAAGTCGGTTCAAAGAGGACATCCCCGGCGAAGAGATCATTCGCCGTTTAAATGAATTCAACCAGTATCAGCTGCCTATCTACGCCACCGAGTTTGAGGTGCGCTCAACCAAGCAGTTTACCGCCGATGAGGACAAACGTGCCGAGATCACCGAGCGGGTTATGACCGCTTACTTCAGCCATCCGAGCGTCGAGATGTTCATGGCCTGGACCCTGTACAGCCCCCAAGGTGATTGGGGCCTGGTTAATGCCGATGGCACCCTGAAAAAGAATGGCAAGGTATGGCTTAACCTGATCAAACAAAGGTGGCATACGTCGGAGTCCGGCAACACCGATCACAATGGCGCCATCGTCTTCACCGGTTTTAAGGGGGAGTATCAACTGCAGATCACGCATGGCGATCTCAGCAAGCGGGTCACCGTTAACCTGGATGACAGCGATGCGTACCGGATAACCCTTCAGTAACTTGAGACGAGTGACAAAGACAGTAAGCGTCCGGCCCCCGCCAGCCCAAGCAGAGCATGGCAATAAGGGGTCCGGCCTTTGCCCTTGCAGCCGATAGAAAGGGGCACACTGCCCGCCTCCCTATCGAAGCACCCACTGGCCAAATGAACGGATAGGGAGGTGGGAGAGTCAGACCACTCCCACAAGCGAATGCCCCCTTTGCACCAGTGGCCAACCGAGTTCAACGGAGTTCAACCGGAGCCAATTGATGGAAGTTCAAGCCTTCCTATCTCACCTATGCCCTGCAGACCATGCCCGGCTAAGTCCAAACAGAAAACCACCGCCGCTTGGGCAGGTAGGAGCCAGAAACGACTGTCGCCATTTGTATCAAGCCACAGGCCAAAAACAGCAAAGCCTGAGCCAAACGATGCAGGCAGCCTCACCATAAAACGCCACAAAGGAACCAAACAACCAGCCGATCAAACCAAAAAGACCCAAAAGCCAGATGATCCCACCACCTCATGTCGGACAGGCTATCGCCTATTACGACTTGATATGCATCCCTGCCATGGCTTTAACACTTTTAATAAACTTTGTAATTGCGGGGCCACTTTTCGCCTGTTAAATTTTTTATAAGAGCATATATAAATTAATTACATAAGCAGGACGTTAGATATGTTATCTAAAAATAGCTCTGGTCTTCTCACACTTACGATGGTCTCCTTGTGTCTTGGCGCAAATATTCCAACCGAGGCTCAGGCCGCAGACAAGTCAGTCAATAAAAAACAGAAAAATATCATCTACATTTTGACTGACGACCAAAGGTACGATGAAGTCGGCTTCCTTAATGCCAAGCTTGATACGCCCAATATGGACAAGCTGGCTTCGCAAGGCGTTCACTTTAAAAACGCTTTCGTGACAACCGCCCTATGTTCACCGAGCAGAGCCACCATTCTTACCGGCCAGTATATGCACAATCACGGTGTGGTGGACAATAACAATCCGGCCAGAGAAGAGACGGTCTACTTCCCTTCCTACTTGCAGGAAGTCGGATATGAAACCAGCTTTTTCGGCAAATGGCATATGGGTGAACATGGTGATTCACCCCAGCCAGGCTTTGATCATTGGCTCAGCTTTGCCGGTCAGGGCCACTACTACCCAGTAAAATATAAAAATGGAGAGATCAACAAGATCAATATTAATGGCGTCAGGGTGCCACAAAAAGGCTATATCACCGATGAGCTGACCGATTACGCGATCGACTGGCTCGACCATCGTAACAAGGATAAGCCCTTCTTCCTCTACCTGTCGCACAAGGCCGTACACTCGAACTTTTCTCCCGCACCACGGCACCAGGACCAGTACAGTGACATGGTCATTGAGGCCCCGGCAAGCCAGGCCGATACCGCAGAGAACTATGAAGGCAAGCCGATGTGGGTGAAGAATCAACGTAATAGCTGGCACGGCGTCGACTTCCCCTACCACAGCGACCTGGATGTCCAGGAATACAAGCGTCAATATCACCGAGCTTTATCGGCCGTGGATGACAGCCTTGGCCGAGTACTTCAGTGGCTGGAGGAGAACAACCTTGAAGATGACACCGTCATCATGCTGATGGGCGACAATGGCTTTATGTTTGGCGAACATGGCTTGATCGACAAGCGCAATGCTTACGAGGAGTCGATGCGCGTGCCTCTGATCGCCTATGCACCTGGCTACTTCGAGCCCGGCAGTGTGGTGGAGGAGATGGTTGCCAACCTGGATATCGCGCCGACCATGCTCGAGATCGCGGGCGCAGAACGTCCGCCCCAGTTCGAAGGAGATAGCTTCCTGCCCCTGGCACAGGGTGGCAAAGTGGACGCCTGGCGTGAAGACTTCCTCTACGAGTATTACTGGGAATTTAATTACCCCTCCACTCCCACCACATTTGCGCTGCGCACCGACAACTATAAGCTGATCCAATATCATGGTGTTTGGGATACCGAGGAGTTATACGATATTAAAAATGATCCCAAGGAGATGCATAACCTGATTGATGATCCTCAACATCAGGATCGAATTGCGCAAATGCGACACGCCCTGTTCAACCGCCTGCTGAACAAACGCGGTGAGAGCGTGATCCCTTATACCGAGAAATACACTCCCGGTGCCGTTTATCGTGAACGTGACCGCTCAGAAACCGCGGACTTCCCATCCCACTGGCTGAAAAAAGACGGGGATAAGGGACTGCGTGACTTTCTTAAGGTCAAGCCGGTAACCGGGCACTGAGCAGATAAATTCAATCAGGTTTAACCCGTCACAAAAATAAACGTTGTCACTGCCCACCCCAAATACAATTCCCGGGCAGTGACAACTGACATCTTAACTGTAAAGTTCGGTGGTTTAGTAACATGTTAAAATTACCCGCACTGCAACTTTTTCTGTTATTCACGACCGGTGGTGGGCTCATGGCGAGCGATGCCACTGCCCAGGAAACGCGCCCCAACATACTCCTGCTTGTCGCCGAAGATATGAGTGCTCACCTGGGGGCTTTTGGCGATGAGGTGGCACGCACCCCCTTTCTCGACCAGCTCGCCGAGTCCAGCGTACGTTACCCCAATACCTTTACCACCGCAGGCGTCTCCGCCCCCAGCCGTGCCGCACTGATCACCGGGGTACACCAGATCACCCTCGGCGCACAACATATGCGCACCAGCAGTTTCAAGCCCAAGGGCTACCTCAGCGTGCCCCCTGCCGAGGTTAAGGCCTTTCCCGAACTGTTGCGCCATGAAGGCTACTGTACCTATGTATCAAGCAAACTGGATTACCAGTTCAGTGGCGTAGCCGCAGGCACCGGCCCCTTCACCGTTTGGGATCACCAGGGTAAGGACCCCGACTGGCACCATTGCAACCCGGCCCAACCCTTTTTTGGCATGTACCACCTGAAACTCACCCACGAAAGCCAGCTGTTCCCCAAGAATGTCGCGCTGAACAAGCGCAAGGGGATTGTAGAGGATTGGGTTAAACCTCAGCAGGTCCAGGTTCCGCCCTACTATCCCGATACCCAGGTAGTTCGAAACGACCTGGCCCAGCTTTACAACAACATCCATGCCATGGACAGCGAGGTGGGAGAGCTGCTTAACCGATTGAAACAAGAAGGTTTGGCAGAAAATACCATAGTGATCTGGACCACCGACCATGGTGACGGCCTGCCCAGGGCAAAGCGGGAACTGTACGACAGCGGGATCAGGGTGCCCTTGATGGTGCACTGGCCGCAGCGTTACCGGCCGCAAAACCTGAAGCCCGGGAGTGTCGACCCCCAGTTGATCAGTTTCATCGATCTTGCGCCTTCCATCCTTGCCATGGCGGGCGCCGGGACCCCGCAATACATACAGGGAGAACCCAGATTGGCGGACCCCAGTGTTGAGAAGCGGCAATATGTCTATGCGGCGAAAGACCGTCTGGATGAGCAGCGGTTTCACGAACGGGCAGTACGGGATCACAGGTTCAAATACATAAGAAACTACCTGCCTGGCAAACCTGGAGGCACCAAGCTCCAATTCAGAGAACAGTTGGGCTTGATGTCGGAACTGTGGAAGGGGCTGGCCTCAGGCACACTTGATCCAGCTCAGGCGGCCTGGTTTCAGCCCCGTTTTCCGGAAGAGCTTTATGATCTCGAGGCCGATCCCTTCGAGCTGCATAACCTGGCCCAGGATCCCGACTATGGCGAGCAATTGGGCAGAATGCGTGACGCGCTGTCTCAGTGGCAGAGCAGGGTCGCCGATCCCGGCGATATCAGTGAGCAGCAGATGGCCGACCGGTTCTGGCCCAAAGGCAAGCAACCTGTCACCCCCTCTCCGTCGATAACCCTCGATAAGGCCGGTCTTATCACCATGGAGTCCGATGTGACAGACGCATCCCTAGGTTTTCGCATCAATGACGGCCACTGGCAGATCTATCAGCAACCCATCTCCCTCAAACCGGGCGATACCCTGACGGCCAAAGCCGTACGTTACGGCTGGCAGGAAAGTCCGGAAAGCCATTTTCACTTTTAAAACGATAATCAAACCCGAAGAAGGTAACCGTGACAATGACCCAACCTTGTTACCCTAAAATCAGAGCCAGGCTGCTCTCTCTGGCGGTTCTCTCGCTCTCGGTACTGAACAGCGCCGAGGCGTCGAGTGCCCTGAAGCCCGTTGATATCCACAGCAATGAAATCGAAATTCTGGGGGCGAACTATGTCTATCACGAAGCGGACATGGTGAGTGTCAGCCGTCATGATAAAGCGACCTTGGCGCTTGCCAAATCACAAACGGGCTTTAATTCCGACAAAGCACAAACCACCTCGGGTGTTGTCGTCCGGTTTGCCACCGACAGCAACCTCATACAATTGGATTTCGAAGCGCTTCCTGGATTCAACCGGGGCTCGGAGTTTGCCCTGTATGAGAACGGTCAGTTCAGTGAGCACTTTAAATTCAATGCAAAACAGACGGCGATCGCCCTTAAGCTGGAGTCTCGCCACAAGGAGAGTCACTCCGTATATGAGGTGACACTGCCGAGCTTTAGCAATATCGCTTTGACCGGTCTCCAGATCGAGTCCGCCAGCGAACTGGCCCCCTTAGCCCCCAGCAAGAAACCTAGCTATGTCGCACTGGGGGATTCCATTACCCATGGTGTGGGTCAAGGCTCCGCCAGCCATTTAACCTACCCCTTTATCTTGAGTCGCCACCTGGACACCGAACTGTTTAATCTTGCCGTCGGTGGTTCGCAAATCTCGCTGCCAACCGCAAGGATGCTCAAAGAGTTCGACGACGTTGAATTGATCACCCTGCTGATTGGTTATAACGACTGGAATGCGCCCAATGCCGATCTGGAGACATTTGCCCAGCGCTATCGCGAGTTCATTGCCGAGGTTCGCAGGCACCAGCCAAACGCAAAGTTCTTCTGTATCACCCCCCTGTACACCAACAGGACCGAGGCAAAATTCACTCAAGTCCCCCTGGACTCCTACCGGGAAAAGATCACCTCACTCGTTCATGAGTTGCAAGAGGCGGGTGACAACAAGCTTTTTCTGATCCAGGGAGACACCATCACCTCGGCAAAAAATTTGCGCCCCGACATGCCAAAGGACCCGGTTCACCTTGGCATCGATGGCGCCAACGCCCTTGCAAACGCACTCTCCGAATTGATCGCCCCGGCACTCAGCAAGACACAAGAATAACGCCGGATTTCATTCATCACTAAAAACATCGTTCCCTACAAGACGGCCACTCTGCGCTGCCCGTCGATAAGGAGATAATCATGTTCCCTAAACGTACACTCCATCCACCCGGTTTGTTGGCCTGCCTGACAGCCCTGTCGCTTACCCTGCCCGCCACGGTTGGGGCCGAGCTCCCCGACCGGCCGCTCAATGGTCCTCAGCTGACCCAGGCCCTGGGGATGGGCATTCTCTACAACGTCAAAATCGGTGCCGAAGCCGGCAATCCATACCAGTACCTGACGGCCCACGGTGATGCCATCGAGGCGGCGGGTTTTGACAGTGTTCGTCTGGTGATCACCCTGGACAGTTTTGTTTCGGCTTCCGATAACAACCATGAACTGTCAGGGAGCTTCCTCACCGAGCTCACCGGCATCATCGATGACCTGCTCGGTCGCAACAGCGACACCATGACGGTGGTGCTCTCCCCCAAAGGGATCGCTTCGGCCGGCGAACTTGAGCTGGCCCAGCAAACCGAGTGGTGGCGCCAGTTGGCACTGGCGTTTAAGGATCACAGCCATCGCCTTGTCTTCAACCTTATCGACGACCCCAAGATCAAATTGCCCTCCGATGGCCCGGAGGTGATCGGGTTCGACACTGCCCAGCAGGTTCAGGATCTCTACAGCGCACTGACAACAGAGATCAGGGAAACCAATCCCACCCGCTACCTTGGCTACTCCCAGCTGTACCGTAAAAAAGGGGACGGCCCGGGCGCGACCGATTTCCACACCTTTGAGCTTCCCAACGGTGCCGCACCTTACGCTATTTTAGATAGCCGTTTAATCGGCGGAACGGATCAACTCAATGTCGACAAGCGAGCAGGAAAGCTGCGCTCAGCCTGGGAGTATCGAGAATTCAGTGGCATTCCCGTTTGGTCGGGGGCATGGAACATGGGCACAGAAGATAACCCGGCAACGGCGGATGTCACCGAAACCTTTGACTTGGAGATGGGTCAGCAGCTTGTCGACCGGTTTATCGCACTGGGCGTACCGGGAGCCTACTCGCGATTTGCCAATGGCCTGGACGGGATCTACAGCATCGAGAGTTCCTCCTGGAGTCAGGAAGCCATCAAGCAGATGGTGACATCGGCCGCGGATATCCGCTGGCAGAAAAATCAGATCCACCCCACCTACAGCTTCCAGGCTACCGATGACGCCTGGATCAACCTGAAGGATGATACGGCCAACAAGGGGTCGACCAACGATTTTCAGATCAGGAAAGGCTTTAAGGATTCCTATATCAAATTTGATGTCAGGCGCCTTCCCGAAGGGACGATCAACAAGGCGACACTGCGCCTCTATGTCACCGCGTCTGACGGCACTGCGACGATCGACGTGTATAAAAGTGCCGTCAACGCCTGGGGCGAGTCGACCCTTACCGCGGGTAACGCCGATAAGGGCTACCTGGACAATCCACCTGTAGGTTTCTTTGATGTCACCGACAGTTCCGCCAACAGCTTTATCGACGTCGATGTCACCAGCGCAGTGGAAGGCAATTCAGCACTGACCTTTGTGCTGACAACCACCTTTGACGGTCCCCTGGTAAAGTTCTCTTCGACGGAAAAAGGCTACACCAACAAGCCTGAACTGATCATCGATGTGGAAGCGGCGCCCAATCACCCGCCCAGCCTCAGTGCCGCGATCGATAAAGGCAGCGTCCTGGTGGATGCACCTTACAACGGCAGCCTGATCTTCGATGCCGAAGATCTCGATAACGACCCCCTGCTCTATGAGATCCTCAACGGTCCGACCTGGTTGAATGTCACCCACGAAGGCGAGCTGTTCGGCACGCCAGGAGCAAGCAATCTGGGTCTTAACAGCTTTACCGTTCAGGTTTCCGACGGCAAAGGTACACCCGCCCAAGGCACCCTGAGTGTCACCGTGATTGAGCCCCCTGTGGAGAATGTCGCCCCCACTTTCGTCAGTGATCAGTTCAGCAAGGCATCCGCCACCACGGGGGAACCCTATACCGCCGATCTCGCCGGTGACGCCACGGATCTCAATGGGGATCCCATCACCTTTAGCAAGGTTAGCGGCCCCGCCTGGCTCGCCCTCTCCGCCGATGGCACACTCTCCGGCACACCAAGTGTCGCAGACGTGGGGGACAACAGCTTTACGATCCAGGTCCAGGATCCGAATGGCGCTTCAGCAACCGCAGCGTTGCAGATCACCGTGCAGTTGGCCTTTGTCGACAGCGACGGCGATGGCGTCGCCGATCATCTCGACGCCTTTCCCAACGATCCGAATGAAACCATGGACTCTGACGGAGATGGTGTCGGCGATAACGCCGATGCCTTCCCCCACGATCCAACTGAAACCCACGACTCCGACGGCGACGGCATCGGCGATAACGCCGATGCCTTCCCCCACGATCCAACTGAAACCCACGACTCCGACGGCGATGGCGTCGGCGATAACAGCGATCTCTTCCCCCTAGATCCCACGGAGAGCGGCGACAATGATGGAGACGGGATCGGTGATAATGCCGATCTCGACGATGACAATGACGGCCTGCTCGACACCCAGGAGCTTGAGATCGGCACGGATCCCAGGGTCGCCGACACGGATGGTGACGGGCTCAGCGATGGCGAGGAGTATCGCATCGGCTCCGATCCTCTCAACCCGGATACGGACGGCGACGGCATCATCGACAGTGAGGATGCTTACCCAACCGATCCAACCAGAAGCCTGGATGAAGAAACCTTTGATAAACCCACCAATGGGGGGGGAGTGGGCCTTGTCATTCTTCCGCTGTTAGCCGGTTTCTCCTCGCTCCGACGGCGCCAGCGCCCCTAGCACTGAGCGATGAGTCAATGATAAGCCACGCTCACCGTGGCTTATTTTTTATCCCTGGGTACGAGCCGCTCAGCCTGCAACCGGCATGGAAAGCGCGGTTCCCACCCCCAAAATAACATTCACTCCTGGGAATGCATCATGTTGAACATCCGCAACACTCTCATTCCGCATGGGCGCCGTGCCTTTGCCCTGCTGTTTCTGCTGCTCAGTCTCAGCGTCAACGCTACGCCGGTGGACCCCCCCCTGAGCGGTCAGGAGATCACCACGGCTCTGGGAATAGGGATATTATTTGAGCCGCAACTGGGAGAGGGTCCGGATGAACGCCTCTCCGATCCCTATGAGCTTGTTTATGGCGATGCCATTGAGGATGCGGGGTTTGACAGCGTTCGGCTTCGGATCGGCATGAAGAACTTCCTCGACTCGTCGGGCCCAGCCCCCGACTACACGCTGTCGCCGAAGTTCATGGGCGAGCTGAAATTTATGGTCGACGATCTGCTATCGAGAAAGAATAACGAGATGGTGGTTCTGATCTCCCCAAACGGCTTGGAGGATGGCACACAGGCGTCTCTTGAGAAACAGGTGGCCTGGTGGGGACAGATCGCCGAAACCTTTAAAAGTCATAGTCATCGATTGATCTTCAACTTACTCAATGAACCCCGTGCTACTTCCGGTGCCGGCGAGTTTAATCACTACGACGAAATTCAAGAGCTCTATGTCGCCTTCACCAATAAGATCCGAATCACCAATCCAACACGTTACCTTGTTTACTATCAGCTCTATAAGAGCTTCGATGGACCCGGTGAGACCGATTTTCACACCTATCCCCTGCCCGAAGGCGCAGCCCCCTATGCGATCCTGGATACCCACATATTGGGAGACATCGATAGCGAGGGGGAAGCCAAGCGGATGGGCAAATTGCGGGCGGCATGGGAGTACCGAGAGATCCACAATATCCCGGTTTGGTCCGGTGCCTGGCAGATGGGCGCTCATGACATAGGGTATGATCTGGCCATGGGGGAACGTGTGCGTGACGAGTTTGTTGCACGGGGTATTCCGGGAACCTATCTCATGTTCAATGGGGGGGAAACCTCCATCTATGATCCCGTCGGCCGCGATCACGACAATGACGGCATCTACTATGAGTGGACCCGGCCTGAAATTCGGGATCTGGTCACCAGTACCGGTGAGATCATCTGGCAGCGCAACACGCCACAAACCACCATCGCCACGCGGGCGCAGGATGACGCCTATACCAGCGCCGTGGCGCCCGATACCATCAACGGAGAAACCGCAGAGTTACCGGTCAACAAGGCTAAAGCAGCCTATCTCAAGTTCCCTGTCCAGCGACTTGCTACAGACGCCATCGTCGACAAAGTCATACTGCGATTGTTTGTTACCTTCGTTCAGGGACCGGCCCACATTTCGGTACATAGAGCTGAACACTCAAACTGGCGTGAAGCCGATCTGTCGTTCAACCGGGCGCCGCCACTTGGGGAGGTCCTCACAAGCTTTAACGTCACCAGCAATGATATCGGTACCTGGCTGGATATCGATGTCACGGGTGCCCTGACCGCAAACGGTGCGGTCACCCTGGTGCTCACCTCCAGTGACAACAACCTTGTGAAATTTCACTCACGAGACAAGGACTTCGCCAGCAATCCCGACCTGATTGTAATGACCACTCAGGCCGACAACATTCCGCCGTCATTCGACAGCAATATCATTATGGGGCCAAACGCCACGACGGATACGCCATACACTGCGAACCTGGCCAACGATGCCAGTGATCCAAATGGCGATAACTTGCTCTTTCAAAGAGTAAGTGGCCCGTTCTGGCTTACCATTGCACCACAAGGAACGATCTCCGGGACACCGGGCAGCGGCGATCTTGGTGAAAACCGTTTCCAAGTGAGCGTAAGCGACGAACACGGCGCTTCGGCATCCGCCACGTTAAAGATCAACGTTCTCCCAGCCATTGTGGATCGCGACGGTGACGGCGTTAGTGATCCTGACGATGCCTTCCCTGATGATCCGACCGAAAACACTGATACAGATGGTGATGGCGTTGGCGATAACAGCGACGCTTTCCCCGACGACCCTCAGGAGACACGCGACTCCGATAACGATGGCGTCGGTGATAACACCGATCTCGATGATGACAATGATGGCCTGCTCGACACACAGGAGCTTGAGATCGGCACGGATCCCAGGGTGGCGGACACGGATGGTGACGGGATCAGCGACGGTGAGGAATATCGTAATGGCTCCGACCCCCTCAGCCAGGATACCGATGGAGACGGGATCAGCGATAGCGAGGATGCTTACCCAACTGATCCAAGCAGAGGCCTTGATGCATCTACCCCAGATAAAGCAACCAATAGTGGTGGCTTAGGTTTCATGCTGCTCGTACTGCTTTCGGCTTTCTCCTCATCAAGAAGAGCTTTTTCAAAGAGAGTTGAGCTTTGAATTAATGATAAGCCTAGACCTCTTAGCTTATTTCTTATCAATGAGTACCAATGCCTTAGCCTGCAATCTGCAAGGAAAGTAGCTTAGCGTCACCTCATGAGATTCACTTTTTGGGAATGTATTATGTTGATCATCAGTAACTCTGCCATTCATCGTGCGCTTCACTCATTTGCTTGCCTATTTCTGCTGCTCATCCATAACGCCACCGCACGTCCTGTGGATGAGCCTCTGACCGGTCAGGAGATCACCAGTGCACTGGGAATGGGGATCATGTTCGAGCCCTGGCTGGGTCAGGGGCCGGACGAACCGCTGTCGGATCGCTACGAAGTGATCTACGGCGACGAGATTGAGGCTGCCGGCTTTGACAGCGTTCGCCTGCGCATCGATATGGATCACTTTCTCGCCTCCTCCGGCGAGGCGCCCCACTACACCCTGTCCCGCGAGTTTATCGAGGATCTGCAGTTTGCCGTCGATGATCTGCTGGCCAGAAACAATCATCAAATGGTCGTACTTATTTCACCCAAGGGACTGGAGGATGGCACACGGGAGTCCCTTGAGAAACAGGTGGCCTGGTGGGGACAGATCGCCGACACCTTTCAGAACTATACCCACAGATTGATCTTCAACCTGCTCAATGAACCCAGGGCCACCAGTGCCTCGGGGGAGTTTGAAAGTTATGACCAGATCCAACAGCTCTACGTCGATCTGACCGCCAGGATCCGGGAAAACAACCCGACCCGCTACATTGTGTACTATCAGCTGTACAAAACCTTTGATGGCCCTGGTGAAACCGATTTTCATACCTATCCTCTCCCCCCCGAAGCTGCGCCCTATGCCATTATCGATACCCATGTCTTGGGCAATATCGATAGTGAGGGAGAGGCCAAGCGAATGGGGAAGCTGCGGGCGGCGTGGGAGTATCGGGCGCTCCACAATATCCCGGTCTGGTCCGGGGCCTGGCAGATGGGTTCCCATGAGATTGGCCATGATCTGGCGATGGGCCAGCGGATCCTCGACGAGTTTGTCGCGCGAGGCATTCCCGGGATCTATCTCATGTTTAACGGCGGCGCCACCTCCATCTATGACAGTGCCAAACTGGATCGGGACCAAGATGGTGTTCGGTACGAATGGACTAAACCTGAGGTCCGAGATCTGGTTACCAGTGCCGGACCGATAGTGTGGGACAGGGACACCATACCGACAGAGATTGCAACCCGGGCACAGGATGACGCCTATACCAACATCAACTTTCCCAGCACAGTCAAGGGCACCACGGCGGAGTTGTCCGTCAATAAGCTAAAAAGCGCCTACCTGAAATTCCCGGTGCAGCGCCTGCCGCCGGAAAGTCGGGTCAAGCGGGTCGTTCTCCAACTCCTGATCACTTCGGTTCAGGGGCCTGCCCGGATCTTTGTCCACAGGGCGGACCATTCGAACTGGAGCGAGTCCGATCTCTCCTTTGACCACGCTCCTACCTATGGCGAGGCGATCACCAGTTTTGATATCACCCCGGAGGATCTCGACCGTTGGCTGGAGATCGACGTCACGGGCGTACTGGACTCAAACGGCGAGATCACCCTGGTGCTCACCTCCAGTGACAACAACCTTATTAAGTTTCACTCCCGGGATGGCGATTTTTCCAGTAATCCCGATCTCATCATCACCACCAAGCCAAACGGCAACCAGGTGCCCGCCTTTCGAAGCCAGAGCATCACCCAAAGGGACGCCAAAACCCAAACGCCTTACCAGGCCGACCTGTCCCAGGATGCCTTGGATCCCGACGGCGATCCTCTGCACTTTCACAAGATCGCCGGGCCGGACTGGCTGACCCTTGAGACCGACGGCACGCTTCATGGCACCCCAGGTGCCGGGGATCTAGGGGAAAACCGGTTCGAGATCGGCGTCAGCGATCCCTATGACGGATCGGCCACCACCAGCCTGACCATAGAGGTGTTGGCACAGTTCATCGACAGCGACGGGGACGGCACGGAGGATGAGCACGACAGCTTCCCCGACGATCCGACCGAAAGCCGTGACAGCGACGGCGACGGGGTCGGCGACAACGGCGATCTCTTCCCTCTCGATAGCACAGAAACCGGCGACAATGACGCCGATGGTATTGGTGACAATGCCGATCTCGATGATGACAATGATGGCCTCCCGGACTCGGAAGAGATCACATTCGGGACCGATCCCAAGGTGGCCGACACCGATGGCGATGGTGTCAACGATGGCCAGGACGCCTATCCCAATGATCCCAACCGGACTCGTGACGAGGCCAAGATGAACAAGGCAGCCGATAGCGGTAGCCTGGGCTCAGGGCTCATTCTCTGGCTTGGACTGCTTGGCTTTGGAAGAAAGGGAAGTTCTCATCCATAAGGTATAGCCAGAAGGGTAATGCCCCCCAGGGGGCGACAAAGCGCTCGAGGAGAGACAGGGCAGCGTCTCAACACCTCCCTATTCTCGACAAGCCACCTCGACAAGCCATTGGGCTTCAGGCACAAAAAACGCCGCAAAGGCGGCGTTTTTTGTTCAAACCGACAGGGCTGTCGTGGCTCAGTCCATCAGCATACGGGCACGGAAGTTGCGCCCCTTGATCTTGCCACGCTCCATCGCGGTCAGCGCCTTGCCCGCGACTTTGCGATGCACCGCCACATAGGCACGGAAGTCCGTCACCTGGATCTTGCCCAGTTGATCGCCCTTGATGCTGCCATCTCGGGTCAGGGCACCGACAATATCACCGGGACGCAATTTCTGCTTCTTGCCGCCGTCGATCTCAATGGTCATCATGTTGGGGCGCATCGGTGGGTTGTTCAACACCGAGCGGTTTGGCAGGGGTGAACCCGAGATCTGAATACCCAGATAATCTTCCAGACGGTTCACCTTGGCCGCCTCCTTGGCACTGAACAGGGAGAAGGCATTTCCCTGACTGCCGGCACGGCCGGTCCGACCGACACGGTGCACATGCACTTCCGTATCGTGTGCGATGTGGTAGTTAAATACCGCATCCAGGCTGTCGATATCCAGGCCACGGGCCGCCACGTCGGTGGCCACCAGAATGGAGGCACTCTTGTTGGCAAAACGGGTCAACATCAGATCACGATCGCGCTGATCCAGATCACCATGCAGCGCCAGCACATTAAAACCAAAGCCTTTCAGCGCCCGGGCGATCTCCTTCACCTCTTTTTTGGTGTTGGCGAAGATCACGCTGGACTCCGGCTGATATTGCAGCAACAACAGATGCAGTGCCGGAATGCGCGCCTCGTTGTCCTCCACCTCGAAAAAGTGCTGGTGGATATCGCTGCTGATCTTGGTCGCCGCGGCCTTCACCATCACGGGACGCAACATAAAGCTGTCGGCCACCTGCTGGATCTCATCGGGGAAGGTGGCGCTAAACAGCAGGGTTTGGCGGTACTCCGGCAGTCGCGCCACAATGTAGTCCAGCTCTGCCTGAAACCCCATCTCCAACATGCGATCCGCTTCGTCCAGCACCAGGGTGTTGACCTGTGACAGATCCAGAGTCTCACGGCTCAGGTGATCCTGCACCCGTCCCGGCGTACCCACCACAACGTGCGCACCGTGCTCCAAGGATGCCGCCTGCGGCCCAAGCGGCGTGCCACCGCACAGGGTCACCACCTTCACATTGGGAATGCCTCGGGCCAATCGACGCAACTCGGTCGCGACCTGATCCGCCAGCTCTCGGGTCGGGCACAGCACCAAAGACTGAACACCGAAACAACGCACATTGAGCCGGTTGAGCAGCCCCAAACCAAAGGCGGCAGTTTTCCCTGAGCCGGTCTTGGCCTGGCCCACCACATCGGCGCTCGCCAGGATGGCCGGCAGCGCCTCCTGCTGGATCGGCGTCATCTGGTGATACCCCAGCGTCTCAAGATTGGACAGCAGTTCAGGTTTCAACTCAAGGTTAGAAAAGGCAGTGTCGCTCAAGGTGTTCTTCCTATATCGGTGACATGGCGCTCTGAAAGGCAACGCCGGGAATTGGCCTCCAGTCCCCTCTCGGCCAGATCCCCCAAAAAAATCAGGCGCGGAGTGTACCACAGCCCTGCACTCAGTCCCGGTTCTATCGCACAAAATGGCGAACAAAAAACAACCACCCGGCCACCATCAGAGGAGAAAAACGCCCCTGACCCCACCAGATTGCTCACTACGCCCACCGGCCCGCCCCACCAATGACATCGTCCAGAAGATAGCCTTGCTTCGTCTTGTCCACCGGGGAGATAGGGGTGCCAGGATCACGAATGCCTGTAACCCTATCTAAAGTAGTGTAAATCTGCAGCCAACCAGCCAATCCCATAAGAACCATCATGCTATAAGTTCCGCCTTCGACCTGTTTCTGTCCACGCTCCCTGCCCCAAGAATGAAAGGGGCAAGAGTGAAGAAACCGGCCAGCCTGTTACCCAACGGCATGGCGTTGCCCGAGACAGTCTGACCGTCGCCGATAACGTGAAAGTAAAACCCATTTTCTGGACCAAGCATGACTAACCATACACAAAAAACTGCACTGCCTACCTCTGTACGCAGGCTGCGCATGCCAACATTGACCACTGGGTTGGCCCTCATGATGGCGGCCAGTGCCCCTGCCTTCGCCGCCAACAACAGTGACGTCCGGCTGACCGACTGGCGCTACAGCGGCGAAAATGCCCAACAGGTTGCCGCAGCCCAGGTAGCTGGCCTGTACGCCGTCGCCGATGATGCCGCCCAGCGCATTGAGATCCGCGACGTCGATCAGCGTGGCCTGATGGCGCTCTCCTACGACGTGATCAAGCAGACGGTCCCCAACGCCGACCTCACCTATGGCCTGTGTGGCATGACCTTCACCCCATCCGGCCGCTTCCTCTACATGGCGGTGTGCACCAGCGGTGATGCCGATGACGTGATCGTTGCCCTGAACACCAACACCAAGCGCCTGGGTGTACTGGACGAGGTGAAGTTGACCGCCGAGAAGGGTGCCCGGGTTGGCATGACCTTCTACAAGGACATCCTGTTTATCGGCAGCGACGAGGGGATCTACCAGTATCACGCCCATCGCAACGCCGTGATGGAAGGCAGCGCCTTCGGTCAGCGTCGCCTGATCCCGGCCGACAGTCGTGTCTCCGGCCTGGCGGTCGATCTGCTCAACCAGCGGATCTTTGCCACCACGCAAACCGGTCTTTACCGCATCGGCCCTAAGGGCAACGCCCTGGTTCAGATCGCCGATGCCAAGAACCTGACCGCCCTGACCATGGGCCGCGTCTATGGCAGCGAGGCCGAGGGCGGCCTGTTTATGCTGCAAAACGACGGTAAGAAGGCTCAGATCTTGACCTTGGGTCGTGACAAGCTGCGGAAAAACGGCAAGTTAAAGCCGACCCTCTACACCAAGGGTCTGTCCAAAGAGCTGTCCGACATCGCCGCCACCGCCGACGGTGCCATGTTGCTGGCGCAAAATACCGTCAAGCGCATGACCAGCGGCAAGGACGATCGCCTTGACTATCACGCCTGGCTGCAGGATGAACTGGACAGCTACCTGACCGCCATCAAGAGTCTGGTGGTGGATGGCGAGATCGCCGGCACCAACACCCTCAACGACAAGCAGGGCGAATTGATCCGTCAGATCTCCGGCCACCCGGGTAAGCCCAACAACACCCCCATCGCCGACAACGTCGGTTGGGCACTGTACTTGCTGATGGCCATCGATCAGGTCAAGCAAGATCCGGACATCGAGAAGATCGTCGAGCTGCTCATTCAAACCCATGCGGGACTGCATCCGGACGGTCATGGCGGCGTGCGTACCGTCGACGGCCACTTCGTCCGTGTCTACGCCAGCGACGGCCTGCCCAATCCCGGCGTCAACAGCAAAGGGGATGTGAACTCACAGCCCCAGGTCTACGTCTCCATGAAGTACCTGCCGGCCGCCATCAAGGCCGCCGAGATGTACCCGGAGAATGAGAACCTCAAGCAGTACGCCGAGTACCTGCGTCAGCTGGTTCAGCGCTCCTCCGACACCATCCGTGCCGAACAGCGGATCACCTGGACCAATGATGATCATGGTCCACTGGAGATCAACAACCTGATGGCCAACGAAACCTGGATCTTCGGCGACATCGGCGCCGCCCAGGATCCCTACGCCACCACGGACTACGCCACCTACAGCTACGACCGGTCCAGCTTCAAGACCGACAACTGGCTGCTGGGTGAGCCTGTGATCATGGCCTCCCACGCCGCCTTCATCGTTAACGGTGCCACCCTGATCCTCAACCACCACTTCGATGGCGAAGGCTGGGGCGAGCAGAACCGCAACTACTTCGGTGCCACCATGGCAGCGACCGATGAGATGGGTGCCCCCTACTTCGGCGGCTTCTCCGCCGGTAACCACCCGCGCACCTGCTTCAAGCCGAAGAGCTGTGCCAGCTACTACAACGAAGGGCCGTCGGATCACCCCAACAACATCCTGCACTTCCCTGCGGTACTGGGCTTTGGTCAGCATGGCTTCACCTCCCCCATGGTCGGTGGCTACATGGCCTACCGCGATGGTCGACGCCAGTTGATGACCAACGCCAGCGGTGGTAAGCCCATCCCTCTGCTGACCCGCTGGTCCATGGACAACCATAACTGGACCATGAACTCCGTGGGGATCGCCGACTTCTGGTACGGCGGCATCGGCCTGGTGGAAACCATCAAGCCGGGCACCATCGCCAAGTTCCGCGGCGACTTCTACCGCCCCTACGTCAAGGAAGAGAACGGCCAGTTGCTGTACTCCAACATGACCCCGCGCCGCGTGATCGGCATCGACAAGGGCGGCAAGCGCACCGACTACGGTTTCCAGATGGCACCGTTCACCCTGCCTAAGCTGCACGCCGACTACCAGGTGATCGACGCCAATGGCGACTGGATCGAACTGGAAGATCTGGTGAACCAACTCGATGGCAAGCCGATGCGTTTCACCAACCCGCACTTCGAACGCGGCCTGGATAACTGGACCGTTAACGGAAAAGCCAAAGTCGTCGACAGCATCAGTGGCAAAGCCGTTGCCCTGTCCGCCGGTGCCAGCGTCAGCCAGGCGCTGGATCTGACCCTGGACTTCGATAACACCCGCTTTATCGTTTACACCATGGGCCAAGGTAAAGGCGAAGGTCAGCTGCGTCTGCGCTGGTCTAAAGATGGCAACCTGGCCAACGCCGTGGGCGATGTCCAGAGCCTGGCCATCGGCAAAGAAGCCGCCATGGAACTCAAGACCGCCAAACCGGCCGGTGCCAACTTCCTGCACATCGAGTACGTCGGTGACAAGGGCGAAGTGCGCTTTGAGAACCTGGCCGTCACCCGTCGTGGTGCCGACGCCGGTTTGCCTAACGGTGATTTCAGCCAGGGTCAGCGCCACTGGAAACTGGGGAGTGGTGCTCAGATCGTGACCAACGCAGAGCGAGCCACTGTCGGCGATCGGGTACTGCGTCTGCGCCGCGGCCCCGGGGCCACCGGCATGCAGACCGTCAGCCGTGACATCGATGTCTCCAAGGATCCCCTGGGTACCCGCTACCTGTTCCGCTTCGACGCCAGCACCGTGGGCGACGACTTCAAGTTTGAGGCCGTGGTGGCGACCTTCGACAAGGACGGTAAGCGCCAGGTTGAACGCCGTGACGTGGGCGACATCCTGCCGGGTCACGAGGGCGAGCGTACCTTCACCCTGCGTAAGCGTCCGGGGAACGAGAAGTTCACCGTGACCCTCCGCATGAAGCGCAACAGCAAGGACAGCAAAGGTCGCGCGGACGTCTTCATCGACAACTTCCGCCTCGACAAGGAGCGCGTGTTCTTCGAATCCGACTGTGTCAAGAACAGCCCTACCGGCTGTCTGCCGACCCGTCTGCAACTGATGGGGAAATAATCCTCCCCTGATGAAACGGCCCGCCACCTCTCGGTCGCGGGCCGTTTTTTTATCTCTGTTACCGGCCTGCCTGGGGTCAATCCACCAGGTAATACTCCACCGTTGAGACAACCCGCACCTTCTTGATGTGCGGATTGTTGTTATCTCGACTGACAATGCTGAACTGACCTTGAGCGGCCCGGCGGATCTTTCCTAAACGACTGCCGGAATCTTCGGCAAATTTCTGTGCCACCTCCCTCGCCTTGCGCGTCGCTTCCTCCACCATCTCAGGTTTCAGCTCATTGAGTCCGGTAAACAGGTATTCCGTTCCCGTCCGATAGTCTCCCCCCAACACGATCCCCTGCCGCCCCAATTCAGATAGGCGCGCCATCAGATCCCGCGCCGTCTCAATCTGGGTGGAGTAGAGGGTCACCACCTGGCTGGCGGTGTAGCGAAACGGCGCAGGCTCACTGCCGTACTGCTGTGCCGACCGGTCGGTGATCACCGGCGCGGCCACACTGATATCGATGCTGCGGATCCCCCCTCGTGTCAAAAAGGCGGTGATCCGTGACTTGCCCTCGTCCAAAGCGTCGTACAGCTCGGTCAGATCATTGCTGGCAGCGGTGTAGAGGATCGGCCAGATCACCCTGTCTGCCGCCACCTCACGCTCGGACAGCCCCTTGACCGTCACGCTGCGCTCCAGGGTTTTGACATCCCGGGCCGCCGAAGCCAGCAACCAGCCCAGCAGCCCCAGTCCCAGCACCAGGGCCAGAGCCAGAGGCCAACCTGCGCCGCCATTTTTTCGGATCATCACGCTTCTCCTCGTTAGTCAGGCCCTTCCGCTAAGCCTAGCTGGCCCGATTAAAAGGCTATGTCCTAATTAGCCGTTGCGGCTAAAAGTTTCTGAAAAGAGAGCCAAAACTTGATGCCCCACCCCGTTTTTTCGCCGACTGCGAGGACGATGCCTACACGTAATCACTACGCAGTGCGAAGACGCGAGAGGCGAAAAAAGACGGAAATCCGTATCGAGCATCGCCCCCAATTCAGGTTTGGCGAGGCAAACGGGGAGTCAGAGCGGGGCGCGTAGCCGGGACGAGTCCCCTTGCTCTTATTCGCAGAGATGGCTGTCGCCGATCCGACAAGGATGCTGGTGGCTAAATCTATGAACCGCATAAGGTCTCAGTGCATAAGTTATCTGGTACACAGCCTATTAAAAGGGTGTCCCTTTGCCCCGCCCCTGGCTCGGCTAGACTTAACGATAAACCCGACGAAGAGACCTACGAATGCCGATCCAAGCCGCCCGCCCCGAGCATGCAAGGGCACTGGCCTACCTGATCAACCTTGCCGGCGAGGGGATCCCCTACTTCCTCTGGGCCGGTATGGCACAGGCGGACGAATCCCCTCTGGAGGTCGGCACCCATCGTGCCGCCCGGGAAAGTGGCAGCTTCAGCTATCGCAATGCCCGGGTATCCATCAAAGACGGCGAAGTTGAAGCAATGATCCTGGCCTATCCCCAGCCTGATCCCTATCCCCTGGACGATCTCGACGATTGCCCTGAGCTGGTTCGCCCCCTGATCGAGCTGGAGGCTATGGCACCGGGCAGCTGGTATATCAATGCCATTGCCACCCTTGAGTCCAGCCGAGGACAGGGCTTGGGCCGCAGCCTGATGGAAGACACCGAGCAACAGGCCAAGGCCGCGCATTGCCGGCAGCTCAGCCTGATCGTTGCCTCCCTCAATACCCGGGCCAAACGCCTCTACGAGTCCCTGGGATATCAGGCCCAGGCCACTCGCCCCGTCGTCCCCTGCCCCGGAGGCTTAGCGGGCGGCGACTGGGTGCTAATGATCAAAACCCTAGACTGAGTAAGCCGATTCACCGCCTTTGCCACAACAACACACTCCTTTACCGAGAGACAGGGCTGCGCCCCTTGGGTCTGCCCCTTGAACCGGGTAACTTGTAGCAAGAACAATAAATAACAGGAAGTTACCTCCACCATGCCATCGTTTCTCCGCCTCTTGGGTACCCTGAGCTGTGCCCTATTTGCCCTCTGTGCTTGCCAGCCTCAACAAACGCAATTCTACTTTTCGCCTGATGGCACTGGCGATCGCTATACGGCCCAGAACCCAGGATCGCTAAGCTCGATTAACCAGCTGAAACTGAACCATGGTGCCGGCATTGAGCTGATCCTCACCCAGGGGCACTACTTCCTCGATCAGCCCATTCACCTGGATGCACGTTTCTCCGGCAGTGCCGATGCGCCACTGATCCTGCGGGCCGACGAAGGCGCCGAGGTGGTGCTCAGCGGCGGACAGCCCATTGAAAACTGGACACTCGAGGATCCCCAACTCAACCTCTGGCGTGCCTCGACTGAAGATCTGGGCCGTAACTTCCGCCAGCTCTACGCCAATGGCCAGGACATGATCCGGGCTCGTCACCCCAACCGACTCAACCGCTATGCCCAGCAACCCAACTTTGTCACCCAGGATCTGGACTACCACGCCGCCATGCTCCATGTGAATGCCGACGACGTTCGTGAGATCCTGCCCAAGGATACCCGCCTGTCCGGGGTGGAGATGATCATCCATGGGGTCTGGTACCACACCCGTCTGGCCATTGACCAGTACGATATTCAAGGAGACCAGGCACGACTGCGCTCCAACCAGTTCGACTACCTCAACCACGATCCCCGCGTAAAGCGCGGCGATCGCAAATACTTCGTCAACCGGGAGTACTTCCTCGAGGGACACAGAAACTTCCTCGATGACGAAGGCGAATGGTGGCACGATCAAGAGGCCCGACAGGTCTACTTTATCCCCGAAGCGGGGCAGGATCCCAACACCCTGGCCATCACGGTTCCCCAAACCGATACCCTGCTGAGCCTCGGCTTCGACCTGCTTCCCTTAGAACACCTGATTGTTGAAGGGATCACCTTTGAATACAGCAATTGGTTGGTGCCGGACCAGATCGGCCTGGATCTGACCCAGGGACTGCGCCGGGGCCCGGAGATGTCAGGCATGGTAGAGGCCAGGCAGGTGGCCAACCTGCATTTTCGTGACAACATCATTCGAGGTGCCGGGCTCAATGGCCTGCTGATCAAAGACTCGGTTAAAGAGACCCGCATCACCGGCAACCTGTTTGAAACCATCATGGGCAACGGCCTGCAGTTGGGGGAAAACAACTATACCGACGAGCGCCGTACCCAAGACGTACTGATCGACAATAACCTGTTCTGGCAGGTGGGCCGTAACTATGTTTCCGCCCAGGCGATCGCTGGTGGCTCCTTCCACAGCGACGTGATTGTCGAGTACAACGACGTGTCTGATACCCCCTACTCGGGGATCCAGACCGGGCGCAACACCTGGAAGACCCGGGATACGGGCATGCGCCGCAATATCGTCCGCTACAACCATTTCTACCGCAACATGCAGGCGGTGGACGATGGGGGCTGCATCTATACCTTCGGCCTGCAGGGCGAAAGCACAGAGGATGAAGATCCGGACAACAACCCGGACTACCGCAACAGTTATGTCTACGAAAACTGGTGCCACGGCATCGATCGCACCTGGACCGGTCTGCTCTACACCGACGGTGGCCCCAAGTCAGAGACCCAGAGCCGCCACATCATCTTTCGGGACAACACCCTGACCGGCCCCATTACCAATATTCAAAACAAGGGGCGGGAATACTGCCCCATGATCAACACGCCGATCCCGTCCGAGGATCCCAAGCACCAACAGGTGATCGACAATGCCGGACTGCAACCGGAATATCGTCACCTGCGCACCCAACTGCAGGCGATGCCTGCCACCACTACCGGCCTGGATGCCAGCGGCATGCACCTGTCCCTCTACCGGGTCGTGCCCCATCCCCTGGATGAAACCAAACAGGTGGTGGCCAAAGCCGGACGGGTCATCGACAAACACTCAGGCAATGATCAATACGCCGAAGCCGAGCTGATCTTCACCGGTGACAGCGGCGTCTACACGGTGATCATCGACACCCTCAACGACGTCCTGTCTGCCGATGACAGTGCCACCTTCCGCTTCGAAGTAGAGGCCCATGGCGACCGTACCGACGCCAGTGAAGGCTGGATTTGGCAGTTCGAGACACAGGTGGATGAGATCACGCCCCATCAGCAGGTGCTCAAAGAGGTCAGGCTACGCCAGTATGATCGGATCCTGATCCGCAGTCAGGCGCAGGGGGGAAGTCGCGCCCTGTTAACCGGGATCCGTTTCCAGCCCTAAGACAGGTCCAAGCAGTGCGCCAGCCCTCCAAACTGTGCGCAGGGTATCTTGCACCCGGGAGGCAAACCCGTACACTGGGCCCTCGCAAAAAAGTGAAGGAGTTTCATTTCGTGAGCCAGGCCCTGTTGCACCACAAGATTTACCGCCACCCCGATCCGCGTGACTGGGTGGTGCTGGTGCACGGCGCCGGAGGCAGTTCCAGTATCTGGTTTCGTCAATTGCGAGCCTACCGGGAGAAATACAACCTGCTATTACTGGACCTGCGTGGCCACGGCAACAGCCAGCATATGGTGCAGGATCTGATCCAGGGTAAGTACAGCTTCAAGTCGGTGACCCAGGACGTGGTTGCCCTGCTGGATCACCTAAAGATCCAGAAGGCGCATTTTGTCGGGATCTCCCTGGGGACCATCATCATCCGAACCCTGGCAGAGCTGCAGCCCCAGAGGGTTAAGAGCATGATCCTCGGTGGTGCCGTTACCCGGCTCAACCGCCTGTCCCAGACTTTGATCAAGGCGGGCCACATGCTCAAAGACGTGGTGCCCTACATGTGGCTCTACAAGCTGTTTGCCCGCGTCATCATGCCGCGCAAGGAGCAGGCACCGTCTCGGAACCTGTTTATCCGGGAGGCGAAGAAACTGTGTCAGAAGGAGTTTAAGCGCTGGTTCCGCCTCGCCGGAGAGGTCAATCCCCTGATGCGCTACTTCAGTGAGAAGGAGCTGAAGATCCCCACCCTCTACATCATGGGGGAGAACGATCATATGTTCATCAAACCGGTCAAAGCCATTGTCGCCCGGCACCGAGCCGTTAAACTCAAGATCATCAAAAACTGTGGCCACGTCTGCAACGTAGAAAAGGCCGAGGACTTTAACCAGCACTCCCTGGCCTTCCTTCAACAGCATGCCCGATGAGCCTATAGCTGGCCGCCGTTTTATCGCCATAAAACAAAACACCGGCCCTGGGGCCGGTGTTCTTTTCTGTCATCGCTACGGTCAGCGCTTCTTCTTTGCCTGGGGAAGGCGAAACTCCAGGGTTTGCTCCCAATACACAGGCACCGGCTCGCCGGCTTTCTTCGCTGGTCGATAGCGCAGCTTTTCCATATTTTCCAGCGCCAAATCGTTCAGTCTCTGGTAACTGGCCCGCTCCTTGAACCCGATCTTAGTGGGCTCACCCTTTTCGTTGAGGATAAAGGTCATGACAACATCGGTTTCATACTCAGGCTTGTGAAACTTCTTGGGAAGGTTAAGTGTACGTACTCTCTTCACTTTGGGCTTAACGTCGATCTCATCTGCCTGGTATACGTTGGCTCCCCCCATGGACGCACAACCGGACAGACCCACCGCCACCAACAACACCATCAAACGCTTGAACATAGAAATTCTCCCTGTAAATAGAACATTCCGAGTCTTGATATAGAACCTTAAATACCGCGAAATTCTGCCTTAGCCCTTTATCCCTCCCAATGCTCATCGATGATCCGCTGAATATGGGGATAGTTTTCTTTATCGTTCTCCCCGACTTCATCTCGGACCGATTCCAGTTTGGCTTTGAGCTCCCGAACCAGGCTTTGGAACTCATGGTTATCCGCCAGTGCTGGGTGACCATAGAGGTTGGTGGTTTCCTCAGGATCGTTCACCGTGTCATACAGTTCCCAGGCGGGTGGGGTCTTGAAGCTGCGCCGAGTGTGCTGATTGTCCTCTCGCACCCCGTAATAGAAGATCAGCTTCCAGCGATCGGTTCTCAAACCAAAGTGCGCAGGATTACGATGACCGGCCATATGCATCCAGTAGCGGTAATAGGTGGCCTCACGCCACGACTCGGGGGACTCACCACGCAGTTCGGCGATAAAGCTTTGCCCCTGCATCTGCGCCGGCACCACACCACCGGCAAGCTCGATCAGTGTCGGGGCAAAATCGGTATTGTTGACCAACAGTTGGGTGCGCTGGCCCGGGGCGATCAGCGGCGGGTAACGCAGGATCAATGGCATCCGCATCGACTCTTCGTACATCCAGCGCTTATCAATAAAGTCGTGCTCTCCCAGCATGTACCCCTGATCGCCGGTATACACAATGACGGTGTTATCCAACTGGCCACTGCGTTCCAGGTAGGCCAGCAAACGGGCCACATTATCATCCACCCCCTTAACGCAACGTAAGTAACGCTTGAGAAAGCGCTGGTACGACTGCTGGGTGTAGAGCGGCTCCGGCGTGCTGGGATCGATCCCCATGGCCCGTCCCATATTGCGTGGGTTCCGGCTGGACACCGATGAGCCAACCACCCGGATCAGCTCGCCCCGCTCCCCGTGCAACGCCTTGGAGCCAAAGCCCTTGGTCGGCATGGGTGCCAGGGTGCGTGGCTCAGGGATCGTGACATCAGCCAGGTAGTCGTCGTATCTGGGGGCATTCTCAAAGTTATCGTGGGGCGCCTTGTAGTGGTGCATCAGGAAGAAGGGCCGACTGGGGTCCCGCTGCTTCAGCCAATCGATGGAGATATCGGTGATCAGATCCGTCGAGTGACCAGACATGCGCTCAACCGTTGGCTTGTCACTGGTATAGCGGCCGTTTCGCTTACGCGGATGATGGGGTCCCTTTTGCCCCTCAAAGGGCAATGGAGACTCGCTCGAGGCAAACCAGGGATCAAAATAGTCACCCTGATCCCTGAGCACCTTGTAATAGTCAAAGTCTGGCTCGGCATGCAGGTGCCACTTGCCCACCATGGCGGTTTCATAGCCCAGCGCCCGCAACTCGTGGGCCAGGTATTGTTGCGATTTAGGCAGGGAGCCGTACAGGTCCAACACGCCATTGGTATGGGCATACTGACCCGTCATGATCGCCGCACGGCTTGGGGTACAGATGGCATTGGTGACGTAGGCGCGCTCAAACAGGATCCCCTCCTGCGCCAGGGCATCGATAGTCGGAGTCGGGTTCAGCCCCGCCAACCTCGATCCGTATGCACCTATGGCCTGGGTCGTGTGGTCGTCACTCATGATAAACAGAATATTGGGTCGCTCGGTCGAGTGCTCTGGCGAGCTCTGCTCGGCCAACACCTTTGGGCTTAACAACACCAACGGCACAACTAGGTATGCCGACACTTGCTTACACGAACGTTCCTGTTCCATACACGAAAAGTCTATCTTGTTTACACAGGGCCACACTACCATTCAAACAACGCAGACTTAACCGGCAACAGAGCACCTTTACAGTTTATAACATTCGCTTATCTCCGCAGGTGAGCAGAGATGCCCAGCTCTCATTTCTTACCCCTGAATGCAGTTTCTTATTGCATTATTTTGCCCTCCCTATAGAATCCGCGCCCATATTTATTGAGCTGTATATCTCCGGTGTTCTGGTCCGGAAGTCTCTACCACAAGGCCTAATCTTGTGACTACAGTCCAATCGCACCCCAGCCATATCCATCGGCCGGGGTGACCCGGTGATAGCCGTTCGGTAAATATCCCATTTACTCATAGAACAAGTAGGCTTCACTGTGGCGCTAGCAACCCTAATCAAACGCTCCGGGAACGCTTCCACCCTGGATGCAACCTTTAAGATCTCCGAGCGCGGTTCCTCCATCTCCACCGAGGTGTACGCAGGTTTCATCACCTTCCTGGCGATGAGCTACATCCTGGCAGTCAACCCGGCCATCTTGGGTGATCTTCCCGGCATGGATCGCGGCGCCGTATTTACCGCCACCGCCATTGCAGCCGCATTCGCGACCCTGATCATGGGCCTGTTCGGCAACTACCCCGTGATGCTGGCGCCCGGCATGAGCATGAATGGCTTCTTCAAAGGCATGCTGTTGTCCGGCTCTGTCGCCCTGCTGTGGCACGAAGCCCTGTTCGGGATCTTCCTCTCCGGTATCGTCTATCTGATCTTCTCCCTAACCAAGATCCGAAAGACCATGATCGAATCGATCCCGGAAGACTTGAAGCTCGCGATCACCGTCTCCCTGGGCCTGTTTATCGCCTTTCTCGGCCTGAAAAACGCCGGGATCATCGTCGCCAACCCCATCGTCCTGGTGAGCATGGGCGACATCAGTCAGCCCCAGGTCGCCATCGCCTACATCAGCCTCTTTGTGGCGCTGGGCTGTATGGTGCGTGACATCAAACTGGCGACCTTTATCGCCTTCATGGCCTCCATCCTGCTGACCCTGGGTGCCGATGCCGTCCTGGGCACCAGCTACGCACCGCTGCCGGATCAGGTCATGGCCATGCCGCCAAGCCTGGCCCCAAGCTTTGGTGCTATCTTCAACTTCTCCTTCTTTACCCCGGAGAAGCTGTTCGACCTGCTGTTTATCGTCATCATCTTCTTTATCGTCGATTTCTTCGATGGCCTCTCCACCATCGTTGGGGTTGGCCGTGACGCCGGCATCATCGACAAAGATGGCAAGGTACCCAATGCCCGCTCCGCCCTGATCGCCGACGCCGGTGGCACCGTGGCAGGCACCGTACTGGGCACCACCTCCATCACCGCCTTCTCCGAGTCCGGTATCGCCTCGTCCCAGGGTGCCAAGACCGGCCTGGCTGCTATCGTCGTCGCTGGCCTGTTCCTGCTTTCCCTGTTCTTCTTCCCGGTATTCTCCATCTTCTCCACGTCTATCGTCGCTCCGGCCATGATCGTGGTTGGGATCTACATGATCGGCCGCCTGGGCCAGATCAAGTGGGACAAGAAGGAGTCGCGGATCGCCGCCTTCTTCACCATCATGTTCACCATCCTCAGCTTCTCCCCAGCGAACGGGATGGCCATGGGCTTTATCACCTACGCCTTCTCCATGGTGGTTGCAGGCAAAGGAAAAGAAGTGCATCCCATTATTTACGGCCTGTCTGCCATCTTCATCGCCTACCTGGTGATGATGTAAAGGACGAAAGAGAGCAAAAAAAAATAATATCTCTGTACCTACGAAGCCAAAGCCCAGCTCATACGAGCTGGGCTTTTTTTTGCTTGTTCGCGAAAGAGCGGGGGCGCAAACACTGTTGTAATGACCCCATCTTTAGAGCCCCTTCCGATTGTTGCCAGATCAAGTGTTCCGTCCCCACACCTAATCCTCGACTTTAAAGTGCCCGAACGAAAGGCATTCGCGGTATTAATGCATCCTGCATGGCAACCCGATAAGACTAATAGCTCCAAGAACTGCGAACTCTCGCTGTCAGTAAAAAGCCTAACCCTTATTAAGAGTACTGCCTCTTTGTGCTCCGACCAGCGATTTAAATACACCCATGGAGGCCCAATTCGGTATTCTTATGCCAAAGGACACAAGGAGTGTGCCCAATTTCTTCGGCCCATCAGGGCTGCCCTCGAAGTGCATTTCACAAGGAGATGAGCATGTTCTTCAACCGACGACGCCTTGCCCTTCTGGCCTTCGCCAGTGCGTTTAGCGCGTGCCCCACCCTCGCTACACTGCAAATTGAATCCGATGCGGTTGCCCCCCGCGGCCAGGTCGGAGTCAAATACAAGTGGCCTATTCCCGTAGAGTACGATGGCAGCGGCACCCTAAGCTGGTCCGCAGCCAACCTTCCGGACTGGATCCATGTCAACACCAACGGTAATTTCTGGGCAAAGCCCAAGGTGGATCGCATGCCACCGGACGGGGCTGCAGGTTACTACCCTAATATCATTTTTACCGTCACCGACGGGGTCGAATCCAGCACTCTGGGGCCCTTCACCTGGATCGTCGAGCCGGCGAATAACCGCACCGACCAATTGATCTATCCAAGGATCGATCCCCAGACACCCGCCCCAGATCTGAGCGCACCACCGCTGGACCGCTCCGACGCCGCCCGCCTGCTGTTTCAAGCCAGCTTCGGCCCCAAACCCGGCGAGGTCGATACACTGACCAGCCTGGGCTTCGACGCCTGGTTCGAGGCCCAGTTGACCGCGCCGATGGGCCTGCACCGAACCCGCTACGACGAATACGTCAACCTGGGCAAGGGAGAGAGTGCCACCACCCGTTACCGGGTCTGGTGGGATCGGGCAATCACCGGTGACGATCAGCTGCGCCAACGTGTCGCCTTTGCCCTGAGTCAGTTGCTGGTTGTCTCGGAGAAAGACGCGGTGCTAAGCCAGCAACCACGACTGCTCGCAGACTACTACGACATGCTGCTCAGCCATGCCCTGGGCAACTATCGGGCACTGCTGGGCGATATGGCACGCCATCCGGCCATGGGCTATTACCTGACAGCCATCGCCAGTCAGCAGGCCAACCCGGAGACCGGGGTTCGCCCCAACGAGAACTTCCCCCGGGAATTGATGCAACTCTTTACCATCGGCCTCGATGAGTTGCAGCCTGATGGCAGCCCCTTTGTCGACGCCCAGGGGCAACCCATCGCCACCTACAGCGAAACGGACGTCCAGGAGCTGTCCCGCGCTCTCACCAGTTGGCACTTAACCGGCAACCAGATCTGGGAAGAGCAGATGCAGGGCGAGCTTTTTGCCCCGCTCTCCGCCTATCCTGAGCGTCACGATGCGGGCAGTAAAACCTTGATGGGCGTGCCCTTTGCCGCCGGACAAGGCCCACAGCAGGATCTGGAGCAGGCGCTTGACCTGCTTTTCTATCACCCCAATACACCCCTCTTTGTCGCCCGTCACCTGATCCAGCGGCTGGTCAAATCCAACCCCAGTCCCGATTACCTCAAGCGGGTCGCCGCGACGTTTCGCAATAACGGCTCCGGCCAGCGCGGTGATCTGGCCACCACGGTACGGGCGATCCTGGTCGATCCCGAAGCCCGTGATGGCACCGCTTACAAGGCCAAGGAGCCTTTACTCCTCACCGCCAACCTTGCCCGTGCCATGCAGATGCGTGGGGAACTCGACGGCAGTTTCAAAGATCTGAAGACCGCAACCGCCTATGGTCAGATCCCCCTCGGCTCCCCCTCGGTATTCAACTTCTATCGCCCGGAGGACAGCGTCAGCGGCCCGCTGCAACAGGCCGGACTCGCGGCACCGGAATTTACCGTGCTCAACGAAGCCATGTTTACCCCCCTGCTCAACACGTTCTCATCGGTGATCCAGAACAACGGCAACTACGACAGCCCCAGCAATGGTGAAAACAATAAGATCGACATCAGTCAGTGCTACTCCCTGGGCAGCTCGGGCAAATACGACCAGATGATCCAGTACCTCGAGGACACCTTCTGGTACCGGCCGACGCCCCCCGAGATCCTTGAGGCCTACCAGGCGTTTAGCGACACTCAAGGCCCCTTCAACGCGCGCAACCGCTGCAAGGGCCTGCTTTGGCTCACCGTTAGCGCACCGGAATACCTGATCCAGGAGTAATCACAATGAAACGCAGAGATTTCCTGAAACACTCCATGGCGGGCTTGGGTGCCCTGTCCCTCTACGGTGGCCTCGGAGTACGCAACCTGGCCATGGCGGCCGACGGCGACTACAAAGCCCTGGTCTGTGTCTTCCTGGCCGGCGGCAACGATGCCCATAACCTGCTGGTTCCTCTGAACGACCCACTATTCAGCCAATATCGGCAGGCGAAGGCCTCCCTGGCCCTGTCTGACAGCGAGCTGACGCCACTGCCGCTCAGCGGCGATCTCACCCTGGGACTGCACCCGGCGGCCTCTCCCCTGTATGACCTGTTTGCCCAGGGCCAGCTCACCACAGTGCTCAACTCAGGCAACCTGATCGCCGCCGGGGATCGCGGCGACTTTGAAGCGGGTCGGGTACCCAGCATCGGACGCCTGGGCTCCCATGCCGACATGCAGAAGGCCAAGCGCCTGGGTTACGTCGGCGGTGAGCTCGATACCGGCTGGGGCGGACGCTTGCTCGATACCCTGGCAACGCCGACTTATGGCTTCAGTCCGGCCTACAGCGCCGGGGAGCAAAGCGAGTTCCTGCTCTCCCACAGCTACGAGCAAAACCTGCTCGATCAGGGCGGCAGCCTCGACTACTTCAAGGCCTTTCCCGGCCTGGAAGGTGTGATGCACCAGGACATGGCCGTGGCGCGCAATAATCCGTTCCGTGAGCAGGTCAACCGCATCCGCCAGGCGATGCTGGGGGCCGGCAGCGTGCTGGAGCCGATCTTGGCCACCCCGCTGGAAACCGGTTTTCCCAAGACCAGCCTGGCGGAGCAGTTGGGTCTCATCGCCCAGGTGATCAAGGGGCAGAGCGAACTGGGGCAACAGCGCCAGGTCTTCTACGTGATCCAGGGAGGGTACGACACCCACAACAATCAGTTGGCCAGTCACAGTAAACTCTACAAGGAGCTGGCCGAGGCGCTGGTGGCGTTCCAGGGAGAGATGGATCTCAGCGGCATGGGCAACGCCGTCACCACCTTCACCCTGTCGGACTTTGGCCGCAGCCAGTTGACCAACGGCACCGGCACCGCCCACGGCTGGGCCGGACACGATCTGGTGATGGGCAGCGCCATTCGGGGCGGTCGCTACTACGGCAACATTCCCGATCTGGATCATCAGGGTGCCTGGTCCATCAACAACAACGGCCGGATGATCCCCACCACCTCGTCGGATCAAGTCGCCGCGACCCTGGCCCACTGGTTCGGTGCCGGGCTGGATCAGCTCGACACCCTGTTCCCCAACCTGGTGAACTTCGAGACCAAGACCCTAGACTTCATGGTCTAGTGGCCTCGCCGTCACAACAAAGCCCGGCTTACCGAGCTGGGCTTTTATTCGATACCGCTTAGGGCTGACAATCCGTGTAGCTGCTTAACAAAAACGCCTGTTGCGTCCAACTTCACCACACAGCCTGCCAAAGCACGATCATCAGAGAAAGATGAATGAGCTTTATCCCCTCCGGCCAGGATCTGGCGTTCTCCATCGCTTGTAATCGGCCCGTAAAGAGACCGGCGGCATGGTCTCGCCAAGGCGATCGCCCCAAAAGGATGCAGCGCACAAACGCGATAGGAATACAAGTGAAGAGAGGGCGCTAATCAACGCTGCATGGAACATGCTTGTCTAGCAAAAAACTCTGTGTAAGCAACAACTGTCAACCAAGCCCCTTGTCTACTCGATGGAGTGGCCTACATAGCGCCAGCTCATTTATTGAACAGTGCAATATTGTAGACTTTGTCCCAACCCTGTCAGTAGTGTGCTTTTATAAGAAAATTGATTGCAAACTGGTTACTGTCGACCATTTCACTATTATTTATACCGAACTGGTTATGCCAGAAATCCAACTCACTTCCCAAAAAGAATCGACCTGGCTTATTCCAGCGCCTTCCAATATCCCACTTGATTTGCGGAACGATGTGCACAGAGGAAGCCTGAGGTCCCCAGCCAACAACGTAGTCAATAAAGCCATCTATCAGGTAGTGCTGATCCCCAAGGGTAAACGGGTAAGCCCAAGTTAACGTCAGTTGCATATCATCGAAATTTGCACCTCGACTGGTGTCTTTTCGGGCATAGGTGTTGAGCTTGAAGTAATTAAAGCCTGGTACATTAAAGTCTGTTCCCACGCCAATCAGTAAACTTTCCACTCCATCCTTGCCCCGTTCATAGGTGCTGGCTAGCAATAGGTCCCTGAGCAGTCCGGCAGACGTCGGGGCCGATTGAAACAGCTTTGTCAGGCTGAGCCGAGGCGAGATCTCACCGTACCAGCTACCAGACTGTACAGGGTGGCTGTGATACTTCTGGATATCAACAAAGGCAAACAGATCGCCCTTGCTCCAAAGGCTGCTGTGTTCCAGAGTCAGAGTGGAAACCTGGTTACCGGGCAGTGCGAAGCCGTAACCGAACAAACCAGTAAGGCTATGATCCATCCACAAGATTGTTTTTTCGACTGTTTGGCCAGCCGCATTGCTAGAGATCGCCGCAATGCCGCCCAACAGGCCCATTATCGCAAGGTAAGAGAGCTTCATCCCATCTTCCTCAGTGAGTATTGAACGGCTTTTCGCCTCTTACTGCCAATTGAGCGCAGGGATCACTTAGTCCCTAAGCCGCAGGTTTTCTCCTGGTAAGCCAGGAACCAAAGGGATGCCACCTTAAGAGCGCCTGATCTCCCGTATCAGGGCATGCAACAATTCATCCAGATGAGCCAGAGTATCCTCCTGCACGATCTGATCTTGTTTAACCTGAAGGTGTGCACGGGCGATCAGGACTTCGGGGAGAGTCACCACACTGGACAAGGTGGCTGCGAGCATCCCTTTCAAGTGTTGCTGTGCCCGTGCACCACCGGTGATGGCCATGGAGGCACTTAGGATCGCGACGGGCTTGCCTTTGAGCACCGAATCGTAGGCAGGACGGGATCCCCAGTCGAGCGCGTTCTTTAACACGCCAGGGATGCTGTAGTTGTACTCTGGTGTCGAGATGAGTAATCCATCAGAGCTAGCAATGGCACAGCGAAGATCCGATACCGCCCTGGGCGGGGTTTTGGTATCAAGATCCTCGTTGTAGAGTGGAATATCCGTTAATGGGAACAGCTCAATCTGGATCCCGGCCGGTGCGCGGACTTTGAGAGTACTCAGAGCCGCCGTGTTCAAAGAGTCAGTTCTCAGGCTTCCTGATATCGCAAGGATCTTCATGACGCTCCCCTTTTGTGGAATCGATACTGGCACCGCTTAGGCCAAAGGGCCTGACGGCGCCACTGAGTCACTTTTTAAGATCCTGGTACGCTGCCGGAACATTGAGTTGGGGGTGTACCCAAGGGTACAACGCATAGCCTTGAAACTCGGGCAGCGTAACACGGGCAACTGTCTGCTCCAGACTCAGGCCTTCATCGAGCGCCTTTTGTACCTCGCTCTTCACGGCTTTGAGGTAATCAAGGTGCCATTTTAGATCAGCCTTGTTCATCACCGAGCCGTGTCCGGGGACAATGCGTGCTTCATCCGGCAAAAAGTCGTAGACCTTTTGCAGACTGGCCAGGGTCTCCAGCAGATGACCATCCAGCAACCAGGGCAGAGAGGGCTTAACCGCAATGATCGGGTTACCGGTCCACATCACCTTTGACTGAGGCTCCCAAATAAATAGGTCCCCCCCGGTCTGGGCGAAGCCAAAGTCGATAAGTTCCACCAGAATCCCGCCGAGGTCCAACGTCATTTTGCCGCCATCCGGGATCAAGATGTCGCCAGTGACAGGCTGGATCTCTTCGATACCACGGCCCGTGCCGAAATTCTGGATCATAAACTCAGTGTCGGCTTTGAAGTGCTTATCGATGTAAGCCTTGGTTGCCTGGTGCTGAATGATCCGGGTCTCTTCCGGCATATACATGTTGCCGTAGGAGTGATCACCATGAAAACTGGTGTTCACCGCATAGAGGATCGGTTTGTCGGTAGCGTCGCGCACCAAGGCTTGAAGCTGGGCATTGAGACGCTGGTTGAGCATGGTATCGATCACCAAAACTCCCTCGGTGCCAATGATAAAGCCACCACTGGTCGCAACAGGGATCCCCTGCTGCTCTTTCTCTTTGGCCTCGCTCGGGTAATAGGCGTAAACTCCCTTATTCAGTTGCTCTGACTTGAGGACAACAGTATTGCCATCCCAGATCGGTTCGTCTGCGGCGATACCGCAACCGGCAACGAGCATCAAGCTGACCAATATCGCTGTTAACTTGTTCATAATCTGTCTCCTATGGTTTCCTAGACTCGGGGTGATTAAGCGGGATATCAGGATTGGCTTTGCTGCGGTGACCACTGACGCTCGCTGCCACCCTTCTCGAAGCCCAAGCCGGCGTTGTAGCTCACCAGCTCCAGCTGCATTCCCCAAGGGGAGATAAAGTAGACCCAGCTTAGTCCGGCGGTCGGCCCCTCTTCGATGCTTTTGACCTCACCAAGGATCCTGACACCCTGTTCCTTCAGGTACTGGATGGCCGCGGCCATCTCTGTGACGTAGAACGCGAGGTGGTGGCCCCCCCAGTCACTGTTCTTAGGTTGCTGTTGCACTTGATCTGGTGCTTCGTATTCGAAGATCTCGAACGACGGGCCATTTTGGCACTTGAACATGCGATATTTGCGGATCACGGTTCGAGGATGGACATTCAGGTTGTCGGCCATCCAGTCATCATCGGCCATAAAAGGCCCGACTTCATACAGCTGAGTACAGCCGATCACATCGACAAAGAATCGGGTGGCTTGCTCCAAGTTTGGTACCGTGAAGCCAAAGTGGTCACCACCGGCCAGTCCGGGTAATCCTTGTTTCATTTCTCTTACCTCTACGATTTCAGTTGAGTTGATAGGTGCCACGTATCGGATAGTGGTTGGCCGGATCCATGATGAAGGCCAAGCCGTTGGCCAGGACCTGCAGCTCAGGACGAGCAAACGGGCCATTTGAGATATCCATCACCTGTACTTGGCCCTGCTCATTGATCACAAACAGTCCGGGCTCCGCAAAGGGATGATCCGTCTCCTTCTCTGAGCGGGGCGCTGAGATATAGAGGCCCAGGGCATCCATCTGCTCTGGGGTCAGGCTGTGAAACAGTGGAAAGCTAACTTGCATCCGTGCCTGATGCTCGGCGGCCTGGTCAGCGCTATCAGCCGACACAGCGGCAATATCGACCCCAAGTTGATTAAAGGTCTGGCTCATATTCTCCAGCCGCTGAAGGTAGCGGGTACAAAGGGGGCAGTGACGCCCTCGATAGACGACCACCAGCTTCCAGCGATAGCCGTCCCCAGGGGCGGCCAGATCTGCCGTGGTGCCCCCCAGTACGGGAATGGAAAAATGGGGAAAGAGAGCTCCGGGGTGCAGTTGGTCGGGCATGCTTGACTCCTTGATGCTGTGTAGATCGTAAGAGTGGCTTATATTGAGAATTAATAAAGACGGCTTCTCGGAATAGAAATTATTCCAAAAAGGAATGGCATGGATAAGCTCAGTGCAATGCGGGCGTTTGTGACGGTGATCGATGCAGGCAGCTTTTCAGCCGCCGCTCATAAGCTGGGCGTGACCCAGGCTTCAATCAGCAAAAAGGTGGGGGCACTGGAGCAGGCTCTTGGTATTAAGTTGATTAACCGCAACAGTCGTCAACACCTTCTGACGGAGATAGGACGTCATTATTACGAGAAGTGTCAGCTGATCCTGGCTGAAATTGAAGAGGCGGAGGATGAAGCCAGAGAACAGCTCCAATCCCCCATAGGGGAGCTCAAGGTCACCGCACCGGGTCCATTTGCCCAACGTGTACTTATGCCTCTGCTGGCGAATTTCTTGCGCAGCTATCCCAAGATCAAGGTGGAGTTGATCTTGTCTGACAGTCATGAAGATGTGATCGCATCAGGGGTGGATGTTGCGATCCGTGCCAGTCGCCATTTCGAGGATTCGTCGCTCGTGGCGCAGCACCTGTGCGACAACTATATGTGCTTGGTTGCCTCGCCAGATTACCTGACGCGCTGGGGCACGCCCACAGGGGTACAGGATCTGGTTCATCACAACTTTGTACTCTACACCCTGTTTAAAGAGGGGAAGCACCTCGCTTTGGAGGATTCCGTTGGCCAGTCAACTGTATTGACCGGCAGCAGTTTTGCCAGCAATAACGGCGACGTTAATTTGCAAGCAGCTATCACTGGGATCGGGATCGCCGAGCTTCCTCCCTGGATGGTGTCTGAACCTATCCGGCGAGGCCTATTACAGCGTGTGCTACCGGAATATCGAGGCGCGAATGTGCCTTTTAAACTGCTCTATCCATCACGTCGATATCTCCCTGCACACACTCGCTGTTTTATTGATTACGTTAAGCAGAGGGTCGCCTCTTCAATAGCGCAACTGGGCCTGCCCGAGTAAAGCCACTGTCATGATCCAATAAAGGTAGGCGCCAAGCCAAGCGCCTAACTTCATTCCGTCACTTTCCTGTCAACCAGAAGGCTTTGAGAGACAGGATCAGATCCCGCGACACCAATACCACGACGGCTAGCAATGTTCAGGGCCGCTTTAGTCGTCAAAGTTTTCATCGGTCACGGCTTAGACCCGTTCGCTTAGCATCTCAACCCGGTAGCTGGTAATAGCTCGCCCGGTACGGATCTTTTCAACGTAATCCGGATTAGCAATAAGTGGGCGACCGATGGCAATCAGATCTGCATCCACTTTGTCCAGCGTCTCTCGTCCTTTGTCAGCGTCATAGCCGCCACACGCGATCACCGTGCCCTTATAGAGACGGCGAACGTACTGAGTCCCAGTGCCAGCCAGCTGCGCCTGCTCTCGATCCTCAAACATCCCTGTGTGAACATAGGTCAGTGGGTATTAATTAAGGCGCTGCAGCACATAATCGAAAACGGCTTTATCTCGAACATCATGCTCGAGGTGAAGGTAGCCTAGCGGTGATACCCGCAGACCGACATGAGCGATTTCCTGTTGCACCGCCTCCAGTACTCCAAACAGAATACGGGCCCTCTTCTCCTCACTGCCCCCCCAGCCATCCGTTCGGCGGTTGGTATCCCAGCGCAGGAACTGATCCAACAGATAACCATTGGCGGCGTGGACCTCTACACCATCAAAACCGGCCTCTCGGGCATTGGCCGCAGCCTGTGCGAAGTCTCTAATTATGAGCGAGATATCCATCTCCGTCATTTCACGGGGAACACCGTATTGTAGATCGTCGGTTCGCGCTAAGCGCCCCTTCAAGGCAACGGCGGAAGGCGCGATAGGTTTATCACCATTAAGGTAGATTGGGTGAGAAACCCGCCCTGTATGCCAAGTCTGGGCGAAAATTTTCCCGCCATTTTCATGGACTCTTCTCACAACCTTCTTCCACCCAGCTACCTACGCAGGAGTATATATGGCCGGGGTATTGGGGTACCCCTGGGCACTCGGCGATATCATCAGTGACTCAGTGATAATTAGGCCGGTGCCAGCACGTCGAGCATAATAATCGGCCATCGCATCGGTCGGTACCAGATCATCATCGGCCATGCTGCGATTCATAGGTGCCATAACGATACGGTTGCTCAGGGTAATAGCACCACTAAGCTCAAATTTGTTAAACAGAATATCTCGATTCATAAAGTGCGGCTCATGATTTCAGTCGTTTCGCTGGCGGAGATCCCGGATAAACCCGGTTTATCCGGGGATGTGTCTGAGTTGGGTTAATGTGCCCAGCGGGTCTGGTTCATACCGCCGTCAGCTTGTACTTCAGAACCATACATAAAGGCGGAATCATTCGAGGCCAGGAACAGCGCCACCGATGCCATCTCCTCCACGCGGCCCATACGTCCGGCAGCAAGCTTTTCAGCAAAGGTTGAACGAAACTCCTCGATCTCCTCATCGGATGCGCCCGCTTTCTTCTCGATATCGGTGATGATAGAGCCTGGACTCAGCACATTGATGCGAGCACCATATATTTTCAATTCCGGCGCAAAAGACCGCGCCTAGGAGCGAACCGCGGCCTTGGTTGCGCTGTACACCGAAAGTCCGGCCATGCCCATTTCATCCAAACAGGAAGAGGTCAGTACCAGTGAGGCCCCTTCATTCAGGTGCGGCAAGGCATACTTAACGGAAAAAAATGCGCCCTTGAAGTTCACATTCGAATGCAGATCAAACAAGGCTTCATCCGTCTCCTCAAGCGATACCGGTTTACTCAGTCCCGCATTGGCACAAAGTATGTCGAGCTTACCCAGGTTTCTCTCAACATCGGAGAAAATGTTTTCAGGCTCTGCAGATCAAGGAGATCACCGACAAAACCGATAGTACCTGAGCCGATTTCAGCAAGCGCTGCATCCAGCTTCTCCTGTGATCGGGCCAAGATAGCCACCTTAGCCCCCTGTGCTGCAAACAGTTTGGCGCTCTCTAGGCCAATACCGGCATTACCGCCGGTGATTGCGGCCACTTTACCTTCAAGTTTCTTAGTCATGACGGTTTCCTCTTAATCACAAATTTGTCGTTGTCTTCACTGGCAAATAGCCAGCACTTGACCAGTGACTTGGCATTGGTCTCGTTTCAACCGAATGATTGACAATAACTGGAGGTTAACCGACATATCTTTGGAATGTAATGTAACAAAAATGAACATCATCCATTCTCAAATGGAATTTATAAGCACAGCGTTTGTCTGCCACTGAACCCCAAAAGAGAGACAGTGAGGCGAAATATCATTTGCAGGTGGCACAGGCCTATAAAATAAAGTGTCGCGATCCGAAGCTCGTTTTGTCTGTCTGATGAGGGTAAACGCAGATGGGACGGCTAGAAGTTTCATTGGAGAGGTCGGCACCACGCCAAAGGCCCAACAGGAAAACCCGTAACCGATACCTGTCGAATTCAGCGCTACGAATATAATGCTGTTACGACAGCTATCTCTGGAAGGGCTGGGAGCGTCTCATGTGCACCAAACAAAAGCTGTATACCGTTTATCCAATTCATTCAAAAAGTCGAGACTCACCCTAGAAAGAGGGCTCGGATGATTATTCAAATAGCTAATTATCAGCAATTTTATGTTTTATAAAATTGATAAACGATCGAACTTTAAGGGGAACGTAGCGGCTTTGCGGATAAATAGCGTTAACAGGAAGTGGCTTTGTCACATAACCTGACAAAATCTGTTTCAGTTTACCCGATTCAATATGCTCATTTACCATCCAGACTGGTAATTGGGCCAGTCCTGTCCCATCAAGAACCAGCTTCAGGATCACATCACCATTGTTGCCCTGGAAATTACCATTGACGGCAGTAGCGATATTTTGTCCCTGATGGGTAAAATGCCAGATATTGATGCTCTTCAGCATCGAGTAGATCAGGCAGTTGTGGCTTTGCAGTTCCGCCGGCTCTTTGGGCTCACCGTGTTGCTTCAGATAATCGGGGGCAGCGACCAATAACATCGGGTTATCAAACAGGTGCCTGGCGACCAAGGAGGAGTCCTCCAGCTCCTTTGCTCGAATGGCGAGGTCAACCCCCTCACTGATAAGATCGATATGCTTGTCACTCAGGACCAGATCCAGCTTGATCTTCGGAAACAGTAACAGGAACTCAGCCAGGAATGGTGCTATGACCAGGCGACCAAACACCACTGGTGCGGCGATCCTGAGAACTCCTTGGGGCGAGGCGAGCTGAGAAGCCGCCAATGCATCCGCCTCATCCAGTTCGGCTAGGATTGCCACACACTTTTCATAGTATTCTACGCCGACCTGGGTCAGTGCTAGCTCTCGGCTACTGCGGCTCAGCAGCTTACTACTCAGTTTATTCTCCAAAGCGGCCACTTTCTTACTGATAGTGGCCTGAGTCGTGTTTTGTTCTCTAGCTGCCGCTGTAAAACTGCCAGCCTGCGCTACTTTAACAAATGCTCGCATGGCGCTTAATTGGTCCATTACCACTCCTCGTGCGCCATCATCAATTCCATATTGGAATTGATGCTATTCAGAATGGCCCAGTTATATTCACATAACAACGTATATATCATTCTCTTCAGTGTCAACGACAGCAGTAACCAAGTGTGGTGCTCGATAGCCAACCTTGAGTCGATATCGCCCTGTTCCCAGAGGGGGTTCGAATCCTGTGGGTACCCCGCGCTCGACACCAGCATGTTTGAAACAAGAAACTTAGAGAGAGCGTTAGTCATGGCAAAAGACCTTGTTTTTTATGTTGAATTTAATGTTAAACCCGAGTGTATCGACAAATTTGTCAAAGGTGCGACCGGCGTTCTGGAAGCAATGTCCAAAGAGGATGCCTTCGTCTCCACCTATTTCCATCGAGATGCTAACAACCCCAACAAGTTCACCCTGTATGAGCGCTGGGATGAGCCATCTATGGATGACTTTATGAAGAATCAGGTGCAAGGCAAGCCCTACCGCGATGAGTATGAGGCTTACCTGCCGGATCTCCTGGCCACTCCGCGAAAGTTCACCGTTCTAGATCCGATCGCTGAGTGGGAAAGCAAGTAATACGTGCTTTTTGAAATGACGAAAGAATACCCATATCCCCGATTGGGGCTGATAAATGAGGAAATAATTATGGATATGCAACAAAAACTGCAACAACTGCTCGATAAGCAAGAGTTAACCGAGTTGATGTACAAATTCGCCCGTGCCCTCGATCGTGTCGATGGCGAATTGATGAAATCCACCTATTGGGAAGATGCCATTGAAGAGCATCAAGACCCCATCTTCCCGGACCTGTTTTTTTATAACGGCAATGCCCACGAATTTGTCGATCCAGCAATGGAGGGATTCAAAGCACTGAAAGCGACCCAGCACCGTATCAGTAATCCCCTGATTGAGCTCGATGGTGATACAGCTACCGCCGAATCTTACGTGTGGGCCTACCACGTCCATGAAGAAGATGGGGTTGAAAAAGAGGGTATTTTAGGTGGTCGTCACCACTTCAAGTTTGAGCGTCACAATGGCATTTGGAAGATCAAGCACCGCTCAACGGTATTTGATTGGAACCAAAACCAAAATGCCACCGCCATCTGGGCAGATGGCTACAGCGATAAACTTCGTGGCAAACGTGATAAAGCGGATGACAGCTATAACTACCTAAGCTTCTAGCGGTAACCTCTCAGCATATTCATGTAACATCGGCTGGTTAGTTATTTTCCATTAAAACTCCCGTGGGGTCTGATGTGGTTGTACCACGACAGGCAACGTGGGAGTTTTGTTGTATATCTCAAGACCATCTCCTTCTGCCGGCGGCTCATTGTAGAAATGGGTTGGCCGGAAAACGGCTAATGCAATCTATTCTTTTGATTATAAGATAGTCAGCTGTGGCAAATAGCCCATGAGGTTCAAGGAAGAACCCAGGGTTATTGTCTGCGGACAAAGCCTTATTAACCGACCCACGAAAGCCCCCCTGCCCCTTCCAAGGCGCCGAGTAGCACTCCATCCCAAATTCATGCCTCTCAAGCCCACTAAAGACCAACAAGCCTGGGTGTCCACAGGCAAGTGCTAACTTGCACCAATCGCTGTGCCCCCCTCCGTTATCCTGCTGATCCCGTCTCGGGTCTTGAACGTAATACAAAGGCTGATACCAACCTAGAGAACCAGCCAATGAATATCTTTGTGCTCGATACCAACATCACACGGTGCGCTCAGTTTCACTGTGATCAACACGTGACTAAGATGGTTCTGGAGAGCGTGCAGCTGCTGTGCACCGCCTTGCACAAAAAGGGGTTCACTCCGCCCTACAAGCCGACCCATGAAAAGCATCCCTGCGTCCTGTGGGTGGAAGAATCTTATGACAACTTCGAGTGGCTCGTGCAGCTGACGCGAGCACTCAATGCCGAATACCGCTACCGCTACAACAAAGCCTCTGATCACAAATCTATCGCCATACTGTCCACTATTGACCACTGTCGTTATGACCGTCTGGGCTTAACGCCTTTCGCCCAGGCGATGCCTGGGGCCTACCGCCTGCCTGCCGATCCGGTGCAGGCCTATCGCAACTTCTACCAGGGTGAGAAAAGCCGATTTGCCCGCTGGACTCGACGTGCGCCACCTCCCTGGTTTCTGCCTGCGCAGCACAGTGTGAAGGCACAAAAAACGCGGCCAGATGGCCGCGTTGGGGAATGATCAGAGGTTGGGATCAACCAAAGTCATCCAGCAGGATATTTTCATCTTCGACGCCCAGATCCTTGAGCATGTTGATCACCGCCGAGTTCATCATCGGTGGACCACACATGTAGAACTCACAATCTTCCGGTGCCTTGTGGTTCTTCAGGTACTCCTCCAGCAGGACGGTATGGATAAAGCCGGTGTAGCCTTCCCAGTTGTCCTCGGGCTGAGGGTCCGACAGGGCCACGTGCCATTTGAAGTTCTCGTTCTCCGCCGCCAGGCCGTCAAAATCGTCCTGGTAGAAGATCTCACGCTTAGAGCGGGCGCCGTACCAGAAGCTCATGGTGCGCTTGGAGTTCAGGCGCTTGAGCTGATCGAAGATATGGCTGCGCATGGGCGCCATGCCCGCGCCCCCGCCGACGAACACCATCTCGTTGTCGGTTTCCCGGGCGAAGAACTCACCGAAGGGACCCGAGATGGTGACCTTGTCACCAGGCTTGAGGTTAAAGATGTAGGAGGACATCTGTCCCGCAGGGACCTTACTGCCCGGTGGGGGCGGTGCGATCCGTACGTTGAGCATGATGATCCCCTTCTCTTCCGGGTAACTCGCCATGGAGTAGGCCCGGGTGATATCCGAGGTCACATTCGACTCAATATCAAACAGTTTGAGCTTCTCCCAGTCATCCCGGTACTCGTCGCCGATATCAAAGTCACTGTATTTGACCTTGTGCGCCGGCGCTTCGATCTGGATGTAACCCCCGGCCTTGAACGGGACCTCTTCCCCTTCTGGGATCTTGAGGATCAGCTCTTTGATGAAGGTGGCCTGGTTGTCGTTGGAGATCACTTCGCACTCCCACTTCTTAACCCCGAACACCTCCTCTTCCAGTTCGATCTTCATGTCCTGCTTGACGGCAACCTGACAGGCGAGACGCTCGCCCGCCTTGGCTTCCTTCTTGCTGATCAGATCAAGCTCAGTGGGCAGGATATCACCGCCCCCTTCGAGCACCTTACAGCGACACTGGCCACAGGTTCCCCCACCGCCACAGGCGGAGGAGATGAATACGCCGTTATTGGCCAGGGCACCGAGCAACTTGTCACCCGGTGAGGTCGTGATCCCTTTTTCCGGATCATCGTTGATGCTGATGGTGACGTTGCCGCTGGGTACCAGTTGGCTCTTGGCCACCAGGATCACCCCGACGAGCAGGCTGACGATGACGGTAAACATACCGACGCCGATAATAATTTCCATCGACTCTTCCTTACTTCGTTATCTAGGGTTACAGGGAGATCCCGGAGAAGGACATAAAGCCCAGCGCCATCAATCCAGTGGTGATGAAGGTGATCCCGATCCCCTGCAAACCGTCCGGGATCTTATGGAACTTCATCCGCTCCCGCAGCCCCGCCAACAAGGCGATGGCCAGTGCCCAACCCACGCCGGAGCCTGCAGCAAACACCGCAGAATCCACCAGGCTATAGTCCCGGTTGGCCATGAAGATCACGCCACCGAAGATGGCGCAGTTCACGGTCAACAGAGGCAGGAAGATCCCCAGGGCGTTGTAGAGCGCTGGCATAAAGCGGTCCAGCACCATCTCGAGGATCTGCACCATGGCGGCGATCACGCCGATAAAGGTGATCAACTGCAGGTAGCTGAGATCCAGCTGGGGCTGGCCCGCCCAGGCCAGGGCACCCGGCTTGAGCACATAGCTGTAGATCAACTGGTTCAAGGGCACCGCCAGGGTCATCACCACGACCACGGCGACACCGAGGCCGATGGAGGTGGATACCTTCTTGGAAACCGCCAGGAAGGTGCACATGCCCAGGAAGAAGGACAGCGCCATGTTGTCGATGAAGACGGCCTGAATAAACAGGGTAATGTAGTATTCCATCTCTTATCCCTTACGTTTCTGCCACGCGTTGATACCCCAGATCATGAAACCGATCAGGAAGAAGGCGCTCGGTGGCAATAGGAACAACTCGTTGGCCATGTACCAACCGTCGCTCGCCTGAGTTTTCAGGATCTCGACCCCAAATAGGGTGCCGGCCCCAAACAGCTCGCGGACGAAGGCCACGGAGCAGAGGATCACGCCGTAACCCAGGGCGTTGCCCAGGCCATCCAGGATGGACATCAGGGGTCCGCTCTTCATGGCGAAGGCTTCGGCCCGGCCCATCACGATACAGTTGGTGATGATCAAGCCAACGAACACCGACAGCTGTTTGGCGATCTCGGGGGCGACGTCCTGCAGGACCATATCCACCACGATCACCAAAGAGGCGATCACCGTCATCTGCGCGATGATCCGGACACTGTTCGGGATCACTTTGCGGATCAGGGAGATGATCAGGTTGGAGAAGATCAACACGAAGGTCACTGCCGCGGTCATCACCACGGCATTGATCATGGCGTTGCTCACCGCCAGGGCCGAACACACGCCCAGCATCTGCATCGCCACCGGGTTGTTGGCAAAGATCGGGGTGCGCAGTACCTCGTTGATAGAGGCTTGATTATTACTCATCGTCTTTCCCCTCTCAGTCCTTCAACTGGGTCAGGAAGGCTTCGAAGCCCTCTTGCCCAACCCAGAAGCTCATCGCACGCTCGACGCCGCGGCCACTCATGGTCGCGCCACTGATCCCGTCGACACCATGGATGTCGCCCGGCTCAGCACCACCACGAACCACCTTGATGGCAACCTTGCCCTTGTCGTCGTACAGCTTCTTGCCCTGCCACTGGTTCAACCAGGCCGGATCATCAAGGAAGTCACCGATCCCTGGGGTTTCCCCATGGTTGTAGATGGTGACGCCTCGCAGAGTCGTCAGATCGGCTTCCAGGGCAACATAGCCGTAGATCACCGACCACAGACCCTTGCCATGGAACGGCAGTACCACACCATCAAAGCCACCGGACTCATCCAGTACCTTGAAGGCCCGAGCCTGATCGGCACGACGACCGATACGGGCGCTGTCCTTCTTCGGCTTCCTGGAGGTCTCCGGGTTGGCGGCGGCCATGGTGGGGTTGAACTCAATGGGGTCGATATCCTGACGGACGGCGCCGGTTTCCAGATCGATCACCAGGGCTTCGATCCGTGAGTCAAACAGGGCACTGGCGTCACCGCCACGCTGATCGCCGAAACCGGCCGCCAGCAGCACAGAGCGCTTCATTTGGGCAACTGTCTTGGCCTTGGCCCGCTCCTTCAGACCGGCGGCGGTGCCGGTGATCATCAGCGAGCAAAAGACACATAGGAAAAAGGTAAAGAGAAACGTGCCCAGCACTGAATCTTTGTTATACCGCATTACGGGCAAGCCTCCGCTTGATGTTGGCACGGGCAACGAAGTAGTCCAACAGGGGTGACCAGAGATTGGCGAACAAAATCGCCAGCATGATCCCCTCGACCTGGTCGGCATTGACCACACGGATCAGCACCACCATGGCACCGATCAACACACCGTAGGCCCACTTTGCCTTACGGGTGTAAGGGGCCGTCACCGGATCGGTCGCCAGGAACATCATCCCCAGGGCAAAACCACCGGTCACCAGGTGCCAGGTCCATGGCATGTAAAACAGCACGTTGGTCTTACTGCCCAGCAGGTTAAACAGGGTCGCGATGGCGATCATGCCAATCATCACACCGGCAACGATGCGCCAGTCCACCAGACGGGTCAGCAGCAAGACGCCACCACACAGCAGGATCAACAGGGTGCTGGTTTCGCCGATGGCACCACTGTCCAGGCCCAGGAAGGCATTCCACCAGGTGGGATCGGAGAACACGCTGTACCAGGTGACGTCATCGAAGGCGCCTTTGGTGTTGAGTGCTTCCAGTGTGATGGGGCCACTGGCACCCTCGACGGCAAACCAGATCCCTTCACCACTCATCACCGAGGGGTAGGCAAAGGTGACGAATGCCAGGCCGATCAGGGCCGGGTTGAGGATGTTGTACCCCATGCCACCGAAGATCTGCTTGCCAATCACTACGGCAAAGGTCATGCCCAGCGCTACGATCCACAGGGGAATGGTCACGGGCAGCATCAGGGCGAACAGGATCGCCACCACCAGATGGCCTTCCTGCACGGTTTCGTTGCGCAGTCGGGCAAACAGCATGTCCCACAACAGTCCCACGGCAAAGGCCACCAGGAATACAGGTAGGACGAAGCTGGCACCATAGAACAGCCAGGCGAATACGCCGGAGTCAGCGCCCAATCCACCGGTCACACCGTTGAACAGGATCAACTGCCAGGCATCGGGGGTGGCCAGTCCGGACACCACCGCTGTGTGGGCGTGCCAGCCCTGGATCACCATGGCAAACAGAAGGATAGGCAGGAGACAAAGCCAGATCATGGATTGGCTGCGTTTCACATCCATCAGATCTCGAACGGCGACGCCCCCCCGCGTACGCTGACCGTCGGCCAGCAATAAAACATTTAAATCGGCTAGCAATGCACGAAACACGGTCATTACCCCTCTTTCTCGATCAGATCCAGACAGGCGCGCAACTCAGCGCCATAGTCGTACTTGCCCGGGCAAGCGAAGGTGAACAGGGCAACATCCTCTTCATCCAGCTCCAGTGCACCCAGCAGCTGAGCTTCATCGGTATCCCGGGCCACCAGATCCCGCAGCAGCAGGGTGGGTTCGAGGTCCAGGGGACTCAGTTCATCGAACCGGCCATAAGCGATGATGGGCCGGTTGATCCCGCCGGAGTCCGTGGTCATGTCATACCCGGAGGCACGCTTAAACAGGGTGGTCACAGAGCGATACAGGGAGAAGCGTTTGCGTCCCTGACCGATCCAGCCGAACTTGGCCTTGTTATAGCCCTCCTGAAGCACCGTCACCTGGTTGTGGAAACGACCCAGGAAGGCGTGAGGCCCGACGGCATGATGGCCGGACAACACCGAGCCGGACTGGATGCGGTTATTGCCTTCCTTAAGCTCGCCATCTGTGATGGAGGCAATATCGGCGCCCAGTTGAGTTCGGATCAGGCGCGGCTTAGCCACCTGAGGGCCTGCCAGGGCGATCACCCGCTCGCTATAGAGCTCACCGGTTTCAAACAGCTTGCCCAGGGCGATCACATCCTGATAGCCGATGTGCCAGACGCTGCGCTCCAGGCTAACCGGAGAGAGGGCGTGGATATGGGTGCCGACCAGGCCCGCCGGGTGCGGCCCAACGAACTGATGGCAATCGATCCCCTGGATCGGTTGCTCCAGCAGGCGTCCCTTGTACTTGCCTCGATGGTCATGGCACAGGTGTACCTTGCCGTCGGTCAACAGGGGCAGCAGTTGGAGTCCAGCCTTGAAGGCTTCCAGCTGAGATTCGATCACCACACGCGGATCGGCGGCCAGGGGTTGGGTATCCATGGCATTGACGAAGATGGCGGTGGGGACACTGCCCGGCAGGGGAGCCCGGGAGAAAGGACGAGTACGAAACGCTGTCCAGAGGCCGCTGTCGAGCAGCACCTTCTGCAAGCTGGATCGATCCGGCTGAGCCGGGATATCGAAGCGGACAGCGTCGTCGCCTTCCACAGCGATCACCACGGATTGCAGCACCCGTTTTTCACCACGGTTGATGGCGGCGATCACGCCGGATGCCGGGGCGGTATGAGCTACCCCCGGGGTTTTCTTGTCGTTGAACAGGGGTTGGCCCTTTTTAACCCGATCACCCACCTCGACGAGCATGGTGGGCTTCATGCCTTTGTGCTCTTCTCCGAGCACGGCGACATGTTTAGCGGGAAACTGGCCGTCAATGGTGTTTATGGGCTGCCCGTTAATGGGGAGATCCAGCCCTTTTTCTACTTTTATCATGACGAATACGCGACTCAACACTGTGCTTACGTCGGCTTGCCAGGCAACGTAAATTGATGGCTATTGCACACTTGGTCAAAATGACCCAATGCTCGACCACTATAACCACTCCTTATCCAGAAATAACCAGACAAAAATCACACTATCAAGGTTGCATTTTTGCCAACCCCCTGGCAGGGCTCGACTATTTCCGGGCAATGAGCGTAATTTCTTTTCACTTTTGTACGAATTTAAGTTGGTGACGCATTGACCAATGGCGAACCAAGATCACACCCACACAGGCTTCGCACCACCCAAAGCTAACACAATTTACCCAATAGAAACATAATCAAAGAACCATTAACTGAGGTTCAAATGGTGATCGGCAAGGTAAATAAATCGCACTTAATCACCGCCAAACTGACGTCAAAACCGGTCAATAAAGTGTAATCTGATTACAAACCAGCGTACTCCGATGAGAGAGAGGCAAGGCCGTCGGCAGGCACCCTGTGTGACCTTGCCACCTAGCAGTGAATGCCATTCGACACCAAGCGTAGCAGTGGATCCAGACCATGACGCGCTTACAACTCCGTCTAGGTGGGTTAAGGCAGATCGGAGTCCCCTTCGCAATCCTGACGGGACGGAAACCGGTTCATGGTTATGCCTGGCTTCTGCCCGAAGCAGAGAAGAAAAGGGCGTATCGGCACAATCAGCAAGGCTACAGGGCCAGACAAAAGCCCCCAAGGGCCAGACAAGAGCCCCCAAGGGCCAGACAAGAGCTTCAGAGGGCCAGACAAGAGCCCCCAAGGGCCAGACAAGAGCCTCAGAGGGCCAGACAAGAGCCCCAGAGGGCCAGACAAGAGCCCGACAAGGCGTCGGCCCTAGACGCGCAGCGGGCCGCCCCTCTTCAGAGCTTAGCGCCCATCGTTGCACCACAAGACATGTGAGTAGCGATAGCCTCCCCCATGGTTCAGAACCGGTAAGACGCCCAGATACAACAAAAAAGGCTCCCTGTTGGGAGCCTTTTTGATTCGATCATCGCTTACTCGTCGATGCCCGTGATGTTGCCGTCTTCATCGATATCTATGCTCAGGTAGCCCGGTTTATCGGACAAGCCCGGCATAGTCATCACATTACCGGTCAGGGCATAAACAAAGCCAGCACCGGCACAGAGACGCAGGCCACGCACCGGCACGGTGAAGCCGGTCGGGGCGCCTTTGAGGGCAGGATCATGGCTGATGGAAGCCGGGCTCTTGGCCATGCAGATGGGCAGGTGACCATAACCTAAGGCTTCCAGCTTCTCCATCTCGGCTCGGGCTTCCTCGGAAAGCTCGACACCGTCACCGCCATAGCCGTCACGGGCGATCTGGTTCAGCTTGGCTTCAATGCCCTGCTCAGTTTCGTAGAGGAACTGGAAATCCGCTGGGCTTTGCAACGCAGTGAGCACCTTCTGGGCGAGTTCAACGGCCCCTTCCCCACCCTGGCCAAAGGCCTCAGAGATCGCTACTTCGGCCCCCAGGGCTTGAACCTGGTCACGCAACCAGTTGAGCTCTTCGTCGGTATCCTGTGGGAAACGGTTGATGGCCACTACGGCGGGAACGCCATAGCGTTTCACATTGTCGATATGCCATTTGAGGTTATCAAAGCCTGCCGCCAGGGCTTGGGTATCCGGGGCAAAGATCTCTTTCGGCAGTGGCGCGCCCGGGCGCAGATCGTACTTGCCGGAGTTGGCCTTCAGGCCACGCAAAGTCGCCACCACAACGGCCGCATCCGGGGTTTTACCTGCTGCACGGGCCTTGATGTTACAGGCTTTTTCAAAGCCCATATCCGAGCCGAAACCGCCTTCTGTAACCACGACATCGGCCAGGCGCAGAGCCATGCGATCGGCAATGATGGAGGAGTTGCCGTGGGCAATGTTGGCAAAGGGCCCGGCATGGACCAGGGTGGGTACCCCTTCCAGAGTCTGCATCAGGGTCGGCTGGGCGGCATCGCGTAAAATCGCCGCCATGGCGCCGGCCACACCAACCTCTTCTGCGGTCACCGGCTTGCCGGAGGTGTTGTAGGCCAGCACACACTGACCTACGCGCTTGCGCAGATCCTTGATGTCTTTGGACAACGCCAGGATCGCCATCAGCTCGGAGGCGGCGGTGATATCAAAGCCGCTCTCCCGCTCGATGCCATTGGCGGTAGAGCCTTCACGGTTGATGCCAATGGTGACACGACGCAGGGTGCGGTCGTTCATATCCACCACCCGGTTCCAGACAATCCGCTTAGGATCGATCTGCAGGTTCGCCATCCCGGTCTTGGCTTCAAAGCCGTCGCCCTGCTTCTGCTCGTGGAACAGGCGGGCATCGATGGCAGCCGCCGCCAGGTTATGGGCGGCGGAAACGGCGTGAATGTCACCGGTCAGGTGCAGGTTCAGCTCCTCCATCGGGGCCACCTGGCTGTAGCCTCCACCGGCCGCACCACCTTTGACACCGAAAACCGGTCCCATGGAGGGCTGACGAATACAGGCCATCACCTTCTGGCCCACCTTCTTAAGGCCCTGAGACAGGCCTATGGTGGTTACGGTTTTGCCTTCGCCAAAAGGGGTCGGAGTGATGGCAGTGACCAACACCAGCTTGCCCCGTTGCGCCTCATTGAGTCGCTTCAATAAGGAAAAACTAACCTTGGCTTTGGTGTCCCCGTAAGGGATCAGTTCTTGACTCAGGATCCCCGCCTGGGCGGCGATTGCATCGATAGACTGGAGTTGAGTTTCTTGGGAGATAGTCAGATCGGATTTCATTGTAATAGGGTTTCCGCAGGTACAGAGTGACTAAAATCGAGGCGGATTGTACCTCATGCCCCTAAGTTTTCAGTGCAGAAATGCGCAAAACATAATTACTGGCACATTAAAACCCAACGGACGCCACATTTTTGCAACATCCTCAACGAAATAATCCATTGCAAGCCTTCTGACCGGGAATTATGGTTGCCCAATCCAACAGTCAGAAAGCCGCCCAAGCCCATGAATTTTGACCACCCAGTGATCCTTACCCAAGCTCAAGATCTGCCCGCGATGATCGCCGATACCTGCCAGCGCTTCGGTGAACGTCCCGCCTTTAGCGCCCTCGGCAAAACACTCACCTTCAACGAGGTAGAGCGCCTCAGCCGACAGTTTGCTGCCTATCTGCAGCACAATACCGATCTGCGGCCCGGTGATCGGATCGGCCTGTGCTTGCCCAACCTGATGCAGTTACCCATTGCGGCCTTCGGTGCCCTGCGGGCCGGACTGGTCGTAGTGAACACCAGCCCCCTGTATACAGCAAGTGAAATGGCGCATCAGTGGCAGGACAGTGGTGCCAAGGCGCTAATTATCTATGCCGATCTCGCCCCGGTGGCGGCCCAGGCCCTGAGCCAGACCGATATCGAATACGTCTTCACCACAGCTGCCACGGACTTCCATCAGTGCCAGGCTCCCAGCGACGCCATTGCCGGTGCCCTAAGCCTGCCCCAGTGCTGGGCGCAAGGCGAGACCCTGCCCTACACCACTCCAGCCGTGGAGCCCCATCAATTAGCCCTGCTGCAATATACCGGTGGAACGACGGGTGTCGCCAAGGGGGCCATGCTCAGTCACGCCAACCTGCTGGCCAACGCCCGTCAGGTGCTGGCTCGCCTGGGGGATGCCTGCCGGGAGGGTGAAGAGATCTTTATCGTGCCCCTGCCGCTCTACCATATCTATGCCTTCACGGTGAACCTGATCACCTTCTTCGCCCGAGGTAGCCTGAATGTTCTGATCCCAAACCCCAGGGATCTGCCCGCTTTCGTCGAGCAGATCAAGCCATTCCGCTTCACCGGGATGGCTGGGCTCAATACCCTGTTTGTCGGGCTATGCCGCCTCGAAGCATTCCGCCAACTGGACTTCTCCGGATTGAAGCTCACCATCTCAGGAGGCACCGCACTGACCTCCAGTGCCGCCGATGTCTGGCACAAGACCACGGGGTGTCCCATCAGTGAAGGCTATGGCCTGTCGGAAACCTCTCCCGTGGTGTGCCTCAACCCCATCGGACAGGAGCAACTGGGGACCATAGGCACGCCCCTGATCGATACCGAGATCAAGCTGATCAATGATGACGGCAGCGAAGCCCGTCATGAAGGCGAACTCTGTGTTCGTGGTCCCCAGGTCATGCAGGGCTACTGGCAGCGGCCCGATGAAACGGCCCAGGTGCTCAGCGCGGACGGCTGGGTGAAAACCGGCGACATCGCCAGCATCGCCGACGACGGTTTTGTTTCCATCGTCGATCGTAAGAAAGACGTGATCCTGGTCTCCGGCTTCAACGTCTACCCCACGGAGGTGGAAGATGTCCTGACCCAGATCCCGGGCGTGATCGAAGCGGCGGTCATCGGTGAGCCCGATCGCCACAGCGATGAAAAGGTGGTGGCCTATTTGGTGACCGAAGGGGAACTGGATATCCCAGCCATGAAAGCCTTCTGCCGGGAGCGGATGGCGGGCTTCAAGCAGCCGCGCAAGTTCGTCAAGATGGAATCCCTGCCGAAATCCGCCGTGGGTAAGATCCTGCGCCGGGCCCTGCGCTGATCCCTTCAGCCTTATCAAAGACAACAACGGCCCGCCATGCGGGCCGTTGTTGTCTGCGGAGAGCCCGCGATGGCAAACAGGCTCACCACGGCAGTCTCAGGGATATCCCCAACCTTACCTGAGTTTGGAGGAACCTGGTGGAGGGTCTCGCACCACCAGCGTGCGCCCCAGTTTGTCATGCCATCCCTGCTTGCGATCATCCCAGCCAATCCAGAACAGGCCCAAAAACAGAGGCAAGGTCGCGGCATAGTAGCCCAAATAACGCAAAATCAGCTGACGCTTACTGGGCTTGCCGCCACCGTCGGCGTCAATGATCCGCAAGCGCAGCAGGGATTTTCCTGGCGTCGCCGACTTCTGGACCCAAAACACGATCACCGCGATGGCGGGCAAAAGATAGCTGAGCAGACGAAAGATCGGACTGGCTTGATCAACCCCCTGTCCCAGCACCAGGGTGATCCCCGGCGTGATGATTGCCATCAACAACAGGGTATCGATCAACCCGGCCAGAAAACGGATCCAGAAGCCACCATAACGCACCATAAGCCCCCCGGGCAGGACAACCCGCTAACTATAGTCGACAGTCCCTTTTCGGGTTCGATCCCGAGAAAAACAAACCGCCCGCAACCAAAGGTTGCGGGCGGTTTCTGCGTCATTCCAACTCAGGCTCAGTTACACACGGCCTTACCCGCAGCAACTCGGCTGGCGATCTGATCCGCCACGTACATCACAGTGGCCGGTGGACGCTGTGCCATCAGTTCGTTGGCCATGTACTTCATGTACGGATCGAAGTGGGCAAACATCTTCTTGTAGCCCGCACACAGGTGGTTCTGCATCGAGCCATCCGGATTCGGGTGGATCCTGTGCTTCGGACAGCCACCATTACAGGCGAAGCGCCAGTCACAGGCAGCACAGATCCGGCCAACCCGGGCCTTCTGCTGGCCAAACTTCTCCTGCTTCTTCTGCTCAACCATCTTCGGCAACTTATCGGTCACCACATTACCCAGACGGTACTCGGGGTAAACATAGTGGTCGCAGCTGAAGACGTCCCCGTTGCGTTCGATCACCAGCGCCAGGCCACACTCCTTGCGATGGATACACAGCGGCGGCTCTTCGCCGGCCCAGGCCGCCAGCGCGTTATCAAACGCCTGTACGAAGATCCGGCCCACGTCTTTGCGTACCCACTCGTCGAAAATGGTCACCATAAAGTCACCAAACAGATCGCCATTGGCAGAGAAAGGCGTCAGCTCTTTCTTCGATTCGAGTTGAGGCACGATCAGCATCGGATTTTCCACATCGACCTGGATCTGCTCGACGATGGGAATGAACTGCATAAAGGTGGAGCCGATCTCCTTGAGGAAGTTGTACACCTCCAGGGGATGATGAATATTGCGCTCATTCAGCGTGGTCAGGGTGTTGAAGTCCACACCATGCTTCTTCATGCACTCGACGGCTTTCATGACTCGGGAAAAGGTACCCTTGCCGGACTTGGTCACCCGGTAGTGGTCGTGGAACTCTTCCGGTCCATCGATGGACAGACCCACCAGGATCTTGTTCTGGGCCAGGAATTCACACCACTCGTCGTTGAGCAGCAGGCCATTGGTCTGCAGCGCATTGGTGATCTCCTTGCCATTGGCAAACTTCTGCTGGTAGGCGATGGCACGCTTGAAGAAGTCCAGACCCGCCATGGTCGGCTCACCGCCCTGCCAGGCAAACTCAATGCTCGGCAACATCTCGTTAGCGGCAATGTAGTTCTTCACATAGGCCCGCAGCACTTCATCGCTCATACCGATAAAGGGTTTTTCCTGTTTCTGTGGACGCGCCTTCCCCTCTTTGAAAAAGCGCTCCTTCTCCAGGTAGAAGCAGTAATCGCAATCGATATTACATTCAAAGCTGGTGGGCTTGGCCATCAGGTGAAAGGGCTTTTTCATTCTATTTCTTCCAAGGCTAGGGGAACGCGGTGCCCTGTCGGGCAGGCGCAGTGTATGCGCTTTATTCGGAAATTGGATGTGTGAGTACGCAAAAACGGGGCGTGACTCACGTCGTGGGCGGCGGCATACGGTGCAGCCTAACCCATGTTCAAAGTTTATGGCCCTAAGCTAAGTCCGGACAAAACTCCCTTCAAGGGCCTTTGCACCGCTTTACTGTGAACGAGATTTTTTACCTTTCCCCCAATCTTGTGTTTAACTTCAGCAATACCGACCGACGGTCGGTATGGTGTCGTGAGTCCATCGAAAAGGAGGCGTCATGGCCCGAAATCGCTCCCGCACCAACAAACCCGCCGATGAACGCCGGGCTGAGATCCTGGATCACGCCCAGCGCCTCTTCCTGCAACAGGGCTATGACCGCACCTCGGTCAATGATCTGATCCAGGCCCTGGGCCTCTCCAAGGGCGCCTTCTATCACCACTTCGAATCCAAACAGGCGGTGCTCGAAGCCCTCACCGACCGCATGCTGGCCGGCTATGAACCGACCATGAACGCCCTGTTGGACGACTCAGGCCTGTCGGCGCTGGAGAAGTGGCAACGCCTGATCAGCAGCAGCAACCAATGGAAGCTCGAGCATAAACCGGCGCTGCTGATGCAGCTGAGTGCCATGCACAACCCCGCCAACCTGCTGCTCAAAACCAGTCTGACCAACAAAAGCCGGGCGATCGGCGTGCCACTCTTCACCCGCCTGCTGGAGCAAGGCGTGGCGGAGGGCTGTTTCGAACTGGCGGATCCGGCGCAAACCGCCCATTTCCTCTTTGCCCTGATGGATGCCCAATCGGACCAACTGACTCGGTATCTGCTGTACCCGGAGCGCTTTGATGATCCGGCCGGAACCGCCTTCGCGCTGCTGTGTGCCAGCCAACAGGCGATAGAGCGCCTGCTGGCAGCGCCGGTTGGCAGTCTGCCCCTGATCGATCGCGATGCCATCGACGCCTGGTTTAATTAAGGAAGGTCCACAATGAAGCCCTTACTCTCTCTCTTTCTCTCCCTGGCCCTGCTGCCCACCCTGTGCGGCGCCGAGTCCCTCAGCGCAACCGAGATTGTGATCCAGTCGGATCAGCAGATGCGCGGCGAGTCCAGCTACAGCGAACTGACCATGAACATCATCCGCCCGGACTGGACCCGCACCATGACCATGAAAAGCTGGACCAAGGGGCTGGATCTCTCCCTGGTGCTGGTCACCGCGCCGGCCAAAGACAAGGGCAGTGCCTCCCTCAAGCGCTACCGGGAGATGTGGAGCTGGCTGCCCAGCATCGAGCGGGTGATCAAGATCGCCCCCTCCATGTTGGGTCAATCCTGGATGGGCTCGGATTTCACCAATGATGATCTGATCAACCAGTCCTCCATCGTGGTGGACTATGACCATCAACTCGTCGAAGAGGCCCCCTTTGACAATGACCTCAGCTATGTCATCGACGCCTTCGCCAAGCCCGATGCGCCCGTGGTCTGGAGCAAGGTGCGGATGTGGATCTCCAAGGAGACCTTCCTCCAGCGCCAGGTGGAGTTTTACGACGAATTCGATGAACTCATCAACGTGCTGCGCACCTATGACGTGCAACCGATGGGCGGACGCCGGCTGGCCACGCGGATGGAGATGATCCCCGCCGACAAACCCGGCCATAAGACCGAGATGATCACCCATGCCGCCCAGTTTGATTTTGCCATCGGCGACGACTTCTTCTCCCAAAGCCAGATGAAGGCACTGCGTGACTGACGCTAAGGACTGCTCATGTTAATCAAACTGGCCTGGCGTAACCTCTGGCGGCAGAAGCGGCGCACCCTGCTGACCGCCGCCGCCCTCGCCCTCGCCCTGATCCTGTCGTTGCTGATGCGCAGCATTCAGGAGGGCAGCTACGCAAATAACATCGACAATGCGGCCCGCTTCGCCACCGGACTGATCCAGATCCAGCACCCGGAGTTTGGCGACAGCCACAGCATCGATGATCTCATCCCCATGGGGGACGACTTCATCGCCCCGGCAGCCGCCCTGCCCCAGATCAGTCATCGACTGCCCCGGCTCGAGTCCTTCGCCCTGGCCGCCGGCAACAACAGCTCCAAGGGGGCCCTGGTGATGGCGGGCATTCCCAGCGCCGAGCAGGACTATGCCAAACTGGCCGACAAGCTGGTCACCGGTGAGTACCTCAAAGACGATGACGATCAGGTGCTGCTGGGCGAGGGCCTGGCCCGCTACCTTGAGCTGGACGTCGGTGATGAGCTGGTGCTCTACGGCCAGGGCTATCGTGGCCAGACCGCCGCCGGCCTCTACCGCATCAAGGGCCTGCTGCGCTTTCCCGTGCCCGGGTTGGATAACCAGCTGGTCTTCCTTTCCCTGCCCCAGGCGCAGCGGCTCTACAGCACAGGTGAGCAGATCAGCGCCTGGGTGTTGCACACCGACCGCCTCAACCAGCTGGCCGAGACGGAAGCGGTATTGAGTGCCCTGTACCCGCAGCAGAGCGTGCGCGACTGGCAGGATCTCGCGCCGGAGATGGCCCAGCAGATCCTGATGGATAGAGCCGGCGGCCTGTTCATGATGTACCTGCTCTATGGCGTGGTGGGCTTCGGCCTGTTCGCCACCCTGATGATGATGACCCTGGAGCGTCAGCGCGAGTTCGGCGTCATGCTGGCCACCGGCATGCTGCGCACACGTCTGCTGCTGCTCGTCGGGATCGAGTCGTTGTTTATCGCCCTGCTCGGCACCGGGATCGGCCTGGCCATCATCACCCCGGTGCTCATCTACCTCAAGCACCACCCCATCACCCTGACCGGCGAGACCGCCGAGTTGATCCTGGAGATGGGCTGGGATCCCATCATGCCCGCCCTGGTGGAGCCCTGGCTGTTTATCAATCAAGTCGCCATCGTGCTGGGCCTGCTTGCCCTGTGCCTGATCTACCCCCTCTGGCATATCCACCGCATCACCCTGGTCGATGCCCTCAAAGGAGGCAGCCATGTGGGCTAAGTCGATCCGGCCGGTAGGCCATACCTTTTTATTCAGACAAGGAGCGTTCCATGTTGATTAAGCTGGCCTGGCGCAACCTCTGGCGCAACAAGCTGCGCACCGGGATCCTGCTCAGCGCCATCGTCTTCGGCCTGGTGGGCGTGATCGCCATGATGGGCTTTATCACCGGCATGTACAGCAACATGATCCAAAACGGGATCACCTGGCAGACCAGCCAGCTGCAGATCCACCACCAGAACTACCTGGACGATCCCCGGCTCGAGGCCGTACTGGAAGCGCCCGAGACAATACTCGCCACCCTGGCGCAAGAGCCGCGCATCGCCGCCAGCAGCGGCCGCTTCATCGCCGACGGCATGGTGGCCTCGGCGAGGGCCACCCGGGGGATCAAGATCAACGGCGTGATCCCGGCCGATGAAGCCGCCGTCACCCCCATAGCCGGCGCGGTGATCGACGGGCAGTGGCTGGATGAGCAGGGTCGCAACCCGGTGCTGGTGTCCAGCAAGACCGCCGAGCGGCTCAAGCTGCAGATCGGCTCCAAGGTGGTGCTCACCTTTACCGACGTCGATGGCGACGTGGCCGGTGCCGCCTTCCGGGTGCGGGGCATTTTCAAAACCCCCGCCAGCGGCTTCGACGACGGCAACCTGTTCGTCCGCCAGGGCGATCTCACCGCCCTGGCTGGCCTGGAGGGGCTGCATGAGATCGCCATTCGCCTGGTCGAGCAAGATCATCAGGCACTGGAGTTGCTTGATGAGATGCGCACCGAGCTGCAAGCCCTGGCTGGCGACGCCAACCGGGTGCGGGACTGGCGTCAGATCCAGCCCATGCTGGCCTCCATTTTGGGCCAGATCGGCGTCAGCAACGCCATCATCCTGGGGATCTACGTCACCGCCATGGCCTTTGGCATCGTCAATATCCTGCTGATGTCGGTGTTCGAACGCACCCGCGAATTTGGCGTCCTGATGGCCGTCGGCATGCAAAAGCACAAGATCTTCGCCCTGCTGCTGCTCGAATCCGCCTGGCTCGGCGTGGTCGGCGGCCTGTTGGGTCTGCTGGTTGCCAGCGGCCTGATCGCCCTGCTGCAACACACAGGGATCTCCCTGGGAGCCATGGCCGATGGCCTGGCGGCCTTCGGCGTCGACACCCTGTTCTACCCCGAAGTCAGTGCCAGTGACTATCGCCTGGTGTTCATCACCGTGGTGATCGCCAGCCTGTTCGCGGCGCTCTACCCGGCGCGCCAGATCCTCAAACAAACGCCGGTCTCGGCGATGGCCGAAAAGCATTAAGGAGCCGTGAACCATGAGCATTCACACCCAACAACTGAGCAAAACCTACAACCCGGACTCCGACTTCCCGGTGCAGGCCGTCAAGCCACTGGATCTCACCATAGAGCAGGGCGAATTCGTCGCCGTCATGGGCCCCTCCGGCTCAGGCAAGACCACCCTGCTCAACATGCTCGGCGGGATCGACAACCCCAGCGGCGGTGCCGTGCTGATCGACGGTCAGGATCTGTGCCAGCTCGATCAGAAGGCGCTGATCGCCTTTCGCCGCGATCACGTCGGCTTCATCTTCCAGGATTACAGCCTGCTGCCGGTGCTCACCGCCCTGGAGAACGTCGAGTTCGTGATGCAGCTGCAGGGCCACAAAGAGGCGCTGTGCCGCGCCCGGGCCGAGCAGCTGCTCACCGAGGTGGGCCTCAAAGATCAGATGCATAAGATCCCCGCCAAACTCTCCGGCGGTCAGCAGCAGCGGGTCGCCGTGGCCCGGGCATTGGCGCCCCGTCCCCGCTTCGTGATGGCCGATGAGCCCACCGCCAACCTGGATGCGCAAAGCACCAAGGAGCTGCTCGACATCATGGAGCGGCTCAACCAGCAGGAGGGCACCACCTTCATCTTCTCGACCCATGATCCTCGGGTGATCACCCGGGCCAAGCGGGTGATCGTGTTCGAAGATGGCCAGCTGACCGAAGATCGGCGCCAGCAGCCGGAGCACGCCGCATGAAAAACCGTGTCTCGGGGCTATCGGTGCTGTGCGGATTGGCGGTGCTGTCACTGCCCGCCTGCGCCAGTGCCGCCATCCCAGGCCTGGCCCCGGAAAAAGCGTGGGATCTGGGCGGTTACGTCAAGTACATGGCCACCGCCACCCTGCCCGACGAAGGCGGCTCAGCGCTGGATCATTTGGTGCATCAGCGCTTTAACTTCGAGTACCGCTTCAGTGACACGCTGCGTATCAACCTGGCCATGCGCAACCGCCTATTCGCTGGCGACAGCGCCGAGCTGCCAGGCTATGGCAACTTGGTGGGGCAGGATCCCGGCTACTGGGATCTGAGCCATAACTGGCTCGACAAAAAGGGGGCGATCGGCACCAGCAGCTTCGATCGTGCCTACCTCGACTACCGCTTCGGCGGCGACAGTAAAGACTGGCAGCTACGTCTGGGCCGCTCGCGGATCAACTGGGGCATGGCCACCCTGTTCAACCCCAACGATCTGTTCAACAGCTACTCCGTCTATGACTTCGACTACGAGGAGCGTCCCGGTGCCGATGCGCTGATCCTCAGTCGCAAGCTCGGCTTCGCCAGCCAGATCGATCTCGTCTACAACCCGGCCAAAGAGAGTCAGCTGGACAGCTACGCCGGACGTTACCTGTTCAACCTCAGCGGCTGGGATGGCCAGGTGCTGGCCGGCAAGTCTCACCTGGATCACGTGTTTGGCCTGGGCTTCGCTGGCGATCTCAAAGGCGCGGGCGTGCGCGGTGAGCTCACCCACTTTGAGCCGACCGAGTCCCACTGGCCACCGCAGACACCCGACGCACAGCCCCTGCAGCGCTCGACCGTTGCCACGCTGGAAAGCGACTACAGCTTCGGCGGACGCCGTAACTGGATGGGCCGAGCCGCGGCGCTCTACATCAGTCACCCACAAGCGCCGGACAGTGCCCTGGCCTTCTTGAATCTGCCGCTGACCGCCCGCACCCTCAGCTTTACCCGCTGGACCGGCTACGGCGACATAGGTTTCGATATCACCCCACTGAGCCGCTTCACCCTGACCGCGACGGCCTATCAGGACGGCTCCTACTTTATCGGCGCCAACGCCAGCTACTCCCTGGCCAACGACTGGCAACTGCTGGGCGTACTGCAACGCTTCGACGGCAGCGGCGACAGCCTGTTTGGTCAGACGCCCTCGACCCTCCTCTTTGCCCAGGTGAAGTGGAGCTTCTGAACCCTCACTTGGGGCCTCACACGCCCAATCCATACTCCGGCCAAAACCAGCCCTGTCCGGGCTGGCTTTACCCAGTCACCTCGTTGCTCTTTAGCCCTTTAAGGGGTGTATATCGCTAAAGAGTGACTTCGTCATTCAGCGGGAGAGCCGGTAAAAAAATGCAAAATACCTTACGCCGAAACGGAACCCGGGTTACATCTACCACAAGGCAACAGTTCAGTCACAACAAGGCAACGCGCCGCCTATATTCAAACTGTTGCGACCTCTCCCGTTCTGTTACAGGAAGTGACTATGAACTCAAGCCTGAAGTACGCAAGCCTGGCCTTAAGCAGCTTCGCACCCGCCGTGATGGCCACCCAACCCAATATCGTGGTGATGATCACCGACGATCTCACCTACGCCGCCTACAGCTATACCGGCAATCAAAATATCGAGACGCCCAACATCGATACCTTGATCAAGGACGGTGTCTTCGTCGAACAAGCCTATTCCACCCACCATGTCTGTGCGCCGTCCCGTGCCGGCCTGATGACCGGACGCTACCAGTCCCGCTTCGGCTACGAGACCCTCAGTGGTGACGATAAGGAGGCTCGACAGCTGGATATCGGCGTTTCGACTCAAGAAATAATGCTGTCCGACGTCTTGCAGGATGCAGGCTACACCACCGGTGCCTTCGGCAAGTGGCACCTGGGGCTGAACGATCATTTCCAGCCCAACAATCGGGGCTTCGACTATTTCTTTGGTTTCCCCGGTCGCTGCAGCTACACGGATTGGAGCAAGTTGGCGGAAAATGGCCAACCCGTGCAAGGCTCGGGCTACACCACAGACGCCGTGGGGGATAAGGCGGTCGAGTTTATCGAGGACAATAAGGACGCCCCCTTCTTTATGTACTTCGCCACCTACAACGTCCACGCCCCCTACCAGGTGGGTGCCGAGTACCTGCCGGAAGGCTTCACCAAGACCAAAGTCAACATCTCGAAGAAAACCAAACAGAAGGGGAAAGGGCCGGAGCTGGACGATGCCCAGATCATTTACGACGCCATGATCAAAGCCTTCGACGCCCAGGTGGGTAAAATCGTCGACAAGCTCGAGGAGTTGGGCCTTGAAGACAATACCCTGATCTTCCTGACCAACGACAACGGTGGTACCAAATTGCACCCCAATGGCCAGTTCCGTGGCGGTAAAGCCACCCACAACGAAGGGGGCCTGCGCATGCCCTTCGCGGTAAAGTGGCCAGCCAAGCTTAAGGGGGGCACAGTGAACACCGACGGGATCCTCTCCAATCTGGATATCTTCCCCACCGCCGTCGCCGCCGCCGGAGCAACTATGCCCGACGATCGTGACTATGACGGTACCAATATTCTTCCCTACCTGACTGGCGAACTGACCGGCTCACCGCGAGACACCCTGTTCTGGCGCGATCAGAATGGCCATGGCATGCGCCAGGGGGATTACAAGGTCGTCTGGAATGCCGATCAGGGCCCTCTCAAGAAGGCGTTCAAGGAGAAATACGGCCGGGAGAAGCGCAAGCAGGATCTCTCCCTCTACGAGCGTAAGGATCTCTACCACCCGCCCGAGCTCTATGATCTGTCGAAAGACATCGGTGAAAAGAACGATATCTCCCGCCAGTACCCGGAAATTCTCAAGTCCATGCTCGAACAGATCGAAGAGTTCGATCAACTGCGGGCCAACGACCGCATTCAAGGTAAGGCGTCCGAGTAAGCGAGCGCTAACCCGCAACCGATAACAAGGGAGCCTGCTAAGGCTCCCTTTTCATACGTACTTCCCGATGACATGGCGCACCAGCCTGAGTCACAGCAACCGGATCGCACCCGCCCCTGCAAACCGCTGCGCAAGCGACTAAGTTGTTTATCCACGGGTCATAGGTTTATCGAGTCTCAATGTAAGGAGCCACTCATGGACATCAAGCAGAAACTGCAACCCGGGGCGATCTTCCCCCATATCATGGTACCGACCCTCGATGGAGAGGAGGTCACACTGGGCATACCACGCGGGCACTGCGACTGGCAGCTGGTGGTGATTTATCGTGGTCGGCATTGCCCCTTGTGCACCAAGTACCTTGAGGCGCTGGAGGCGCATGTCGAGACCCTGCAAAAGATAGGCATAGACATCATCGCCGTATCGGCCGACAGCAAAGCCCAACTGGAAGAACACCTGACTCGGCTGACCGTCTCCTTTCCCTTCGCCTATGGCCTGACCGAGTCGCAGATGAAGGCCTTGGGCGTCTACATTTCGCTGCCCCGCTCGGCACAGGAAACCGATCATAACTTTGCCGAGCCGGGTCTGTTTGTGGTCAACCAGGAGGGCCACCTGCATGTGGTGGATATCTCCAACAACCCCTTTGTGCGTCCCCAACTGGAAACCCTGGTGAGCGGCCTGGAGTGGATCCGTAACCCGGACAACCACTACCCCATTCGTGGCACCTGGCAGGACGCCCAGTCCGAGTTAGTGTTTTGCTAGTGAGCACTGACCCATACTGACAGGGTCCGCCCACTGACGGCGATGGACGCGCATTGGCCCCATCATTGTTGCTGCCTTGACCCGTCAGTGGATCTTCCGCGGTTTTGCGAGCTTCGCGCTCCCATAATGCTTCGACCGTCTCTCCTGCACCAGTGAGATCCAAGGGCCGCACAAACACGCCCGCTCTTAGTGCAGTCCATCCCCCCTTCACCCACTAAAACAAAACACCAAAGACTTTAAATTCAATGCATTAAAGCCATTTTCGTGCGCTGGCACGGGGGTTGCAGCTTGCAATGGGTAGAACAGCCCCACCACTTTTATACAAGGAGAGTTTTATGGCTTATCTAGCCCCTTCGGAATTTGTCACCAAGATGGTCGACGCCGGTGAATCGAAGATCACCATGTCCACCCGGGATACCCTGATCCGTGCCTACATGGCCGGAGCCATCCTGGCCCTCGCCGCCGTGTTTGCCATCACCATCATCACCATGACAGGTTCACCCTTACTCGGTGCTGTGCTCTTCCCGGTCGGCTTCTGCATGCTCTACCTGCTCGGTTTCGACCTACTCACAGGAGTGTTTGTCCTCGCCCCTCTAGCCTGGCTCGATAAACGCCCCGGCGTCACCCTCAATGGCGTGCTGCGCAACTGGGGGTTGGTGTTCATCGGTAACTTCGCCGGCGCTCTGACGGTGGCCTTCCTGATGGCCTTTGTCTTTACCTATGGCTTCTCCATCGAGCCGGGCGCCGTCGGTCAGAAGATCGCCAGCATAGGGCACTCCCGAACCGTCGGCTACGCGGAGTATGGCCTGGCGGGCTGGTTCACCATCTTTATTCGCGGCATGCTTTGCAACTGGATGGTCTCGACAGGGGTGGTCGGTGCCATGATCTCCACCAACGTCAGCGGCAAGGTGATCGCCATGTGGATGCCGATCATGCTGTTCTTCTTCATGACCTTTGAGCATTCCGTGGTCAACATGTTCCTGTTCCCCTCCGGCATCATCATGGGCGGTGACTTTTCCATCATGGATTACCTGATCTGGAATGAGATCCCCACCGTACTCGGCAACCTGGTGGGCGGCCTGGCCTTCACTGGCCTGACCCTCTACAGCACCCATGTGCGTACCGCGCCCAAGCGCACCGTCGTCGCGCCATTGGGCAAGTCTGAGCAAACCGCCTAAGGAGGGCGTCCGGATCTGCCGGTCCGGACGCCAACAAGCATGAGTGAGCTCATCCGTATTGCCCTGGGCCAGCATAGCTGTGCCGGAGTCAAACCCGTCAATCAGGACTTTCATGGTGCCTGGATCCCCGAAGGCGCCCTGCGCCAGACCAAGGGGATCGCCGTCGCCCTGGCCGACGGGATCGGCAGCAGCCCAGTCAGCCAGATCGCCAGCGAATCGGCGGTCAACGGCTTCCTGCAAGACTACTTCTCCAGCCCGGAGAGTTGGTCGGTCAAAACGGCCGGGCAGCGGGTCCTCAGCGCCATCCATGCCTGGCTCTCGGCCCAGAATGGTTCAGGAACCAATCCCGAGTTGGGCTATGTCTGCACCTTCTCGGCCCTGGTGGTCAAATCCCATACGGCCCATCTGTTTCACATCGGCGACAGCCGGATCTACCGTCTTCACCCGAACGCACTGGAGCCCTTGACCCGAGATCACCGAGTCAATCACAGCGAGGGGCACTACCTCGCCCGAGCCCTGGGGATCGGCACCCGACTCGAGCTTGACTACCATTCCCTGGGGATCAGCGCCGGGGACACCTTTTTGTTGGCCACCGACGGTGTCTATGAGTTCGTAGAAGAATCGTCGATGGCCAGCCTGATCCACCGTTATGGCGACGACCTGAATGGCGCCACCCGCGCTGTGATTGAAGCGGCCCGGCGCAACGGCTCGAACGACAACCTGACCGCCCAAATCGTCCGCATCGAGCACCTGCCCCCAGCCAGTGCCAAAGAGCGCCACCAGCAACTGGCTGGCCTGCCGTTTCCGGGCCAACTCAGGCCTGGCGATCAATTGGACGGCCTGGAGGTGTTGCGTCAGCTTCAATACAACCATCGCAGCCACATCTACCTGGTTCGCGAACCCGGTGGTGCGGAGCGGATCCTTAAAGTACCTGCGGTAGAACAACGGGACGACAGCGCCGCACTGGAACGCTTTGGCCTGGAGGAGTGGATCGCCAGACGTTGCCAGAGCGATCACCTGATCAAGGCCGCAGAGCCACCTAAGCCCCGCAGCCGCTACTACACCCTGTTTGAGCGCGCTCCGGGACAAACCCTGGCTCAGTGGCGGCTGGATCACCCCACCCCGACACTCGAACAGGTAAGAGGGATCCTGGAACAGCTGGGCAAGGCCTTGCGCGCGCTTCACCGCCTCGAGATCCTCCACCAGGATCTGCGCCCGGAAAACGTACTGATTGACCAGGCCGGGACGGTCACCCTGTTGGATCTGGGCTCAGCCCGGATCGCCGGCCTCGAGGAGATCAGCACCCTGCTGCCCACGTTTCATCAACTGGGCACGGCCCAATACAGTGCACCGGAATATGCCCTGGGCGAAGCTGGCACAGAGCGGTCGGATCAGTTTGCCCTGGGGGTCCTCGCCTACGGGTTACTCTCCGGTGAACTGCCCTACGGCCTGGATATGGCCCGCGCCACCAGTCGCCTGGCCCAGCGTCGGCTGACGTATCGCCCCCTGGTCCGGGACGAACGGGCCATTCCGCTCTGGATAGACGCCGCCATCGCCCGCGCCGTTCATCCCCTGCCTGGCGACCGCTACGAACAGATCAGCGAATTTCTGCATGATCTGCGCCGCCCCAATCCCCGCTACCTGACGCAACACGCGCCGCCACTGCTGGAGCGCAACCCGGCGGCCTTCTGGCGGAGTGTCTCGCTGCTGTTGAGCCTGGTGATCCTCACCCAATGGCTCTGGCCCCATTTCTAACCCTAAAAAGGAGAGTTCGTATGAACAAGCTGGACGTTACCGAGGCCATTGTGCTGGCCAAACAGAGCAAAGGGCTGACCTGGCAAGCCATCGCCGATGAGATCGGCATGAGCCTGGTCTGGACCACCTCGGCGTGCCTGGGCATGAACAGCATGCCTGAGGCCCCCGCCGCCAAGCTGCGCTCACTGCTCGAATTACCCATGGAAGCCCTGCCCGCCCTTATGGCCTACCCGACCAAGACCTGGGATCAGAGCATCCCCCAGGATCCCCTGATCTACCGACTGTATGAAGTCGTCGGCGTCTATGGCGACACGCTCAAAGAAGTGATCCAAGAAAAGTTTGGCGACGGGATCATGAGCGCCATCGACTTCACCATGGAGGTCGACAAAGAGGAGGACCCCAAAGGCGATCGGGTGGTACTGACCCTTAACGGTAAGTTCCTCCCCTACAAGGCCTGGTGATCCACCGAGAAAAACGGCAGGGGCCGTTACGCTCCCCTGCTTCTTGTTGCAGTTTGATTGAAACGGTCAAACCCCAAAGCAAGTAGAGGAACGCCCTCCTATCGCCGCCCAAACAAAACGCCCGCGAGTCTCCTCGCGGGCGTTATGGCATTTCATCCATTGAGCCTGGAACTTACCGCTCCCAGTAGGCCTCTTCCAGGCTGTCTTCCCGCTCCGGCAGGCCGCGGGAGAGACGCGGCTGGTGCTGGGCCAGCACTTCGTAGCTCACCCGGTTGGCGTACTTACAGATCTGGGCAAACGAGGAGTAGCACAGGCCACTGTAGCGATGCTTGCTGGAGTTGGGCAGGTTCAGCTTGTGGTAATCATTGGCGGACATATCGTGCAGCAGGGCTGCCAGGGCACCATCACCGGCACCATTGGTGTTACTGATCTTCTCCGGGCCGCCCATAAAGGGGGCGATATGGGAAAACACCTTCAGCGGCTCATCGCACCCCTCTTTACGCATCGGCCGGGAGAACTCGTAACGGTTGAACTCACCGATGGCACCGGGCAACAGCATATGGCCGGTTTCCCGCTTAAACGCTTCGTCAGTCCAACCCGCGGTGTAGAGGCCGGTGGCACCGGCGGTGCAGAGGATCAGATCACACCATTCCAGGGCCTGATCACAGGCCAGCAGAGGATCGGTCTGACCGGTGAGGGCTTCGGCCTCCTCTTCGTTCATCGCCAGCACGGTGACATGTTCCTGAATAAAGTCCTGCCACCACTTGGGATCCTGCTCAATCAGGAAACGGGTCCCCAGGGTCAGTACCACGGGCACGTTGGCTTCATGGGCATAACGGATGGCAGTCATCGCAGCGTCGCTGATGGGATCATCCCCGGCACGCATCAGGTAGGCGGTCAGCACCAGGGCCGAACCGGTCTTGACCAACTCCTCGTCGATAAACTCGGGGGTCAGCTTGTCCATGCACCCCTTGGAGATGGCAAACGTGCGCTCACCACACTCGCTGATCAGGGTAAAACAGCGGCCGATGGGGCCATCGACCGGCTGCAGGTGGTTCAGATCGACTCGGCTGGAGGTGTTGCACAGGTAGCGATAGGCATAACTGCCGATCTGAATATTGCGGCTCATCACCCCAAACATCACCGAGCGATCATCGGCCAGGGTGGCATAGTTGTGCAGAGTGTTGCCAATGGTGCCACCGGCAAACTCTTCGGTGATCAGCGCCTTGTCCTGCAACTCCTGATACAGGGCATGGGCCGCAGCATCGTCGATCAACATGGAGTTGCCTTTCACCAACCGATGACGGGCAATAAAGTCCTCATCCACATGGGCTTCGATATCGACCAGAGTCTGATCGATGCCGGTCACATGGACATGTTTGGGCTGGATCACCGGATTGAGCTCATTAGTGAGCGGATCGCGGGATTCTACGGGGAAGTAGTGCTTGGACTTGCGTTGACCGGGAAATTTCATGCTGGGATCACTTCAGCCTGTTTTGCCTGTTCCATGCAGTGTAGTTGGCCCCGGGCGCATCCTGGCCACAGGGAGTGGCCAAAGCCACAATCTCTTTAGTGACGCGGGATCCTATCACAACTGCCTTTGTCTCAAACGGAGATCCTGGAAAAAAGCCCAGATGGAACCCACTTGACCTCACAAAAACCAACCACTGCCGACACCTACCCGCCCCCGATAACCCGCCCACCGACTGGCAGACCAGTCGGGTCCACTGGCCTCACCCTCACCAAGGCTGGGCAAGTCGCCAAAAATCAACCTAAAAACCAGAGATTAAACCAGGGCGATCACCAAAAACCTTAGTTTCATCAGAAGGCAATCAGGAGACTTCACACTTGCCGAGAGACTCACAATTTAACAAGCCGGACCTCCCCTTCCCTTGGTCAAAGAGCACAAGATGATTAGAGTCGAATGAATCGGAAACTTGACAACAATCACATGGGAAACAAATACCTGAGTCGAAATTAAAGATCCTCAGGATCAAACCGGCCCCATCGAAGCACGGCAACCGTGCCCACTAAAGCTCATAATAATGACGGGGCCCGAGAAGGAGTGAAAGCATGAACCAACACGATAAAACGCCCCGCCACCCCCAGGATCCCGCCGATGTACGCAGCATGATCCGCGACGGTGTCTGGACCGGCCCGACGGCAGGACTGGCCCCAGGCTTTGCCCAGGCTAACCTGGTGATCCTACCCAAGGATCTGGCCCTGGATTTTTTCCTGTTCTGTCAGCGTAACCCCAAGCCATGCCCCCTGCTGGATGTCACCGACCCCGGCAACCCGGTTCCGGCACGCATCGCCCCAACCGCCGATCTGCGCACCGATATCCCAGGCTACCGGGTCTATCGACATGGTGAGCTGGTGGATGAGCCCCAGTCCATTCAAGAGTACTGGAACGACCAAATGGTCGGCTTCCTACTTGGCTGCAGCTTTACCTTCGAGCATCCCATGCTGGAGGCCGGGATCCCGGTCCGGCACATCGAGCAAAACTGCAATGTGCCCATGTACATCACCAATATCCAGTGTGAGCCAGCCGGCCAGTTCCACGGACCCACGGTCGTCAGCATGCGCCCTATCCCGCGCAACCGTATCGCCGATGCTGTCACCACCACCGCCCGCTTCCCCGGCGTCCATGGCGCCCCGATCCATATCGGTGATCCCGCCGCCATCGGGATTAAAGATCTCAACCAACCGGACTTCGGTGACGCCGTCACCATCCACCCCGATGAGGTTCCGGTCTTCTGGGCCTGCGGCGTGACCCCACAGGCCGTGATCATGCAGGCGAAGCCCGAACTGGTCATCACCCATGCTCCCGGCTGCATGTTCGTCAGCGATCTGCCGCAAAGCCGACTGGCGGTACTCTGATCGTTTCGATCGGCCACAGCGAATACACTGACATTATGACCTTTCCAATCACCTTCAGCGCACTGGGTGACAGTGCGCTCATCGTTCATCTGGGCGATAAGATCTGCCCGGAGCACAATGCCCGGGTGCATGCGGCGGCCCAGTGTCTGCGCCATCCCCCGTTGCCTGGGCTGATTGAGCTGGTACCCGCCTTCACCACCCTGACCATCCACTACAACCCGTTGGAGGTCAAAGGGGATAACCCCTACCTGGTGCTGCAAGGCGAGGTACTGGCACGCCTTGAAGGGCTTGCCCCCCAGGGGACGGGTGCCAGCCGCACCGTCGAGATCCCCGTTTGCTATGACCCGGAGTTTGGCCCGGATCTGGCGACAGTGGCACAACACAACCAACTGACCGAGGAGGAGGTGATCGCCCTGCACAGTGGCGGCGAATACCAGGTCTATTTCCTTGGCTTCTCGCCGGGCTTTCCCTTTATGGGGGGGATGAACCCGCGCCTTGCCACGCCCAGACTCGAGTCGCCACGCCTGGCCATTCCACCTGGCAGTGTCGGGATCGCCGGGGGCCAGACCGGGATCTACCCGATGGAAACTCCGGGAGGCTGGCAGTTGATCGGCCGCACCCCCCTGCCCCTGGTCGATTACGATCAGAGCCCACCCACAGTGCTGCAGGCCGGGGATCGCATCCGCTTCGTCGCCATTGACCGGCCAAGCTACCTCGAGCTGCAAACGCACCATAAGGAGGGGCAACAATGATACGGATTGAACGGCCAGGCATGTTGACCACGGTGCAGGATCAGGGCCGGACCGGCTATCGCCAATATGGCTTTAGCACCAATGGCTGCATGGACGCCCTGGCGCCCCGGTTAGTCAACCTGATGCTGGGCAATCCCGCCGAGGCGGCGGTGATCGAATACACCCTGCTGGGGCCGACCCTGGTGTTTGAGTGCGATACGGTGATCTGCTTTGGTGGCGCTCAGATGACGGCAACCCTGGATGGGCTCCCCCTGTCGGGCTGGAGCGCCCACAATGTTCGGGCTGGACAAACCCTTGCCCTGGGCAGCGCCCGGGAAGGGTGCCGAGGCTACCTGGCGGTCCATGGCGGGCTGCAACTGACTCCGACGCTGGGCAGTGCCAGTACCTTCCTGCGCGCCGGGATCGGCGGTTATCAGGGACGCAGCCTGGAAGCCGGCGACCAGCTCAGCATCCAGCCCTGCGACCTGCGCGCCCCCACAGGGCAACCGGGCAGTGTCTTGCAAGGGTACCTGGATCCCAGCCTGCCGATCCGCTTTATCCCGGGCCCCCAGTACGACTGGTTCAGCGAAACCAGCCGTGAGGAGTTCACCCGCCAGGTCTATGAGATCAGCAACGCCTCCGATCGCATGGGCTATCGCCTGACCGGCCCGCAGCTGGTGCGCAATGAAGTGCGGGAACTGCTCAGTGAAGGGGTCAGCCCAGGCAGTATCCAGATCCCCAATGATGGCCAGCCCATCATCCTGATGAGTGACTGCCAGCCCACCGGCGGCTACCCGAAGATCGGCCAGATCGCCACGGTGGATCTGCCGCGACTGGCCCAGCGCAAGCCGGGCCAGACCCTGAATTTTCAGGCGATCAGCATCGAAGCGGCGCAACAGGCCCTGGCCAAGCGTCACCTGGCACTGACTCGGCTGGAGATCGCAATCAAACACAGATGGAAGGAGCAAAACCGTGTCTAACGTCTCTTTGGATCTCAACTGCGACATGGGCGAAAGCTTCGGTCGCTATCAACTGGGCAACGACGCCGCCATCATGCCACTGGTGAGCTCAGCCAATATTGCCTGTGGTTTTCATGCCGGCGATCCCGGCGTGATGGCCGAGACGGTCACCCTGGCTCTGAGCCATGATGTCGCCATTGGCGCTCACCCGGGACTGGCCGATCTGCAGGGGTTTGGCCGTCGCCATCAGGCGATCAGCCCCAAAGAAGCGCACGAACTGGTGCTCTACCAGATCGGTGCCCTTTATGGAGTCGTCCGTGCCCAAGGGGGCAGGCTGAAACACGTCAAGCCCCATGGCGCCCTGTACAACATGGCGGCCTCCGATCCAGCCCTGGCCGAGGCCATTGCCGAAGCAGTCTACCGCTTCGATCCCGAACTGGTGCTGTTTGGCCTGGCCGGCAGCGAACTGGTCCAGGCCGGCGAGCGGCTGGGCCTGGCCACCGCCAACGAGGTGTTTGCCGATCGCCGCTACCTGAGCAGCGGCCTGCTCACTCCCCGCAACCGGGCCGATGCCCTGATCGAAACCGACGAGCAGGCCCTGGCCCAGGTGTACCAGATGGTGATGCAGGGTGAGGTCACCTCGGTCGACGGTCAGGCCGTCGCCCTCAAGGCAGACACCCTGTGCATCCACGGCGACGGCTCTCACGCCCTGAGCTTCGCCCAGACCGCCGTACAGTTTTTACAAGAAAACGAGATCGCCATCAGAGCGTTCCGTAAATAAAAAAACGGCGGAATTAACCGCCTCACTTATCTAAGAAGGAAGTCTTACTTATGTCAGGGATCCAAACCCAGACGGCCACGGCGTCCAGCGCCAAGGTCAAGATCAACTGGTCCCTCATCCTGGGGGCCGCATTTCTGATGGCAACCTCAGCGGTGGGACCCGGTTTTCTCACCCAAACCACTGTCTTCACCGAGAAACTCGGTGCCGCCTTTGCCTTCGTGATCCTGATCTCCGTGATCCTGGATATCGGCGCCCAGCTCAACATCTGGCGCATCATCGTGGTCGCCAAGGCCCGGGCCCAGGACGTGGCCAACCAGGTCCTGCCCGGGATGGGGTTCGCCATCGCCGGGCTGGTGGCCCTCGGTGGCCTGGCCTTTAACATCGGCAACCTCGGTGGTACCGGCCTCGGGATGAACGTGCTGTTTGGCTTCAGTGCCGAGGTGGGCGCGGCGATCAGTGCCGTAGTGGCCATTACCCTGTTCTGCATGAAGGATGCAACCAAGGTGATGGATAAATTCGTTCTGCTGATGGGCGCCACCATGCTGGTGCTGATCCTCTACGTGGTCGGCTCTACCAACCCACCGCTGGCCGAAGCCGCCCGTCAGACCTTTGTGCCGGACACCATCGACTACATCGCCATCGTCACCCTGGTGGGCGGTACCGTCGGTGGCTACATCACCTTCGCCGGCGCACACCGCCTGATCGACGCCGGTGTGGTGGGCAAAGAAGCCCTGCCGGAAGTCAACCGTGGCGCCATCTCCTCCATCTGCCTCGCCTCCTTTATCCGCGTCCTGCTGTTCCTTGCGGTATTGGGTGTCCTGAGCATGGGCTTCACCCTGGATCCAAGCAATCCTCCCGCCTCCGTGTTCCAGCACGCCGCCGGCGATCTGGGTTACAAGATCTTTGGCCTGGTGATGTGGAGCGCCGCCATCACGTCCGTGATCGGTGCGGCGTACACCTCGGTCTCTTTCCTGCGCACCCTGCACCCAAGCATCGAGCGTAACCATGACCGCTGGGTGATCGGCTTTATCGCCTTCTCCTGCCTGGTCTTCTGTGTGATCGGCCGCCCGGTCTCCCTGCTGGTCATGGTCGGTACCGTCAACGGCTTTATCCTGCCTTTGGCACTGGGTGCCATGCTGGCCGCCGCCTACAACAAGAAGATCGTGGGCGACTACCAGCACCCGGTCTGGATGGCCGTCTTTGGCTGGCTGATCGTCGTCATGATGGCCGCCATGAGCGTCTACACCGCGATGAAACTCTGGTTCTAAGCGTCGCCAACGGAAAGAACAAGGCCGCCCCTTTGGGCGGCCTTTGCAATGCTACTGCCGTGCTCATCGCTTCGGCGTTCATCAAATCATCATTGTCGGCTTACCCCGACTCCCCCCAGTGGCCTGCATGCTGCTGCACCAGATCGGCCATCATGGCAATATGATCGGCCCGATCATTAAGGCAGGGCACAAAGTGATACGCCTTACCCCCCGCCTCGATAAAATCATGCCTGCCCTCGATGGCCAACTCCTCCAAGGTCTCCAGGCAGTCGACGGAGAACGCCGGGCTGATCACGTCCACCGAGGTCACGCCCTGATCCGGCAAGGTCGCGAGGGTTTCATCCAGATAGGGCTGTAACCAGGGCTCCTTGCCAAAGCGGGACTGGAAACACAGCTGCCACTGGCTCTCATTGAGCCCCAACTGTGCCGCCAACCCATGGGCAGTCACTTCACAATGCACTCGATAGAGATCCCCCTCGTCGACGTAGCGCTGAGGCACGCCGTGAAAGGAGATCAACAGCTTCTGCCCTCTCCCATTGGCCTCCCAACTCTCCCTGACGCTGTCCGCCAGCGCCGTGAGATATCCGGGATTGGCGTGGTAATCCCGGATCAAGCGGTATTCGGGCATCGAGCGCTTCTGCTTAAGCGTCGCCGCCAGGGCGTCCACCACGGCACCTGTGGTGGAGCAGGAGTATTGGGGAAACAGCGGCAGGACAATCACCCGATCGACGCCCGCCTGCTCTAGCTCATCCAACCCATCCCGCAGGCTCGGCTTGCAGTAGGTCATGCCCAGCGCCACGGGGATCGCCTGGCCGGTGCGCTGTTCAAGTAACGCCGCCAGGGCCCGCTGCTGCTTCAGGCTAATCGCCTTCAGGGGCGAGCCCTGATCGGTCCAGATCGACTGGTAAGCCTTGGCCACCCGCTTAGGGCGAACATTGAGGATAATGCCATGAAGGATCGGCATCCATTGCCAACGGGGCAGATCCACGACGCGCTCATCGGAAAGAAACTGGCTTAAGAAGCACTTCACACTCTTGGGGGTGGGCTGACAGGGCGTGCCGAGGTTCACCAGCAAAACACCGTAGCGAGGTTGCGTCATTTCCATTAACTGCCTGTTGTTGTTCGTTAAGTACGCCGCAAGATTAGCACTGCTTCGTCCCATGTGACAGGGCCGCCATCACGCAATGCCCGATTGGGGCGATAGAGCCTTCCCATCATCACAGCCACTGATCTGCCTCACTGAATGCGGCACCCATGTATAAGTTCTGCCCCTAAGGCACTCCGGATTTCACTTCCTTGGACCCATCCATTAGGGCAGAAGGTTAATGGGCTTGTGAGCAATCACATTTATCGCAGGGAAAGGTTCGGAATGCCGGCAACTTCAATCACTTGTGAAAGATATTCGTTCACATGGTAGGGTACTGGCCGACCGTTCATTTTTTACAAGGAAAGCAATATGAAACGTGTTGTGCTTGCCAGTTTGCTAGTGGCTATCAGCGTTCCAACAAAAGCCAAAGAGATTGTTTTTGACCTGGCCAAAGGCGTCAATTACGAGTCCCATGACGTTGGCACCGAGCCCGTCGTGGTGACCTTTAAAAACCTGCTGCCCAAAGGGGGCTACAAGTTTATCGCTCGACGTACCATTGAAGGGGCAAAGCTGGAAAGCCCCTTTCAGGGCGGGCCGGCCGTTGGCGCCGCCCCAACCCAGTGCGACCCCCTCAAAGAGGCGATCCAGGGCTTTTACGAGCTGACCGAGGAGGGAAAGGTACCAGCGACACGCAAAGTCCTGGAGCAGGCGATATCAACCGCCGCTGCCGGCACCCTCTGCTCGATGGAGATCGCCTACGCGGACACCCTGATCAAAAACACCACGCGCACCGAGCAGTACAGCCTGGTGAAGGATGAAACCCTGACCATCACCGTCTCTCGCGAGGGCGGTACAGACCGTACCCTGGTACTGAAAGGGGATAAGAGCCGGATCTACACCCATGTTGGCTTTGGCTTTATCGACAACAGAAACAAGAAGTACTTCAGCGAAAAGTTGACGGACAGTGAGGGCAACATCAGCTACCAGGTCGCCCAACAGAACAACCGCAGTGACTTTAACTACTCGGCATTGGCGTTGTTTACCGTCCCCTATTCCGTAACATGGAAAAACCTGAACAAGTATGATCTGGAGTGGGGTCCCACCTTTGGCTTAGGAGCCACTTCCGATGCCCCCACCCTGTTCATTGGAGCCAGCCTGGTGTTCAGAAAATCCATTCTGCTCTCAGCCGGCGTATCCGCGGCGCAGTTCGATGTTTTGAAGGGGAAATACAGTGTCGGCGACGCTCTCGGAGATGCTTCGATTGATGCCAGCGATCTGACCGACAGCACCTATAAGACCGCTTTCACCTTCAGCGTCGGTTTTAATTTCTAAAGGCGCTGCCCCACACGTCTCCAGCGACCCTTCTCAACGGCGTGTGGGGGTGATCCGCTTGAGGCCGGGAGATGGCAGGTTCCCGGCCTTTCGGCAGACTCTGGTGCCCTGGGTTAGGCCTTATCTTCTCCCCCCTGCTCGGCGTAGATCTGGTGCAGTTCATCGGCGATGATCATCAGCCCCCGGCGCACTGTCTCCTCGTCCGAGGCGTAGGAGATCCTCAGGCACTCATGCTTGTGGCGCCAATCCTCCTCCAACCCGGGGAAGAAGTAGTGACCGGGGACCACGATCACCCCCCGCTCTTTGAGCCTCTGATAGAGCGCCTGAGCGGTCACAGGCAGATCTTTCATCCAGAGCCAGAGGAACATGGCCCCTTCGGGCTTATGCAGGCGGTAATCCAAACCGGTCAGTTGTGCCGACAGCAGATCGAACGCCAGCTTGCAGCGCCGCTCATAGAAGGGCTTCACCACATCCCGGCTCAGATCGAGGATCTCGCCACTCTTGACGAGCTCCTGAGCGACCGAAACCCCCAGGCTGCCCGGTGCCAGGTTGAAGATGGCGTTCATCTTGGTGATCGCCTCGACAATGGCTTTGTTGGCGATGACGATGCCGGTCCGAGTCCCGGGCAGGCCAAACTTGGAGAGGCTCATGGACAACACCACGTTCTCCCGCCAGAAGGGTTTTGCGTCGGCATACACCATGCCGGGAAATGGCACCCCGTAGGCGTTATCCAGGATCAGCGGAATGTCGTGCCGCTCGGCCAGCGCCGCGAGCTTTTCCACCTCGTCATTGGTCAGCACGTTACCCGTTGGGTTGGTGGGCCGGGAGACGCAGATGGCGCCGATGCTGTCATCCACCTCGAGCTCGTCAAAGTTCACTCGGTACTTGAACTGGTGATGGTCCAGCAGGTCGATGTTCGGCTTATAGGCCTTGAAGATCTCGCCATCCACGCCCAAGTCGGCATAACCAATATACTCGGGGGCCAGGGGCAGGAGGATCTTACGAAACGAGCCGTCCTTGAACCGGCCGGCGAACATGTTGAACAGGCAAAAGAAGGCCGACTGACTGCCGTTGGTGAGCACGATATTCTCTTCGGTGATATCCCAGCCATACTCGCGTCGAAACAGCTCGGCCAGGGCCACATTGAAGGCGCGCCCGCCCTGAGGCGGATCGTACTCGCCGATCAGCGACTCGAACTCTCCGGGGCTGTTCAAGATCTGTTGCATCCGCTCTCGCAACAGCTCCTGAACTCGAGGAATGTGAGCCGGGTTGCCCCCCCCGAGCATGATCATCTCCCGCTCACTGGTCGCGGCACTGCCGAGATCCTCCATCAGGGTTAAAATACCGGCGTCGACCGTAAAACTTTGGCCAAACGAAGAGAGTTTCATTGCACTGTCCTTAATAGAGATGGCGGGTATTTGTGATGCTGCGGTTACGCCGCGGAAAGGATTGTTTCAAACCTGTGCCCGTTTAGGCAAGCACAAGGGGTGCCTTCCTCACTTTGAATTGGCCTACCAAGACGCAAAGTCCAAAGCGTGCTCCTTACTGGTTTCATCCGACCGGCAGCGCAACAGCCCCTGGCGAAACCATCAGGCTCAGCCGTCAAACTCAGTCATCCAACGAGGCCGATGACGGAGCCGCCGCTTGCGCCAAAAGCGCCGCCGCCATCTCGGCCGCGCCGCGGGTGTACCGGGCACACTGGGTGCGAAGCCCACGGGCCTTGAAGCTCGCCTGGCCCGCCTCGGTGCCGATATCACAGCCAAGCAGCCGATGACACTCCTTGGCCCCAAAGGCCGTCTCAAACCCTTTGACCAGGCGCTGGGTCGCCAGGTAGAGCGGCTCCACCGAGTCCTCCTTGGTCGAACGTCCCAGCCCCAGGCTCAACCCCATCATGGCACCGGTTAATGCGCCACAGGTACCACAGGTGCGGGACATGCCGCTGCAAAAGGCGGTGGCGATCCGGGGAAGCTGATCACTCTCGATCCCCTGGACGTCGGCCAGGGCCATTACCACACTTTCCGCACACAAAAGCCCCTTTTCAAAGGAGGTTTCCGCCAGATCCCCTGCCCGCTTTTCGATTTGGCTTTTCATCTTTGCTCCTTCAATTTTTCCGTCACTCATTGGTCCCCGGTTTGAGCGAGCGGATCCGCTTACTCATCACCAGAACCTCGTTACCCTGGTTGTTTACCCGCTCAATGGCTTGCCAACCGAGCCGGGCATAGAGGCCGCCATCCAGGCGCAGGGTCTGCAGGTGCAGCTCGGTGACGCCCAGGGAAAGCGCCAGCGTCTCCACTTTGCCAATCAAGGCGGTGGCGAGCCGTTGGCCACGGGCCCCCGGCGCCACATAGACTCCCCCCAGCCAATGTTCCTTGTCCGGATAGCGGGCCATCTCTCGATAGCGCAGCTGCCCCGCTCCCAGCAAGCTGTCGTTCTCCAGCGCCATCAGGATCAGGGGAATACGATCCCTATTGAGGTACTCCTCCAGCTTATGGTTAAACAGATCGACGCTGGCCCCCTCGGTCAGGCCGCCCCACTCGTCAAAATACCAGTTCGCGATCACCGGCTTGAACTCTGGCCGATCCGCCAGAAAGAGAAACTCCACGCTGCCCCCTCCTTTTTACGTTTCTCGTTGCCCAATGAAACGCCTACCCCGCCACGGCGGTGAGGCAGGCGTTGAGGGATTTAGATCACATAGCCCAGCTTCTGGGGCAGCCAGAGCGCCAGCTCGGGCCAGAGGATCACCAGCAGCAGGCTGGTGGCCATGGCGGCGATAAAGAGCAGCGACCAGCCGATGCTCTGCTCCAGGCGGATCCCGGCCACTCGAGTGGTCACCATCAGGTTGACCGCCACCGGCGGGGTGAACTGACCGATGGCGATGTTCATCGCCAGCAGGATCCCGAACCAGACCGGGTTCCAGTCAAAGTGGTTCATCAGCGGCAGCAGGATGGGGATCAGGATCAGGTAGATGGAGACCGCATCCAGCAGCATGCCGGCGATCAGCACCAGTACCATCACCATGGCCAGCAGCACCCAGCCATTTTCCGAAACCGACAGCAGGGTGTGGGCCAGGCGATCAAAGGTGCCCAGGGTGGCCCCGGCCCAGGCGAAGATCCCCGCCAGGGAGATGATCACCATCACGACTCCGGAGGTCACCGCCGCATCGGACATAAGGCGCCAGAGATCCTTGAGCGAAATGTTGCGGTAGATCAGGGTACCCACCAGCAGGCCATAGGTGACGGCCACCACAGCCGCTTCCGTGGGGGTAAACAGGCCCGAGCGCAGGCCTCCGAGGATCAGCACAGGGGCAAACAGAGCCGGCAGCGCCTGGCGGAAGCTCTGGCCCAGGGGTGGTCGCTCTGTAGTTGCCGGATCTTCCCAGCCATGGTGACGGGCCACCAGCCAGGCGGGCAACAGCAGGGAGAGGCCGGCCAGGATCCCGGGAAACACGCCGGCGGCAAACAGGGCGCGCAGATCCACCCCGGGCACCACGATGGAGTACAAGATCAGGGCGATGGAGGGGGGGATCAACACCGCCGTGGAAGAAGCCGCCGCCACCAGGCTGGCGGAAAAGGGCGCCGGGTAACCGGCCTTGCGCATGCTGGGCAGCATGACCATGGAGACGGCCGCCGCATCCGCCGGACCCGAGCCGCTCATGCCCCCCATGATCAGGCAGACCATCACCGCCACCACGGCCAGGCCGCCATGACGGGGCCCGATCAACGCCTGGGCAAAACGCACCAGGCTGGCCGCCACCCCGGCCCGTTCGAAGATCAATCCGGTCAGGATAAACAAAGGGATGGCGATCAAGGGGTACTTGGCCACGCTGTTATAGGTGTTGGTGCCCAGGGTGGCCAGCAGATCCGGCGACAACCCTGCCACGATCCCCACCACGCCGCCTATCCCCAAGGCAAAGGCCACGGGCACCCCCACCAGCAATGCCAGCAGGAAGGCGCCGATCATCAGCAGATCAGGACTCATGGGGGCCTCCTGGATGCGCGCGGTGGGCAGCGAGCCGATCCCAAAGGTTCTGGCTCACCCGGATCATCATCAGGGTCGTCAGCAGGGGTAACCAGACCACATAGATCCAGTTGGGCCAGCCCAGTCCCGGCGACAGTGACTCCCACTGGTACTCCTCCAGCGCAAACAGGGCGCCATACCAGGTGGTGATCCCCAGAACCACCAGGGTGACGGCCCACTGCAGCAGGAAAAGCAGAGGCAACCAGGGCCGGGGCAGGTGGTGCTCCAGCAGTTCGATGCGGATCTGCTGGTTGTGCCTCGCAGCGACGGAGGCCCCGGCAAAGGTGACGATGATCAGCAGAAACACCGACCACTCTTCGGTAAAGGCAAAGGAGACGTCGGTGGCATAGCGCACCACCACGTTGGCCAGGCTGATCACACAGATGGCGCACAGGGCCAAAGCCGCCAGGACAGTTTCAATCTGGCCCAGCGCGTTTCGAACGGACATAGGGACTCCGGAGCTAACGGGCAGCTAGCCCGCCGAGGACCCAGGCCATCGGCGGGCTTAAAGGGTTCACAAGGTGCGGTTGGCCACCGCTTGCTGGGCCAGTTCGATCAGATCGGCCCCGATCCGGCTCTGCCACTTGTGATAAACCGGCTGCACCGCATCGATAAAGGCCTGCTGCTGGGCCGGGGTCAGCTCGGTGATCGTCACGCCCCGCTCACGGATCAACGCCAGGGTCGCCGCGACCTCGCCCCGGGCATACTCAATCTGCCAGCGGCCGGCATCGACGGCGGCCTGGCGGATCAGGGCCTGATCTGTCGGCGAGAAGCTGCGCCAAACGCGGGTACTGATGGCAAAGATCAGCGGATCCGCCATATAACCCCACTGGGTCAGGTATTGCTGTCCCACCTGATCGATCCGCGCCACGTCAAACACCGACAGGGGATTTTCCTGACCATCCACCGCCCCTGTGGTGAGGGCCGGTTTGGCATCGGACCAGCTCATCTGGGTAGGATTGGCCCCCAGCGCACGGAAGGTATCCTGGAACAGGGGGGAGCCCACAACCCGGATCTTCAGGCCCTTGAGATCCGCCGGGCTGTGCACCGACAGCTTGGAGTTGGAGAGCTCACGAAAGCCATTTTCCCCCCAGGCCAGGGGCGTCACGCCCCGCTTCTCAATGGCGGCAAACAGTTCATCACCCGCCCGGCCCTGAGTAATGGCATCGATGGCCTGATAATCAGGCATCAGAAAGGGCAAGGAGAACAGATTAAGCTCAGGCACCTGGGGGGACCAGTTGATGGTAGAGCCAACCGCCATATCAATGAGGCCCGAGCGCATCGCCGAGAACTCCTTGGTCTGATCGCCAGACACCAGTTGGGCGTTGCTGTAGATCTTCATATTGATGCGCCCATCGGAACGCTCATTGACCAGCTCTACCCATTTGTCGGCGGCCTTGCCCCAGGGAAAGGCGGAGGGCAGTACGGTGGAGACCCGGTATTCGGGCTTGACGGTGGCGGCGTGCAAAGGACTTAACAGCACCCCGATGGCGGCCAGGATCCCAACGGCGACTCGACGCATAACAGACTCCTTTTGTTATGTTTGGTGGCGAAGCTCAGGATGCGGAACGCAATCACTGATGCGCTTAATGTGAAGGTGTATTCTCTTTTAAATCAATGCTTTCTTTCTTAACAAAGAGGATATTTCCACAGCAGTAGGTCAAAGGCAAATAACAAACGGCGCTGTAAAAAAAAGCCCCGCAATCGCGGGGCTTTTCTTAAACCGAATTCGCTTAGCCCAGCAGGCTGGCGATCTCGGTGGATACGGCGTCTACCGCCTTGGTGCCATCCAGCTTATGGTACTGGTTGGCGCCACGCTCGGCAGCGGCAGTGTAGAAGTCAACCAGCGGCTTGGTCTGATCGTGGTAGACGTTCAGGCGCTTACGTACGGTGGCTTCTTCATCGTCGGCACGGATCACCAGCTCATCACCGGTGACGTCGTCCTTGCCTTCCACCTTTGGCGGGTTGAAGGTCACGTGGTAGACACGACCGGAGCCAGGGTGAACACGACGGCCGCTCATGCGCTTGACGATCTCTTCGTCCGGCACATCAAACTCGATAACGTGATCCACGTCGATGCCGTTTTCCACCATGGCTTCCGCCTGTGGGATGGTGCGTGGGAAGCCGTCCAGCAGGAAGCCCCCTTTGCAGTCATCCTGGGCAATGCGCTCTTTGACCAGGCCAATGATCAGATCATCAGACACCAGTTGACCGGCATCCATGACTTTCTTTGCTTCCAGGCCCAGCGCGGTGCCAGCCTTGATAGCGGCGCGCAGCATATCACCGGTGGAGATCTGCGGAATACCGTATTTCTCCATGATGAATTGGGCCTGAGTGCCCTTACCGGCACCAGGGGCACCCAGCAAAATAATGCGCATGCGTCTCTCTCCCGAATTGATTGAATTTAAAACCCGCGGATCTTGTCACAGGCTAACGACCATGTGAAGGCCAACACCATTGGTCTTTGGTGGAATTAGCACCAATTGGACGAAAAAAGATACCTGAGGATGGCATCGAAGACGCCATCCATATGCATTAGCCCGGTTTCGAGCCCGCCCTGAGCGTTAATAGAGCAGGCTGTAGAACTTGCGACGATAGGTGCTGGCGATGGGATCCGCTGGCCCCAGGGCCTTAACAATGTCCAGGAAGGTCTTACGCGCTTCCCCGTCGACGGCATCGAGTTGCTTAACCAACAGGGCCATCAGAGACTCCAGCGCTTCCTCGTTGCGACCGGCCTGATGCAGTTGAACCGCCAGCTCAACCACCAGTTTCAGGGCTTCCGGCTGCTGGGCGATCTGCGCCTGCAGAGTCCGGATCTCAGGGGTATCGGCAGACTCCTTGAGCAGCTCCAGCTGAGCGACCAGTCCCTGGTAGCGACCGTCCTGATCGGCCAGGCCGACCTGATCGAGCAGCGACTGGGCTTCATCGGCCCGCTTGAGGCCTATCAGACACTGGGCCAGGGCCAACAGGGTCTCCCCATTGTGCTCCTCGCCGTGGGCTTCACGCAGCAGCGGCAGGGCCGCTTCGAAGTCGTTCTGCTCCAGCAGCGGCGCCGCTTGCTGCAGCTTAAGCTGCCAGCCCTTGGGCAGGTGCTTCTCCAGTACCTGCCGGATCATCGCTGGCTCCTGCGGCCCGGCGAAACCATCCACCGGCTGCCCCTGGGACAGTACCATCACGGTGGGCAGCGCCTGGATACGGAAATACTGTGCCAGCTCCGCCTCGGTATCGCAATTGACGTTGGCCAGGAGAAACTGGCCGCTGCGAGCCTGGGCTTCCGCCACCAGGGTTTGAGTCACGCCCTGGCACTCAGGGACCTGGGCGGAGTAGAAGTTGAGCACCACGGGCATGCGCATGGAGGCTTCCACCACCTGCTGCACATTCTGGGCGTTCACCTCTAGGATCAATTCTTGTGCTTGTTGCATCGGTTGCGTTGGTTGCATCGGTTGCATTGGCTGCTCTTCATAAGGGCAGCCCCGTCGGAAACACGGGGCTGCAGGCGTCAATTTAGCGGCTCAGTTCCAGCCACAGGCTGTTGAGCTGGGCAACAAACTCGGACGGGTCTTCCAGGCTGCCTCGCTCGGCCAGGGTCGCCTGGGACAGCAGCAAAGCGGCCCATTGACCAAAACGCTGCTCATCCTGTTCACCCTCAAGTTTAGCGACCAGCGGGTGATCCAGGTTGAGTTCGAAGATCGGCTTCACCTGGGGCACTTCCTGACCCGCCGCCTGCATCAGCTTCATCATCTGGCTGGACATGTCATTTTCGTCGGTAACGATACAGGCCGGGGAGTCGGTCAGACGCTGGGAGACTTTGACCTCTTTGATCTTATCGCCCAGGGCTTCCTTGACGCGATCCAGCAGTGGCTTATGCTCTTCGGCCTGCTTCTCCTGCTCCGCCTTCTCCTCGTCGGACAGATCATCCAGACCCAGATCGCCGCGAGTCACGGACACCAGCGGCTTGCCATCGAACTCGGTGAAGTGGCTCACCAGCCACTCGTCGATACGCTCAGACAACAGCAGAACCTCGATCCCCTTCTTCTTGAGCAGCTCCAGGTGCGGGCTGTTCTTGGCGGCCGCGTAGCTGTCGGCGACGATGTAGTAGATCTTGTCCTGCCCCTCTTTCATCCGCTCGATGTACTGCGCCAGGGAGACGGTCTCGGCGCTGGAATCCTGGTGGGTAGAGGCAAAGCGCAGCAGTTTGCCGATCGCCTCCTTATTGGCAAAATCTTCCGCCGGGCCTTCCTTGATCACGTTACCGAACTGGCTCCAGAACTGCTGGTACTTCTCCTCGTCGTTGCGACCCAGCTTATCCAGCATACCCAGCACCCGCTTGGTCAGGGCACCGCGCAGGGATTGGGTTACCTTGTTGTCCTGCAGGATCTCGCGAGAGACGTTCAGCGGCAGATCGTTGGAGTCGATCAGGCCCTTCACAAAACGCAGGTACTGGGGCAGGAACTGCTCGGCTTCGTCCATGATGAAGACGCGCTGCACGTACAGCTTGAGGCCATGCTTGTTATCACGGTTCCACATGTCGAACGGGGCTTTGCCCGGGATATACAGCAGGCTGGTGTACTCCTGCTTGCCTTCCACCTTGTTGTGACTCCACAGCAGCGGATCTTCCCAGTCGTGGGCCACGTGTTTGTAGAACTCCTTGTACTCCTCGTCGGAGATCTCGGACTTGGACAGGGTCCACAGCGCAGTGGCCTTGTTGGCCGCCTGCCATTGCCCCTCGGTGGCCGGGATGGTCTCGCCCTCCTGCTCACGCTCACGCTCAGGCTCCCCCTCCTGCCACATCTCTACGGGGATGGAGATGTGATCCGAGTACTTGGAGACGATCTGCTTGAGGCGCCACTCATCGAGGAACTCTTTCTCCTCGTCACGCAGGTGCAGGATGATCTCGGTCCCGCGACCGGCCTTGTCGATGTTCTCAACGGTGTAATCCCCTTCACCGGCAGATTCCCACTGAACACCGGCATCGGCGGCCACACCCGCGGCGCGAGAGCGCACGGTCACCTTGTCGGCGACAATAAAGGCGGAGTAGAAGCCCACGCCAAACTGACCGATCAGCTGGCTGTCCTTGGCGGCATCGCCGGACAGGTTGGAGAAGAACTCGGCGGTGCCGGATTTGGCAATGGTGCCCAGGTGCTCGATCACCTCGTCCCGGGTCATGCCGATGCCGTTGTCGGCGATGGTCAGGGTTCCGGCGTCCTTATCCACGGACAGACGCACCCGCAGCTCACCGTCCCCTTCGTACAGGCCGGCGTCGGACAGCGCCTTGTAACGCAGCTTATCGGCGGCATCGGCGGCATTGGAGACCAGCTCACGCAGGAAGATCTCTTTGTTGGAATAGAGAGAGTGGGTTACCAGCTTCAACAACTGGGCTACTTCAGTCTGAAAACCATGGGTCTCTTGCTGCACGGACATGCTTGTCTCCTGAAAAACAGTCAAAAAAAATGTGTCCCCAGTTAGATGGGGACGCAGTCTGGAAATTCAAGAGGGATGGGAGCTAACCGTTGCGACTGACCACACTTTGCGCAAACTCAGCCCAAACGCAGCCTGAGCGATCCAAGCACGGGCACGATCCTTTGGCTTCTTCACCCGCCAGGTTCCATGAAGAAGCCACCGGCCCCATGTGGGCTCTGTCTAACGGATCTGCCACAGTGCTGCACCATCCAGAACCTCTTTAGGCAATGGCTGCACCGACAGTGAGCACTGGCCTAGGGGTAACTTGGAGGCGCTGACGGGGAGCTCCTGAAGACAGGCCCGCTGCTGTGCCTGGGACAACAAGCGGTCCAGCAAGGGCTGATGAGCACGCAGCCTACCCTGGCGATAGCGGAAGGGTTGATCCCGCTCCCTCAGGTAGCGGGCCATGGCGTCATTGACGTACGCCGGAGACCCATTGGCCCGAACAACCGCCTGGGGACAGTCGTCATCGAGCTGCCACTGCTGCAGTCTGGCCTCCACCCGCTCATAGAGGAAGGGGGTCAGTGCCAATGCCTGACGCAGATGTTTGCTGATCTGCGCCAAGGCTCGCAGTTGCTCGTGGGAGAAGTCGCTTTGACCCGGCTCCCGATGCAGGGTGAGCAGGAAGTGGCCCTGCTCACTGGAGAGTACGGCTCCGGTATGGAAGTGGCACCGCCACCCCTCGAACACCCCAGCCATCTCACTGCGAGCCCGGGCCCGGCGCAACGGTGCATCGAGTAACACCACATTGTTGCGGTGACGGCGGGCCTGGCGATACCAGGGATCCTGACTGCGCCGCTCCAGGTAAGGGCCGACCATCTCGCCGCACAGATCCGAGCCCGAAGCCAGAGGCAGGCTCCTCACCGGCAAGCCTGAGCCCCCCAGATGGGCCAGGATCCCGCCGGCAGCTCCCAGAGAGCGGCGCAACCAGTCCAGCCACTCGTACCACTTCCCCTCGACGGCGGCGTCATAGGCCCCTTCGATCAACTCACCCATCCACTGCTCATTCATCCCACACTCCTTGTGTGATCCGTCTTCGCTTCGTCAATTGGCGTTCAAATTATCGTCACCCTTCTGTGCCAGCAACGGATAAACCTGGGGGTGAGCTGTGGATAACATGGGGGCAAGCGCAATGGCGAATAAATTTACTGTTTTTCAGAGTTTTATCCCTGCATTTATTTTCAAAAAAATGGCTGCTTTGCCCCCATTATTTCCACCCTTGCAGCGCTAGTCGAACTCACGATTTTTACCAGTCGAAAATTAATTATCTTTCTATCTCACCAGAACCGGGAGTCGACCAAGTCCGCCCTCGGCGGTGATCACGACAGTCTCCTGAACACAATAAGACCACGCCCACAAGGCCATCAGTAACCGTCCCCCAAAGAGCAACAACATAATAAAAAAGGCACGCTTATCGCGATGAATAAGCGTGCCTTTCATTGTAAGAAAATCAGTGCCTAAAGCTTGGTCCGCCCACTGAAGGAGAGCGCCAACGTGGTGCCGTCACAGGGCCTCAGGCAAGCGCCAGGCCCAATGCCCGTCGCCTATGCCTCAAAGGCTGGTCTCGATCAGGGTATCGACCGGCTCAAGTAAACTGGCAACCCCAGTGCTGTCGACAAACGAACTGCCCCAGGTAACCACCTCGCCGCTTTGCAAAATGGTGCTGAATGCGTGCACACCAGCAGACAAGCGGCCACTGACTTTGCCGCTATAACCATGGTTGTGAAGATTCCCCCCGGAGCCGGGATCCCCCCAGGCTACGACGCTGCCATCCTCTTTCACTGCCGCAAAAGCCGATGAGCTAACCCCGATGTCGAACCCCTTAAGCCCGGTCGCAAGCAGGGACACGACACCTGAGCTTAACTCCCCTCCCGTCGGCGCACTGCTGTCACCGCCATGGACCTCTGACCCCCAGGACAGGACACGGCCATCGGTCTTAAGTGCGGAAAAGGCTACACTTCCAGCAAGGATCTCAGTGATCCCGGAACTCAGGTCCCCGCCACTGCCAATCCCAGTGTCTCCTCCCCGCTCGGCATTGCCCCAAGCCACCACGCTACCGTCGGCCTTCAGCGCGGCAAAAGCCCAACCGCTTGGGTCTCCATGGAGCGAGATCACGTCACTTTGAAGGTCACCGCCGCTGCCCCATGAGGGATTACCGCCGGCCGTTTCCGAGCCCCAGGCCACCACGCTGCCATCTTGTTTCAGGGCAGCAAAGGCGTATTTGTTGGCAACCAGTTGCACCACGTCTGTCAACTCACCGCCATGGCTCCACGAGGTGTCTCCGCCTTCGGTGCGAGAGCCCCAGGCCACGACGCTGCCGTCCGCTTTACGGGCGGCAAAGGCATAGCCGTTTGAGACGATCTGGACCACGCCGGTGGACAGATCCCCCCCCTGGCCATAGTCAACGTCGCCGCCACGCTTGGGGTCCCCCCAGGCCACCACGCTGCCATCCTGCTTCAGTGCCACAAAGGCCCGGCCATTGGCGAAGATCTTAACCACGCCCGAGCCCAGATCGCCCGAACTGCCCAGGTTCGTATCGCCCCCCAACTCGCGGTTACCCCAGGTCACCACCTGGCCGCCTTGCTTGATCGCAGCAAAGGCATGCTGGTTGGCAATCACCTCGATCACGCCTGCATCGACACTGCCGCCACCGCCAACCTGTACGTCACCGCCACTTTGCGGCTCCCCCCAGGCTACAACGCTGCCATCTTTTTTCAGCGCAGCAAAGGCTGCCGAATTGGGGTACCCCACCACCGACTGGACCCCAAAGCTCAGTGCATCGGCCTTGTTAGGCGGGATCTCGCCACCATGCCCGGCGCCCCCCCAGGCATGAACGGCCCCGTGCTCATTGATGGCGACAAACGCATGCAAGCCGGGGATCACTCGAACGATCCCCTCGCTCACCACCTCGTCGTCTGGCATCAAGAACCCCCAAGACACCACGCTACCGTCACTTTTAACTGCGGCCATGGCATGGCTGGCATGGACAAGAGTGTCGACCTGAACACGACGGAACGCGGCGTACTGCTGCTCACCGGCACGGTCCTCAAGAAAAGGGGTGGCCAACAGGGTGATGGTCCTGCCCAGATCCTGCTCGGTAAATTCGTAGCTGGGTCCAGGGATCAGAACCTGGCTTCCCTCGTCAGACTCGACCCGCCAGGCATACTGGGTGCTGTCCTGATCACAATGTTGACAGGTGGAGCGAGCCATCAGGACCGATCCAGGCACCATATCGCCCTCTTTCTCCAGCGATAGCAAAGTCGGCACGGAAGTGCCGCTGTTCTGGCCACCACAGCCCGCCAACAGACACAAAGAAAGGCCCGATCCTTTGATCATGTTTTTCATCACAACATTCATCATTTCAATGACCTTCAACATTCATTATCGAACGCAGAAGCAAAAGCACTGGGCGAGTGACCCACAACTTGCTCTCACGCCCGCATCATTTCGCAACCACCAGAAAACCCGAAATTAACAATCACCAGAAAACAAAAAGGCACCCTTATCGGTGCCTTGTGTTGCTGCATGGTGCGCTCAGGCGCTACAACTTCGTCCGCCCACTGAAGGAGAGCGCCAACGTGGTGCCGTCGACGTACTCCAACTCACCGCCTACGGGAACGCCGTGGGCAATGCGGCTGATCTCCACCCCGTGGGATCTGGCCATATCGGCAATGTATTGCGCCGTGGCCTCACCCTCGACGGTGGGGTTGGTGGCCAGGATCACCTCCTGCCACTGACCGTCCGCCAGCATGGCATCGAGCCGCTCAAGGCCAATGTCATCGGGACCGATGCCATCGAGTGGCGACAGGTGCCCCATCAGGACAAAGTAGCGCCCGCTGTACTGACCGGCGGTCTCGATCGCCAGCATGTCCGCCGGGGATTCCACGACACACAGCTGACCGGTTTCGGCCCGCTTGGGGTTGTCACAGATCCGACACAGTGGCTGTTCGGTGTAGGTGCGACAGCTTTGACAGTGCCCCACCTCACTCATCGCCTCGGTCAGGGCTGCCCCCAACCGGGCACCGCCACTGCGATCCCGCTCCAGCATCTGAAAGGCCATGCGCTGGGCCGAACGTGGCCCAACCCCAGGCAAACACTGCAGGGACTTGATCAGCGCATCGACCAGGGGACTGAATTTCATCAGAACGGCAGTTTCATGCCTGCAGGCAGGTTCATACCGCCGGTGATCTCGGCCATCTTGGTCTTCTGGTTCTCTTCGACGCGGCGCGCGGCATCGTTGATGGCAGCGGCGATCAGATCTTCCAGCATCTCTTTGTCGTCTTCCATCAGGCTCTCGTCGATCTCGACGCGACGCACATTGTGGGCACCGTTCATGGTGATCTTCACCATACCGGCACCGGACTCGCCCACAGACTCCATCTGTGCGATCTCTTCCTGGGCTTTCTGCATGCGCTCTTGCATCTGCTGCGCCTGCTTCATCAGGTTACCCATTCCGCCTTTACCAAACATAATTCGCTCTCTCTATAAACTGTACTAAACGCTGATGGGGGCACATGTTACTAAAACCGCGCCCCCGAACAAGAGGTATCACACTGAGATCAGTCAGGGGTCTGATAACCCACCGACTCTTGGATCAACTGGGCCTCCAGCTCGCCCTGCATCCATTGGATCACCGGGTCCGCCAGCAGATCCTCCCGTGCCTGTACCAATTTTTCCTTATGACGCCGACGACGGATCTCCAGCGGAGTCTCACGCCCCGGTTTATCGGCAACCTCGATGGTCAGTTCGACCGGACATTGCCATAACTGTTCCAGACTCTGTTTCAATGGTGCCACCACAGAGTCACTGTTGAGGTGACGCTGTTCGCTACGCAGGGAGAGGATCACTTGATCCCCCTCCCGGCTGAGCACCGAGTTCACCGCCAACTGGCGAGGGCGGGCACCGATCCCCAGCTTACCCATGGCCCCATACCACTGCATATCCAATTGCGACGCTTCATCGGCTTGAGGCATGGCTGGCGCGGGCTCAGCCGCGGGCTCAGCCGCAGGCACAGGCACAGCCGTAGGCTCAGGCTCCGGCGCTGCCGGAGCCGTCACAGCTTCACTCGTCACATCGGGCTTGGTCTGCTCTGCTGGCTTGACCAACGCGGGCACGGGTTCGCTCTCTGGAGCTTCATCGTCCGTCCGCCACGGTGGGCGATCATCGGGATCGGACTGCGCGGGACGGGCCGCTGCGCCCTGCGCAACGGCCTCAGGCTTTGGGGGCCGAGGCGCCGCCGCTGGCTTGGCAGGGGGCTTACTCAGCTTCGGCTCGGCTGGTGTCTCTTTGACCTCCTCCGAGGGCGCAAAACGTTGCGTCAGGCTGCTCTGGTTGGCCAGTACCTGGCTGATCAGATCCGCCGTGTTCAGGCCAACCTGTGCCGACGTTGCGGCCTCAGGCTGAGCCTCGACAGGGCCGTCCGGCTCCTGTGGTGGCAGCATCATCTCGGCAGCCTGATCCATCAGCATCATCTGCTCCGCCGCCATGGCGGCCTCATCCTGCATCAGCGGCGGTGGATTGAGATCGCAGGGCGGCGAGGCCATGGCCTGACGCTGTGACTGAGCCTGCTGCTCGATCTGAGCTTGCTGAGCCATCAATGCCTCGGCATCATCGCCTTGGCGGGGTTGAGTGGTCGGCCTGCTCACCTCGGACTCGGTCGTCGTTACCGGTTCAACCAACGCAGGCTGAACTTGGGATCGCGCCTCCGACTCAAGAGCCGGTTTCGACACTTCCTGAGCAGGTAACGGCTGCGAAGAGGGGATCTTGGCCTGGGCCTGGGGCTTTGGGGATACCTCGGTGACAGGCTGCACCTGCGATGTCGAACCCTCTGCGGTAGCCAAAGAATGCGGCTCAACGGCCGACTGAGGGGCACCTTGTGGCTGAGCCCCAAACTTCGCTTCGGGCGCTGGCCCTGTTTCGGCCTTGGCTGCAGCCGGTGCCGAAGCCATAGGCTCAACCGCCGGCGCCTCGAGCTGACGAGCCTGCAGGGGGGGCAGCGGTGCCGCCGGGGCAAACGCCAGGGCGCGCAGCAGGGTCATCTCCAAACCACTGCGTGGATCCGGCGCCACGGTGAGATCTTTGCGTCCCTGAGTGATGATCTGGTACCAGAGCTGGATCTGCTCCCGATCCAGGGTTGTGGCGAGTTGAGCCAACTGGGCTTCATCCGCCAGGGTCGAATGGGCCTTGAGATTAAACTGGGCCAGGGCAACCTGGTGCAGCACCACCGCCATCTGCCTCAGCAGATCGTCATGATCCGGTGCAAAGCTCTCCACCTCGTCGAGCACGTCCAGCATCTCCTGGGGCTCGCCCTGACACAAGGCGTCCAGCAGCTTGAGCGCATAGGCGCTGTCCAGCGTCCCCAGCATCGCCTGCACCTGAGCCAGGCGCAACTCACCGGCGCCATGGGCGATCGCCTGATCCGTCAGGCTCATGCCATCCCGGACGCTGCCATCGGCGCCCTGGGCCAGCAGATCCAGTGCCCCACTGTCGTAATCGATCCCCTCGGCATCCAGGACCCTGGCCAGATGGGTGGCGATGCGCTTGGGGGTCACGCTCTTAAGATTGAACTGCAGGCAGCGCGACAAGACGGTCACCGGCAGCTTCTGCGGATCCGTGGTCGCCAGCAGGAACTTCACATGCTCCGGCGGCTCCTCCAGGGTTTTGAGCAGCGCATTGAAGCTGTGCCGTGACAGCATGTGAACTTCATCGATGAGGTACACCTTGAAGCGCCCCCGTACCGGCTGATACTGGACGTTATCCAGGATCTCCCGGGTGTCATCCACCTTGGTTCGCGACGCCGCATCGATCTCCAACAGATCGACGAAGCGCCCCTGGCTGATCTCCACACAGTTATCACAGGTGCCACAAGGGGTCGCGGTAACGCCCTGCTCACAGTTAAGCCCTTTGGCCAGCAAACGGGCGATGGAGGTCTTGCCCACCCCACGGGTACCGGTAAACAGATAGGCGTGATGCAGGCGGTTATGTTGCAGCGCATGGGTCAGTGCCTTAAGCACATGCTCCTGGCCGACCACCTGATCAAATGTGGCTGGCCGCCATTTTCGTGCCAGAACCTGGTAGGACATGGGACTCCTAAAGTGCGTGGAACGCTTGGGACTTCAAACTTGGGGTATTCAGACAGGGTATCACAGCGCCCAGAGGGCAAAAAGCCGGGCCCAACACTAAGGATGGGCCCGGCTTAGCAGTTGCCGCGTTTTTGTTCGCGTTGGCGGAAAAATCAGTCGCCTTCGAACTCACACAGGGCCATCACTTCCAGACCCAGCTGCTTGAGGCGCTGCTCACCGCCCAGATCAGGCAGGTTGATCACAAAGGCTGCATCGGTCACTTCCCCACCCAGATCACGGATCAGGGTAACGGTGGCGTCGATGGTGCCGCCGGTGGCCAGCAGATCATCGATCACCAGAACCTTGTCACCGGCTTCGATGGCGTCGGTGTGGATCTCCAGAGTATCCATCCCGTATTCCAGCTCATAGCTTTGCGCATTGGTCGGACGGGGCAGTTTGCCCGGCTTACGCACAGGGACAAAGCCCAGGCCCAGGGCAACCGCCAGCGGGGCGCCAAACAGGAAGCCACGGGCTTCGGTTCCGACGATCTTGGTGAAACCACGATCTTTATAATGGGCGACCAGCAGATCGATGCTCAGGCGGAACGCCTCCCCATTTTCCATCAGAGAAGTAACGTCGCGGAACATGATCCCCTCTTTCGGGTAATCAGGAATGGTCTTGATGCTGTCTTTGATCAGCGCCAGTGAAGCTTGATTCATGGTGATCTCTTATCCCCGGGTGGCCAGCTAGCCACAATAAAAAAACCCAGTCGCGTCGGCAACTGGGCTTATCAACCGTATTGCGGCCTAAGATTAAGCCTCCGAGGATTCAGATGCAAACTTTGAATCCCAGTCGATTCGAGCTAGGAGGCCAGGATCTTGATCCAGGTCAGAGTCGCGGGTGCCGTTGGGATCAGCAACACCGCCAACAGGCCCAGAAAATGGAGCAGGTTGTAGGGTTCTTTGAAATTTTGGTCAGCCATGACTGCACACTCCCATGTGAAAAGGATGGCCATGGTAACGTGAGACCCATCACATAAAAACCCCTAAAACATGAGGGTATTTCCCTTTCTTATCCGTGGATTTACACTGATTGGCAATCTCCCAAGGCAACGGTCGGCAGCAGGCTCTACTCAACGCCCGGAGCTATCCCCTCGGATATCAACTCGAACGGCCTTTCGACATCCGAGAATTTGAACAGTACAGGTTCTGGACCGCCGCTCCCATAAAGCCACAACACTCACATAACCAAATCCGGCGTTCTTGAACTTGAGTCAGCTCCGGGGAGCCTTTGCCTTCACATATGTTCACAACATTTCTCCACACTGATTGACAATTAATCCCCAAACCAAACGTTACTAGACGGTTATCACCGGGTAAAAGTTGATAAGGTGAAACCATTCCATCGGTTCAGGTCCAGCCGCCGTCATGGGGGGTTCGGTCAGGGAACGACCAAACATAAAAACGGAGTTTTATGGCACTATGAAGACCCATTTCCCCCTACTTACCACCTTGGCTCTGGCCGGAGTGTCTGTCATGTCGAGCGGTGTCGCCGCCGAACAACCCAATATCATCGTGATCCTCACCGATGATATGAGCTATGCCGGATACAGTTATACCGGCAATACCAGCATCCAGACGCCCCATGTCGACGCCTTGATAGAACGGGGCGTCTTTGTCGAGCAGGCCTATGCCACCCACCACGTCTGCGCCCCCTCCCGAGCAGCCCTGATCACCGGCCGCTACCAATCCCGCTTCACCTATGAAACGCTCTCAGGTCCCTCTAAAGATGCGGTGAAATATGACCACGGTGTCGATGTTAACGAGATCTTCCTGCCCCAGGTCTTAAAATCTGTTGGCTACCGCACTGCGGTCTTTGGCAAATGGCACCTGGGTGTCAACGACAAGTATCAACCCAATCAACGGGGCTTTGACTACTTCTACGGCTTCAAGGGGGGCGGCGCCGCGTACTACGACTGGAGCAAAGTCTATGAGAATGGGAAGCTGGCTGAAGGCGAGGGGTATATCACCGACGCCTTGGGAGAAAAAGCCGTCGACTTTATCCAAAGCAACAAGGATGAACCCTTCTTCATCTACTTCGCGCCCTTCAATGTCCACTCCCCATTCCAGGCCGATCCTCGCTACCTGCCCGAAGGCGCCCCCACCAAGGCCCGCAAGCCCAAGGGAGACAAAGCCGCACCGGATTCCGATTTTATGACCGTATATAACGGCATGATCGCCGGGTTCGATGCCCAGGTGGGACGCATCACCCAGGCGCTGGAAGAACTGGATCTCGATGACAACACGCTGATCATCCTGACCAACGACAATGGCGGGATCGGTCCCGCGGGCAATGGCGATTTCCGTGGTGGTAAAGCGACCTTTTATGAAGGTGGCCTGAGAATGCCCTTTTCCGTCACTTGGCCCGCAAAATTAAAAGGGGGGCAGGTGTACAAGGAGGGAGTGGTTTCAAATCTGGATATCTTCCCCACCGCCGTTGCCGCCGCCGGGGCAAGCATGCCGGATGACCGCGATTTCGATGGCACCGATCTGCTGCCTTACTTAAGCGGCGAGAAAGCCGGCTCACCCCGTGATACGCTGTTCTGGCGCGCCAGCACAGGGCATGCGGTACTTAAAGACAACTTCAAACTACAGTGGCCGGCCGATAAACCGGCAATGGAAAAAGCCTTTAAAGAGCTCAACGGTCGCAAGCGGATGAAGCATGAGCTCCCTATGTTTTCCCGTCGTGATCTCTATCTCACCCCCGAACTGTATGATCTGTCGAAGGATCCAGGCGAACAGCAGGATATTGCCAGACAATATCCCGAGATTGTTGAGTCACTGGTGAACGCCACTCTGGAGTTTGACAAACTCAAGGCGAAGGATCGGATCCAAGGCCAACGCTGATCCCCTACGGAGAAGCGAAAACCGCAAAGGGAGCCGTTGGGCTCCCTTTTTCATCAAGCAAATTCACCCTAAAACCGGGCAGCGCTTCGTACTATCCCAAGGGATGCCATCTCAAGTAAAATTTGCCCGGCCCCCTGTGCCACCACCTCGGGTGCCAGCTCAGGCAGAGCCTCGGTCATGGTCAAAATCACCGCTTCGGCCGTTTGGCCTGGTGTCGCTTGCAATGCACTGAGCAACCGGGCCGTCATGGCATTGAGCTCAATAAAGGCCACCTCATCTTCGAGATCTCGATACACCAGCAAATAAGTCGGCGTCGGCTCAACATTCGAACGCTGGCTGCCCAGGCAATGCACCGGGTAGTCGTATTGGGCCAGGTGCGCGGCTCGATAGAGGCATAGAGGCTGAAACAAGAGTTGTGCCGCCTCGCCCAGCACGGGCTGATCCGTCACTTCTGCCATCGTATCGATCTTCAGCTCCAGGTATTCATACTCCGCCAGCGCCAATTCCCAAGGCCGCAACCCCTTATCCGGCTCATCACACCGGGGCAGAAAACTCAGAAACTCCCGGGCGATGTCGACAAACAGGGGCGAGCGACAATCGTGTTCGGCAAAGAAGCGCCGCTTGCGCGCCTGCCACTCCCCCGCTGCTGTCAGGCTGCGCAGGACGGGGAAACCGCTATCGATAAAGCTACTGACATTGTTGAACATCAACTCGCGATACACCTTGAGCCGACGGGCTTCGACGCCTTCCGGCGGCTCCGGCGTCTCGGGAGCCCGAATGCGCGCCATGAAATCTTGCTGGATCCGGGTGAAATCACTCATGCCCAGATCCTCCCTAATGACGGGGCATATTCGTGCTGGATAGCGGCGATCTGGCCGACCTCTGCCATCAACTGAGCCATGGGTGGCAGGTTAAAATCCCGCTCCAACAGAGTTGGATACACCCCATGTGTCCGGTAGGTCTCGCGCAGCAGATCCCAGACCGGATCGATCACATCGGCGCCGTGAGTGTCGACGATCAGATCCTCCGCCTCCCGGTAATGCCCGGCAATGTGCAGGTAGCGGATCCGCTCGCTCGGCAAAGACTGGAGAAACACCACAGGATCGTAACCATGGTTGACGCTGTTGACATAGATGTTGTTCACATCCAGCAGCAGCTCACAATCGGCGCCAGCCAGTACCCCATTAAGAAACTCGGACTCGCTCATCTGAGCTCCGGGCGCGGCGTAGTAGGACACGTTCTCCAGCACCAGGGGGCGTTCGAGAATATCCTGGACCCGCCGGACCCGCTCGACCACATGAGCCACCGCTTCCTCGGTAAAGGGGATCGGCATCAGATCGTACAGGTGGGCATTACCACTGCAGTAGGAGAGGTGCTCCGAATAGATCTCTATGCCATGGGCATCCATAAAGCCCTTCACCTGGCGGACAAAGCCTTCATCCAAAGGGGCGGGGGCACCAATGGACAGAGACAGACCATGGCAGATCACAGGACAACGCTCAGCGATGGAAGCAAACTGCCGCTTCAGCCTGGGGTTCACCCTAAGCCAATTCTCCGGCGCCACCTCCATAAAGCCCAGCCCATCGGGAATAGCACCTTGCGCCAGCTCGGCCACCATCTCCCGGCGCAACCCCACACCGGCTCCCTGAATCGTCATACTGCCTCTCCTCTGCAACAGGAAACAAGCAGGGCCAGCAACCGCCGGCCCCGATCTGTGTTCCATTCAAACACGTGACTTAGGCTGAGTCACCGCATTTGCCTTCGCCACACTTCCCTTCGCGCCCCTTGGCTTCTCCGCCGCATTTGCCTTCGCCACACTTACCCTCTTTCATCCCTTTCTTCATCCCTTCACCGCACTTGCCTTCGCCGCACTTGCCCTCTTTCATCCCTTTCTTCATGCCTTCGCCGCACTTGCCTTCGCCGCACTTGCCCTCTTCCATCCCCTTCTTCATGCCCTCGCCGCCGCACTTGCCTTCGCCACATTTGCCTTCATGACCTTTATCTCCCATGGTGGTGGAGACATCGTAGCCACTGGCCAACTGTGTCATGGCAAAGGGATTGGCTTGCGCCGCAGTCAGGGTTCCACCAACGACCAGCGCACCCAGGGCAGCGGCAACAGAGGTTTTCTTCGCAGTATTCATTGTCGTATTCCTTCAGAGTTTTCAAACCTATGTTTATCCAGCAGCCTTCGGCGCTGGTACAGACAAAGAGACCTCGTCTCCCTGCCTTGCATTTCACAAGTTATCAACTTTTTTTCCACGCGCCAGCTTTTTGGCCATTATTTGACCTGTCACGCTGGCCAATGCCGGGGGAACTGGTACACTTGCGCCCCCATTTTTGAAGACACATTATCTGCATGCGTTTGGTTTTAGCGCCGATGGAAGGGGTCATGGATCCCTTGATGCGGCACCTGCTCAGCGAGCTCAATCCCTATGATCTGTGCGTCACCGAATTCATTCGTGTGGTGGACGTACTGCTGCCCAAGAAGGTGTTCTACCGGCTGTCGCCGGAGCTGCACAATGGCGGCAAGACCCCCAGTGGCACGCCGGTGCGGGTCCAATTACTGGGCCAGCAGCCCCAGTGGCTCGCCGAGAACGCCGCCCGGGCCATCGAGCTGGGCTCCCCGGGCGTGGACATGAACTTTGGCTGTCCGGCCAAGACGGTCAACAGATCCAAGGGCGGCGCGGTCCTGTTGCAAGAGCCCGAGTCCATCTACCAGATCTTGTCTGCCATGCGCCAGGCCATCCCCGCCGATCAGATCTTAAGTGCCAAGATCCGCCTGGGTTGGGACGATCCCGCCCATGTCCATGAGATCGCCGACGCCGTAGTGCAAGGCGGCGCCGACGAGCTGGCGATCCACGCCCGCACCAAGACCGACGGCTACAAGGCCGACGCCATCAAGTGGGATCACATCAAGCCGGTGGTGGAGAAGCTGGATATTCCGGTGATCGCCAACGGCGAGATCTTCAGCCACCAAGATGCCCTAGCCTGTCAACAGGCCTCCGGCTGCACCGATCTCATGGTGGGCCGCGGCTCGTTGCGCATTGCCAACTTTGGCCATGTGGTCAAGCACGGCGCGGCGCCGCTGAGCTGGGACGAGATGCAGCCCATTCTTTATCGCTACACCCAGATGGAGGTGATGGGGGATAAGGAGATCTACCTGCCCAACCGCATCAAGCAGTGGTTCGGCTACCTGCGCAAGGCCTACCCGGAAGCCACCGAGCAGTTTCAGCAGCTGCGGACCCTGCGCAAAAGCGCCGAGATCGTCGAGTTGTTTCAGCGTCAGGCGGGATAATAAAACGCCCCGAAGGCAAAGCCTCGGGGCGTTTTTTCTTCGCTCTCGACTCAGAAATGGTATTTCACCAGTGCAGAGTAAGTGTTTTGATCGACGCCATCGATCCCATATTTATCGGCCCAGTAGTCGTACTCGATACCAACGAAAAGGTGATCCGGCTTGTTCATCACCAGGGCACCAAGATCGTATTTGATCTGCGGATTAAAGTGGAAGTTATTGCTGTACGCAGCATCATCACTGGCAAACACCCAATCGATGTAGCCATCGATCACCAGCTTGGAGCTTCCCAGGGGCAGATCGAACCGGTAGCAACTAGTCAACTGCCAGCCGTCACTGATATTAAAGTCACTGCCAATCGGCTCACGACGATACAGGTTAAACTGCAGATATTTGGCCCCGGGCAACTGCCAATCCGAGCCAATCCCGTAAAGCACGGTTTCACCAGCATCTTTACCCTGCTCCAGGGCCAGCGCCAGGGAGAGATCCGACAGCGGCCCCAATCCAATGGGGTTGCCACTGATCTTGCTGGCGCTAAAGCGGGTTGAGATCTCGCCATAGTTGGTCTCGCCACCACCGCCAAACCAGATCAGATCCTGGAACACAAACCAGTCACCGTACTTCCAACCACCGGCCGTCTCCAAAGTCACCGTGGTCTGACGGTGTGGATCCACTTCGTACTCTTCCCCGTACAAACCGCTGACACTGGCATCCCACCACTGCACCCACTCTCCGGCCACCGCGCCCTGGCTGCACAGCAAGCACGCCAGCACTGTCCACTTCTTCATACCACTTCCTTATCTGAGGGGTCGGCCACCACTGACCGATTTGCGGCGGCATTTTAATGACCCAACACTTACGTAACAAGTCCCTTTTAAATCCATTACTTATGCCCCACTTATGTCCCCAAAGCCCCTCACTCGCAGCCGATGGAACAACCCGCCATGGACACCCTGTGCCATCAGCACCCATCACTGTCCCACGGCCTTCTTAAAGCCAGCATGACCGGATCCTCTTGCCCAGCTCCTCTGCCCATTTTGTGATCAAACGCCCGTTCAGCAGACGCCAACAAAAAACGCGCCCGACTCCTTCGAGTCCGGGCGCGCTTCTTCGTCGAGGGGTTTAGCGGTTAAGCTCCAACGTCACCGCAGGCTCGGCCAGTTCTACCACCCTGGGGCGAACGTCTCGGATGTAGTCGATAAACGCCTGGGCGTCACTGGCACAGCGTACAGTTTGACTGTCACAGTCCGGGCGACCCTGAGGGTAGCGGGCGACAAAACGCTGGCCCTCCTGCACCACACGACTCACCGGAAAGGCGACGATCTCGCCGTCGACAAAGGCGAGATCCATCCGCCGGGCTTCCTGAGACTGGGCATGGAACAGCGCATCCCAATCATCATTGCCATTGGCGTTGTAGTTGGTGGTCACCAGGGTGTACTCCTGCCCCGCCTGTAACGGTTGCCATACTGGCCCGTTTTCCCCTTCGTGGCGCACTTCTACGCGGACCAACTGGCCTTCGACCTGAGCGGTCGTTTCCATAAAGTGATAGCGCAGGCCTCCGCCGTACGGGAACTTGCCCTTGTGCGCATCGTCCGGCAACGACTTGGTGACGGTTTCCTCAAGCAAACCGAGCAGATCACTCCCCTTGACGGTCAAGACCGACAGGTAATTGGAAAACGGCAGCAGCTCCATGGAAACCGAACCTTCATAGTAAGCCCCTTCATCCAGGTTGGTGCGAATGCCACCGGCCCCCACCAGCGCCAGATCGGCCTTCATGCCAGTTACCGCCTGCACCGCATCACTGTTGGCAAAATGCAGCATGGCTTCCGCCACCAGAGGCGCAACCCGGGAACCGTGTTGATCCGTGCCCCCGTCGTTGGGTCGACGCTCATGCACCAGGGCTTCAGGCACATTGCCGATCACCTCACCATAGGCGGCGGTCAAGGTGGGCAGATACTCCCGGTCGATATGGGCGCGCAACTCGGCGTCTTCCGCCGTGATGGCAATATTGGCCTCACCTTCAATGAAATCTTCTACCTGCGACTGAGCTTTCGCCGTCACAACCTGCCGATATTGGCCATCGACAAAAAACGTCGCATCAGACAGCAGGGTATTTCCCCCCTCACAGGAGGCCAAGCTGCCATCGCCGTGGAAACTCAACTGCGCCTGGCCGACTGCCTGGGCGTACTGCCCGGCTTGCAGAAGACAGGTACGATGGCCATCTGGGCCCTCGATGATCTCGGCATACTGACCACCGTCACCCCAGCCCAGATTGCTGAAGTCGCCTAGCAGGGAGTGGGAATGCCCACCGACGATGGCATCGATCCCGGCCACATTGCGGGCGATCGCCTGATCCCGTGCCAGTCCCAAATGTGTCACACCTATGATGGTATCGACCCCTAAAGCGGTCAGTTCATCGACCATGGCTTGAGCCGTGGCGATCTCTTCGGCAAACCGAACCTCACCCACATTGGGAGAGATGGTCGGCATATCCTCCAGCACGAACCCCACCACCGCCAGCAACGGCTTATCCTCAGGCAAATTGCTGTGATCGGTCACCCGTGTCTTGTCATGGCCATCGAAGGCGTAAATCACATAGGGCAAGAGGTTATCCGTGCCACTGAGATCAGGGTCCGCAGCGACATCCATATTGGCGGCCAACATGGGGAAATTCACCCCGTCGATAAACTCACGCAATCTGGCATTATCGAGATCGAACTCATGGTTGCCCACGGCCATGGCATCCAGCCCCATGCGAGAGAGGATATCGGCGTTCATCTTGCCGTTATTGAGCTTGAAATAGCCGGTGCCCTGCCAGGCATCACCACCATGCAGGGTCAGCATTGGGCGACCGTCACGCTCGGCCTGAGCGCGGATGGTATCGATCTGAGTCAGGAGACGCGGGTGTCCCCCGAAGCGGGTGTAAACCCTATCGTTCCCCAGTACCGGATTGCTCAGACTGCCAGCAACCGGATCAAAGTTGGAGTGGGTATCGTTAATGTGGGCAATGGTGAGGGAGAATCCCTCGTCAGCAGGTTCCGGCGCACTCGAGCACGCCGTCAGGGCCAGCGTCAGCGCGCTCACCAAGACAGTGGTTTGTACGGTTTTCATTGTGATTTTAAGGTAGAGAGAGTGGCGCGAAGCCTACCACAGCAGCGGAATAATTCAGATGATCGGGAGCGCGAAAATGGAAGGACTGGAACATGTCCTAACTGATCGTCTCAATAATGCCACTCCAGACGAACAGTGAATGCTCCCAAGTACAGGTCCAGGCGCTAAGAACCTAGGTGCTGGGTGCTAAGTGCCAGGTGCCCGGTGCCAGGTGCCAGGTGCCAGGTGCCAGGCGCCAGGTGCTGGGTGCTGGGTGCTGGGTGCCAGGTGCTGGGTGCCAGGTGCTGGGTGCCAGGTGCTGAAAGTCTACAGCTAGGTTCTGGGTTCTGGGTTCTAAGAGCTCTGGCTCTTCCCTAGTACCTAGGCTCTTCCCTAGTACCTAACACGACAAAAAAACGGCCTCCTAGGAGACCGTTTTTTCTTGGGCATCAAGCCGGTTTACAGTTCAACACCGCGGCGCTTGGCCGTGTCTTTGATGTAATCCAGCCAGCCTTCCACGCTGCGCTTCAAACGCTTATCACGCATCGCCAGTTCAGCCTGGGCCACCGCATCTTGGTACTCTTCCAGGTAGAAGTGAGACTGAGCGAGTTGCAAATGGATTTGCGCCTCATGCTCCGGCTCCAGTTCATCCCCTTTCAGTGCCTTGTGCAAGGCAACCTTGGCATCCTTAAAGCGCTCCTGCTGGATCAGCAGGTTGGCTTTACGGCGGTGATCCCGACTCAGGTTGGTCAGCTCTGCGGCTTCGCCGAAGTACTGGATCGCCTTCTCGGTTTCACGGGCCTGGTAATACGCATTGCCGATGCCGGACAGCACACTGGCCTCACGCTCCAACAGTTCACGCTCCAGGGCAAACTCCTGGATGATCGCTGAGCTGTATGGCAGATCGCGAGCATGCAGCAACTGGCCCAACAAGCGCAGCTCTGCGCCAGTGTCGAGCAGATCACTACGGAATGCCACATCCAGGGTGTAGAGGGCCTTCTCGTTATTCTCTGCCAACAGGTACAGCTGACCGAGTTGAACCCACAACTTCGGGTTGTCCGGGAAGTGGGTCAGCATGGCTTCCAACTGACCGGCCGCCAACTCGAACTTCTTCTGCTCGTAGTAAGCGCCCATCTTCAGCAGGTAGATGTTGCGGTCCGGCTCACCTTTAACGCGCATGGCATCGTCAGCATAGCGGATCACATCATCGTACTTTTTCAGCTCGGAGCTGGCCACGGCCATGCGCAGATACACCATGTCATTTTCATCACAGGTGAAATCCATCCACGCCTGGAACGCTTCCAGAGCATCGGCGTACTGCTCGCCCTGAACGGCCATGTCGCCCTTGAGGCGCAGCAACTGGGCGTGATCCTGATTACTCAGGATGTTGGCCGCCACGGCCTTGTCGAGGCTTTCTACCGCAAGATCGTAACGATCTTCCTGACCGGCGGACAGGTTGGCGATAAAGCGGTTCACGTAGGCTTTGTCGTAATCACTGCGTGGATTGAGATCCAGCAGGATGTCGATCGCCTCATCCACCTTATCTTCATCGAACAGATCAAAGGCACGCTGAATGCTACGGCCGACACGCTCGGAAGCGGCACGACCTTCACGCTCTTCCACCACACACTGCGCACCACCGGCAGGGCCGGCAATGGCTGGCAGCGCGGTGCCAAGCAGCGCAGCAGTGGCCGCGATGCTCAACAGGGTCTTTTTCATTTTCATGCTCAGTCTCCCTGTTAGTTGGTCAGTTCGAAGTCAAGACGAACTTGCTGGCCAGGCTGACGAACAGGCTTGCCATCTTCGGTCTTAGGACGGTATTTCCAACGGCTCAGGGCATTGATGGCTTCACGGTCGAAGACTCGACGCGGCTCAGCCTCAATCACCTTGACGTCAACAACGCCACCCACTTCATCGATGGTAAAGCTCATCACTACGTACCCTTCGATGCGGCGACGGGCTGCATCATTGGGGTAGCGAGGCTCGATACGAACGATCGGCATGGCTTCGCCACTGCCACCAAAGGCACCAGGGCCTCCGAGATCGGCAGAGACACCACCCGCGACGTTGGCGCTCGGCAGATTCAGGGCGAAGGCATCAGCAGAGCTGGTGTCCATATCCATGTCCATCTGCGGGATCTCCGGCGGCTGTTCCGGCTCCTCCGGCGGGGTCGGCAGGACTCGCTGGCGCTGTTGCGCGTTGGAGTCCTGACGATCCATGGTGATCTCGATCGGCGGTAGATCCTCACGGACGTCTGCCCGCTGGTCCCCACCGCTGATGAGATAAGCCATAAAGCCGAAGAGGAACAGCGTGACCGTCAGACCGAGTACGGTTGCGATCAGTGTTCTAATCATTACTTCTGCTCCGCAGATACCGAGATCTTGTCAATGCCAGCGGCCTTAACCTGATCCATCACCTTAACCACGATGCCATGACGGGCAGCCTGGTCCGCCTGGATCATCACCTGGGCTTCCGGAGATTCGGCCAGCATACGCTCTACGTTTGCACGTACGCGCTGAACGTCAACCTCACGGTTTTCCATGTAGATCAGACCAGACTCAGTCACTGCGATAAAGATGTTCGCAGAGGGCTTAGCGCTGGATTGGGTCGCCTCAGGGCGGTTTACGTCAATACCTGCCTCTTTGACAAAAGAGGTAGTCACGATGAAGAAGATCAGCAGGATGAACACGATGTCGAGCATCGGGGTCATATCTACCTGAGCTTCATCAGATACTGTTGCAGTCTTTCTACGTGCCATTTTTACACTCTTAGTCGAAAGGCAAGTGGTCGTTCAGTTTCTCATTGGCCATTTTGATCTCGGAGCTCAGGCGGGCGCTGAAGAACACGCCAGACAGAGCCGCTACCATACCCGACATGGTCGGAATGGTGGCCATGGAGATCCCGGAAGCCATCATGCGGGCGTTACCGGTACCGTGTACCGCCATCACCTCAAACACGTTGATCATCCCGGTTACGGTGCCCAGCAGGCCCAACATGGGACACATGGCTACCAGAGCAGCAATGATCGACATGCGGGCGTTCAGCTGAACACGGGCCTGAGACAGCAGGGTTTCGCGTACGCGGTGCGCGGTCCAGGAGTTTCGCTCCTGGCGCGCATTCCACTGCTCAATGAGCTGGGCCTGAAATTTCGGATACGCCGTTCTCAAGTAGATAAAGCGTTCCAACATCAGGATCCAAGTCACGGACAGCGCCGCGGCAACCAGCCAGAGGACATCGCCCCCGGTGGCCATGAAATCCCTGACTGACTCAAAGAGCACCATCAGGAAATCCATACTTACTTGCTCCCTTGCTCAGCGTGAGCTGCGATCAGACCGGTGGACTGAGCGTCAATAACCTCTTGTACCGCCTTGGCACGGCTGGAAACCAGAGCGTGCATCAGCAGCAGCGGCAGTGCCGCAATCAGACCCATAACGGTGGTAACCAGCGCCATGGAGATACCGCCAGCCATGATCTTCGGGTCACCGGTACCGAACAGGGTGATGTTCTGGAAGGTGGCGATCATACCGGTTACGGTACCCAGCAGACCCAGCATCGGCGCGATAGCGGCCATCACTTTGATCAGACTGATACCCATCTCGATGCGAGGGGTCTCTTTCAGGATGGCTTCGTCAACCTTGAGTTCCAGAGTCTCGGTGTCCACGTTGCGGTTCTCGTGGTAAGCCTTAAGGATGCGGCCCAGAGCGTTGTTGCCCGGGTTGTCCAGATCCTGCATCTGCTTCTTGATCTTGGCGGACTCGATGGTCAGTACCGCGATGCGCCACAGAGCCAGGGCGAAACCGAAGATCAGCAGGCCGGCGATGATCTTACCGACGGTGCCACCGTTCTCGAAGTGCTCACGCATGTTGGCCTTCTGGGTGTAAACCGCCAGCAGCGGACCACGGGACGGGTCAACGTACAGGTCAACCAGCTCGCCGTTGTTGGCGCCTTGGAAGTCACGTACGGTGGCCACCTTGTGGCTTTCAGGCTGACGACCCAGCTCAACGATCTTGGCAGTTTCGGAGCGGTAGCTCAGGAACTGGCCGTTGGACATCAGGTTGAACGCGCCCACACGGGTCACGGTCTGCTCAGAGGTCTCACCGTCGATGGTGGTCACCGGCGCGGTGAACTCGGAGATCTTGGCGGACTGAGTCATCTCGGTCTGCAGACCGATCCACAGCTCTTCCAGCTCAGTGATGGTCGGCAGTTCTTTGGCCTGGGCGATCTTCGCCATCTCGGCATCACGACCCGGGAACTCGGCAGAGATCAGGGACATGTTCAGACCGCCGGCCAAATCACCGGAGATCTGACGTACCACGCCAAACATCTCACCCAGGTTACCGATGGCGTTGGAAAGGTCATTTTCCATCTGGTTCAGGGTGCGCTCACCATCCAGGAACTCCTGGGCCAGACGCTCGCCGCGGGCAGTTTCTTCAGCATGCTCTCGATCCGCCTGATTTTTCAGTGCTTTACGATCGGCATTAACGGCGGTAAAGGCCGCTTCACGCTGGGCATTGATTTTCGCTTCCGCAGCGCGGGAAGTTTTTACATTGTTCAGCAACGAGTCCAGGGTCAGACCGCTGGCAGCAGTGTCAGCGTGTACCGGCAGAGCAAAGGAAGCCGCCAGAACTGCAGTAGTGATCAGCTTTTTCATCATTATTCTCACTTAGCAACTTGGATCGGCAGTTTGATCAGATCCGGCGCCGCTTGGTTGCGGGCCATCTTGATGGCGTCGGTCAAAGCACGCATTTGGCTGCTTGCCAGCGCTTCCCAGCTGCGAGATTCGTTGTTCCATACCCAACCACGGGTCATGTCCAGAGACTGGGCCATAAAGGCAACGCGACCGGCGTAGAAGTAATCCACCACCAGCTCCTGACCGTCGATCTCCAGAGTACCTTCATAGGCACCGATGCGAGCACCGTACTCGTTCTCGATCTGGTAGGCTTCCATCACCAGACGGTATTTTTCGGCAGTAGAAGTGTTGGCTTCTTGCATCACAGAGTGCAGACGGGCAACACGGTCAGCACGCTCATCGGCCAGGAACGGCACGTCGATCTGAACGAACTGATCGATGGTGTCGATCATGCGGTACATCAGGGGAACAACGCCCTGAGCGGTAGCGGTGATCCCGTCGATCTGCTGTTGCAGGGAGGCTTGTGCACGCTTCTGATCTTCAACCAGACGCGCCACGTGGTCGTTGTAAGCACGCAGAGTTTCAGTCTCATCGACGCGACGACGGTAATCGTTCAGCAGGTCTTGGTTCTGATCATCCAGCTTGTTGATGGTTGCCTGAGTGGCAGCAGCGGCATCGTGGATCTGCTTATCGGCAGATCGCAGCTCATTGATGGCGTCGGACGCCATCGCAGAACCACCAAATGCCAGCGCAATGCCAAGGGCTAAGGCAGAGAACGGTTTTGCTTTCATGGTATTAAAACAACCCAATTGTCTGAAAAACAAAGTTGAGGGGTTCAACCCCTTCTGAAAAAACTTGTAAGAAGCTTCTAAGTCAGCGTAATTCTCTGACAGAAATTTACCAATGTCGAGTGTATCTCTCCACACATATGAGATTGAACATGGTTACCGACCAATTTACGCGCATCACCGCACAAAAATCACAGGCGGCGTGACGAGCATCACAGTGAAAGCCTCTTTTAAAAGTGTGTTGTTTTTTTTCATGGCTTTTTTGTTCACATTCAGTTATCACTGAGAACTGGCCATTTTGTTTAGCCCCAAGAAGCGCCCAAAGTCACTTGTGAATTGTTCTAATTCGAGAACACTACTTACCTGTTGATGGCCAATCTCCTCGCCCTTCGATGAGCACTTTTTTAGTATTTTCCTAAGCTTCCCTACATCCTGCCGGGTTCGCTGAAACGTACTAACTCTGCCCATATCTGTTCAATCGACTCTTAATTTACGCCGCCCATTAGTCTGCAATCCGCCGCTTTACGCCCTCAAGACGAGTCAACCAGCAAAATCAGGGGCGCAACACAACCCTCACGCAAAACCAACACCCCCCACCCTCTGCCAAAACAAAATAAACCTCTAGAAAACGCAAATTATAGGGATACAGCACCCCAGCAAGGAGGCCAAAAATAGCGCAAGGTGTTGCGTCGTCACAATTATGGAATAATGCCGCCGCAAAATTAAAGGTGGCATGCAACGGCGTGCTTCCAACAAATAAGTCCAATCCCTACAAATGCTGTTTGAGTGAATATGAACTCTAAAATGATGTTTAAGCCGAGCCGACTGGCCCTGGCGACTGCCTTTGCCCTGGGTCTGGCCGGCCAAGCCGCCGCCAGTGAAACTGCCTCCAATATGCGTGGTGCCATCGTCGGGCCGAATGGCCAGGCCGTGACCGATGCTACCATCACCATTATTCACCAGCCCACCGGCACCGTGACCGAAGTCAGTGCCAACGACAGCGGCATGTTCAATGCCCGTGGTCTGCGTGTTGGTGGCCCCTACGCTGTGATCGTATCCTCCGATACCTTCCAGGATGAATACCAGGAAGGGCTGTACATCGGCGTGGGTGAAACCCTGCGTTTTAGTTCTCAACTGCAAACCAACGACAGCGTTGAGCGCATCGTCGTGTCCGGCTCCGCCCTGCCGTTCCGTACCGGTGGCTCCAACTCCGAGTTTGGCGAAGACGACATCGCCAACGCCCCGGGCGCCAGCCGCGACCTGAAAGACGTACTGCGCCAAAACGGCATGGTTAACGTCGACTCTAACGGCTCCATGACCGTTGCCGGGATCAACCCCAAGTTCAATTCCTTCGTAGTTGACGGTGTTACCCAGAACGATGACTTCGGTCTGAACTCCAACGGCTACCCAACTCACCGGTCCCCGATCTCGGTGGACGCGATTGAATCCGTTGCCCTGAACGTCACCCCTTACTCCTCCCGTTACGGCGGTTTCTCCGGCGCCCAGGTGAACGCGGTGACCAAGTCCGGTACCAACGAAGTGACCGGTACCATGTTCTATGAGTACGCTGGTGACTCCCTTGCTGGCGACACGGCGCCAGAATTCGAAGAGCAAACCTGGGGCGGAACCCTGGGCATGCCGCTGATCAAGGACAAGCTGTTCTTCTTTGGCTCTTACGAGCGCTTCGACGAGCCGAGCAACGTTGAGTATGGCCCTGCCGGTTCAGGTGTTGGTAACGATGGCTACGTGACTTTGGATGAAGTCAACGAAGTGATCCGCATCGCTAACGACGTTTATGGTCTGAACAACATCGGCGGCTACGACTACGCCACCGATATGAAGGATGAAAAGCTCCTGGCCAAGCTGGACTGGAACATCAACGATGACCACCGCGCGTCCTTTACCTACCAACGCACCGATGGCTTCACCACCCGTGGTGACTCCAGCCGCAGCGCCGTTCAGCTATCTTCCTACGCCTATACTCAGCGTCAACAGCTGGAAACCTACTCCTTCAACCTGTACTCCGACTGGTCTCACAACCTGACCACCGATTTCAAAGTGGCGTACAAGGATCAGCGCAACGAGCACAACCAGTTGCACGAAACTGGCTTGGGTCAAATCAACGTGCGTACCGACAGCGGCAACACCATCCGCTTTGGTACCGAAAGCAACCGCCACGCCAACGAGCTGGACAACCAGAACCTGGAGATCCGCTTCGTTGCCGACTACCAGCTGGGCGACCACTCTCTGGCCTTCGGTGTGCAGCACAACCGCCTGAACATCTTCAATCTGTATGCCAACGACTCTAAAGGTCAGTGGTACTTTGACGGTATCGATAATTTCAAGAACCGTGTCTTGGATACCGCATTCCGCGGTAACGGCGCATTCACTTGGCAGGGCACCGCCAGCGGTGATATCCGCGATGCGGCTGGCGAGTTTGGTATGAGCAACACATCTTTGTTCATCGAAGACACCTGGCATGTAAACTACGACTTGGAGTTGACCTTCGGCCTCCGCTACGAGCGTCACGACATGTCCGACACCCCTGAGCTGAACACCCGTTTTGCTGAGCGTTACGGCTTGGACAACACTGCGACCTTCGACGGTCAAGATCTGTGGTTGCCACGTGTCGGCTTCAAGTACCAACTGAACGATGATGTTTCCCTGCGTGGTGGTGTTGGCCGCTTCGCCGGTGGTTACCCGAACGTTTGGATGTCTAACAGCTTCCAGAACGACGGTCACACTCTGCTACGGGGCGACCTGTCAAACGGCCTGGGCGGCGTGTACGACCCAAGAACTGGCCGCTGGATGGGTGATTTGACCCTGCCTGAGAATGCCCATGAGCTGCTGACCGCAGGCGACGGCAACGTGAACGCCTTGGACCACGACTTCAAGATGGCGTCCGACTGGCGTTACAGCATCGGCTTCGATGCCACCGTCCTGAACGATTGGTACTTCGGCGGTGAGTTCCTGCACATCATGCGTGAGAACGACATCAAGTACGTCGACCTGGCCCGTCGCGAAGCTGAGATCGGTGAAGACTTTATGGGCCGCACCGTCTATGAGCACTACGACTACCTGACCAAAAGCACAAACACCAGCCGTTCCGACCTGCTGCTGACCAATGCGGACGAAGACGGCTACTCCCAGGTACTGAACCTGTCCCTGAGCAAGCAGTTTGATAACGGTCTGCGTCTGGCGACCTCCTACACTTTCCAGAACGTAGTAGAAGGCAACCAGGGCAGTTCCTCTCAGGCCAGCTCCAACTACCAGTACGTGGTGCAAGGCTACGATCGTCACAGCACCAACCTGGGGACCAGCCCGTACGAGACTCCGCACCGTATCACCCTGACTCTGGGCTACGATGCTGAGCTGTTCTCTGGCTATAACTCCAGCTTCAACCTGTTCTACGAAGCGGCTTCCGGCGACAACTTCAGCTACACCATGAGCCAGCGTGGCGGTGCTTTCGACTCTAGCAACATGACCACCGACTACCTGGCCTATATCCCAACTCTGGATGACGTTGCTGCGGGTAATGTTCACTTCAATGGCAAGGTTTCCATGGAAGACTTCTACCGTCACGTCGCAGACCGTGGTCTGATGGGCAGCTATGGTCAAATGCTGGACAAAGGTGATCAGAACCTGGATTGGAACCACCGTCTGGACTTCCGCTTCCTGCAGGAGATCCCTGGGGTGATGGCCGGTCATAAGGCTGAGCTGTACTTTGACATCAAGAACCTGCTGAACCTGGTGAACAGCGATTGGGGTCAGTACCAGTACAGCAGCTTCGGTACTCAAACTCTGTACGACTTCAACTACAACCAAGACGGCAGCATCAACATCACCGATATCAACAAGTGGGATCCGGCGTCGACCGACTACCGCGCTTCCGCGTGGGAGATGAAACTGGGTGTTCGCTACCGCTTCTAAGCCGTAGCCGTTACAATCCAACCGGCCGCTTTGCGGCCGGTTTTTTTCTAACTAAATAAAGTCCTTACCAATACGCTTAAGGTGCACAAAGGAATAGAACCATGCGACTGTTTTTGGGTCTGATCTTCTCTGCTCTGTTGGCTGGCTGTGCTGGCACTGAGCAACCCGTTGAGGAGCGTAAGCCGCACCTGCTGCTGATCTCCATCGACGGCTACCGTTACGATTACAACGAGATTCATCAACCGGCCTTTTTGAGCCAGTTTGAACAACAGGCAGCGGTGGTGGAAAAGCTGGCCCCCAGCTATCCAACCAAAACCTTTCCCAATCACCTGACGTTGGTGACGGGTCTGCTGCCGGAAAACCACGGCATTGTCTCCAACGGTTTTTATAATCCGACCCTGGGCGAGGACTACTTCCTGTCCCGTGCCGAAGCGGTCACCAACGGGGATTTCTACAGCGGTGTTCCCCTCTGGTCCTTGGCCGCCAGCCAGGGCATGAAGTCCGGCACCTACTTCTGGCCCGGCAGTGAGGCCGAGATCGCCGGCCACCGCCCCACTTACTGGACCGCCTATAACCACATCGAGGACTTCCAGATCCGAATCGATCAGATCGTCGATTGGTTCGAACTGCCACAAGCCGAGCGCCCGCAGTTTATGACCCTCTATTTCCACGAAGTGGACAGCCAGGGTCACTACCACGGTCCCACCTCAGAGCAGGCCCGTGACGCCCTGCACAAGGTGGATGCGGCCATCGCCCAACTGGTCGAGCGTCTCAATACCATCGCCGCCGCCCAGGATCTGGATCTGAACATCGTCATCACCTCGGATCACGGCATGCTGGATCTGCAAGGCCTGGACAGCGTCTATATGGATGAGATCATGGCGCAAGAGCCGGGTTTGTCCGAGCGACTACGCCTGATCGGCACCGGCCCCGTCACCCAGATCTACGCCCGGGGCGAAGATAAGCAGGCCGATCTGGATCGCATGATTGAGCTGTTCAGTGATATCCCCGCCATCGAGATCTACAAGCGTGAAGAGATCCCGATGCGCCTGCGTTTCAAGGGCCATGTGGCCATCGGTGATGCCATCATCATGACCAACGACCGTTACCTGGACAATGCCGAGCGCCCCACCACCCTAATGGGCAACCACGGATTTGAAACCGCTGAGGTTCCCGAGATGAATACCCTGCTGATGGGTGTGGGCCCTGCGTTTGAGGCTGGCGCACGCATCGAAGCGGCGGACAACATCCATGTCTACCCAATGATGGCGGAGATCCTGGGTCTGAGCATCGACCATAAGATCGACGGTGAGTTGGCCCCACTGAAGCCGCTTCTGGCCAAGTGAAACTTGGCTCTACACAGCAAAACGGAGCCATTCGGCTCCGTTTTTCTTACCCTGACTCATTTCTTAGCGCCAATAACGATCCTTCAATTTGCGCTTGATCAGTTTGCCTGTATCACTGCGGGGCAAGCTCGACACGAAGTCCACGCTCTTGGGACACTTGAGCTTGGCGATCTGCGCTTTGCAAAAATCGATCAGCTCCAGCTCTAGATCGGTATCCCCCTGCCAATCGCTTTGCAGCTGCACCACAGCTTTGACGCTCTCACCAAACTCCGGATGTGGCACCCCAATCACCGCCACATCTGCCACGGCCGGATGCATGATCAGCGCATTCTCCGTCTCCTGCGGGTAGATGTTCACCCCACCGGAGATGATCATATTGCTCTTGCGATCGGTCAGAAACAGATAGCCCTGCTCATTCACAAAGCCCACATCTCCCAGGGTCGACCAACCGTTTTTCAAGGTCACCGACGCCGTCTTGTCGGGATCCTTGTGGTAGGCAAAGGGATAGGGGCTGGCAAAGTAGATGGTGCCGGGCTCGCCTGCGGGCAGCTCTTCGCCACTCTCATCATCGACAATGTGCAACTCACCGACAATGGGCCGCCCCACCGAGCCGGGATTGGCCAGCCACTCCTGCGGGGTAATAAAGGTCATGCCATTGCCTTCGGAGCCAGTGTAGTACTCGAAGATCTTCGGCCCCCACCAGTCGATCATCTGCTGTTTCACCGGGATCGGACAGGGCGCCGCCGCATGCACCGCCACCTGCAGGCTGTCCAGACGGTATTTGGCCCGCACCGATTCATCCAGCTTGAGCATCTTGATGAACATGGTCGGCACCCACTGACTGTGGGAAATCCGGTACTTATCGATGGCCGCCAGGGCCGCTTCCGCGTCAAAGCTCTCCATCACCACCACAGTGGCCCCCAATCGGGTATAAGCCTGCAACCAGTACAACGGCGCGGCATGGTAAAGCGGCGCAGGCGCCAGATACACCGCCTCGCTGCTGGCGCGGAACATCTGCTGCTGCATACCGGGGAACCCCGCCGCACTGTTGCCCTCCCCTAACGGACCGGGCACAAAGGGCCGGCTGATCCCCTTGGGTTTGCCCGTGGTGCCGGAGGAGTACATCATGTTCAGCCCCTCGCACTCATCGTCGATGCGCTGAGCCGGCATGGCGTCCCGCTCGGTTTCAAACCGGCGCAATCCCGCCACATCCCCGCCAACCGAAAATCCGGGGCAAGCCAGCTTGAGCCCTTCGATGGAGAGCCCGGCAGCCACCTTGGCCGACACCACGAACGCCTTGGCGTCACAGTCATCGATCAAATACGCCGCTTCCTCTGCGGTCAGTCCGATCGGCACCGGGGTAAAGTACAAACCAGAGCGCAGCGCCGCCCAACTGACCGCCAGATACTCCAGGCTGTTTTCCGCCATCACAGCGATGTGATCGCCGTTCTCCAGCCCCAGGGATCGCAACAGCTGCGCCCCTTGGTTGCTGATCTCTTCCAGCTCGGCAAAGGTCAGCTGGTCGCCGCTGCCGGCCATGATGATCGCCGGTTTGTTCGGCGTGCTGCTTGCATAGGTACAGGGGTGTAAGCTCATCGTGTTCATCCTTGTCGAAGTTCTACATACCAACTGGCATAAAAGTGAGTCACCACTTACAGACCCGTAGGCAGTTCATTGAACGGGACGCTCTTGTCCTCGCGGCTATCCTGAGGCATCTGCAGCACCTGCTCGGCGATGATGTTGCGCAGCACCTCATCGGTACCGCCCGCCAGACGCACGCCCGGAGAGAACAGAAACTCTTTTTGATAGTGCGCCTGCATACGGGCCAGTTTGGGATCGGTGATCACCCCGGCCTGACCCAACAACTGCACCGCATAGCGGTTGATCGCCTGGTTCATCGGTGCCGCCACCAGCTTGGCAATCGAGCCCTCGGGCCCCGGCATCGCCCCTTTGGACAGGGCGGTGAGAATGCGGTTATTGGTGTGTTTTAGGCCCGCATAGCGGACATACCAATCCGCCATATGGCTGCGCACCATGCCATCGTCGATCGCAGGTTTGCCATTGAGTTCCAGTCGCTGTGCCAGTTCGTGGAAGCGGGCAAAACCCGTGGGCTGGGCGTTGCCCACCGCCAGGCGCTCGTTCATCAACACGGTCAGACAGCCCTTCCAGCCGCCACCCACCTCGCCGAGGATCTGATCCGCCGGCACCACGGCGTCATTAAAGAACACCTCGGAGAAGTGGCCGCCGCCATCGGCCTGTTTAATGGGACGGGCGTCCACCCCAGGCTGCTTCATGTCGATAAAGAACAGGGTCAGCCCCTTGTGTTTCGGCACGGTGGGATCGGTGCGACACAGCACAATGCCGTAGTCGGCAAAGTGGGCGCCCGAGGTCCACACCTTTTGGCCATTGAGGATCCACTTCTCCCCGTCAAACTTGGCCGTGGTGCGCAGCGCAGCGATGTCAGAGCCGGCCGAGGGCTCGGAGAAGAGTTGACACCAGACATCCTGGCCACTGGCCAGGCGAGGCAGGTATTGGGCCTTCTGCTCGTTGCTGGCAAAGGCCATCAAGGCCGGCGCACACATGCCCAGGCCAATGGTAAAAAAGTCATCCAGTTCATCGTACTGGGCCACCTCCTGACGCCAGATCACCTGCTCCATTGGCGTACCGCCGCGTCCCCCCAGGACTTTCGGCCAGGCAATGGCACCCCAACCCGCGACCGCTTTCTTGCCCTGCCATTGCTTGGCATCCGCCAGCTTAGCCTCTTCACTCAGGGCCATTTTTCCCGGCTCGCCGGGCTGCTTGGGCTGTGCGTTGGCCGCCAGCCACTGCCGCACTTCACTGCGAAACGCCGCTTGTGCACCGGTATCGTTAAAATCCATGATCTTTCTCCCTTACACCTGTTCCGTCAGCTTCAGCGCATCCACCAACTTGTGCTTCCACACCTCTTCACCGCCGATCAAGGCCTCCAGCCAGGCGGCGCGACGATAATGCAGATGGCAATCGAACTCCCAGGTAAAGCCGTTGCCGCCATGCACCTGGATGTTCTCCGCCGCCGCCAGCGCGTAGGCCTGACACCCGGCCACCCGGGCGGTAGCCGCCGCCAAGGGCAGATCCGGCGCGTTTTCGGCCAACGCCCAGGCGCCATACATGGCGTTGGAGCGCAGCAGTTCAATGGCGGTAAACACGTCCGCCAACTTGTGTTTGATGGCCTGGAAACTGGCGATGGGTTTGGAGAAGGCATAACGCCCCATGCTGTAGGCCACACTGGCCTTAAGACAGGCACCGGCGCCGCCAAGCTGCTCGAAGGCCAGCAGCACGGCCGCCCGATCAAACAACTGATCTTGCAAAGCCTGGGCCTGGCCTGGCGCGCCGAGGCGCTCGGCGGGGCAGGACTCAAACTGGATCAGCGCAGCGCTGCGGGTGGGATCCAGGGTGTCGACGCTTTTGCGCAGGACCGCTTCCAACGCCACCACAAACCAAGAATCAACACACTCACCATTGCTCTCCTCTTGCGCTCGAACCAGGGCAAACTCCGCTGCCATGCCGTCGGCCACCGGGAGCTTCACGCCTGTTAACTGTCCATCCACGACGCGGCAGGGTGTCTCGCCATCGCTCACCGCCACCGTGCCGATGACCGCCCCTTGCGCAAGCTGAGGTAACCATTGCTGCTTCTGCGCTTCGCTGCCGGCCAACAGCAGCAGCTCCGTCGCCAGATAACTGGAGCTGGAAAATGGCGTCGGCGCCAGGCTGGCCCCCAGTTGCTCGGCGATCACGCATTGGGCCAGCTGCCCCATGCCCAGTCCCCCGTATTGCTCGGGAATGGCCACGGCGGGCCAACCCAACTCCACCATCTGTTGCCACAGTTGGGTATCGTATTCGGCCTCGGTATCCAAGACGGCGCGTACCCGCTCGATACTGGCGTGCTGGCGCAGCATCGCCTTGGCCTGCTTGCGGATCATCTTGTGATCGTCAGAAAAATCGAAGTTCATGTCCTGCTCCTTCAGACAAACTGCTCGTCACGCTCGGCCATCTGCCACAACAACTGGGGTGGCGTGAATTGCTCGCCATAGCGCCCGGCCAACTGCGCAGCACGCTGGGCGAAGGCGCGAACGCCATAGGCATTGATAAACTGGAACACGCCCCCTGTATTGGGCGGGAATCCGATCCCGAATATGGAGCCGACGTTGCCGTCAGCGGCGCGCTCCACCACGCCCTCTTCCATCGCCCGTACCGCTTCGAGGCTCTGACAGAACAACAGGCGATCGCGGATATCCTCAAAAGGGATCTCGGTATAGCCATCGGGTGCAAAATGCGTCTTCATCCCTGGCCAGATCCGCTTGGGTTGCCCTTCGGGGTAGTCGTAGTAGCCACCGCCAAAAGCTTTACCCTGGCGATCAAACTCCTCCACCATGCGACCCACCAAGATCGCGGCGGCACTCTCCGGCAAGGTCTTACCCTGCGCCTCGGCATCCGCTTGCATCTGCAGGCCGTTCTTGTAGGCGGTGGCCTGGCTGATCTCATCGATGGCCGCCAGCGGGCCGACCGGTGAGCCGTTGAACTTGGCGGCGTTCTCAATCAGCACCGGATTGATCCCCTCCAGCACCATGGCGGCACCCTCTGAGATGGTGGTGCCGATCACCCGGGTGGTGAAAAAGCCCGGTGCGTCATTGACCACGATCGGGGTCTTGCCCAGGCGCTGAGCCAGATCAAAGGCTTTCGCCAGCGCCGCGTCGCAGGTCTGCTCGCCGCAGATGATCTCCACCAACGGCATCTTCTCGGCGGGCGAGAAGAAGTGCATGCCGATAAAGTTCGCCGGTCGCTTGGAGGCCTGAGCCAGCTCAGTAATGGGCAGGGCCGAGGTGTTGGAGGCGAGCACGCACTCCGGCCCGACGGCGCTTTCCACCTCGGCGGTGACCGCCGCCTTGATGGCGCGATCTTCAAACACCGCCTCGATCACTATGTCGCAGCCAGCCAGATCCGCCGCCTCCGCCGTCGGCTGGATCCGCGCCAGGATCTGCTCGGCCTGGCTCGCATCGATACGGCGATTCTTCTCACACACCGCGGCGGCATAGCCTTTGCCCCGCTCAGCATTGACCCGGTTGACGTCCTTAAGCACCACCTGCAGGCCGCTCTTGGCCGCAGCAAAGGCAATGCCCGCGCCCATCTGACCGGAACCAATGATGCCGATTTTGCTTAACTCACTGCGCGGCAGTTTCGGTCGGCTGGCCCCGTGGTTGATCTCACCGAGCTGAAAAAAGAAGGTGCGGATCATGTTCTTGGCGGTCTGACTGGTCATCAGATGGAGGAAGTAGCGGGTCTCGATCTTCTGCGCCGTGTCAAAATCCACCTTGGCCACGTCATGGGCACAGGCGAAGATCGCCTTGGGAGCCGGGAAGTTGTTATTGGTGTTGTTCATCACCCCGACCGGACCGAAATAGATCAGCCCCTCCAGCGCCTGACTCTTCTGTTTGTCATTGGGCGAACCGCCGGGAATGGCAAAGCCTTTCTTGTCCCAGGGCTGACACGCCTTTGGATTGGCCAGGATCCAGGCTTTGGCCTTGGCATGCATATCCACTTCGTCCGCAGCAAGCTGGTCGACCCAACCTTTTTCCAGCGCCGCCTGCGCCTTGAACTTGGCCCCGCTGGACAACCAGGGAATGGCTTTTTCCAGGCCAAATAGGCGCACGGTTCGGCAAATGCCGCCAGCACCGGGCAACAGGCCCAACTGAGCTTCAGGCAGGCCCACTTCCAGCTTGGGGTGATCGATCGCCACCCGATGATGACAGGCCAGGCATATTTCAAATCCGCCACCAAGCGCCGCGCCGTTGATCCCCACGGCCACCGGTACCCCTAAGGTTTCCAGGCGACGTAGCGGCTGCTTGGTCTCTGTGATGCTGACAAACTGTTGCTCCGCCTGTTCCGGAGTAAATTGGTTGGGCACATTGAGCAGAGACTTGAGATCGCCCCCGCCGAAAAAGCTTCTCTTGCCTGAGCGCAGATACACCCCGGTAACGCCGCCGGCGGCAACCCGTTGCTCCAACTCGGCTACGGCGCCCTTCATCGCCTCTATGTATTCGTAGCCCATGGTGTTCACCGACACCCCGGGCTGATCGAAGATCAGCTCGATGATCCCATCGCGGTCCTGCTCTAATCGTATGTAACTCATGACCTGGCCTCCTTTAAACACGTTCAATGATGGTAGCGATGCCGATCCCGCCGCCGGCACACAGGGTGATCAAGCCCCGCTTCAGATCCCGCCGTTCCAGCTCATCGAGCAGGGTGCTCACCAACATGGCGCCGGTGGCGCCGATGGGGTGGCCCATGGCGATGGCGCCGCCGTTGACGTTGATCTTCTCGTCAGGAATGCCGAGGTTTTTCTGATAGCGCAGCACCACCGCAGCAAAGGCTTCGTTGAGCTCGAACAGATCGATGTCGTCCAGGGTCAGTCCGGCCTTATCCAGCGCCTTAAGGGTGGCGGGCTCCGGACCGGCCAGCATGATGGTGGGCTCGCTGCCGGTGTTGGCACAGGCGACGATGCGAGCGCGGGGTTTCAGCCCCTGCGCCTTGCCTGCGGCTTCGGTGCCGACCAGCACCAAAGCCGCGCCATCGACGATCCCCGAGGAGTTGCCTGCGGTGTGGCGATAGGGGATGGTGTCAATTTGCGGGTATTTGAACTTGGCCAGATCCGTATGGCCGTATTGGCCAAACATAGCGAAGGAGGGCTTGAGCTTGCCGAGCTGCTCGGCAGTGATCCCAGGACGCAGATGCTCATCTTTGGCCAGGATGGTACAGCCGTTCATGTCGGTAACCGGAACCACGGAGCGGTCGAAATAGCCTTGCTCCCACGCGTGGGCCGCACGCTGCTGTGACATCTGGGCATAGCCATCGAGCTGCGCACGGGAGAAACCCTCCAACTCGGCGGTCAAGTCCGCCGCCAATCCTTGGGAGATGCCATAGCTGTGCATCGCGGTCCAGGGATCTCCCGCCGCTGCACCGCTGGCACCAATGCCCAAGCGGGACATGGACTCCACCCCACCGGCCACCACCAGCTCTTCGAAGCCGGAGCGGATCTTCATCGCCGCCAGATTGACCGCATCCAAGCCACCGGCGCAGTAGCGGTGCAACTGGGCCCCCGTGGTGATGTCGTCCCAATCGGAGTAGACCAGCGCGGTTTTGGCGATGTTCTGGCCCTGTTCGCCCACCGGCTCACCGGTGGCCAAAATCATGTCGTCCACCTGACAGGTATCCAGCTCATTACGCTGTTTAAGTGCCTTAAGCAGCGTGTTGACCAGATCCACCGGCTTCACTTCATACAGGCTGCCGCCGGGTTTCCCCGGTGCGCCCGCTTTGCCACTGCCCCGTGGTGTGCGGATGGCGTCATAGATGTAGGCTTCTGTGCTCATGGGTATCTCTGCTCGCTAGTCTGTTCGGTTTATGTTGCTGAGGCTTAAACCGAGTATATTGAGCAGAAGTCAGGCAACTCTGGTGCGCAGCGGCCCACCTTTGGTGCGCAGTGGCCAACCTGAACAATCGGGAGCAACAACGGCGGGATGAGCGAACACACCTCCGTGGCCACCATCGGCCGCATCATTGCACTGACACTGGATGGCCTGGGCTATGACGGCGATGCGGTCATTGAACGAGCCGGACTGGATCCCACCCACTCCTACAACCCCCATGCCCGCTATCCATCGGATCAGGTTCAGCAGCTTTGGCGGCTTGCCGCCGAGATCAGCGGCGATCCCGCCTTCGGCCTGCGAGTGCCCAGCTACAGCACCAATACCATCAGCCCGGCCATGACCGCCGCCTTTGCCAGCAGCAACACCCTGCGGGAAGCCCTGGGCCGCCTGTGTCGCATGTTTCCCTTCGTCAATCACTATGGCGCCCTGGTGCTGGTGGATACCGATGACACCGCCTGGCTGGTGTACCGGCTCAGCAGCCTGGAGCGGGAGACCATCGCCGATGAAGCGATGGATGCGCTGTTTGCCGCCATCGTCGTGGGACTGCGCAATGCCATTTTGCCGGAGTTTGGGGTCAGCGCCGTTGAACTGATGCGACCGATGCCGGACGATCCGGCCGCCTATACCGAGCTGTACCGTGCACCTGTGCTGTTTGACTGCCAACAGGATCGCATCGGCCTGGCCGCTGCCCTGCTCGACAAGCCTCTGCTCGGGGCCAACAACGAGATGGCGCAGCTCAGCGAGCAACTGATCGCCAACAGCTTGAACGCCCGGTTCCAGTCCGATCTGATCACCCGCACCCGCACCCTGTTGCTGGAACGCCTGCCCGAGGGCGAGCCAGACCAAGGGGAGATCGCCACAGCCCTGCATCTCTCCAGTCGTCAATTTCGACGCAAGCTCAGTGCGCTGGGCACCGGCTACAGCGCACTGCTGGCCGATTGTCGCCATGAGATGGCATGTAAATACCTGCGCCAACCGGAGATCCCGCTATCGGAAGTCACCCAGTTGCTAGGCTTCTCGGATCAAAGCAACTTCTCCAAAGCCTTCAAACGCTGGGAGGGGGAAAGCCCGGCACAATATCGAGCGAGTCATGTCACTCCATAAAAAAGCTATTTGAATCAGAAGAAAATACCGAGCATTAGCACTAACTGCCCCCCAAATTAAAACACCACCCCAGCACAAACGAGCACAACCACCACACCATCAGCAACAAAACCACCACACAATCAACGACTTTAATTACCATTCGACACAACAGTGGCCAGCACTTGGTTCCATCTGCGCCTTTACACGTTCGAATTGAACTTTTTGACAAAAAACGCTGGAAAAGCAACAGCGTGCGAAATAAATTACCATCGAACGCAGCTCAGACACCTGGTCCTGAAAGTTCATAAGATGATTTCACTAAGCACGCAACAAGAGATTGGCAACGACCGGTCCAGAGGGAAAACTCCCCTTGCTTAGTCACAATAAATAAGCGGTTTCGATCCCTGCGGATCCGCACATAAAGAAAGACATAGGTTGATACAAGATGTTCCCAAGAATTAAGCGCAGCCCTGTGGCTATGAGCGTCGCGCTCCTGCTCGCCGGTAATAATGTCGCCCTGGCACAAACCTCCGATCCACAAGCCGTCGCCGCCGAGCAAAATGTCGAAGTGATCCGCGTCAGCGGTACTCGTGCCAGCCTTAGTCAGGCGATGAACGACAAGCGCTTCTCCGACGCCCAGGTGGATGTGATCGCCGCCGAAGACATCGGCGTGATGCCGGATCCGGACATCGGTGACTCCCTGGAGCGGGTTGCCGGTGTGCAGGTGCAGCGTGACGCCACTGGCGTCGCTGGGGAAGTAAACATCCGTGGCCTGCCCGGTTACATGACCAAGGTGCTCTACAACGGACGCGAAGTCGCATCCGCCATGAATCCTAACCGCAACTTCTCCTACGACATCATGCCCTCCGCCTTCATCTCTTCAGTATCAGTTCAAAAGAGTACTGCAGCAGATATCAAAGAGGGCGGCCTGTCCGGCACCGTCGACATGCGCAGCCATCGTGCATTCGACAGCCAAGAAGCAGTAACCCGAGTGATCGCCAAAGGCACAGCCGGTAGCAATGGTGGTGACTTTGGACCAGACCTAACTTTCCTGCATTCCAACACATACGCCGATAACACACTGGGTCTGGCGTTTGGTGCCAACTACCTCAACGAGTCAAACTTTACTCAAACCAGTAGTTCAAACGCCATGGGTAACCGTACCGTTTCCGATGCCGACGACAACAACAAAGTGCTGACCACGCCAGAGATCCGGGCAGAGCTAAAAGATGCAGAGCGGGAAAGGGCCGCTGCCTTCGTCAACCTAGAGTGGCGTCCCAACGACAACTTATCTCTGTTTGGTGAAAGCCTGTTTAGCCGTTATGACTATCGGGAAAATCGCAAACGACATGTCTTCAAACCCAATGAAAAGAACTCGAAGCTGAAAGACTACAAGATTGTTGAGGTTAACGGGCGCGAATATGCCTCCTATATTGAGTTGGACAATGTACCCAGTCATGTTGATTACAACCCACTGCGTCGACTGAATGACACTTGGGTCAATACTCTCGAAGCCACCTATGAAAAAGACGACTGGAAAGTCGATGCGGCTCTCAATAGTGTTCGCTCTCATCTCGATATGGAGATGCCCAACCTAATGGTCAACACCCAAAACCTTAATATGGGCTTTGACTTTAGTGGACGTAGTGCACATGACTACATCTACATGGACGGCGTAAACATGCTGGATGAGAGCATGTACATTATGGATAGCATGCGCTTAAACGGCACCCAATTAGGAAGTACTCGAGATGCTAACAGCGACAGCATAAGCTTGGATGTCAGCCGTTTCACCGATATTCAGGCTGGCCACCTGGCGATAACCCAAGTCCGCTTTGGCGCCAGTTACGCAAAGGAAGAGATGCTCTCCACCACGCGGAGCGCCAACATGAATAAAGGCACCGACTTTGCCAACTTCCTAGCCCAAAAAGGGTACACAAGTGCCGATATTGGCATGATTACTGCCGGCCCGGATCGTGGCAGTTGGTTTAATGGTACTAACAGCAGCACTTACAAGCCACAAGGCTTCCTTGCGCCCAATGTCGACCGCTTCAACGACCTTTTCTCCCTGAACGAATTTATCGCCTTCGCAGACGCTCTAGGGATCTATGACGAAGAAAATGATGACCTGTTGGAAGATACCTTTGCAGCCCATTTCCGCGCTGACTTTGAATTCGGCTACGACCTGACCGGTAACATCGGTGTACGCTACGTCAGCACCAAGCAGACCACTGTAAAAGAGGATAAAGACTGGACACAGGGATTGGTTGAGAAGTGCTCTGAAGAAGGCTGTAACTGGTCACTTCGCGCCGATGCGAAAGATCTTTACTTAGGCAAAACTGAAGATTACTGGTTACCCAGCCTGAACCTGAAATACACTCTGCGTGATGATATGCAGATCCGGTTTGGTGCTGGCCGTACCATGGCTCGCCCCAACAAGGAAGATATGGCCGGGACCACCAGCTACAACAACCAGCAAAACATCATCAACGCTCCTAACCCCTACCTGGATCCCTTCCTGTCGACCAACGTAGACCTGAGCTGGGAATGGTACTACAACAGCAGTTCCATGATCTCCGCAGCCTACTTCTACAAAGGCTTGGATACCATTGTGACGCAAAGCGAAACCGAGATCCTGCTTGATATCTACGAGGAAGGCAGTGACGTCGCCGATCGCCAGGAGTGGGTGACCCTACGCCAAAGTACCAACAACGAAGACGTGACCGTCCAGGGTCTGGAATTTGGCTATCAAACCGCGTTCGACTATCTTCCCGGGCTCCTCTCCAATACAGGTATGACCGCCAACTACACCTACATCGATAACGATAAGCCAGAGTTGTTGGCAGCGGCGTCCAAGAATAACGCCAACGCCGTGCTTTACTACAGCGATCGCAAGTTTGATGCACGTATTTCTTACACTTATCGCGGTAGCTACCTGAAGGATCCGTTGATTGATGGCTCTGTTCAGCCTGCAACTTACTTCAGTTCGAGTGCTCGAATGACACTCGCGACTTCCTACCGGCCTAGCGAAAACCTGCGCTTGATGTTGTCCATTAGTAACCTGCTGGATGAAGATTCCACCGTGATGTCCGATGGTAATTTGGTGCGTGCCTTTAACGATTCTGGCCGCAAGATCAACGCTGGCGTGGTATTTAACTTCTGATCCTAAGGGATCTTGAAACAGCGGCGGTCTCCCTTGCGGTGACCGCCGCTTTTTTTCACCTTGGCCAGTGGGATCCCCAACACACTCCCACCCTATGCCCACTTTCCTTTCCCCAGCGAAGTTGCGACACTTTGCTCACCCGCAATAAAGAACCTCAGACATGCGCAGAACCTTGACCCTACTGACGACCCTGATCACCCTGTCAGCCCCCGGCCTGTCGGCCACCCAGGATCTCACCCATAGGATCTTCGCCGGGCTCAATGCCCAGGGCGAATTTATCGAAGCCCGGCTGCTGACCGAGCAGCGCATCCACTTCTGGGTGCTGACCCCCCAAGGGGTCCAGTTACCCGCCCGAGATGCCAAGATCCGCTGGCGCCAGGACGACGATGCCGTGATCTTCTACAACCCTCAGGGCCAGGAGATCGCCTTCGAGTATCAGCAGGGCTGCCTGTTCGGTGAACCAGTAACGTTTCCCGATAACAAGGGGGGAACCATTCACTGGCCTTCGGCCTGGGATCCGCTGAGAAAATCCAACTATGCCCTGCTGGAAGAGAACCCCTGGGTAATGGCCCGAGAGCTGCTGACCTATGAACCCATCTGCATAGACAACTGAGCCAATAGGAACAACCAATGAGAAGGATTTTACGAAGTACTAAACTGTTGACCGCCGTCACGGCCCTGACGGTAGGACTGACTGTGCTACCTGCCATGGCGAAGAACTACCCCCCAACCATCGAAGATGCGCAGAAGACACTCTACCGCACGGTTGAAGGGGTAGAACTCCACGCCTGGGTCTTCCAACCCGAAAGTCAGGCCCCGACGCCCGCCCTGGTCTTCTTCTTCGGCGGAGGTTGGGCCGGGGGCTCTCCTAAGCAATTCGCTCCCCACGCCCGTGCCCTTCGCACCGAGGGGATCGCCTCGGTCCTGGTGGACTACCGGGTGCGCAACCGGCACAACACGGGGGTAGCCAGCGCCGTCGAGGATGCCAAGGCGGCGATGAACTGGGTGCATGCCCATGCCGACCAGCTGAACATCGATCCGAGCAAAATTGGGGCGGCTGGCGCCTCCGCCGGTGGCCAGCTGGCAGCGGCCACCGCCACCCTGCCCGACCATGGCCAGATGACCTTCTCTCCCGCCGCCCTGGTGCTGTTTAACCCAGTCACCGTCATGGCACCTGAGCCCGACGTCTACACCCCAACCCACTGGACTGAGGCCTGGACCGGCAGCCCGTTACTCAGCCTTTCTCCTTATCACCATCTGGATGCGTCGCTGCCCCCGACCTTGATCTTCCATGGCACCGCCGATCAAACCGTCCCTTTCCGGACCGCCCAGGCGTTCTGTCAACGGGCCGACACCCAGGCCCGAGAGTGTCAATTGATCCCCTTTGAAGGGGCCGGGCACGGCTTTTTTAACGGTCGAAAACATCGTGAGCGCACCCTGGACGACACCAGGGCGTTTCTTCGCAATCTCGGTTGGATCCGGTAACAAAGTTAAGGCGCCCAAGGGCGCCTTAATTTTTCACTGTCGAGGGCTCACTCCACCACCTGGTCCAGAGCGTCACGCCACAGGCGCCAGGCCATAGCGGCCACTGCCAGTGTTTTGCTGGTCCAGCCACCAAACAACAAAGTGGCTGCGCAAAGGTAATACAGCCAGGGAGCCAGCCGGTGGCCCCGCAGCAGACTCCAACCCAAGAATGCGCCGATCCCCAACCACAGGGCATTAAGCGCAAGCAGGGTCACAGTAAGGAGCACCACACTCTGCTCAGCGCCCTCACCCAGGTAAGCGGACACCAGGGCTTGCAACATGGGCCATTGCCACAGACTCATGATCAATTCACCCAGGCACACCACCAGGATGGCGAGCCCGATCAACTGAGCAACCCGATTCAGTTTTATTGGGGGCATAGTAATTCTCGATCCCATGTAAAAACGTGCAGCCTAACCGACTCTGGCGACACTCGCTGAGATCTGCCGCAAAGGCAAGAGACGTGCCAGGCCCATTCCGGCTGATCCGATCACCGGTTGACTCATCTTCGTCGACGTCCCAATCGACCGGTCTAAACATACCGCAGGATTGTCGAGGCACAGCCGTTGGCAATCCCATCTCCCTTAAATATGGAAATTGAGGAAAACAACATGACGAAACCCACCAGCACCCAGGCCAGAGAGGCGGTCAACGTATTTGCCTCCATTGACGTCCTGGGCCTACTTGACGATCCTGACTACCCTGGAAGCCAGGGTACCATCGAGCAGACGATCAAGGAGCACTACAATAACCTGCTTGGCAGCTCCCAACCGGCACTAATGCAATATGCAATGACCCAACCCCTGCAGGCCTGGAGCGATGCCAAACAGCAGTATCTGTTCTCGGGTGTCTGGGATCAGGTGGTGTCGTTGGCGGGGGACAACTACAAACGCTTTGCCAGTACATCGGGTACCAAGGCACTCTTAAGCAAGTACGTTCGGCTCATCGCCAACCGGGGAGATACTCAGGGCTGGAAACTGGCCGTTGATGGTTCGGATCTTACCGGGACTCCACCCAATCAATACCTGACCGAGGCCTACAATCTCAGTATCAAGGTACGACCGGGCCAGTGGATCCGATGGTGGGGGAACTCCACCACCCCCTTCTCATCACTGCAGTGCGTGATCGGGGACATCACCAATGTCAGTCGCCCAACCCCCTTGAACGAACTCAATCACCAGCAAGACGTCTCCATACTCTTTAATTACCCCTCGGGTACCATAGGTCCGGAAAACACTTACAGTACCGCCACAGCCACCGCATACAGCCGAATGGGCCAGTTGAGCTCCGATCTCCAGCCAACCACCCGGATCCTGTACGATATCCTGTTCAACCTGGTCGATAATCAAGGTGATATCATCGCTTCATTCCAGGTCGATCCGGAGATCATCGTGATCTAGCAGCACCCGGTTAGCCATTACGAAAAAAGGAGCCCTAGGGCTCCTTTCTTGCTGCGACATTATTTGGCGCCGCGCTTCTTGATGTGGCCGATCAGGCGGCGACGTTTTCGTTGCTGCAACGGGCTCAGCTTCTCACGCTTGCCGTCGAAGGGATTTGCCCCTTCCTGGAACATCACCTTGATCGGGGTGCCCATCACCTGCAGCGAACGACGATAATAATTCATCAGGTAACGCTTGTAGGAGTCCGGCAGATCCTTCACCTGGTTGCCATGGACCACCACGATTGGCGGGTTGTAGCCCCCGGCGTGGGCGTACTTCAGCTTAACCCGGCGACCACGCACCATAGGTGGCTGGTGATCGTCCTGGGCCATCTGCATGATACGGGTCAGCATGGCGGTAGAGTGACGCTTGGTCGCGCTGTCATAGGCTTCCTGGACAGATTCGAACAGGTGGCCGACACCGGTACCGTGCAGTGCCGAGATGAAGTGCAGACGGGCAAAGTCGACAAAGCCCAGGCGACGATCCAGCTCACGCTTGATCTCATCCTTGACCTCGCTGTCGAGGCCATCCCACTTGTTAACGGCCAGTACGATGGCACGACCGGCGTTCAGGGCAAAGCCCAGCAGGGAGAGATCCTGATCGGAGATCCCCTCGCGGGCATCCACCACCAGCAACACCACGTTGGCATCTTCAATGGCCTGCAGGGATTTGATCACGGAGAATTTCTCTACCGCTTCAAACATGTTCTTGCGACGACGAACCCCGGCGGTGTCGATCAGCACGTACTCACGCTCATCACGCTCCATCGGGATGTAGATGGAGTCCCGGGTCGAGCCCGGCATGTCGTACACCACCACTCGCTCCTCGCCGAGGATACGGTTGGTCAAAGTTGACTTGCCCACGTTGGGTCGACCGATGATCGCCAGTTTGATTGGCTGGTTACGCAAGCGCTCGGCTTCCTCGGCAGCGGTCTCCTCGGTTGGCAGCTCTGCCTCCTCCTCGGCCCACTCGTCGATCTCTTCCTCGCCCTCGCCGTGTTCCTGCTCAAACTCCTCGGCCCAGGGGGCCAGGGCGTAGTTGATCAGGCTGGTCACCCCGCGGTTTTGGGCCGCAGCAATCTGGTGGATCTCGCCATAACCCATGGCGTAGAACTCACCGACGGCGGCATCGGCATCGATCCCGTCGGTCTTGTTGGCCACCAACAGGGTCGGTTTTTCCCGGCTGCGCAGGTGCGCGGCAATCGCTTCGTCTGCGGCAGTCAAACCGGCACGGGCATCCACCAGAAACAGAACTACGTCCGCTTCTTCGATGGCGATCAGCGACTGCTCGGCCATCTTGGTCTCGATACCCTCTTCGGTACCGTCAATACCGCCGGTATCGACCACAATAAAGTCGTGTCCGGCCAAATTGGCCTGGCCGTACTTACGATCCCGCGTCAAACCGGGAAAATCCGCCACCAGGGCGTCTCGAGTGCCGGTCAGGCGGTTAAACAGGGTGGACTTACCCACATTCGGGCGTCCTACCAGGGCAACCACTGGGATCATGCTGTCGATACCTCATTATTGAAACAAAAACGCCCCCGATCTCTCGGGGGCGCCATAGTGTACAGGGAGTTTAGGGAATTGTCACCGCAGCAATCCGCCCATTACGGCTCTGCAGGTACAAAGTTTCCCCATCCCGAAGGGGCTGGGCGTACAACCCGCTCGAATCGATCCGAGTGTAGCCCAACAACTCACCGCTGCTGCGATCCAGGATATGCAGGTAGCCTTCGAAGTCGCCAACCACCAGGTAATCGCCCAGCACCTGAGGACCGGTCAACATGCGACCCGTCAATTCACTGTTGGCCCAGCTCTCCAGGCCGTTACGACGATCGATGCTGTAGACTGAACCACGGGCATCGGTCATATACAGGTTGAAGCCCTGAATGGCCAAGGGGGTGTAGACGGAGTACTGGCGGCTCCACAATACCCGGCCACTGCGCAACTCGATGGATGCCAGGTTGCCATTGAACGCCGCAGCATAGAGGTTCTCCCCCCGCACCAACGGCTTTACATCGGCATCGATCACCCGTTCCAGTTCATTGCTGCCAGTGGCTTCGGCAATCCGTGCTTCCCAGATGGGAGCACCGGTATCGGCAAACAGGGCACCAACCTTGCCGTCTGGCGTGCCAAACAATGCGGCCCCCTGTGATGCACTGATCCCGGAACTGCCGCGCAACAGCAAGGGTGGCATGGTCAAGTCCATCTGCCACTTGAACGCACCCGAGTCCACGTCAAACGCCTGGACCTTGCCGGCTGCCGTGTTCACCACAACCATGCGACCAATGATCGCCGGATCGGCCAACACTTCGCCGCGAGTCACGGTTTCCCAGGCAACGCTACCGTCCTCGGCGTTAAGGGCAAAAACAGCGCCGTTTTCGCTGCCGACAAACACCTTGTTGAAACCCGTGGTCACACCACCGGACAAGCGGGCACCCTTGTTTTTCTTAAGCACCCCGTCGGCAAAAGCCCGCCGCAAGTTGGTGCTCCAGATCTCCGAGCCATCCTCGACAGACAAAGCAGAGACGATCCCAAAGCGTTCTGCTACAAACACTTTGTCATAAGCTGTCGCCGGAGAGAGGGAAGACCAGTGATCCTCGATCCCTTTGCCAACCCGTCCGCTCCACAGCACCTGTGCTTGCAGCGGATTGTCCAGCTCTGGCAGTGGCGATATACGCTCTGCCTCATCATCGCTGGACGCACAGCCCGCCAGTACCGCAGCGCTGAGCAGGCCAGCCAGCCATCCTTTTCTTGCCAGCAACATGTCCAGGCCCCTTTATCCGGCTTGCGCCAAGTCGTCCAGTTTGATCTGCAGTGCTGGGCTGGTGGCAGCACCACCGGCATCCACTGCAGACTGATAGGCATCACGGGCCGCAGCCAGATCGCCTTGCTGCATCAGCACGTCGCCAATCAGCTCATCGCGCTGGGCGGCGAAGGCATCGTTGTTGATCCCACCCAGGGTGGCCTTAGCCGCGTCCAGGTTTGACTGGGCCTTCTGCACCCGGGCCAGGCGTAGCTGAGCCAGAGGCTTGGTGGCATTATCCAGCTTGCTCACTGCGTCGCCAAGCAAGGCTTCGGCCTGGGCCAGATCGCCCGCTTCCGCGGCAGCACGGGCCTGAAGCAGATCCGCCAGGGCGTTATAGCCTTTGTCTCCATGAGCGGCACGGAAGGTAGCAGCGGCGGCCGTCAGACGCTCGGCATCCTGCTGCTCAAGCAAGGCAGCAAACGCTTCGGAGGCCTGCTCACGCTGAGTCTCCTGATGCTCCTGATAGTATTTCCAACCAAACAGGCCACCCAGGCCCAGCACAGCGCCGCCAATGATGGACACGCCATACTCTTTCCAGAAACGCTTGATCGCTTCAACTTGTTGTTCTTCAGTGTTGTAAAGTTCCACAACGGTCCCCTTAAGACTTTACCAACGACGCCAACTCTTCGGTCAGCGCGTCTTTGGACAGCTGACGCTGTTCACCGCCACGCAGCGGTTTCACGGTCACCAATCCTTGTTTCAATTCATCTTCACCCAAGATCAGTGCCAGCTCGGCACCACTCTTGTCGGCGCGCTTCATCTGTTTTTTGAAGTTACCGCCACCGCAGTGGGTCATCACCTTAAGCCCTGGCACGTCACGACGCAACTCCTGGGCCAACTGCAGTGCGGCAGCCACCGCACCGTCACCCATGGCACACAGGTACACGTCTGCGACGCGGGGCAGGTTGTCAAATTTGCCCAAGGTGTCCAGCAGCAATACCAGGCGTTCAATGCCCATGGCAAAACCCACCGCCGGGGTATCCTTGCCACCGAGTTGATCCACCAGAGTATCGTAACGACCACCGGCCAGTACGGTTCCTTGGGAGCCAAGACTCTCTGTGACCCATTCGAATACGGTACGGTTGTAGTAATCCAAACCGCGAACCAGACGAGGGTTGACCGTGTATTCGATGCCTGCAGCGTGCAACAGTTCACACAGAGTTTCAAAATGTTGCTTGGATTCGTCGCCCAAGTATTCCATCAGCGTCGGCGCATCGGCCAGCAGGGACTGAACCCCCGCATCCTTGGAGTCCAAAACACGCAGAGGGTTGGAGTGCAGACGGCGTTGGCTGTCTTCATCCAGCTTGTCGACATGCTGCTCAAGGAAGGCGACCAGCGCCTCTTTATAGGCGGCACGCTCGTCACTGTTGCCCAGGGTATTGAGCTCGAGGCGAACATGATCGGCCATACCCAGCTTGTCCCATAAGGCGGCAGACATCATCAGCACTTCGGCGTCGATGTCCGCACTGCCCAGGCCATAGACCTCGACACCAAACTGGTGGAACTGGCGGTAACGCCCCTTCTGCGGACGTTCGTGGCGGAACATGGGCCCCATGTACCACAGGCGCTGCTCCTGGTTGTACAACAGGCCGTGCTGGTTACCGGCACGAACGGTGGAGGCAGTGCCTTCCGGCCTGAGGGTCAGTGAATCACCGTTACGGTCTTCGAAGGTGTACATCTCCTTCTCGACGATGTCGGTTACTTCACCGATGGCGCGCTTGAACAACCCCGTCATCTCGACGATGGGGGTCCGGATCTCCTGATAACCAAAGCTGGCCACCAAGTCACGCAGGGAGGATTCAACCACTTGCCATTTGGCGGTATCCGCCGGCAGGCAGTCATTCATACCGCGGATCGCTTGGATCTGTTTTGCCACAATAAACCTGTCTAGATCTAATAAGTTTCGATTAGGGGTCGAAGCGCCCGACCATGCCGGGCGTCGGAGAAAGATTAGGCGTCCTGTTCCTTGACGTCGATGCGCTGCTGTTTGAGCAGGATCTCACGGCGAATATGACGCTCCAGTTGATCTACCAAATCATCATTGTCCAGCCGCTCCTTTTGACGCTCACCGGCGATGTACAAGCCACTCTTACGATTGCTGCCGGCCAGGCCCAGATCGGAGATCAAGGCTTCGCCCGGACCATTGACCACACAGCCGATAATGGACACGTCCATTGGCGTGATCACGTCTTCGAGGCGCTGCTCTAGGGCATTGACCGTACCAATCACATCAAACTCCTGGCGGGAGCAGGAGGGACAGGCAATAAAGTTGATGCCCCGGGCACGGATCCGCAGACTCTTGAGGATATCGAAGCCGACCTTGACCTCTTCCACCGGATCGGCCGCCAGAGAAACCCTCAGAGTGTCGCCAATCCCCTCGGACAGCAGCATGCCCAGGCCGATGGCGGATTTCACCGAACCGGCACGAGCACCACCGGCCTCGGTGATCCCCAGATGCAGGGGCTGAACAATCTGTCGAGCCAACTGGCGATAGGACTCTACGGCCAGAAACACATCGGAGGCCTTCACACTGACCTTGAACTGATCGAAGTTCAGGCGGTCGAGGATCTCGACATGACGCATGGCCGATTCCACCAGCGCGGCAGGGGTTGGCTCGCCATACTTTTCCTGAATATCCCGCTCCAATGACCCGGCATTGACACCAATGCGGATCGGGATGTTCTTATCCCGCGCACAATCGACCACCGCACGAATGCGGTCTTCCCGACCGATGTTACCCGGATTGATGCGCAGGCAATCCACGCCGTACTCCGCCACCTTCAAGGCGATGCGGTAATCGAAATGAATGTCTGCGATCAGTGGGATCTGGGTTTGCTGCTTGATCAGCTTAAACGCCTCGGCAGCCTCCATGGTTGGTACACTGATCCGCACCATGTCGGCACCAGCCCGTTCGATCGCCTGGATCTGAGCTACCGTGGCCGCCACGTCCGTGGTGCGAGTGTTGGTCATGGACTGGACCGAGATGGGGGCATCGCCCCCAACAGGGACATTGCCCACCATGATCTGGGTCGACTTGCGTCGTTTAATCGGGGATTCCTGATGCATGTTCCGTTACTGAGGTAGAGTCAGGCGCGCCACGCGTCCGGCGCGGAAAGAGGAGAGATCGACCGCCTCGCCATTGAACTCGAGGTCGACGGCTTCCGGTGCACCCAGACGCAGGCTGAAAGGTGCCTTACCCACCAGCTCGGTGCGGAAACCCGGTGATTTCAGGCCTTCAAGCAGAACCTGACCATCGGCGTCTTGAACCAGCATCCAGCAATCGGCTTTCAGCACCACATTCAAAGCGTCCGTTTTGATTGCGTCGGAAACCGGCTGCGGCTCCTCGTCAATCTTGGTCACTTCGGGCAGTTGTACCGGCACAGCCACTTCTTTTACTTCGGCTTGCTTAACAACAGGTTGTGCTACGGCTGGCTGCTCTACGACAGGCTCATCAATAATCGGCTCGGCAACCTCAACGGCCTCGGCCTGCTCGACCAACGCCTCGTCTTGCTCGAGCTCTGGCAGTTGCTCCGGCACAATCGGTTGCTCAACCTCAGCCTCAACGATCTCTGACGGCTGAGCCGGTTGTTCGGTCGGTTGAATATCATCGCTGTTACCAAACATGGCCCAGAGGATGGCACCGCCAATCCCCAAACCAATGATCCAGCTGATCAGTGTCCAACGACTGTCGTGCTTTTCACGATGAGTACGGCCGGAAAAACTCTGCATGGTCTTGGTCGGCTCTGGCCTATGCAGGGCATTCAACGCATCATTCAGACGTTGCTCATCCAGCTCCACCAGCCGACCATAGTTACGAATGTAACCACGGATATAGGTAATGGACATGTCAGCTTCAAAGCTGTCTTGCTCAATGCCAACCACAACCGAATGACGCAGATTCAGACTCTGCGCCACCTGTTCAGTGGACAATCCGGCACGCTCGCGAGCGGCCTTGAGCATGGGACCGGGCGTATCCGGTCTCTTTTCGTGTTCTAGTTCGTCAGTCATCAGTAATACTTCATTCGGTACGTTTTCGCCTGTTCCGAGCCAGGGTACTTTGCTAGCAATAATACCCCATAGCGACGGGCCGCATCAGTATTCTGAGCGCCAATTTCCAACTCCACCGCCAGCAACAAGCTGGCCGCGGACTCATATCCATATTGGTGGTATCGCTCAAGAAAGCTTCGGGCTGTTACCCAGTGCTGTTGAGCAAAGTGTAATTCTGCCACTTCCAACAGGGCAACGGCTCGGCGAGGATCATAATTGAGAGCCCGCTCAAAGTAAGCCACTGCCTTGTCGGACCAACCAGCCTTCTGAGCGCACAGACCCAGATTTTCATAGGTCTGGCTCATACGTATGTAACCGGGTGTGCCTACCGCGCGATTCAGCCAACGATCGGCATCTTGGTAACGCTGCTGACGACACAGGAAGACACCATAGTTGTTCGCGGCATCGGCACTGTCATCGGCCTCTTTAACGGCACGACGGTAGTACTCTTCAGCACGCTGAAGATCTTTCACCGTATCATAGTAATACGCCATCGCCAGCAAGGCTTCGCCCAGAGCAGGGGCATGTCCCAGCGCTCGCTCCAGGTTGTACTTGGCCTGCTCGTTTTCACCCCGTTCCAGATAAGCCAAACCCAGCGATACCCGATTCCGCGCGGCTGCCAACGCATCGTATGGGATCTCTGCTACCTGAGTGTTGGTGCCACTGTAGGTAGTGCTTTGAACGCAGCCAACCAGCAGACCTGCCAGCGCAGCGAGGCACAATTGTTTCATCTGTCCCTTGATGATATGTCAAACAAAGACTTAGCGCATTGTGACTGAAATACTGTTCTCTTGCATGCGTTTTTTCAGCAAGCGCTTGGTGCGATCGCGCACGTCACCCACCAACTGACCACAGGCCGCATCAATGTCGTCACCTCGAGTTTTGCGTACGATCACCGTCAAACCGTAATCCATCAATACCTTGGAAAAGCGATCGATACGGGAGTTAGAACTCTTACCGTACGGGCTGCCAGGATAGGGATTGAAAGGGATCAGGTTGATCTTGCAAGGCGTGTCCTTCATCACCTTGGCCAACTCATGCGCCTGCTCCATGCTGTCATTAATATGATCCAACATGACGTACTCAACGGTGACGCGCCCTTTATTGGCCAGGGACTTGCCCAGATAACCCCTCACAGATTCGAGGAACATCTCGATGTTGTACTTCTTATTGACCGGTACCAACACATCACGCAGTTCATCATTGGCAGCGTGCAGGGAGATCGCCAGGGCCACGTCGATCTGATCACCTAACTTGTCCAGGGCGGGAACGACACCCGAAGTCGAAAGGGTAACGCGACGCTTAGACAGACCAAAACCATAATCATCCAGCATGATCTTCATGGCCGGAACCACATTGGTCATGTTCAGCAGCGGTTCTCCCATCCCCATCAATACCACGTTGGAAATGGGACGTTCACGGATATCACCATTGAGGCCCAGGTAAACAGCGACGCGCCACACCTGACCGATGATCTCGGCCGTAGTCAAGTTCCGGTTAAACCCCTGCTGGGCAGTCGAGCAGAAACTGCACTCCAAGGCACACCCAACCTGAGAGGAGATGCACAGGGTAGCCCGATCGGCCTCCGGGATATACACGGTCTCGACCTGCTGGCCGTTCCCCACATCGATGGCAAACTTGATGGTGCCATCGGCAGAGTGTTGGCTGGTTGCGATCTCCGGCGCCTTGATCTCGGCGCGCTCCTTGAGTTTGCCACGGAGAACCTTGTTGATGTTGGTCATCTGATCGAAATCACCACAACCAAAGTGGTAAATCCACTTCATCACCTGATCGGCACGGAAGGGCTTTTCACCCATTTCGGTGAAAAATGCGCGCAACCCGTCTCGATCCAGGTTAAGCAGGTTGATTTTATCAGTCATTCGGATGCCTCGTCTTACCGGCCGAAAATGGCGCGCAATTGTACAGGCTCTACCGTCCCGCCGTCCAGTGCGGTGCTTCTCGGCGACTTCCTTGACTTGCCAACCCCCCTGGGCAGCCCGCTATTATGAGTCTTTAATGCCGCGCCCAAGTCAGGAGTCCTGCGGAAATGTTACTCCTCTCAGTGTATGTTCTCGTCGCCATCGGCGTCTCCTTTCTTTGCAGCATACTGGAGGCGACGCTACTGAGCATCACGCCAGCCTACGTCGCCAACCTTAAACGGGATCACCCTAAATCCGGCGGCCGCCTGGCTGCGCTCAAAGAGGACATCGAAGCCCCCCTTGTGGCGATATTGACACTCAATACCATTGCCCACACGGCCGGTGCAGCGGGGGCCGGTGCCCAGGCTGCGGCGCTATTTGGCAGTCAGATCCTGGGAATATTCTCGGCCGCCCTCACCTTTGCCATCCTGTTTTTCTCCGAGATCATCCCCAAGACTCTCGGCGCCAACTACTGGCGGCAACTGGCCCCCCTAATCGTCCGACCACTAAAGTGGCTGGTGTGGTTGACCCGCCCCTTGATCTGGCTTTCCGCCCAGATGACTCGCTGGCTGGGTAAATCCCCCCATGCCCACTATATTCGCTCCGAGATGTCTGCGATGGCCGACATTGGCGCTGAGTCAGGAGAGTTCAATAGCCAAGAATCCAGCATCCTTAAGCAGATGCTCAGCGTTCGAGAGGTGCCGGTCAGTGCCATCATGACCCCCCGCACCGTGATCCACTCGCTCCCACAAGAGATGCCACTGGGCGACTTTGCCATCCACGAAGCCCGGAAAAACTTTTCCCGGATCCCGATCTTCGATACCGATCCGGACGACATTATTGGCTACATACTGCGTTCCGATGCCCTGCTGGCTGAAAAACAGCACCCCGAGGATCCCCTCAAAAGTCTGCGACGCCCCCTGTTGATGATCCCGGAAAATGCCCGCCTGATGGCGGCCTTCGAACGTTTGCTGACCAAGCGGGTGCAGATGGCCATGGTGGTGGACGAGTATGGCAGCGTCCGGGGCCTGATCACCATGGAAGACATTGTCGAGTCATTGATGGGGCTAGAGATCGTGGATCGGGACGATCCGGCCGACGATATGCAGCAATTAGCCAAAAAACTGTGGGAGCACCGCCAGAAACAGCGAAAGTTTCGGGTCAGTGAAGACAAGCCAAAGAGACAAAGAAGCAGCGAAGACGACGACCACTAGTGAGGTACAGACTCATACCCGCACAAAAAAGGCGCCTTGCGGCGCCCTACTCCCAACCTCCGGCTTAACGAGTCCGGGGGCAGATCTCATCACTGGTAAAGAAGTACGCGATCTCACGTTCGGCAGACGCCAAAGCGTCTGAGCCATGGACCGCATTCTGATCAATACTGTCAGCATAATCGCTGCGCAGGGTACCACGGGTGGCGTCGGCTGGATTGGTCGCCCCCATGATCTCGCGGTTGGCCAGAACGGCGTTTTCCCCTTCCAGTACCTGGACCATGATCGGTCCCGAGGTCATAAAATCCACCAAGGCGGCGAAAAAGGGACGCTCCTTGTGCTCGGCGTAAAAGCCTTCCGCTTGTTCACGGCTCAGGTGAACCATTTTGCTGGCGACAATCTTCAGATCCGCGGCTTCAAAACGGCTGTAGATGGCACCGATCAGGTTTTTTGCAACCGCATCCGGCTTCACAATAGAAAAAGTACGCTCAATGGCCATTGTCCACTCCATGTTGTTATCAGGACGGCTATCCTGGCGCGGATTATATGGCATTTAAAAGCAAAAATCCCACACAAGTCACACGCAACACTGGTTGAGATGGATTCATGTCACGCATCGGTCAAATTACAAGCTAACACAAGGGGTTAGCGTGCGTACTTTACGCCAACCCAGGCACAATGCTTATCACAACAACGACGATAACGGCTGACGAAGCCAAGATCACAAGCTATGGCCATCAAGCTGCGTAACTTGTCGCTATTGTCAGGGCCCTCTGGAAGCACCAGCATCAGGCGACCACCATTGCCCAGGCGACGCCAAACCGAATCGATCAAGGGTTCGAAAGGTTCATTGAGCCCATCGGGAAGAATAATCACGGCATCACACTGCTGCGGTTCGGCACTGGGACCGGGCTGACACAAGCTCACTTGAGGGTAGGGGGAACCAAATTCCACATGACTGACATTAGAGTCCTGCTCTTGAAGCAGGATTGAGATCTTACCCTGCTCACCAACATTGCTGGTCAGATTACTCAAAACGTCGGCGCCCGGACGACCAAAGATCATCACATGTTCATTGCGTTTCAGGTTGAGTTTGCGAAGCAAAAAACGCGACTGCCATTGGCTGGTCGCGGACGTGGCTACTGGGCCCGTCGAGATACTGCGGACGATTTGCGTCATGGGGGTCACCGCATATGGAAGTTTGTCTTTCGTTACCAAGCCCGCTGCACCGCTTGTAAGAACAAGACTACATTTAGCCAGGCGACATTCTGTTGACAAACATAAAATGATTGTCTAGCAATTGAAAGCCCCAAAGTGACACTTTTTGTACAGCAATGGCACACTCCCCCCTGATTGCAACATGGATCACAGCTTTAGCAAACTCCACACCTATCGCTTAAGTTTTTATAATTGACTGCGCAGCTCCCACAAATCGGGGAATATGCACTGATGCAGAGTCGCACGCAGATAATTAGCCCCAGCCGAGCCGCCACTTCCAGATTTTGAGCCTATGGTGCGCTCAACCATTTTGACATGCCGGTAACGCCACTCCTGTAACCCTTCGTCCAGATCAACCAGCAGCTCCGCAATCAGATTGATCGGCGGGTCTTCACTCAGGATCCTCAGCAACTGACCCTGACGCACGTCACTGGTGTCGTAAATTAACCCCCTCTGTCGATCCACGACGACTGGCTCAATCGGGTGACCACGACTGGCGACCAGTTCAATAAAGGCTTGCCACAGGGTGGGTTCTTTCTTGCGTTTTTGCAGACGTTGGTAGTGTCTAGGTAGATCGCGCTGCAGCGCCTGGGACTCCTGACCGTGTACGCCGCACAAGATCTCCAATTCACGAAACTGCCAGGACTGGAAACCGCTGGAACTTTTCAAGAACAGCCGAAAACTGTTGAACTCCATCGGTGTCATGGTCTCAAGAATGTCCACCTGACCCACCAGAGTCTTCAATATGGTCAGGATCCGCCTGAGGGTCTTGGCACTGGACCAGATCTCTCCGGTACGCAACTTGGGGATCAGGGCGTCCGCCTCGTGCAGGATCTGTTTGAACCAGAGTTCATAGGTTTGATGGATGATGATAAACAGCATCTCATCGTGCTCTTCAGGATCGGATTGAAGTTGTTGTAGGGATAGAAGTTCATCCAATTTCAAGTAACTGCCATAGGTGAGGGGCATGATTCACTCCATAGAGACGCTGTCCACTCCAACTGTATGCCGTAACAGCCAATGCGACCAGGGCGAACCTTGCTCCATCTCCGTGCTCCTGTGGTACGTGACGATGCCATGGCTACCACAACAAAAACGGCACCCTTGGGTGCCGTTTTTCTGCTCGGAAGCATCACTAATCCATCTCATCGATCCAGGCCTGCTGGATCGCTTCGAGAATGCGTTCGCCGCAGTGGTTGGGATCATCATCAAACGTTTCCAGGGCCAGGACCCAGTCACGCAACTCCATAAAACGCAGTTGGGTCGGATCCTGCTCCGGATGGCACTGTGCCAGCTCCACGGCAATATCCTGTACATCGGTCCATTTCAATCCCATGACACCCTCCTGCGGCCTATTAGCTGTACTTAGTGATGTTTTTCCGAAGCCAGGTTGACGGTATAGCGCGGAATGTCGATCACCAGATCTTCATCCGCCACCTTGGTCTGGCAGGAGAGGCGGGACTCAGGCTCCAGGCCCCAGGCCTTATCCAACATATCGTCTTCCAGCTCGTCGCTCTCTTCCAGCGAATCGAAGCCTTCCCGGACCACCACATGACAGGTGGTGCACGCACACACCTTCTCACAGGCGTGTTCGATATGGATCCCATTTTTCAGGGCAACATCCAGCACGGACTCACCACTTTGAGCTTCCACTTCCATGCCCTTGGGGCACAGTTCCTGATGGGGCAGGAAAATGATCTTCGGCATGATTTCCTCTTAAACGTTATCGACGGACTGGCCCGAAAGGGCGCGTCGGATGGAGAGATCCATCCGCAGGGCGGCAAATTCACCACTGGCTTTATCCAGTGCTTCGATGGCATCTTTGATCGCCTGACCGTCATCGCCCTCGCACAGAGCAGTCAGTGCCTGCATCTGCTGCGTCAGCGCATGAATTTGTTCATCGTTAAGCAGGACCTTGCCATCCTGCTCCAGGGCTTTACCCAGGCTTTCAACCACTCGACCGGCCTCAATCCGCTGCTCGGTCAGCATCCGCTTGGTAAAGTCCTCTTTGGCGTGAGTCATGGACTCCGTCAACATCTGGGTGATCTCATTCTCACTCAGACCGAAGGAGGGCTTCACCTCGATGGAAGACTGAGCCCCGGTGGTCTTCTCCATGGCCGTCACGTTGAGCAGACCGTCGGCATCCACCTGGAAGGTGACTCGCACCACGGCCGTACCGGCCGCCATCGGCGGCAGACCGCGCAACTCGAAACGGGCCAGGGAGCGACAATCCGCGACCATCTCGCGCTCACCCTGCACCACATGGATCGCCATGGCACTCTGACCATCCTTATAGGTGGTGAACTCTTGAGCTCGCGCCACAGGAATGGTGGTGTTGCGCGGGATCACCTTCTCGGTCAGCCCGCCCATGGTCTCCAGTCCCAGTGACAGGGGCAGCACATCCAGCAACAGCATATCGGCATCGGGTTTGTTGCCCACCAGAATATCGGCCTGGATCGCGGCACCAATGGCCACAACCCGATCGGGATCAATACTGGTCAGGGGTTGACGGCCAAAATAGTCGCCGATCCGCTCACGCACCGCTGGCACCCGAGTGGAACCACCAACCATCACCACTTCCATCACCTCATCGGCGTCGATCCCGGCATCCTTCAGGCAACGACGACAGGCCATCAGCGTACGCTTGATCAACGGCAAGATCAGCGCTTCAAACTGCTCGCGGGTCACCTCCCCCTGCCACGGCCCAAACTGAGCCATGACGCTGTCGGCATCGGTCAAGGCTTCTTTAACCCGGCACGCCTCATTCATCAGTTGGCGCTGCAGGGTTGGGCTGTCGGCTTCTACACCTGCCAAGGCGGCCAGGTGATCGGCCAGGAGATGATCGAAGTCGTCACCGCCCAGGGCCGAATCGCCCCCGGTAGCCAGGACCTCAAAGACCCCTTTATGCAGGCGCAAAATGGAGATATCAAAAGTGCCACCGCCAAGATCATACACGGCGATGACCCCCTCCTGGCCGCTGTCCAGGCCATAGGCGATGGAAGCCGCAGTCGGCTCATTAAGCAGACGCAACACCTTGATACCAAGCAGTTCGGCCGCATCCTTGGTGCCCTGGCGCTGGGCGTCATCAAAGTAGGCAGGCACGGTGATCACGGCACCGGACAGCTCACCGCCTAGGCTTTCTTCGGCACGGGCGATCAAGGGCCGCAACACCTCTGCGGAGATCTGAATGGCATTTTGTTCGCCACTGCGGGTGACAAACAGCGGCAGGCCATGATCCGAGCCCTTAAGTTGGTAGGGTTGCTTAGGATAGCGAGCCAACACGTCATCCAGGGACCGCCCAAGATAACGCTTGACCGAGACAATGGTATTTTGCGGGTCGGCCACCGCGGCGGCCTTGGCTGCATGGCCGGTGATCACGCCGTCGTCGGCGAAACGCACCACGGAGGGCATCCGATGCCGGCCATCGTGATCCGCCAGGGTTTCGGCCTGACCGCTACGAACGGCGGCAACGAGGGAATTGGTGGTCCCCAGATCAATGCCCACTGCCAGCTTGTGCTGATGCGGTGCGGCGCTTTGACCCGGCTCTGCGATCTGCAGTAGTGCCATAGTGTGTTATCCGATCCTTACAGTTCCCACTGCTCTTCCAGCAGTGACAGTTCCTGTTCCAGCTTGTGGACGAATTTAAGTTTGCGCACTGTATCAGCCGCATTGGCCCATTGGGTTTGGTCAAGCTGAGACTTTAGAGCGTTCATCATCTGCTTGCGCAGGCCGACAAACTCCTCCTCCAGCGCCAGGGCAGCCTCTTCCGGATCCTCGTGCTGAGACAGATCTTCGAGGGCCTCACGCAGTTCCATCTGCTGCATCAGGAAGTGGGGGTCTTTGATGGTCGCCGTCTCTCCACGCAGTTCAATGCCATGGAGGTGCAGCAAATATTCGGCGCGATTCAGCGGAGATTTCAGGGTTTCGAAGGCGTCATTGATCTCGGCGGTCTTTTGCATCGCCAGCATGCGATCCCTATCGGAGCCGGCGGCAAAATTGTCCGGATGCACCGCCCGTTGCAACTCGCGATAACGCGTCGCCAGGGCGGCACTGTCCAGCTCAAATCCTTGCGGTAAGGCAAACAGTTCGAAGTAGTTCATGGCCGTGCCTTAGACAGTGAAGCTTTCGCCGCAACCACACTCTCCGGTAGCATTGGGATTATCAAACTGGAAGCCCTCATTCAGACCCTCTTTGACAAAGTCCACCCGCAGGCCATCCATATGGATCAAGCTCTTGGCATCCACAATCAAATTCACACCGTGGTCATCAAAGACTTCATCTCCGGGCTGGAGCTCGTCGACAAATTCCAGCACGTAAGCCAGGCCGCTGCAGCCTGAGGTTTTCAGCCCCAGGCGCAGTCCAATGCCCTTGCCGCGGTTCGCCAGATAGGATTTAACACGCTCGGCGGCGGCTTCGGTCAGGGTAATGGCCATCTACTACTCCAAGTTTACTTTTCTTGCTTGCTCTTATAATCGCTGATGGCGGCCTTGATGGCGTCCTCAGCCAGGATAGAGCAGTGGATCTTCACTGGCGGCAGGGCCAGCTCTTCGGCGATGGCGGTGTTTTTGATCTCCGCCGCTTCATCCAGCGTCTTACCCTTGACCCACTCGGTTACCAGGGAGCTGGACGCAATGGCAGAACCACAGCCATAGGTCTTGAACTTGGCATCCTCGATCACCCCTTGATCGGTGATCTTCAGCTGCAACTTCATCACATCGCCACAAGCCGGTGCGCCGACCATGCCGGTGGCCACATTCGGATCGTTTTTATCGAAAGAACCGACGTTACGCGGGTTCTCGTAGTGATCGATTACTTTTTCACTGTAAGCCATAATTTGAACTCCTTAACTGCTCCACCTGGGTGAAGCCGGGCCCACATCGCCGCTCTGGCGATGCGGGCAGAAATACCTTAGTGAGCGGTCCACTCTACCTTGGACAGATCAACACCATCCTGGAACATCTCCCAAAGCGGGGACATTTCGCGCAACTTGCCGATGGACTCGTTGATGATCTTCACCGCGTGATCCACCTCCTCTTCCGTAGTAAAACGGCCGATACTGAAGCGGATGGAGCTGTGCGCCAGTTCGTCGTTCAGACCCAGGGCTCGCAGCACATAGCTGGGCTCGAGGGACGCCGAAGTACAGGCAGAGCCGGAGGATACCGCCAGATCTTTCAGCGCCATGATCAGGGACTCACCTTCAACGAAGTTGAAGCTGACATTCAGGTTCCCTGCGGTGCGCTGTTCCAGATCACCGTTAACATAGACCTCTTCCATCTCTTTGATGCCGTTCCACAGGCGGTTACGCAGAGACAAAATGCGATCATTCTCCGTCGCCATCTCTTCGCGGGCAATGCGGCAGGCTTCACCCAAGCCAACGATCTGGTGGGTTGCCAGGGTACCGGAGCGCATACCGCGCTCATGACCGCCACCGTGCATCTGAGCTTCCAGTCGAATACGCGGTTTACGGCGCACGTACAGGGCGCCAATGCCCTTGGGGCCGTACATCTTGTGGGCGGAGATGGAGATCAGATCGATCTGCATGGTCTTCACATCCAACGGGATCTTACCGGCACTCTGGGCCGCATCCACGTGGAAGATGATCCCTTTGCTGCGACACAGCTCACCGATGGCCGCGACGTCGTGGATCACACCAATCTCGTTGTTCACGTGCATGATGGATACCAAAATGGTGTCTTCACGCATCGCCGCTTCAATACGCGCCAACGGAATGATGCCGTTAGCATCCGGCTCCAGGTAGGTCACCTCAAAGCCTTCTCGCTCCAACTGTCGGCAGGGATCCAACACTGCTTTGTGCTCGGTTTTGCTGGTAATGATGTGCTTGCCTTTCTTCTGGTAGAAATGCGCCACACCTTTGATCGCCAGGTTGTCGGATTCGGTAGCACCTGAAGTGAAGACGATCTCGCGAGGATCGGCATTAAGCAGTTCGGCCACGTTATTCCGCGCGACGTCAACCGCTTCTTCGGCCTGCCAGCCAAAACGGTGGGAACGGGATGCCGGGTTACCGAAGTTTCCGTCCAGGGTCAGATGCTGCATCATGGCTTCTGCCACACGCGGGTCCACCGGTGTGGTGGCAGAGTAATCAAAATAGATGGGGAGTTTCATAGCTTCTCCGCTTGCGAGCCGGTTACCATGGTACCGGCGAATACTACATTAGGTTGCCGACACCCGAGCACGGTGCTGGCTGCGCTCCTGTGCCTGTTCCTGGCGCAGGTTCACTACTTTCACTTGCCGATCATCCATCAGATCGGCAAGGCTGATGCCGTCAAGGAAACTGGCAATACGCTCACTCAGATCCCCCCATAGGGAGTGAGTCAGGCAACGGGCACCACCTTGGCAATTGCTCTTGCCGTGACAGCGGGTCGCATCCACCGACTCATCAACGGCATGGACCACCATGCCGACGGAGATCTCGTTGGCAGCCTTGCCCAACAGATAGCCGCCACCGGGCCCGCGCACACTGGACACCAGGCCTTGCTTACGCAGTTTGGCAAACAGCTGTTCAAGATAGGACAGAGAGATCTCTTGACGTTCAGAGATGTCCGCCAAGGGTACCGGGCCGTCTGGAGTGTGTAAGGCCACATCCAGGATTGCCGTGACCGCATAACGGCCTTTCGATGTGAGTCGCATTGCCAGTTTCCTTCCGAAATACTACCACCCAGTCTACTTACCCGACTATTTTAGTCAAGTATTAAACCTAGGAAACCAGTCAGGTATTCTGAGCTGTAACGCCCTTTACCGGGGTAAAATCAAACTAATACCCCAGCAGTGCGCAGCGGTATTTAACCCTATTGGCCAGTCGGGATCAATTGCCTTAGCGTCGCTCTGACACACCGAACCCGTCTAAAAGGCCGACAGGCCACCGAACCTGGTACCGCCAGCAAGCCCAAGGGCGCCACTTTGACCTCCCCCAAGCCTGCGTCAGGACTGCAATTACCTTCAGTGCAGCCGTTATTACCCGTTGAGCAAGAACGACTTTTATCGGTCAGTACTATCGTTTTTTCCTTTTGCTTGATCGGCCGCTCGCTCGACGGAGGTGAGGATCCCCCGCAGGATATTCAGTTCCATCACTTCGGGTCGGGCCCGGGTAAACAGCCGACGCAACTTGTTCATAATTTGACCCGGGTGAGCCTGGATGATGAAGCCGGTCCGCAATAAGGCACGTTCGAGGTGGTCATAGAAGTGCGCAGTCTGTTGAGCCGATGGGTACTCCGCCTCCGGCTCGGTCGGTTCGGCTTCCTGTGCCAAGTGGGCCATGCGGATCTCATAACTGAGCAGTTGCACCGCTTGAGCCAAGTTCAGCGAGCTGTATTCCGGGTTGGCCGGAATGCAGACGTGAAAGTCGCACATCTGCAACTCTTCATTATTCAAGCCATGATTTTCACGACCAAATACCAAGGCCACAGGGGCCGTCTGTGCCTCGGAGGCCAATTTCAATCCGGCTTCCCGTGCATCGAGCATCGGCCAGCTTAATGTGCGACTGCGTGCACTGGTACCGATCACCAGCGAACAATCAGCGATGGCACTTTTAAGATCTTCAGTCACCACCACGTCTTTGAGCACACTGGAGGCACCGGCCGCCAAGGCCATGGAGCTGCCATCGATCTCAGTACGTGGCTCAGCCAGTACCAGGCGGGACAACCCCATGGTCTTCATGGCACGGGCGGCGGAGCCGATGTTACCGGGGTGGGAGGTACCCACCAGGATAATGCGAATATTCTCGAGCATCTGCTTGGGAGTCTGGTTAGGTCAAAAAACAAGGCACGCATAGTAGCACAGACACCGTCTATGCTTGAGGCTTATCTGCCGCTGGGCGGCGCCCCCGAAGCGAGTTAGCTCGGGAAACGGAAACGAATAAGACTTGCCATGTGTTGGGGTTTTGCTAGAATCTCGCGCCTTACTGCCGGGGTCCGCCCGTGGCACCGCGTTCTTTTACATCCTGGGGTATCGATATGCATCCGATGCTGAACATCGCTGTACGCGCTGCGCGTACTGCTGGCAATGTTATTGCCCGCGCTTTTGAAGATCTGGAAAAAGTGGAAGCCGAACAGAAAGGCTTGAACGATTTCGTCACCAACGTCGATCGCGACGCCGAGCGCGCTATCATTGCGACCATTCGCAAGTCCTATCCGGAGCACACCATCATCAGCGAAGAGTGTGGCACCCAAACCGGTGAACACGACGAATTCCGCTGGATCATCGATCCCCTGGATGGCACCACCAACTTCATGAAGGGGATCCCCCACTTCGCCGTTTCCATCGCCCTGCAGATCAACGGGAAAGTTGAGCACGGTGTCGTATACGATCCTCTGCGCAACGAACTGTTCAGTGCCAGCCGTGGCGCCGGTGTCCAATTGGACAACCGTCGTCTGCGCGTCGGCAATCAGCGTGATATCAAAGGCACTGTCCTGGCGACCGGTTTCCCATTCAAACAGCGCCAGCACACGGAAGCCTACCTGGCCATCTTCAACGAGCTGTTCACCGATGTTGCCGATATGCGCCGCGCCGGCTCTGCTGCCCTGGATCTGGCCTACGTGGCCGCAGGCCGTTTGGACGGTTACTGGGAGATCGGCCTCAAGCCATGGGATTTCGCAGCCGGGGAACTGCTGGTTCGTGAAGCCGGTGGTATCGTCTCCGACTTCACCGGTGGCCACAACCACTTGCTGACCGGGAACATCGTTGCCGGTGCACCTAAGGTGACTGCGACCATCGTCAACAAGATGCGCCCGCACCTTACCGAATCCCTCAAGCGCTAAGCCTAAGGGAATCAAAAAACGCAGCCCCCGGGCTGCGTTTTTTTGTCTCTGGCATCAACCTAACAGGTTATTGATCACACCCGCCTAACGACTCTGCTCAGGACCCGGGTTACGACACAGGCGATCGATTCTGCTCACCACGAAAAACAGCATCAGGGCCAACGCCACGGCAGGGGCCGTTAACAGGCACAATACCGTCACCCACAGGTAATTCAACTGTCTTGGATGAAGCCACCTCTGGTGCCTTTTGCCGCCTTGCATCGCCCCCTCTCCCCTTCTACTCGCTCCGTCAAATTCTGGCTACCAGCGAGCCTAACGGGCCAAAAATCCGTGATCCACCACTCAGTTTACTCGATTAGCCATACTTGAGCACACTTGTTGTCCCTACACTTTGCCTTCGCAAGTGCACCTGAGAAGCATAAAAATGAATGACCTGTACCAAAAATATGGCACCAAATCGTTAAAGATCTGCGAGCATGCCATTCTTGTCCTGATCGCCCTGTCTACCCTGTTCGCCATCGGCGAAGAGGTGATGACCATCATCCGAAACGGCCGGGTCACCCTGGCCGATCTGCTGCTGATGTTCATCTACCTGGAAGTGTTGGCCATGGTGGCCAACTACGCCGAAGTCGGCAAACTGCCTATCCGTATGCCCATCTACATTGCCATTGTGGCACTGGCGCGGTACATGATCTTGGATATGAAAGCGATGGATGAGTGGCGGGTCCTGGCCGTTTCCGCTGCCGCCCTGATCCTGGCGTTCACCGTCTTGGTGATCCGCTACGGACAGATCGCCTGGCCCTATCCGAAGGAAGCGGCCGAGAAAAACAAAGCACAGGATTAATGGTTACAGACACGCGCCCGATTCAGCACATAGCCTGACTGCTCAGGCACGATCTTCTGAGCCTTAATCAAAAAGGCCAACAACGCCTCCGGTTCCTGATCCTGTAATTTACAGGTATGGAACCGGACCTGTTCACCAAAATGGCGCCGCGCCAGTTCCGTCAGTTGTACCAAAGTCAAAGGTTCGGCAGACTCCCCAATCAGAGCCAAAAATTCGTGTGCATGTACACTTGTCATGGTTACTGTCCCTCTTTTAAAGTTGCATTAATTTAGCACCTTTTGTTGGATGTAAACGCGGATCCCGATCATCTTTTTACCCAATGAGAACGAAGAAACATCATGAGCCCAGAGTTGCTCGAAACCTTTGAGCTGATCGTCAAACTGACCCAGCAGATGAGCCTGTACCTAGTACTGGCCTACCTGTTAACCAAAACCCCGGTGTTGCGCCCGATGGTCGATCTGGCCGTACACCTTCCCCATAAGCTGATCCTCTACGTCACCTTTTCCATGTTCTGCATTATGGGCACCTACTTTGGCGAACAAACCCATGGTGCCATCGCCAATACCCGGGCCATGGGGGCGATCCTATCCGGCCTGCTAGGAGGCCCGGTAACCGGCTTCCTGGTCGGACTGACCGGCGGGTTGCACCGATACAGCCTCGGCGGTTTCACCGATCTGGCCTGTGCCATCTCCACCACCAGCGAAGGGCTGTTTGCTGGCCTGATGCACCTCAAGCTGCGTCGAAGCTTCCAGTTGGAAGAGCTGTTCAACCCCTTCAGAGTCTTTGCCATCGCCGCCCTGGCCGAACTGATGCAGATGGCGATCATCCTCATCGTTGCTCGTCCCTTTGCCGATGCCTGGGCACTGGTACAAACCATCGCACTGCCGATGATGCTGGTTAACTCATTGGGGGCAGCTCTGTTTATGAGCATGATCCGGGATCAGCGTACCATGGCCGAGAAGCTCTCCACCGCCCACTCCGCCAAGGCCCTGAAGATCGCCGAACGAACCGTTGGGATCCTAGCCGGCGGATTTAACCAGGAAAATACCGCCAAGATCGCCAGGATCATCTATCAGGAAACCAAGGTCAGCGCCGTCGCCATCACGGATCGGGACAAACTGCTGGCCTTCATCGGCACCGGCGACGATCACCATCTTCCCGGCACCCCCATCTCCTCAAGACTGACCCTGGATGCGATCCATGAAAACAAGGTGATGTTTGCCGATGGGGTTCAACAGGAGTACCAGTGCTCTTTGTCAAAACAGTGCCAACTCGGCTCAAGCCTGATCGTCCCCTTGCGAGGTGGCAACGAGGTGATCGGCACCGTCAAACTCTACGAGAAGAAACAGCGGATCTTCCTCAATCTCAACCAGACACTGGGGGAGGGGATCGCCCGAGTCCTGTCGAATCAGATCTTGCATGGACGCTATATCGAGCAGAAATCCTTGCTAACCCAGGCCGAGCTCAAACTGTTGCAAGCGCAGATCAGTCCCCATTTCCTGTTCAATGCCCTAAATACCCTGGCTGCCATCACCCGGCGCACCCCGGAAAAGGCTCGTCCGTTGATCCAGGATCTGGCGGCCTTCCTGCGCGCTAACCTAAAGCGCGGCACCGGGGAGATCACCCTCAAAGAGGAACTGGAGCATATTCGTTCCTACCTCACCATCGAATTGGCTCGATTTGGCGACCGACTCAGTGTCGAGGTCGACGTGCCCGAGATCCTTCAGCACGCCACGCTGCCCACCTTTACCCTGCAACCCTTGGTAGAGAATGCCATTAAGCACGGCACCTCTACATTGCTGGAGCCGGGTAAGATCCGGATATGGGGACAGGAGCAGGGTGATGAACTGCTGTTGGTCGTCGAAGACAATGCCGGAGCCTTTCCCGAGCACCCCAAAGAGTCCGATGGGTTGGGCCTCAACATCGTGGATCGACGCATTAAGAATATTTATGGCCCGGAGTATGGCCTGTCGGTGGACTGTATCCCAGAGCAACGCACCCAGGTACAAGTTCGCCTACCAAGGAAATTATCATGACCATACGTACTTTACTGATTGACGATGAACCTTTGGCCCGGGACGAATTGGCCTGCCTGCTGGAGGCCTATGAGGACATCGAGATCATTGGCGAAGCGGCAAATGCCATCGAAGGCATGGCACTGATCAATAAGCTTCAGCCGGACCTGGTGTTTGTTGACATTCAGATGCCCAAGATCACCGGCATCGAGATGTTGGCCATGCTGGATCCGGACACCATGCCCCAGATGGTGTTTGTTACCGCTTACGATGAACATGCCGTCAGCGCCTTTGATAACAATGCCTTTGATTACCTGCTCAAACCCGTCGCGCCGCAGCGATTGGAAAAAACCCTGAAACGGGTTCGCCAGGCCAAGGCACCACAAAACTTTGCACCGCTGATCACCGATCCCCTCTGCCACCTGCCCTGCTTCCGCGGTAAGAGCCTCAAGGTTGTACCTGTGCAGGAGGTGGAATACGTCTTTACCGATCTGTCCGGGGTCCATGTAGCAACGGCTCAGGGAGCCTTTCATACCCAGTTGACTCTCAAGGTGCTGGAGGAGAGAACCGAGTTGATGCGTTGCCATCGCCAATACCTGGTGCAGCCAACCGCCATCGCTGAGATCCAGTTGCAGGAGGGTGGCAGTGGCGAGATCCATACCCATTCTGGCCAGAAAGTACCAGTCAGCCGACGCTACATGAAATCCATCAAACAGAGATTTGGTTTTCAATAGCGTGATTTTTTAGTCACATCCGCTAGTGCAAACTACACTTATTGCGACCCTACGGGGAACTCTTAACGATGCAAGCAATACGAGGTAGCGGCATGTCTTTGACCAAAGCCGATCTGACTAACCACCTGGTCAGCCAATGCCATATGAAAGTGGCCGATGCACGGGAATTGGTGGATACCTTCTTTGAAGAGATCCGATACACCTTGGAATCCGGTGAAGACGTCAAACTCAGTGGCTTTGGCGTATTCCACCTGCGGGAGAAAAATGCCCGGCCGGGACGCAATCCCAAGACAGGCGAAGAGCATGAGATCAGTGCTCGGCGGGTGGTCACTTTCGCAGCCGGAGGCAAATTAAAAGGACGTGTTGCCACCCTGAAGACCTGATAGGAGAACGAGGGAAACTGGGTCCAGGGTAACTGGGCCCATCCCTTTGCTGCGTAGCGACCGCCCTGCCTCTTGCCATGGCCCCTTCTGTGTAACCGCTTAACCTCGATCTCGACCGCTCACCCCCAATAAGCAACCGTTGGACCAACTTCCCCAGCACAGCGCAGGTACATACGTACAATTGGCCCCGTTGTTTGCCTGAGGAAAAATACAATGCTTTGGTTCTTATTCTGCGTCGCCCTGCTCGTCGGCGGCTACTTCTTCTATGGTGCCTTCGTTGAGAAGGTTTTTGGCATTAATGAGAAACGCCAAACCCCGGCTTTGACCAAGGCCGACGGTGTGGATTACGTCGCAATGCCAAAGCACAAGGTATACCTGGTTCAGCTGCTGAACATCGCCGGTGTTGGCCCGATCTTCGGCCCTATCATGGGTGCGCTGTACGGTCCGGCCGCCATGCTGTGGATCATCGTTGGTTGTATCTTCGCCGGTGCCGTCCACGACTACTTCTCCGGTATGCTTTCCGTGCGTAACGGCGGTGCTTCCGTACCGACCATCGTCGGTAAGTACCTGGGCCAGCCTGCCAAGCATTTCATGAACCTGTTCGCCATCATCCTGCTGCTGCTGGTGGGTGTTGTCTTCGTATCCGCTCCGGCTGGTATGCTGACCAACCTGATCAATGAACAGACTGGCATGACCGTGACCCTGAGCATGATGGTTGCCATCATCTTCACCTACTATGTGATCGCCACCATCGTTCCGGTTGATAAGATCATCGGTCGCTTCTACCCCTTCTTCGGCGCCCTGCTGATCTTCATGTCCGTTGGCCTGATCTCCGCGCTGGTTATCTCTAGCGAGCACACACTGCTGGGCAACTACGAAGTTGCTGACATGTTCACCAACCTGAACCCGAACGACATGCCGCTGTGGCCAGCCCTGTTCATCACCATCGCCTGTGGTGCCATCTCCGGCTTCCACGCCACCCAGTCCCCACTGATGGCCCGTTGCATGGAGAACGAGAAGAACGGCCGCTTCGTCTTCTACGGTGCCATGATTGGTGAAGGTATCATCGCCCTGATCTGGTGTGCCCTGGCTCTGTCCTACTTCGGCACCATGGACTCCCTGGCCGCAGCCGTCGGTAACGGTGGCCCAGGCGCAGTGGTATACGAAGCCTCCTTCGGCCTGCTGGGTGTTTTCGGTGGCATCATCGCCTTCCTCGGTGTGGTGATCCTGCCTATCACCTCAGGTGATACCGCGTTCCGCTCCAGCCGCCTGATCCTGGCCGAGTACTTCAACATCAATCAGGTGAAGATCAAGAACCGTCTGATCATCGCCGCACCGCTGTTCGCCGTTGGTGCCATCCTGACTCAAGTTGATTTCGGTGTGATCTGGCGCTACTTCGGTTTCGCTAACCAGCTGACCGCCGTGATGATGCTGTGGACCGCCAGTGCTTACCTGGCCCGCGCCGACAAGCTGCACTGGATCACCACCATTCCGGCCATGTTCATGACCTCGGTTGTAGTGACCTTCATCCTGAACAACGCCACTCTGGGCTTTGGTCTGCCGATGAATATCTCCACCGCCTGTGGTGTCGTGACCGCCGCCGTTGTCGCCTTCGCCGTCGTCGCCATCTTGGGCAAACAAGAGCTGCCGGCCGACGCCGAAGCATAATCTGACTTAGATCAGACAAACGGGACCTTCGGGTCCCGTTTTTTTTTTGTCACCTGCTTCCTGCCCCTTAAGCACAAACTTCCCCTCTACCACCTCCCACCCTCGTAAGCCCTGCACGCTCGCCCCCAGTGCCCCGAGAAAGCCGAAAGCGGATATCTGCACGCAGCTCTTATTGCCAACGCCTTGCTAAAGACTCCCCTAAATAGCCCCCTCCTGTCGTATATGCCAGGACGCTCCTTTACCTAGTGATATTAAGTTGGCGCTCACTCTTAAGTTAGCGGTCACATTTGACCAGTTTCCTCCGTAATAAAACTAGAACCGCATGCAAAAACCACATTCCTTCTACCTTTTAGTGCCACCACAGATATTTACCCTGTTCGAGGCGAACTCACGCCAACTACCACTGGTAACGGTCAAAAACAATACGCCAGTTTCTCTCATCAGGATGCCCAGAAGTAATATTGGTAAAGGAAAAAGGCCAAACAATAACCTTCTAAAACAATGAGATACAAGGAACCCAGTTCATACCAGATATTCCCATAAACAGGACTGGAATCTCAGCATAAAACGCCTTACGGTGCAGACGTTGCTTTACAAAACAGATCGTTACGCCCGTTTTGGTTTCGTTGTTACAGCACACTACTGATAAAAATGGGATTCACGGCAACGCACAAATTAAATAACCCAACTTAAATGTAAATAAGTATCGTCATTGTCATTAGTCCAAGTGTTCACACCAATCCGGCAGAAGATCGGAAACGGCTCACTTGATAAGAGGTTGATAGATGAAAGTTGTAGCGCCCAAACTCACCCCCCTGGCAGCGTGCATCGCCATGGTTCTCTCCGCCCATGCCTACGCAGAAGAAACCACCGAAGCGGTCCAGGACAATGTCGAAGTGATCCGTGTCTCAGGCACCCGCGCCTCCCTCAGCGAAGCCCTTAATGAAAAGCGTTTTAACAGCGCCCAGGTGGATGTCATCGCTTCGGAAGACATAGGTGTGATGCCGGATCCGGATATCGGGGACTCCCTGGAGCGGATCGCCGGGGTTGCGGTTAACCGGGATGGCAACGGGGTGGCGGCCGAAGTCAACATTCGCGGCCTGCCGGCTCACTTTACTAAGACCACCTACAACGGCCGCAGCATCACCACCGCCCTCAATCTCAACCGGAACTTCTCCTACCAGGTGGTACCCTCAGCCTTTATCTCCCAGGTTTCGGTACAAAAAAGCACCTCCGCTGACATTCAGGAAGGTGGGATCTCCGGCACCGTGGACATGCGCAGTCACCGAGCCTTGGACTACGACAAGGCAATCACCCGGGTCGTCACTAAGGGCTCCTGGACCGGCAACAGCGGCGACTGGGGACCGGATCTCTCCCTCATCCATTCCGATACCTTCGCCGACCAGTCCCTCGGGCTGGCCTTTGGCCTGAACTACCTCAAGGAGAGTACCGCGAGCCAATCACAAAGCAGCGGGAACCTGGGCTCGGGTCGGCTGCTACGCGACAGCGGAGAGTACGCCTACACCTACAACCAGATAAAAAATGAGATCAAGGACAGCGAGCGGGAGCGCTATTCGGCCTTTGCCAACCTGGAGTGGCGGCCAATAGACCAGCTATCCCTGTTCGCCGAGACCCTCTTCACCGATTACTCCACGGAGCAGAACCGCCAGCGTCACGGTTTCAACATTCACAATAGAAACCTTATCGATGGCTCCTACGAGACCGTCGACTACAAGGGAGTCGATTACTTAACCAAGTTCGCAATTGAAAACAGCTACGCCTTCCTCGACCACAGCCCCATGAATGATGAAGCCCAGATCTGGATCAACACCTTCGAGGCACAATATGAGGTGGGTGACTGGACGGTCAGCGGTGGCATCAGCCTCTCCCGCTCCGACTCGGAGAAAACCTCCATGCTGCTGCAGACCAACCTGCCCGAGATGCCGGTGGCCTTTGACTTTAGCTCCGGCGACACCATCGGTATCGATTACCTGATCCCCGACGCGCAGGACTATCTGATGAACCAGACCAACTATCTCGGAGTCAAACTCAACACCCCCCAGTTGGGCACCACCCGGGAGATGAACAACACCGCCTACAATCTGGACATCAAGTACGATGCGTTCAAGGAATTTGGTGTACTGAGCCTGGACCGGATCCATTTCGGTGTCCAATACGCCGAAGAGGAGGCGATCAACCGTAAACGCAGCCTCAAGAACATGTCAGCAGTCAAGCTGAAAGAGTTGACCGGTGATGACTACACCTACCACTGGGTCTCCTCCGCCCCGGGGCGCGGCAGCTGGTTCTCCAGCCAGAGCGGCGCGGGGCGCCCCCTCAATTGGCTGACGCCGAACGTCCACAGCTTCCTCAACGACTTCTCGACCGCGGAGATCCTCGCTTTCGCCGAAAAAGAAGGCCTGGTAAACGACACAGTGAATGACGACCTGCTGGAAGACAACTTCGCCGCCTATCTGAAAACCGACTTTACCCTGGGCTACGACCTGACCGGTAATCTAGGGATACGCTATCTGCACACCAAGCAGACCCAAAGCGGCCAAGGCCAAGATCTCTCCCTGGGCGCCGAGGACGATGGTGAGGGCGGCCTGACCTTGCGCGGTAAATCCGATGAGCTCTACGATCGCAGCACCACCTACGACTACTGGCTGCCCAGCCTCAACCTGCGCTACAACCTCAGCGACGAGATGATGCTGCGTTTCGGCCTCGGTCGGACCCTAGCCCGCGCCGATATGCATGATCTTTCCATGACCACGACTCTCGGCGGTGACAAGGACAGCGGCTATACCCTCTCCACCCAGGATCCCGATCTGCAGCCCTTCGTCTCGGATAACATCGATGTGAGCTGGGAGTGGTACTTCAGCGCCGAGGGGCTGCTTGCCGTAAACTACTTCCGCAAGGACATCGACTCCCTGATCCAGACCATCGACAGCACCATGCTGCTCGATGTCTACGACACCGAGGGTAACCCGCTGGAACCGGTTGATGTCGACGTCCGCCTCAAGACCAATAATGAAGGCGTCGTACTGCAGGGCTCCGAGGTGAACTTCCAGACTCCCTTCGATTTCCTGCCTGGGCTCTGGGCAAACCTGGGGATCAATGCCAACTACACCTTCACACATAACTCCAACCCTGAGATCCTGCCGGCGGCATCGAAGCACAACACCAATGCGACCCTGTATTACAGCACCCGTAAGTTCGACCTCCGTGCCTCCTACAGCTACCGCACCAGTTTCCTGCGTAACGAAGAGCAGATCCCAACTAATGGGACTCATGCGCCCTACTACCTGCCTTACTACCAGGACGCCAATGAACGCCTGACCCTGGCCACCTCCTACCGCCCCATGGATAACATCCGCCTCTCTCTGGCCGTCTCCAATGTGCTTGATGGCATGACACGGACCTATTCCGACTATGGCATCACCCGAGTCGTTGGCGACTCCGGTCGCAAGATCAACGCCGGCCTGACCGTCAGCTTCTGATCAAAAAGGCGCCCCATGGGCGCCTTTCTCTTACCGACTCGCGAGCCTTATGGGGCCAGGCCCTCCTCGATACGTCCTGTGGCCAGCCTGGCGATCGACTCCTCGTTCAGGCTCCGCTGCCAGATCTGTCCCTCCACCTCACTGGTCACCAAAAGCAACTGCTCCCCCTGATCCAGCCAATCCCGCACCTGGCCAATCTCGGCCAGCGTGACTCTATGCTCACTGGCGTCCCGTCGGCACAGGGCAATCAGCTGGGGATCGATATCCTGGGAATAGAGGATACGGTCGAGCTGCTGCATCAGTGGTAGGGCGTCAATGGGCAGGAGCCCGGGCTGCTGCCGGGGATCGATAAGATACAGCTTGCCAGGCTGATCCGAACGGGCTTCCGCCACGGCAAGCAGGCGCTCACTCTCATCCTGCCAACCCAGGCCATTGGCCTTTAGGAAGCGCTCCCATACCCCTCGAGGATTGCCGTGCTGCTTCTGGATCCGAAGGCGCTGACTACCAATAAATCGGGCCAGCCGTCCCATGGTGCCCGGCAGGCTGGTCTCAAGCCAGGCCCTGAGCATACGCACCATTACAGGCGCGGCCCCTTCGCTGCCGATGGCAATCACTATGGGACTGCGATCCACCAGGGCCGGTGTGATCACCGAGCAGGCTTTTGGATCGTCCACCACATTGATCCAGGCCCCGGCTTCCTTTGCCTGCTGCGCCACCTCACGATTTAAATGAGGATCATTGGTTGCAGCAATGACCCCACCACACCCCTTGAGCAACCCGGGATGATAGAAACGGTTCAAGTGACGCACCCGTCCATCGTCTACCAGAGACTGGATCTTGGGCACCAGTGAAGGGGAAACCACGGTCAGACTGGCCTCGCTGCGGGCCCAAAGGGCCAACTTGCGAGCCGCCACTTCGCCACCACCGACCACCAGGACGTGCAGCCCGGCGGTATCATGAAACAAAGGAAAATAGCGCATCAGGATTCCGGCTCACCACCGCAGCGCCAGCACACCTCGAAGTGACCGTCATTCTGCTCACCACAATCGCTGCACTGCCAGGGGGCCAGACTCTGCTGATACCGGGTCAATACGGCCCGCGCCTTGGCCAGCTGCCCCCGTTCAACCAGCAAGCGAACCTCCTGACTCTCCATCGGCAACTCACCCGCTGCTCCGCCTAAAGCTTCTCCCAGCAGGCGAACCAGGATCCCCTCGTGTTCCAATGCACCTTTGACCGCATTGGCTTCCATCACATTGCTCGCTCGATACAGCTCAGTAAAACTATCCATGCCGGACATCCCTCCTCGTCTCCATGGATAACCGCGATCTTTATCCTGCCCCGCAAGGGTGGCAGTCAAGATAACAAAAAGCCACCCCGAAGGGTGGCTTGTCAAGTGAAATCACTTCTCTCAAGGCGTCAGGGGATCCTGATCTGCACCCTCTTTTTCCACCACAACCGGCATCATATGCTCCTTGGTGATCCCAAGGCGGATAGATGTGTAGCTGGCAACATAGATGGAAGAATATGTCCCCACCGCGATCCCCAGCAGCAGTGCCGTGGCAAAACCGTGGATCATGGAGCCACCCAGCACGAACAGGGAGATCACCACAAACAGGGTTGTCCCCGTCGTGATGATGGTCCGGCTCATGGTCTGGGTCACCGAAGTGTTGACCACGTGTTCCGGAGTGCCCTTGCGCATCTTGATGAAGTTCTCCCGAACCCGGTCGAACACCACGATGGTATCGTTCAAGGAGTAACCGACAACCGCCAACAAGGCAGCCAGTACGGTCAGATCAAACTCCAGCTGCAGCAGGGAGAATACCCCCATGGTGAGGATCACGTCGTGGACCAGGGCCGCGACAGAGCCCGCGGCCAGGCGCCATTCGAAACGAAATGCCACGTACATCAGGATACAGATGATGGCGGCAATCACCGCCAGGCCACCCTGCTCGACCAGTTCCTGACCGACCTGAGGACCAACGAACTCAACCCGCTTGATCACGGCGCCTTCACCGGCCGCCAAGGCGCCCGCTTCCACTTGGTTCACCAGATCATTGCCTTCGCCGACGCGAGGCGGTACCCGGACCAGGATGTCACGGACGCTGCCAAACTGTTGTACGACAGCCCCTTCGATCCCCTGGGCCTCCAGGGATTCACGCACCTCATTGGGCAAGGTGGCGGCGGTATAGCCGATCTCCACCACGGTGCCACCGGTAAAGTCCAGGCCCCAGTTGATCCCGCGCACACCCAGGCTCACCAGGGAAGCCACCATCAATACGATGGACAGCATGCTGGCCCACTTGCCGTGCTTAAGGAAATCGATGGTGCCTTTGATATTTAAGATCTGAAACATGATTTTACCCCTTAAATATCCAGCTTCTTGAGACGCTTACCGCCCCACAATGCATTCACCACGGCGCGGCTGGCGACGATGGCGGTGAACATGGAGGTGGCGATACCTATCATCAGGGTCACGGCGAAGCCCTTCACCGGGCCGGTGCCCACGGAGAAGAGGATCAGTGCCGTGATCATGGTGGTGATGTTGGCATCGGCAATGGTAGAGAAGGCGTTTGCATACCCTTCGTGGATCGCCTGCTGGATGCTTCGTCCGGCCCGCAACTCTTCACGGATCCGTTCAAAGATCAGGACGTTACCATCCACTGCCATCCCCACCGTCAATACGATACCGGCAATACCCGGCATGGTCAGGGTGGCGCCCGGGATCATCGACATGACGCCCACAATCAACACCAGGTTTGCCATCAGGGCACCCACGGCGATCACACCAAACTTGCGGTAGTAGATGGCCATAAAGATCACCACCGCCAGCATGCCTGCCATCAGGGCAGCCTTACCGTTATCGACGTTTTCCTGTCCCAGAGACGGACCGATGGTGCGCTCCTGGACAATGGTGATCGGCGCGATCAATGCACCGGCACGCAGCAGCAGCGCCAGGTTCTGGGCTTCGGCCGGAGAGTCCAAACCGGTAATGCGGAAGCTGCGACCCAGGCGAGCCTGGATGGTCGCCGTGTTGATCACCTCTTCGATGCGATCAAACTTCGGGCTGCCATCTTCATTGCGCTCATCCTTGGCCTTAAACTCGATAAAGACGGTGGCCATGCCTTTGCCGATCTTATCACGGGTCCAGTCCGCCATCTTGTTACCGCCGGCAGCATCCAGGTTGATGCTTACCTGGGGGCGACCGTTCTCATCGAAGCCGGATTGAGCACCGGTAATATGATCCCCCGTCAGGATCACCTGACTGTCCAGCAGCACGGGGCGGCCATTACGATCTTCATACAGCTTGCTACCCGCAGGCACCAGACCACGCAGGGCGGCACCCAAGTCAGCGTTCTCGCTAACCATACGGAATTCCAGAGTTGCGGTCGCGCCCAGGATCTCCTTGGCACGAGCGGTGTCCTGGACCCCTGGCAACTCCACGGTAATACGCTCGGCACCCTGGCGTTGTACCACAGGCTCAGCCACACCCAGTTCATTCACCCGGTTACGCAGGATGGTAATGTTCTGGCTGAGGGCATACTCCTTGATCTCACGCAGATACTCGTCAGTCAGATCCGCCACGAAGGTGGTGCTGTCTTTACTGACGAACAACAGATTAGGATTCTTGCTACGAAGGAACGCGAGCGCCTGAGAAGCCACATCGGCATCGCGGAATCGCACTTCCACACCATCCGGAGCCACACGGACACCAGAGTAACGCAGACGTTCTTCCCGCAGATCGGAGCGGAAATCCGTGACGATCTGATCCTGCTGCTTGCGCACCGCTTCGTTCATGTCCACTTCCATCAGGAAGTTCACACCACCGCGCAGATCCAGGCCCAGCTTCATCGGGTTGCCACCAATGGAGGCCAGCCAGTTCGGCTGTGCCGGTGCCAGGTTGATGGCAACGATGTAATCGCCACCCAGCGCCTGAGAAACAATATCCTGTGCGCGGCCCTGATCATCGGTGTTATTAAAGCGCGCTTCGATCAGGCCATCAGCCATCACCACACGCTTGGTATTCAAACCCGCCGTCTCCAGGGAAGAGCGCACCGTATCCAGAGTGGATGTGGTGATCTCGGCATTCCGACCTGCAGAGATCTGCAGGGCGGGGTCTTCCCCGTAAAGGTTCGGCAAGGCGTAGAGTGCTCCGATGGCAATCATGAAGATCACCATCAGGTTCTTCCACATCGGGTATTTATTCAACACGCCGCTGTCCCCTAAAAAAAGCAAAGAAACAAAACCGCCGGTATCGCTACCGGCGGTTTAAAACTGATTACAGAGATTGAATGGAGCCCTTCGGCAGAACCGCGCTCACAAAGTCCTTTTTAATGGTCACTTCGTTGCTCTCGTTCAGAGCCAATACCAGGTAGTCGTTGTCGGCGTTGACCTTGACGACTTTGCCCACCAGACCACCGGAAGTCAGCACTTCATCACCCTTAGACAGGGTCTCTACCAGGGACTTGTGCTCCTTTACGCGCTTGTTCTGTGGACGCAGGATCATGAAGTAGAAGATCAGACCGAATACGGCCAGCATGATCAGCATGTCAAAACCGCCGCCCGGTTGAGCGGTGCTGGCGTAAGCGTTAGCAATAAACATAAGGGGACTCTCTCTTAGTAATTATTAGTTAATCAATCGTTTAGCGGCGGTACTTCACGACCTTGCTTGGCATAGAACTCAGCCACAAAGTCGTCTAGGTTACCCTGCTCAATGGCCCCCCGCAAACCTTCCATCACCCGCTGGTAGTAGCGCAGGTTGTGGATGGTGTTGAGGCGAGCACCAAGGATCTCGTTGCACTTATCCAGATGATACAGATAAGAGCGAGTGTAATTCTTACAGGTATAACAATCGCACTCGGCATCCAGCGGACTGGTATCGTCGCGATGCTTGGCGTTGCGGATCTTCACCACGCCGGTGGTCGTGAACAAATGACCGTTACGGGCATTTCGCGTCGGCATCACGCAGTCGAACATATCGACGCCACGGCGAACCCCCTCCACCAGATCTTCCGGCTTGCCGACACCCATCAGGTAGCGGGGCTTATCTTCCGGGATCTGCGGGCAGGTGTGTTCCAGGATGCGATACATGTCCTCTTTGGGCTCACCCACCGCCAGGCCGCCAATGGCGTAGCCGTCGAAGCCAATGTTCAGCAGGCCTTCCAGCGACTCGTCACGCAGGTGCTCGTACACGCCACCCTGAATGATGCCAAACAGGTTGTTGGGGTTGCCCAGGCGATCAAACTCGTCCCGGGAGCGCTGCGCCCAGCGCAGAGACATGCGCATGGAATCCGCCGCTTCCTGCTCGGTGGCCGGATACGGGGTGCACTCGTCGAAAATCATGACAATATCAGAGCCCAGGGAGTACTGGATCTGCATCGACTTTTCCGGATCCAGGAAGATCTTGTCGCCATTGATGGGGTGACGGAAGTGAACACCCGCCTCGGTGATCTTGCGGATGTGACCCAAAGAGAACACCTGAAAACCGCCGGAGTCGGTCAGGATCGGCTTATGCCAGTTCATGAAGTCATGAAGATCACCGTGCTTCTCCATGATCTCGGTACCCGGGCGCAGCCACAGGTGGAAGGTGTTACCCAGGCAGATCTCGGCGCCTGTGGCCTCCACCTCTTCCGGGGTCATCCCCTTGACGGTACCGTAGGTCCCCACAGGCATAAAGGCTGGGGTTTCTACCGTACCGCGTTCAAAGGTCAGGGTGCCTCGGCGGGCACGCCCATCCGTCGCTTTCAATTCAAATTTCATATAGGCCTCTTACCAGAGAAACAGTCTGGTGATGGTGAAGTCTAGTGCCGTGGAACGGTACCAGAATAGAAGATGGGGCTCGCCGCTGTCCGCTTCAAGCGGCAAACGGCGAAAGGTGGAAAAATCGTGAACTAAGTCCGACTGATTGCCGATTATTTGGCATTTTCCTCATCAATATCTTGCCGGGTCACGAACATCGCATCACCGTAGCTGAAAAAACGGTAGCGGTTAGCGACGGCATGACGATACGCCTTCATGGTGTTGTCCTGGCCGGCAAAGGCCGAAACCAGCATGATCAGGGTGGACTCGGGCAGATGGAAGTTGGTGATCATGGCATCCACCACGTGGAACTGTTTACCCGGATAAAGGAAGATGCTGGTCTCGGCGGCGAAAGGTCCAAAGGCCTCCCCCCTCTCCTTGGCCGCCACCGCAGCGGACTCCAGGGAGCGTACCGACGTCGTGCCCACGGCGATCACCCGACCGCCACGTTCTCGAGTCCGCTTTACCGCTTCGACCACATCGGTGCCAACTTCAGCAAATTCGCTGTGCATGTGGTGATCTTCGACCTTGTCCACCCTAACGGGCTGAAAGGTGCCCGCGCCGACGTGCAGGGTCACAAAGGCCGTCTCAACCCCCTTGGCTTTGAGCGATGCCAGCATGGCATCATCAAAGTGCAGCCCGGCAGTGGGGGCGGCCACGGCACCTGGGCGCTGGTTATAGACGGTCTGGTAGCGCTCCCGATCACTGCCTTCATCGGGACGATCAATATAGGGGGGCAGTGGCATATGACCAATGCGTTCGAGAATGGAGAGCACCGGCTCATCAGTGGCACCCTCTCCTTGGGAGAAGTCGATCTCAAACAAGGCATCGTGGCGGGCCACCATGGTAGCGACAACCCCCTCATCAAAATGCAATGCATTACCGGGTTTCGGGGATTTGGAACTGCGCACATGGGCCAGCACTCGATGGCTGTCCAGTACCCGCTCTACCAACACCTCGATTTTGCCACCAGAGGCTTTCTTGCCATGCAAACGCGCCGGGATCACCCGGGTGTTATTAAAGACCATCAGATCGCCAGGACGCACCAACTCCAGCAGATCCGGAAACTGGCCGTCATGCAACTCCCCACTGTTACCATCCAGGTGCAGTAATCGGGAAGCACGACGCGCCTCGGTGGGGTAACGGGCGATCAGTTCATCGGGAAGGTCAAATTGGAAATCGGCTACCTGCATGGTCTCTTCACACTCTGCGGCCCCTTTTGGGGCGGGGGCGCTAGTCTATGAAGAGCAGGGAACAGATTCAAGTTATCCCGGCCAAGTCAGCGACGGTTTTTATCCCGCTGCTCCTGCTTGCCGTCGACGTATTGCTGGAGGGCCTTAGTGTGTTCGTCAGGAACCCGATAGGATTCGATGGGGATCTGACTGCTCAGATCCGCCAGCTTGGCAACAGACGTCCGCGTCCGTCGCCGAAAGAGCCACTTAAGCGGCATAGCATTCCATCCTTGGCAATGATACTTAAACTGTTTGTAGATCAATGCCATTCCTTGGCATCGCTGAAAGATTAAACAACCCCAGAGGTTCAAGCAAGCATTTTGAATTTTCTCGCACATCTGTATATCGCCGGTGCCACCGACACCGATCTCGCCGGAGCCGTGGCTGCGGATTTTGTTCGTGGCCCACTGACAACCTGGCCCGAGCCACTGCGCACCGGCATGCGTCTGCACCGATTTGTTGACAGCCAGGTGGATCAGGCCCCCCAGGTACAGGCCCTGAAAAGGGTATTTACGCCCGAGCATCGAAGAATGGCGGGGATCCTGCTCGATATCGCTTTCGATCACCAGCTTGCCAAGTATTGGTCAAGCTACCACGACACGCCCCTGACCGAATTTGCCGCCAACAGCTATGTCCTGATGGCCCAAAGCCCGGTATTGCCGGATCGCTTCCGCCCCGTTCTGACCGCCATGACCCGCACCGACTGGCTTAGCCAGTATCAGTACCGGGCCAATATTGATCTGGCCATCCATCGCATGGCCAGCCGCCTGTCCCGACCCGAACAGCTGCGTGCCGCCGCCCCGGAGATCTGGCGATTGGAAGCTCAGATCGAACCTGCCTTTGCCCAAATGTTTCCTGAGCTGTTAACTGCGTGCAGAGAGTTCTTAGCACAAGGGCGTGAGGGATAAAGGCTAGAGGCTAAAGGCTAAAGGCTAAAAGCTAAACAGACGACAGGCCGTGCTCGCACAAGCTCCGTCGGCAAATGCCAGCTTTGGCTCTTTCTGTATTCTGCCATCTGGGAGCATAGCGTTCTCTCTCCTGCGGTTAAGGAAACAGAGAAAGGAAGGCGCAGGGCCCTTTGACTTTGACGCATCCGCCATCGCTTGCGTGTACCGAACCACTGAGGATGCCTTTTGATAGCGGGCATAAAAAAACCGAGGGCAATGCCTCGGTTTTTTAGTCAGTGAGCACTCAATCCTGGAGCACCTGTGGCGCCCGAGGACGGTCCGCTTTCACCCGTTCGCGCAAACGCTGGAACAGGGCGAAGAAGCCGGGGATAAAACAGGTACCGATCACCAGTACCATCATCAGGCCCCCCGCCAGGGTCCAGCCCAGTGACCATTGGGAGATCTCACCGGCACCCGAGACAAAGATCAGCGGGATCATGCCGCAGATAAAGGACCAGGAGGTCATGTTCACCGCACGGAAACGCAGTTTACCGGCTTCCACTGCCGCCACCTCAATGGGCTGCCCCTCGTCTTCCCGTTTGGCCCGGGCGAACTCGACAATCAGGATGGCGTTCTTGGCTGCCAGCGCAATCAGCAGTACCAGGCCCATCTGAGCATACAGGTTCAACGGCAACCCGGAGTACAGCAGCGCCAGCATGGCACCCAGCACCGCCATGGGCACCACCAGGATGATGGCCGTGGGCATGGTCCAGGACTCGTACTGAGCCACCATGAACAGGTAGATAAAGAGCAGTGCCAAGCCAAAGGCATAGAGCGCCAGGTTACCCGCTTCCTTTTCCTGATAGGCCATACCGGTCCACTCGTAGGCGTAGCCGTCCGGCAGCATATTCGCGGCCAACCGCTCCATCGCCGCCATGGCCTCCCCGGAACTGTAGCCTGGGGCAGGCTGACCCGAGATGGTCGCGGCGTTGTAAAGGTTGTATCGCCAAGCCACATCCGGCGCCAGAGTCGGCTCCAGGGAGACCAGGGTCGACAGTGGGATCATCTCACCGCTGCCACTGCGCACATGGAAACGTCCCAGATCCGTGGTGTCCCGACGAAACTCCGCTTTGGCCTGCATGTTTACCCGGTAGGACTTACCGTACAGGGTCACGTCGTTGACTCGCATAGCCCCCAGATTGGTCTGCAGGGAAGCAAACACATCCGTGATCGGAATACCCAACTGACGCGCTTTGAGGTAGTCCACATCCACAAAGTAGTGCGGTACGTTAGCCCGGAAGAACGAAAAGACCCGAGTCACTTCCGGCAACTGGTTGGCGGCCAGGATGAAATCCTGCATCACGGTCGCCAGCTCAGTGCGTGGGCGCCCCTGGGTGTCCTCCAGCATAAATTCGAAACCGTTGCTGTTGCCGACACCGGGGATCGCCGGCGAGCCAAAGGCCATCACCTGAGCATCATTGTACTGCATCGCCGCCCAGCCATTGAGGCGCATGGTGATCTCAGACAGCTTGGCGTCCCGCTCGGCCCAGTCTTTCAGGCGTACAAACAGGGTGGCGCCGTTGGACTGCAGGGAGAAGGAGAGCAGACCGAAGCCGCGGGCGGCCCCAACGGATTCCACCTCGGGATAGCCGAGGATCACCCGCTCCAGCTCGTTAACCACTTCATTCGTGCGGGCCAGAGAAGCCGCATCGGGCAACTGCACGTTCACGATCATCACCCCTTTGTCCTCTTCCGGCACGAAACCTGTGGGGATGTTCGGGGTAATGTAAGCCAGTGCAGCGATCCCCAGAGCAAAGAGGCCCAGCAGTAGGCCAGACTTGCGCACCAGCACGGCGGCCACGTTGCCGTAACGTTCGGTCAGCTTGTCAAAGAAGCGGTTAAAGGCCTGATACCAGCGTGGCCCCGCATTACTACTCGGTTTAAGCAGCAAGGAACAGAGTGCCGGCGACAGGGTCAAGGCGTTGACCGTGGACAGGCAGACGGAGATCACGATGGTCACCGCGAACTGGGCATACATCTGTCCCGTAATGCCCGGAAGCAGGGAGACAGGAATAAACACCGCCTGCAACACCAGGGTGGAAGTGATGATGGGCCCCGTCACCTCCTTCATGGCATAGATGGTGGCCTGAGCACCGGTCCACGAGGGATTCTCCCGCATATTGCGCTCAACATTTTCGATCACCAGAATGGCATCATCCACCACGATACCAATGGCCAGGATCAGACCAAACAGGGTCACGGTATTGATGGTAAAGCCCATCGCCAGCATCGCGGCGAAGGTACCGATCAACGACACAGGGATGGCCACCAGGGGGACCGTCGTCGCACGCAGGGAGCCGAGGAACAGGTAAGTGACCAGTACCACAAGAGCGACCGCCTGGATCAGGGTCTCGATCACCGAGGCGATGGACTCCTCCACGAACACCGTAGTGTCATAGACGATGTCATAGTCCATATCCTCCGGAAATTGAGTGGCCATCTGAGCCAGCTTCGCTTTCACCAGCTCACCGGTCGCCAGGGCGTTGGCATCCGGTTGCAAGGACAAAGAGAGCATGGACGACAGCTGACCATTACGGGTCGCTGTAAAGTCGTACAGTTCCTTGCCCAGCTCCACCTCGGCGATATCTTTGAGATACAAGGTACTGCCCTGATTATCAGCGCGGACAATCACGTGCTGAAACTCTTCGACATCCTTCAGTCGGCCACGGGTCACCAAAGGCACCGTCATGGCCGGTTGGTCCAGATCCGGCGCACCGCCCAATCGACCCGCCGGCATCACGATGTTCTGCTCCGCCAGCGCCCCATGAACGTCGCTTGTGGTCAGGCCATAGCGCGCCATCCGCTCGGGATCCAGCCAGACTCGAATGGCGTAACGCGCCCCACCGAGCAACGACACATCCGAGATCCCGGGGATCCGCTTGAACTGCTCTTCGATGTTGAGCGCCACATAGTTGGTCAGGAAGATGTCATCAAAGGTCTCATTGGGCGAATAGAACGCCATCGCCATCAGCAGATCCGGCGACTTCTTGGCCACCTTGACGCCACGTTCACGCACGTCCGCAGGCAGCCGTGGCAGGGCTTCGTTCACCCTGTTCTGCACCTGTACCGTGGCCATGTCCGGATCGGTACCGATATCGAAGGTCACTTCCAGGAAATACCCCCCGTCGTTGGCGGCGCGGGAGCGCATATAGAGCATGTTCTCGACACCGTTTACCGCTTCTTCAATCGGCTGGGCCAGGGTCTGCTCCACGACCTCGGCATTGGAGCCCGGGTACATGGCGGAAACCTGCACCACCGGCGGAGTGATCCGAGGAAACTCGTTCACCGGCATGGTACGCAGCGCGATCAGGCCGACGAGCACGATCACCAGCGCAATGACAATGGCAAATTTCGGTCTATGGATAAAAAACTTAGAGATCATCGTTATTCACCCGCGACCTTACCGGCGATCTGCACTTGAGCACCGGCACGGGCACGATGCAGGCCAGCCGTAACGATGCGTTCACCTTCGGCCAGGTTGTCGGCGACCACGATCTCCTGGCCCAATCGCGTACCAAGTTCAACATTGCGACGCTCGACGGTGTTATTTTCGTCCACCACCATCACATAGCTTCCCTGCTGATCCGTCTGCACCGCAGCATTTGGGATCACCAGGCCTTGCAAGGGTCGATTTGGACGTACCTGAACCTGAACGAATTGCCCCGCGGCCAAGGTGTGCGTCGGGTTGGCAAAGTCGGCATGCAGGGCCAAGGTGCCGGTGGCCAGGTCGATGCGGTTATCGATAAAGCTCAAGGCACCAGCCTGGTCATAGGTTTTGCCCTGCCCCAAATCCAAAGTAATGGACATCTTGTCATCACTCATCAAGCCGTTAACCACCATAGCCAAGCGTTCACGCTCGGAGATGCGAAAACTGGTACGGACCGGGTCCAACTGAACCAGAGAGATCAGTGCACCGCTTTGCGGGCCGACCAGATCCCCCACACTGGCGCTTGCCGCGCCTAGCTGTCCGGCAATAGGTGCCACAATCGTGGTGTGAGCCAAGTCCAGTTCAGCATTATCCTGCCCAGCCTGGGCCTGAAGAACCCGAGCTTCTGCCATGGCCAGGCTTGCCTTGAGGTTATCGATGTCGGACTGACTGATCCCCCCCTGGCCCAACAACTCCTGGTTACGTTTGAGGTTCACCGCTGCGATATCACGAGCAGCCATCGCCTCCGCGAGGGTTGCCTTAGCCGCCGCCAATGCCGCACGATAAGGGCGTGAATCGATCTCAAACAGTGGCGTCCCCGCCTCAACCACCTCGCCGTCAGCGACTAAACGCTTGGTCAGATAGCCCGACACCTGAGCACTGATCCTAATGTCTTCAATCGCCTCGATACGGCCCGAGAAGCGTTTTACCGGTTGGTAATCCTGAACAGAAGCGGCAGCCACCTCAACTGACGGGGTAGGCATGCCCGCAGCTTCACCAGATTGTTCACACCCAGTCAAAGTCAAGGCAGCCACAGCCAGGGCAACGGGCAGTTTGCGGAAGTAATTCATGGAGCGGAGATCCTATAATCGCAGACCAAATGCACTCAGAGTGCACGCTAAGCCAAATAAAGCCGGATTCTACGCGTCACTAGCTGAACAAACCCACAACGATTTGCCCTTTCACATCGCACAAATACAACATAAAACAAACCACTTACAGAAGAATAACGTCAAAGTAGCGTTTCTCGGCTCAAGCCAAGTGTTCCGCCCCAACGGCGGAAAATTTACTGACGGGCCTCATGGAAAGGGAAAGACAAAAAAAGGGCGACCGACAAGCGCTCGCCCAAAGATCATGTCACACAAGACACGACGGGTAGGAAATCAAAACCCGGCTATCGGCACCGGTGTTTACACAGGATTAGCCGAACTGGTTCATGGTGTTGTCCTCACCAGCCGCCTTCAGCGCCGCATCCCCGGAGAAATACTCCTTGTGATCATCGCCCATATCAGAGCCCGCCATATTCTGATGCTTCACACAGGCGATCCCTTGACGCAACTCCCGACGCTGAACATTGGCAACGTAGCCAAGCATCCCCTGATCACCGAAGTACTCTCGGGCCAGGTTATCGGTTGACAGCGCTGCGGTATGGTAGGTCGGCAGGGTGATAAGGTGATGGAAGATCCCCGCCTCACGTGCCGCATCGGCTTGGAAGGTACGGATCTTATTATCAGCTTCGAGGGCCAGTTCGGTGTTGTCGTAATCGGCACTCATCAAGGCAACACGGTCATAACCAGAAACATCCTTACCCTGCTCTTTCCAGACATCGAACACCTGCTGGCGGAAATTCAGCGTCCAGTTAAACGACGGGCTGTTGTTGTACACCAGCTTGGCATTGGGAACGACCTCGCGAATGCGATTCACCATACCCGCGATCTGGCCGACATGGGGCTTTTCCGTCTCGATCCACAGCAGATCGGCACCGTTTTGCATCGAGGTGATGCAGTCGAGCACCACCCTATCTTCACCGGATCCCGGCTTAAACTGGAATAATCCACTGGCCAGGCGCTTAGGCTTGAGCAGCTGACCATTGGCCTTGACCACCACATCACCATTGGCAATGTCATCGGCGGACTGCACGTAGTCGCCATCCAGGAAGCTGTTGTACTGATCCCCCAGATCGCCGGGCTCATTGGTGACCGCGATCTGTTTGGTCAGGCCAGCCCCCAGAGAGTCGGTGCGAGCCACAATAATGCCGTTATCCACGCCCAGCTCCAGGAAGGCGTACCGGACGGCGCGGATCTTGGCCAGGAAATCTGCATGGGGCACGGTCACCTTGCCATCCTGATGACCGCACTGCTTCTCATCGGACACCTGATTCTCGATCTGAATACAGCAGGCACCGGCTTCGATCATTTTCTTGGCCAGCAGGTAGGTCGCCTCCTCGTTACCAAAGCCTGCATCAATATCGGCGATGATAGGCACCACATGGGTCTGGAAGTTATCTATCTTGGCCTGAACCGCATCGATCGCGCTGCTATCACCAACCTCCCTGGCCTTATCCAGCTCACGGAAATAGCCCCCGAGCTCCCGAGCGTCCGCCTGACGAAGGAAGGTATAGAGTTCAGCAATCAAACTGGCGACCGCGGTTTTTTCATGCATTGACTGGTCCGGCAGAGGGCCAAATTCACTGCGCAACGCTGCCACCATCCAGCCGGACAGATAGAGGTAACGTCCCTTAGTCTCCGTCAGGTGTTTCTTGATGGCGATCATCTTTTGCTGACCGATAAAACCGTGCCAACACCCGAGCGACTGGGTGTAGTTGCCCGGATCGGCATCATAGGCCGCCATATCCTCACGCATGATCCCGGCGGTATAGCGAGCAATATCCAAACCGGTTTGAAACCGGTTCTGAGCCTTCATCCGAGCAACATTCTCGGCATTGACGCCCCAGGTCTTTCCCTGGCTCTCGATAAGGCCCTGTGCCCCATCGATATCGGTCTGGTAAGTGGACATATGGGCTACTCCTTCAATTGGAATTATCCGTAAGGGTTGGTTGGGTTAAGATCTCGTACCCTGGCAGGGTCAAAAAATCGGTCAGTTGTTCGGCGCAGGTAAGCGAACGAAATAGCTCGGCGGCCTCGGCAAAGCGCCCACTGTCATAACGTCCAGCTCCCAGTTCATCCCGCACCACCTGCAACTCCTCATCCAGCATCTGCTCAAACAGGACCTTGGTCACCAATTTGCCGTTATCCAGCACGGTGCCATGGCGGATCCACTGCCAGATGGATGCCCGGGAGATCTCCGCCGTGGCCGCATCTTCCATCAATCCATAGATGGGGACACAGCCATTGCCGGAGATCCAGGCTTCGATGTACTGCACGGCAATGCGGATATTGGCGCGCATGCCCGCCTCGGTGGCCTGGCCGGCACAAGGCTCCAGCAACTGCTCGGCGCTGATGGGAGGATCCTGCTCGCGGCTGACATGCAGTTGATTTGGCTCATCACCGAAATAGCGATTCATTACCGCCATGGCCGTGTCCGCCAGACCGGGGTGGGCGATCCAGGTGCCGTCATGACCGTTCTTCGCTTCCAGCTCCTTATCTTTTTCCACCTTCTGCAGCACCAACGCCTGCTGTTCGGGCTCCTTGGCGGGAATGAACGCCGCCATGCCTCCCATCGCCAGTGCTCCCCGCTTATGACAGGTCTTAATCAGCAGGCGGGAGTAGGCATTGAGGAACGGCTTGTCCATGGTGACGGCCTGACGATCCGGCAAAACACGATCCGGGTGGTTCCTCAAGGTCTTGATGTAACTAAAGATGTAATCCCATCGGCCACAGTTGAGCCCAACGATGTTGTTACGCAGCTCATAGAGGATCTCGTTCATCTCAAACACGGCGGGCAGAGTTTCGATCAGACAGGTCGCTTTAATGGTCCCGGGCTGCAGAGCGGAGCGCTCCTCGGCAAAGGCAAACACCTCCGCCCACCAGCGCGCTTCCAAGTGGCTTTGTAACTTGGGAATGTAGAAATAAGGTCCGCTGCCCTTGGCCAGCAGAGCCTGGTGGTTATGGTAAAAATAGAGGGCAAAGTCAACCAGGGCACCGGGGATCGGCTCGCCATCCAGCTCCAGGTGCACCTCATCCAGGTGGAGTCCCCGCACCCGACAGATCAGCACGGCAGGATCCTCTCGCAGGGTATAGGCCTTGCCAGTATCGGGATGAACAAAATCGATCTCGCCCCGTACCGCATCGGCCAGGTTAACCTGCCCCTGAACCACCTTGTCCCAGGCCGGTGACAAAGAGTCTTCAAAATCCGCCATAAACACCTTAACGTCGGCATTGAGCGCATTAATCACCATCTTGCGCTCCACCGGACCGGTGATCTCTACCCGGCGATCCTGAAGATCGGCCGGGATCCCCAGGATCTGCCACTCTGACTGGCGAATGGAGGCGGTATGGGGCAGGAAGCCCGGCATGGCACCGGCATCGATCTCCGCCTGGCGATCCCTCCGCATTGCCATCAGCTCATTCCGACGACTGCGAAATCGACGGGTCAGATCCGCCAATAGCGTCAAGGCCCCGGCACTAAGAATTCTGGCCGAGCCAGGTTGTTCTGGCCCAAGAATACGGATCTCCGCCGGCTCAATACCAAGCTTGTTCATACTCGTCTCCCCTGAACATCCAGATGTAATTTTTAAACCACTTAACCGTACCCTCATCCAGTCCAGCCCACCTTGAATGCGCCAGTGACTGTTCATTAAATCTGCAGTAGCGCTGCATAAAGATCAATACAGATTCGACCAAAGAATTAGAAAAATGCCACAAGTTACTGTTATTGAAGCCACCTAAAGCACAACATTGATTTGAACGGTCGATTCAAACGATCGTTTACACCAAATACAGACCAATAAACCATGCATTCTCTTTTTCGTTATTAAATTTAGTAATAAATTTTCAAAATAATCTATTTAGACGATAGAGGGTGACCCGATTAATACACAAGTTTTCCTAAGCTTAGTTGACCGCAATTTTAAATGTTGCCGGCAACAGATGAATAAATGACCGGCTATCAGGGTGATAGCCTGTGTGACGACACCAGGTGATAAAAGCAGCCGTTTAAAATTGACGCACACGTCAACTTGCAAGGGACCCAAGGGTGCCGCCCACGTCAACCGTAAGAAAAGGAAAATAGGAAAGGAAAGAACAAAAAGGCCGACGCAAGCGTCGGCCTTTGGCCAGGGGGTCTGACCCTGAATTCAACCGGAAGGCAAGCCTTTCGCTCGCTCCCGCAAGCGCTGCAACACCACGTAGAACAGGGGCACCAGCAAGGTGCCAACCACACCGGCGGCAATCATGCCACCAAACACGGCATAACCCAGGGAGTTTCGACTCTCTGCCCCGGCCCCGCTGGCCACCACCAGAGGGAAAACACCCAAGATAAAGGAGAAGGCGGTCATCAGCACCGCTCGAAAACGCATTCGAGCCGCTTCCTTGCCCGCCTCCTCGGCCGTTCTCCCGGCGCCCTCCCGCTGCTGTTTGGCAAACTCGACGATAAGAATGGCGTTCTTCGATGCCAAACCGATCAGCAGCACCAAACCTATCTGGGTATAGAGGTTGATCTCAGCCCCCACCAGATACACGGTAACAAAAGCCCCGAGCACCGCCACCGGCACCGAGAGCATCACGGCCAGTGGGATGGTCCAGCTCTCATACTGAGCCACCAAAAACAGGTAGGTGAAGATCAACGCCAGGGAGAAGATGATGGGAGCCAGATTACCGGCCTGGATCTCCTGATAGGTCTGCCCCGTCCACTCAAACTGATAACCGGCCGGAAGGGTTTGATTGGCAACCGCCGTCATCGCAGCGATGGCATCCCCGGAACTAAAACCCGCCGCAGGGATCCCATTGATGGTCACCGAGCTGTACAGGTTGTACTGACTGACCACCTCAGGTCCGAGCATGGGCCGTACTGTGATCAGGGTGGACAAGGGTACCATCTCACCGGCAGCGGTTCGTACATAGAAGCGGTTGATGTCCCGCTCCGAATTACGAAAATCGGTTTCAGCCTGAACCATCACCCGGAACACTTTGCCAAACCGGTTGAAGTCATTGACATAATTACCACCCAACATGGTCTGCAAGGTGGCGAAGATCTCCGTCAAGGGGATACCCAGCGCCTTGGCCTTGTCCCGATCGACGTCCACATACATCTGGGGGACATCGGCACGGAAATTGGAAAAGGCGGCGGCGATCTCAGGCCGCTGATTCGCCTCAATGATCAATCCCCGCATCACGGCGGCCAGCTCCTCGGGCGTACGCCCCATGGTGTCCTGCAGGACAAACTCGAAACCACCAACGTTACCCACACCAGGCAAGGGGGGCAAGGCAAAGGCCATGGCGTTGACCTGTGGATTCGCCCGATACTTAAGCTGCAAACGCTGCAGGATCGCCTTATCGCTTAACTCGGGGGTATCCCGTTCCTCCCAGGAGTCCAGCGACACGATCATCAGGCCCCCGTTGGAGGAAACCGAACCGGACAATACGGAAAAGCCAGAGGCGTGGATCACATGGGCCACTCCAGGCTCCTCCAACGTCAGGCTCACCAGATCCTTCATCACCGCTTCAGTTCGGTTCAGGGAAGCCCCATCCGGCAGTTGCAGATCCACCAGGAAACTCTTCTTATCCTCCGAGGGCACAAAACCGGTGGGCAGAACCTTACCTAGAAGCCCGGTTGCGACAATGGCCAGAACAAACAGGCCCATCACCAGGGCGCTGCGACGGATCATCATGGCCACCAGGGCACTGTAACGGCCCGTCAGCCGCTCAAATTGACGGTTAAAGGCGGCATGGAAGCCTCTGTCATGCTGCTTGGGTGGCCGCAGCAGAGATGCGCAGAGGGCGGGTGACAGGGTCAGGGCATTGACCGAGGAGATCAACACAGCAATACAGATGGTAACCGAGAACTGAGCATACATCTGCCCGGTGATCCCCGGCATCACGGCCGTCGGGCCAAACACCGCCAGGAGCACCAGGGTGGTGGCCACCACGGGTCCGGTGACCTCTCTCATCGCCTCGATGGTCGCCGTCTTGGGATCCATCCCCTTCTCTTCCATCAGACGGGTGACGTTCTCCACCACGACGATGGCGTCATCGACCACGATGCCGATCGCCAGGATCAAGGCAAACAGCGAGATGGTATTGATGGTCATGCCAAAGATCAGCAGGAACAGGAAGGTCCCCACCAGGGAGACGGGAATGGCAATGGCGGGCACCAGAGTGGAGCGAAAGTCCTGCAAAAAGAGATACACCACCAGGATCACCAGCCCCACGGAGATAAACAGGGTCTGCACCACCTCCTGGATGGACACCTGGACAAACTCCGTGGTGTCATACAGCACCTCATACTCCAGATCATCTGGGAAATTCTGCGCCAGCCGATCCATCTCGGCGCGGATCCCGGCCGAGACCTCAAGGGCATTGGCATCCGGGCTCTGATAGACCGCCAGGATGGCACTGGGATTGTTATCCAGTTTACCCTGGGCGTCGTAGGTCTGACTGCCCAGTTCGACCCGCCCCACATCACCGACGGTGATCTTGGAACCATCGGCGTTAGAGCGGATCACCACCGCCGAGTACTGCTCGGGGCGAGCCAGGCGACCCTGAGTTTGCAGGGTATATTGGAACTGTTGGTTGGGATCCACCGGCGCCGCGCCGATCCGCCCCGCAGCAACCTGAATATTCTGCTCCCTCAAGGCATTGACCACATCTGAGCTGGTCACCGCCAAACTGGCCATCAGATCTGGGTTGAGCCAGATCCGCATCGCATAATCCAGACCGCCGATGATCTGGACCTCGGACACCCCGGTCACCCGGGCCAGGGTATCCTTGATGTTCAGGCCTGCGTAGTTGGTCTGAAACAGCGCATCAAAGCTGCTGTTGGGTGAAAACAGGTTCACCACCATCAAGAAGTTGGGGCTTTTCTTTTTCACCTTAACCCCGCGCTGAGTCACCTCAGCGGGCAGTCGCGGCAGCGCCTGCTGGACCCGGTTCTGCACATTGACCTGAGCCATATCGGCATCGACCCCGACGGCGAAGGTGACAGTCAGGCTGTAGGAGCCGTCATTGGCTGACTTGGACTCCATGTAGATCATATCCTCGACGCCATTGACTTCCGCCTCGATCACCTGGCCTATGGTGTCCTTCACCACTTCGGCACTGGCCCCGGCGTAGCTGGTGCTGACCGAGATCTGAGGGGGCGACACTTCGGGAAACTCTGCCACCGGCAAGATAGGAATGGACAGCAGTCCCATCAGCGACAGGACAATGGAGATCACAAAGGCGAACTTGGGCCGGTTAACAAAAAACTGGCTGATCATGGCCGCCCCCTAGCGTTGGCTATCTGGCTGGAACGGACGATTCTCCTGCTCCACCGGCTGAACGACCGCGCCGGGTCGGATCTTCTGCAGACCCTCCACCACGATCCGCTCGCCGGCTTCAAGGCCCTGCTCCACCGCCCAGTTCACTTCAAACCGTTCACCCAGCACAACCACACGCTTTTGTACTCGGTTCTCCTCCCCCAGTACCATGACGTAGCGCCCCTGCTGATCCTCCTGTACTGCCGACTGGGGGATCAATAGCCTGGATTCATCCGAAGGCGCACTGATCTCGATATTGACGTACATGCCGGGTACCACCAGGCCATCGGGATTATCAAAACGTACCCTCAGGTTAATGGTACCTGTAGCCGCATCCACCCGATTATCTATGTAGTCGATGACCCCGATCTGGTCGAGCCGTTGCCCATCGGGCAAGATCAACGCCACAGGCAGCATCTCCAGCTCTGCCTGTGGATTCCCCATGGCGATCCGCCGGGCCGACGTCATCTGCCGCTCGGACGCCTGGAAAAAGACATAGATGGGATCGGACTGTACCAGGGTGGCCAAACTGGTCTGGGGCGTCACCAGATCTCCGGTGGATACCAGTGCCGCCGAGATCCGGCCATCGATCGGGGCATTCACCTGAGTATAGGAGAGTCTAAGTTGGGCCGACTCCAGGCCAGAGCGGGCCTGGACCACTTGCGCGTCTGCCTGGAGTTTGCGCGACGTCAGTTCGTCCATATCGTTGTCGGAGATCATGCCATCAGGATGCAACCGCTTTCCCCGCTCCCAGTTGAGCACTGCGGCATCCCTGGCCGCATTAGCTTGAGCCACCATCGCCTTGGCCTGGTCCACCTCCGCTTCGAAAGAGGCGGGATCGATGGTAAATAGCAAAGCCCCCTGAGTGATCCGCTCTCCTTCGCGAAAATGGCGCTGTAGCAACTGTCCCGAGATCTGAGGTTGGATCAGGACATCCTCGAACGCCTGAGTTCGCCCGACAAACTCCGCTTTCGGCCGGACCTGCTGAGGCTGCAGTGACAGAACTTGCACACTCGGCGCCACCGCCTCAGGCGGCGCACTCTGCGGCTTACACCCAAATAACGTCAGCAAAAGACCCGAGAGCAGGCCCAACAAGATCACACCACATCGCTTCTGGTGAAACTCCATATTCATCTCCTGGCCTGATAAAGTCGCCCAAGGAAAGAGTAACACACTCATAACGCAGCAAGTTCTAACTTTTTACTTCCTCCTTGTCACCGGCCAGAGTTGCGTTAATCTGGTCTCAATATGAACGCTAGGGAACAGGTTATGGACAAGAAGCGCTATGAAACGGAGTTGAAACGCCTGCAAACCGAACTCGTAGCCCTGCAGCAGTGGATCAAACAGGAAGGGCTCAAGGTGGTGGTCCTGTTTGAAGGGCGGGATGCCGCAGGCAAAGGTGGCGTGATCAAACGGATTGTGGAAAAACTGAATCCCAGGCTCTGCAAGATCGCCGCCCTGCCTGCGCCCTCTGACAGAGAAAAAACCCAGTGGTACTTCCAGCGCTACGTTGCCCATCTGCCCGCCGCTGGCGAAATGATATTGTTTGATCGCAGCTGGTATAACCGAGCCGGGGTCGAGCACGTGATGGGGTTTTGCAACGAAACAGAATACAACGACTTCCTCCGCAGTTGCCCTGAATTTGAACGCATGCTGATCCGCTCGGGGATCATTCTGATCAAATACTGGTTCTCCGTCAGCAACGAAGTGCAGGAGCAGCGTTTCCTAGAGCGGATCAATGATCCCCTCAAACGCTGGAAGTTCAGCCCCATGGATCTGGAGTCTCGCACCCGCTGGCAGCTGTATTCCCAGGCCAAGGATCGCATGTTCGACCACACGGATACCCGCCACAGCCCCTGGTACGTGATCGACAGCAACGACAAGAAGAAGGCCCGCCTCAACTGCATCCACCATCTGCTCAAGCAGATCCCCTACCAGAAGATTGATTACGCCAAGATCAGCTTGCCGCCACTGGACACGCGCGGCTATATCCGCCCACCGGTAGAGGAACAAAATCATGTCCCCGACGCCTATCAAGAGGATTAATAGAACGGCAAGACTGGCCCAAGCAATACCGGACTCCCATAATGACAGGCACACGCTTTTGAAGATGAACGATGGAACTGGATGAACTCTACCGACGTGATCTGAACTTATTGGTCGCGTTGAGGATCTTACTGGAGGAGGGCAGCGTCAGCCGAGCCGCTGTCCGGCTCAACCTCACCCAGTCGGCAACGAGCCGTGTACTGGGTCGATTGCGGGAATTGTTTGGCGACCCCCTGTTGATCCGCCAGGGACAGCAGTTGATCCCCACCGTTAGAGCCCTGGAGATTGAGCAGGCCCTGCACGCCCCGTTAGAAGCGCTACGCCAACTGTTGGTGACCAATGAATTCCAACCCGCGCAGTGCGAACAACGTTTTGTCATAGCCGCCACGGATTACGCGGTACAAACGATCCTGCCCTTTGCCGTCCCAAGGATCTACCAGGAAGCCCCAAACATCGAGTTGGAATTTACCCCAATACAACATGACAAACTCGCGGAACAACTCACCCACGGCGGCTGTGATATGGCGATCTGCCGCCATGATGGCGATATCGCCCCCCTGCAAAGCACAAGCCTGGGCATGGTAAGCGTCTTCTGCCTGGTCTCTCGTCACCACCCTCTGGCCAATAAAACACTGACCTTGACCGATTACCTCAGCTATCCCCATGCGCTGATCGCCATCAGCGATGGCGTCAAGGCGCTACTGGACGAGGCGCTGCGGGGCCATTCACCGATCAAAACCGTGTTGCGGGCATACCACCTTGAGGCCGCCCTCGCCCTGCTGGACAGCCAGCCCCTGATCATCACAGTGCCCGCCGATCTGGCCTACCTGGTCGCAGACACCCACGATCTGGTGATCCACTCCCTGCCCTTTGAGTTCAAGCCCTTCGATTACTCGCTGATCTGGCATCCCCGTTGTGAACACGGGCCATCCCAAGCCTGGCTCCGTACCCTGCTCAAGCAAGAGTGTGGCCGCCTGATCGAGCAGCGCATTAAGGACATGGGCCTGGCGTAACCAAGCTTGCCGGCCACATCACACAAACGACGACAGACGCGGTGCCAACACAGCCGGGTAGCTAGTAACGCTGATCCAGTTGATCCAGCTTATCGAGGAAACGCTCCATGGCGCCCGGGCCTTCGGAATTCAGCTCATAGCGATTATGAAAGTGCAGATGGAGAAATGTTTCCGCATCGTTGAGGGTGACACGATAACCATCCTCTTCCACGTGCACCGTCAGGCCGTCGAGCTCATAATAGGCGTCGTGCTTAACACCATGCCGGGTTGCCTTATCACAGACCCGAAGTGCCTTACGTACATCTAAGCGGTTTTTCATCGTCACTGCCTCATACAGGATTGCCCACTCAACAAGTATGGACGTCGCTAGCTCAGCCGTGCGTGAACTGGATCACAAGCAAGGTTTCCCCCGCCCCTATTGAGCACAAACCCTATCAGCCGCTCCAACCCTCTGATCTTGGATAGGATAAGACATGATCTTAACCATTTATTTAAATGGTGTTTACCCGTTAAACTTCATCGTCTTTACCTGGTCAGCCACATTGAACGACCCTTTCCGTTGCGATCGCGCGACACAACCCATTATTGGAGTCAGAACCATGTTAACTCGACTGTGCCGAAGCGTGGCGTTGCTGTTCATCTTTGGCCTTGGTGCCGCGCAGGCCCAAGTTTTGATGTTTACCGCCATCCCAGATCAGGATGAAACACGCTTGCGCTCACGCTTTGAACAGGTAGGCACCTACCTCAGCGAGCAACTGGGGATCGAGGTTCGCTACGTTCCGGTGAAATCCTACGCCGCTGCCGTTACCGCCTTTCGCAACGATCAGGTTCACCTGGCCTGGTTTGGCGGTCTGTCCGGCGTCCAGGCTCGACGCCTGGTGCCAGACTCTCGGGCCATCGCCCAGGGAGTTGAAGATCCTAACTTTAAAAGTATCTTTATTGCCCACGCATCAACCCAGCTAAGTCCCATGGCCCAATTGGACAAGGATGCACTAGCCGGTATGAGCTTCACTTACGGCGCCAAAAGCTCTACATCCGGTCGCCTTATGCCTCAGCACTTTATCGAGCAGAGCATGGGCAAGGCCGAGCAAGTCTTCAGCCGAGTCGGTTTTTCCGGTGATCACACCCGTACCATTGCTCAGGTACAGGCCGGCGTCTACGACATTGGCGCCGTCAACTACAAGGTGTGGGAGCAGGCGGTGAGTGACGGCCAAATCGATCCCGACAAGGTGAGCAAATTCTGGGAAACACCGGGCTATCCGGATTATCACTGGACCGTCCGCGGGGATATCGACAGTCGCTTTGGTGCCGGGACCACCGTTAAGATCCAGCAAGCCCTATTGGACCTCTCCGATCCTAAGATCCTGGCCGCCTTCCCTCGTGCAGGGTTTATCGCCGCAGACAACGATGATTTCGCCCCCGTCGAACAGGTCGCATTGGCTTTAGGACTGCTGCGTTGACCCTCCAGTTTTTCCTTCCCGCCACCCAGTTGAAACAGGGTGACCACCCGGTGCTCGATCTGCCCACACTGTCCATTGCGCCAGGCGAGCGGATCGCCCTGCTCGGGCCCTCCGGTGTCGGCAAATCGACCCTGCTCGAAGCCCTTTATCAGCAGTGTCCGAAGATGATCGCCTGGTGCCCCCAACAGCTCGGTCTGGTTGAGCCGCTCTCCCTCTATCACAACGTCTACATCGGTGCCCTGGACCGTCATCCCCTGCTCTACCACCTGGCAAACCTGCTCCGTCCCTGGCCAAAGTGCCGCGCAGAGATCGGCGAGTTGATGCGTCCTTTGGGCCTGGAAGAGCGGCTGAATACCCCTGTGGCCAACCTGTCTGGCGGCCAACGCCAGCGAGTCGCCCTGGGCCGCGCCCTGTATCGTAATAAGCGGGTGTTTCTCGGAGATGAGCCCATCACTGGGATCGATCCGATCCAGGGCCCCAACCTGCTGCGTCATATGCTCTCAGCCCACCAAACCAGCGTGGTCGCCCTGCACGATGCCGATTTGGCCCGGGCCTGCTGCAGCCGGATCCTGGGCCTCAAGAATGGCCGGGTGCTGTTTGACCGTCCGGCCGACGCCGTAACCGATGCCGATCTGGAACGCCTGTACCGATGAGCCTCAGCCACCACCGTTTTACCGTGAGCCTGTTGGCCCTCGGCCTGTTGGCCTGGTTTGGCGGCGATTGGTCCCTTCTTCGCACCGATCCCTGGAGTGAGTTGGGCCGCTTGGGCACCGGCCTCCTGTTGCCGGATCTGACCGCCACCGAATACCTGCTTGATGCCCTGGCCACGACGGTCGCCATTGCGCTGTTGGGGATCCTCGGCGGTATCTTATTGGCCACTGTGCTAGTGCCCCTGCACCGTTTCACCGCCATTCGCAGCCTGTGTACCGGCCTACGTGCCGTGCATGAACTGTTCTGGGCCCTGCTGTTTTTACAACTCTTTGGCCTCTCAACGCAAACCGCCCTACTGGCATTGGCCCTGCCCTACGGTGCCACCTTTGCCCGGGTGTACAGCGATATTCTGGCTCAGGCTCCGAGCCGCGTTACGGCCGCCCTGCCCGCCAACACCGGCTATCTCTTGCGTCTGCTCTACGGCCGACTGCTCCCGGTATGGCCAGCACTTGCCAGCTACACCCGGTACCGGTTCGAGTGCGCCCTGCGCGCATCCGCCGTGCTCGGTTTTGTCGGCCTCCCAACCCTGGGCTTTCATCTGGAAACCGCCTACCGACAGGGACATTATGCCGCGGGGGGAGCGCTCCTGTGGCTGTTCCTCATCCTGTTCGGCACACAGAGGTGGTGGTTGAGCCGCCGAAGTCTGCCATTGTTAGCCTTGGCCAGCCTACTTTGGCTGCCCTGGCAATGGCACCTCGAAGGAGAGTGGGTCCGCCGTTTTCTTTCTGTGGAGATCTGGCCCCAGCTGCAGTACACCCAGGGCTCTGCCTGGCTCTGGCTGAGCGAGTTGTGGCAACAAGCCCTGCCGGGGATCTGGGCCACCCTGATGGTCTCCATCATGGCCCTGCTCCTCAGCGCTATCGGTGCCAGCCTGCTCTGGCCCCTGGGCACCGCCCGCCTGTGGCCGCGGTGGATGGGGATCAATTCAGTGTGGATTGGCCGGGCCCTGCTGCTGGTGGGACGCTCCTTGCCTGAGCTGCTGTTGGCCTTTGTCCTCCTGATGTTACTGGGTCCCTCCATGCTCCCTGCGGCCCTGGCCCTAAGTCTCCATAACGGCAGCCTGATCGCCCACCTGGTGGCACAACGGGCCGACCAGTTGCCATTGAGGGCCGATACCGGTAAAAACCCGGCATATTGGGCCTATGAATATCTGCCCAGGCTTGCTCCCGGGATCAAGGATCTGCTCACCTACCGCTTCGAGATCATGATCCGTGAAACCGCCATGCTGGGGATGTTGGGGGTCGCCAGCCTGGGATTCTATGTCGACAGCGCCTTTGAGCTGTTCCAGTTCGACGTCGCCTTTGGCCTGATCCTGATCACCGCCCTGCTGAATATTCTGGTCGCCAAGCTGTGCCGAAACCTGACGGGCGCGACGGGCTGATCAAAAAGAGCCGCTTGCCATTAGGGCGAGCGGCTCTTTTATTATGCTTTAAAGCGGTGAGTGCTTTTCCGCTTACAGGGTTATCACCTCAAAGGGCACCAGAGGATCAACATCGGCGTCGTAATCGATTCCATCCAGGCCAAAGCCGAACAGGCTCAAAAACTCGGCTTTGTACTCATTGTAATCGGCCAGCTCGGCCAGGTTTTCGTTGGTCAACTTGGGCCACAGATCCTGACAGTGCTGCTGGATATCTTCACGCAGCTCCCAATCATCCAGACGCAAGCGGTTATCCTCGTCGGTCGGGATGGTGCCGTCGGCACGGCACAGGCGATCGGTCAGCATACGCCATACCTGCTCGATACAGCCTTCGTGAACGCCCTCTTCGCGCATCTTCTTAAACACCATGGCGATGTACAGAGGCATCACAGGGATCGCAGAAGAAGCCTGAGTCACCACACTCTTGAGCACGGCCACATTGGCGCCGCCGCCGATGGCCGCGAGCTTGTTGTTCAGCGCATCGGAAGCACGATCCAGATCCTTTTTCGCTTCCCCCAGGGCACCGTGCCAGTAGATGGGCCAGGTGATCTCCGTGCCAATGTAGCTGTACGCCATGGTACGGCAACCTTCGGCCAGGACACCGGCGTCGGCCAGGGCATTGATCCACAGCTCCCAATCCTGTCCACCCATCACGGTCACAGTATCTGCGACCTCCTGCTCGGTCGCCGGCTCAATGCTGGCTTCGAACAGGGTGTCCTTGTTGGTGTCCACGGCGGTGGCCGTGTAGGTCTGTCCCATCGGCTTGAGGCAGGAGCGCACCAGCTCACCGGTATCAGGCAGTTTGCGCACCGGCGAGGCCAGGGAGTAAACCACCATATCCACCTGACCCAGATCTTCTTTGATCAGCTCGATGGCTTTCTGTTTGGCCTCATGGGAGAAGGCATCGCCATTGATGCTCTTAGCGTAGCGGCCCGCTTCATGGGCGGCCTTGTCGAAGGCCGCGGCATTGTACCAGCCAGCAGTCCCTGGCTTCTTCTCTGTCGCAGGCTTTTCGAAAAATACGCCGATGGTAGCGGCATCACAGCCAAAAGCAGCGGAGATCCGAGAAGCCAGTCCATAACCACTGGAGGAGCCGACCACCAATACGCGTTTGGGGCCATTTTCCAGCTTGGGCTGGGACTGAACATAGGCGATCTGATCGCGGACGTTCTTCTCACACCCTACTGGATGGGTGGTTGTACAGATAAAGCCGCGAATTTTCGGTTTGATAATCATCGATATTTCCCTAAACGCCGATGCGGGTGGGGCTCATTGAGCCACCCGCATCCTGACAAAATTTGGCTGCTGGCAAGGTTAACCCAAACCCCCGGGATCAATAAACCTAAGTTGGGCTGATCAGACCAATCCCGACGGCTTCCCGTAGCCAATGGCGGCAAACATCCCTTCGATGGCGTTTATCTCATATCACGGTGGCCGGAGACAAAAAAGGCGGCCCGGGGGCCGCCTTTGTGTTCTCTGGGATAACGTGGCTTATTGCGCCGCGCCGCCCTGATAGAGAATGCTCGCTTCGGCGCGCAGACTTTCGATCAAAGCCTGGTAGCCCGCTTCGCTCAACTGCTGAGCCAGACGCCCTTCCAGCATGGCTTCACCTTCGATCTCTGCTGGTACGTTGACCCCATCCAGGGCAATAAGGGCGATGTCACCGCTTGGCAGACGCAAAGAGTCGATGGCCGCACCGGACTCTGGCAGCACCATCTTGAAGGCGTGCTGCACCAGGGCAGGATCCAACTCGGCGCTCCCAAAGCGGTTAACACCGGCTTGTGCAACCACACCCGCAGGCTCGGTACCGCTGCGCCAATCGGCCAACAGGGTCTCCGCCTGCAGCAGTGCCTGCTCGGAAGCCTTATCCGTGCGTAAACGCTGCTCAATCTGAACCTTCACATCATCAAATGCCAGGGTCCCTTGTGCCACATGCTCGGTGACCCGCAGTACCAGCATATGACCGGTTTCGATCTCAATCAGATCAGAGTTCATCTGGTCCAGCAACACGCTGTCGGAGAACGCAGCAGCCAGAGCGCGAGGATGACTCAGCGGCATCGGTGCGGCTGTGCGCTCGAACAGTTCGGTGGTTTTCACCACTCCACCTACCGCCTCGGCAGCTTCTACCAAAGAGTCAGGTACTTCGAAGCTTACGTCAGCCAGAGTCTGCTGCAGCGCATAGAACTCGCGCTGGGCCTTATCGGCCTGCAAGGTCTCGACGATGCTCCCTTTCACCTCATCAAAAGGACGGGTGGTGCGGGCTTCGATCGCCTTGGCCTGAACGATTTGGAAGCCGAAGTCGGTCTCCAGAACGTCGGAAACATCCCCTTCAGCCAAGGCAAACAACGCACTGTCGAATACCTCACCCATGGTGCCAGGAGTCATCCAGTCCAGCTCACCACCATTGTCGGCAGTAAAGCTGTCATCGGACGCATCCTTGGCCACGGCAGCAAAGGCTTCTCCGCCACGGACTCGGGCCAGGGCGCTCTGAGCACGCTCCTGAGCATCATCACCGTCAAACAGCATGTGAGCGGCCAGTCGGCGCTCTGGCTGAGTAAAGAGGGCAGATTGAGCATCGTAGTAAGCCTGAGCTTCGTCATCGGCCACGTCGAAGTCAGCGGCCATGTTTGCCACGTTCAGCTCCACGTATTCGACCTTGATCTGTTCAGCCTGAACAAACTGCAGCGGGTTGTTGTCGTAGTAGGCGCGAACTTCGTCGGCCTCAATTACCACGCCATCAACAAAATCAGCGGCATTCACCAGGGTGTAACGAAGATCACGGGTCTGCTGCTGAAGCTGACCCAGGGCAAAGACTTCGGCTTGAGTGGTGAACTCACTGCCCAGCAGGCCGACCATCAACTGTTGACGTGCCAGATCTTGACGCAGGATGTCACGCAAGCGCAATCCCGTCAGGCCGCTTTGACGCAGCACAGCCTGGTAGCGTTCGTTGTCGAAACGTCCGTCAACCTGAAACTCAGGCATGGTGACGATGGCCTGCTGGATCTGCGCATCGGAAACGCGCAGCCCCATGGCCTCTACTTTCTGATCAATCAGACGCTCGGCGATCAGGCGGTCCAGAACACTTTGGCGCAGGCCCGCCAAGTAATTCGGATCGGCAGCCAGGCTGTCGAACATGTCACCTAGCTGATTGCGCATACGCGCCTGCTCGTTCTGAAACGCTTGGTCCAGATCGTAGCGGCTGATCTCCTCGCCATTCACCTCAGCGGCCAACTGCTCTGTGTTGCTGCCCAGATAGCTGTACACACCGGTCAGCGCGAAGGACAAGATCACTAAAATCAGAATGATCTTGGCAATCGGCCCCTGGGAGCCTTCACGGATCTTTTCTAACATCAACCTTCTCTATTTTCGGTATCGGTATTAATGGATTCGGATAGTAACAAAAAAAGCGCACCGTAACAGGGTGCGCTTCATAAGTTCTGACTCAGGCCAGTAAGGACAGCGCCAAAACAACAATGCTCAAGCCTTGGCTTGAGCATTGTGACATAAACTTTGCTTAGTTTACGGCGTCTTTCAGCGCTTTACCGGCCTTGAAGGCAGGGATCTTGGCTGCAGCAATCTTGATCTCTTTACCGGTTTGCGGGTTGCGGCCAGTACGCTCAGCACGCTCACGCACTTCGAAAGTACCGAAACCAACCAGAGAGATCTTATCACCGTTTTTCAGAGACTCGGTGATGGAATCGATAAAAGAGTCCAGAGCACGACCAGCGGCCGCTTTGGAAATATCAGCACCGGAAGCAATTTGATCGATCAGTTGAGATTTGTTCATTTCATCCCCTTGAATTCTATTTTACGCACCGCCGCGAAATCCTTATGGTGCGCGGTCTGCGAAGGTTTTATAACAAGCCTGAAATTGAAGTTCAAGCACCTTGCTAGCGGCAAAGTCCATTTATCGGATACGGCTCAAACCCAGTCCTGTTGCGGTCTGCAGCAGAGTCTGAGTCTGTTCAGTTGTCTACACTACCATGTATTTTCGCGTTGAAAACCCCTTTTTCGCACGGTTTTCCGAAAAAAACGCCCTGATGGGCGCTTTATATCGATAACAGGTTAAGTTTTGTCTCCTACCCGTTCAAAACCTGACGGGGGCTGTTCCAGAGCACCTTCCAAAACATCGTCAATCCAGCGCACAGGAAGGATCTCAAGATCCGCCTTAACATTATCTGGGATCTCCTCAAGGTCGCGTTCATTCTCCTTGGGGATCAGCACACGCTTAATTCCTCCCCGGTGAGCTGCCAGCAATTTCTCCTTGAGACCGCCGATCGGCAGGACCTCCCCTCTCAGGGTGATCTCTCCGGTCATGGCCACATCGCTGCGCACGGGATTGCCGGTGAGCGAGGAGACCAGCGCTGTGCACATGGCAATACCGGCAGAGGGGCCATCCTTGGGGGTCGCCCCTTCCGGTACGTGGACATGGATATCCCGCTTCTCGTAGAAGTCGCCGTTGACCCTCAACTTATCAGCCCGCGCCCGCACCACGGTCATGGCCGCCTGGATCGACTCCTGCATCACGTCACCCAGAGAGCCGGTATAGGTCAGCTTCCCCTTACCCGGAACCGAGGTCGTCTCGATGGTTAGCAGATCGCCACCCACTTCGGTCCAGGCCAAGCCCGTCACCTGGCCAATGCGGTTGCTCTCTTCCGCTTTGCCGTAATCGAAACGCTGGACGCCCAGATACTCCTTCAGGTTCTCCATATTGACCGTCACAGGCTTCTCAGCCTTACCCAGCAAGATCTGCTTAACCGCCTTGCGGCAGATCTTGGAGATCTCCCGCTCCAGGCTACGCACACCGGCTTCCCGGGTGTAATAACGGATAATGCCGATGATGGCACTGTCCTCCACCACCAGTTCATCGGTTTTTACGCCGTTACGCTTAAGCTGCTTACCCAGCAGGTGCTGCTTGGCAATGTTAAGCTTCTCATCCTCTGTATAACCGGACAGACGGATCACCTCCATCCGATCCAGCAAGGGGCCTGGAATGTTCATCGAGTTGGAGGTCGCTACGAACATCACATCGGACAGATCGTAATCCACTTCGAGGTAGTGATCGTTAAAGGCGTTGTTCTGCTCCGGATCCAGCACCTCAAGCAGGGCTGACGCGGGATCACCGCGCATATCCGAACTCATCTTGTCGATCTCATCGAGCAGGAACAGTGGGTTTTTCACCCCAACTTTGGACATCTTCTGGATCAGCTTACCCGGCATGGAGCCGATGTAGGTACGGCGGTGACCGCGGATCTCCGCTTCGTCCCGTACGCCGCCCAGCGCCATACGCACATATTTGCGCCCGGTAGCCTTGGCAATGGATTGACCTAAAGAGGTTTTCCCCACCCCCGGCGGCCCAACCAGACACAGGATCGGACCTTTCAGCTGTTTCACCCGGGCCTGGACCGCAAGGTACTCCAAGATCCGCTCTTTAACCTTCTCAAGGCCAAAGTGATCCGCATCGAGAACATTGCTGGCCACCGCCAGATCCTTCTTCACCTTGGAACGCTTGGCCCAAGGCACACCGACCATCCAGTCCACATAGCTACGTACGACCGTAGCTTCGGCGGACATGGGGGACATCATCTTCAGCTTGTTCAGCTCTGCAGAGGCTTTCTCTTTGGCCTCCGTCGGCATCTTGGCCTCTTCGATCTTGATGGCCAAGGCTTCGAACTCATCTGGCGCATCATCCAGCTCACCCAACTCTTTCTGGATCGCCTTCATCTGCTCGTTGAGATAGTACTCCCGTTGGCTCTTCTCCATCTGCTTCTTGACCCGGCCTCGGATCTTCTTTTCCACCTGTAGGATGTCGATCTCAGATTCCATGGTGGCCATCAGGTACTCAAGCCGCTCGGCCACATCGACCATCTCCATCACAGCCTGCTTGTCCGCCAACTTCAGCGGCATATGGGCAGCCATGGTGTCGGCCAAACGCGCGGCTTCATCGATGCCGTTGAGTGAGGTCAACACCTCAGGTGGGATCTTCTTATTGAGCTTGATGTAGCCTTCAAACTGGCTAATGGCAGTGCGCACCAGGATCTCTTCTTCACGCTCCGGTACATTTTGGGAGGTAAGGAATTCGGCTTCAGCGACAAAGAAAGGAGCACTCTCGGTGAATTCCGTAATGCGGGCGCGCTGACCACCCTCCACCAAAACCTTTACGGTGCCGTCTGGCAACTTGAGCAACTGCAGGATCGACGCAACGGTGCCGACATGATAGATATCATCCTCTTCCGGCTCATCCTGATCCGCCTCACGCTGAGCCACCAACAGGACCTGTTTGTCCTGTTCCATGGCTGCTTCCAGGCAGCTGATTGATTTCTCGCGTCCCACGAAAAGCGGGATCACCATGTGGGGGTAGACCACCACGTCCCTTAAGGGGAGAACGGGAATGACTACGTGATCAGATCGCTCTAGGGTCATCGCTCACTTCCATTTTGCTGCAGGATAAAAAGGGTTGTCGCCATACCGCCGGTCAATTCGAGTGCACGCAGCGTAACGGCTTTAGCGAATAGTCGTTACGTTACGCTGCGCCACTCCCGGTCTCCGGAACAAATCCGGGATGCACTGGGATCGTCAGCAGCAGCTTGGCTTAAGGACCCCCAGTCAACTTGGCATGCCCACAACGTACGGGCCGATACCAAGGCATGGTTCGGTCAGGCATACCCAGTATATGGTGGTGGATCTTGGGGATTCAATGTTACAGGCATAAAAAAGGGGCCATTTGGCCCCTTTGCAATCAATCACCTGCGCTAAACACTCAATCCGCTGATGCTGCCTGAGCATCATTGCGGTAGATCAGCAGAGGCTCGGACTCACCATTGATCACCGACTCATCGACGACAACCTTCTCGACATTATCGGTGGAGGGCAGATCATACATGGTATTGAGCAGGGTGCCTTCAACGATAGAGCGAAGACCACGAGCACCGGTCTTACGTTCCATTGCCTTACGTGCAATCGCGCGCAGGGCATCTTCACGGAACTCCAGCTCGGTCCCTTCCAGATCAAACAGGGCACCATACTGCTTGGTCAAAGCATTCTTCGGCTCCTGCAAGATCTGGATCAACGCATCTTCGTCCAACTCTCCCAGGGTCGCCACGACGGGCAGACGCCCGATGAACTCGGGGATCAGGCCATATTTAACCAGATCTTCCGGCTCAACCTGGGCGAAGGTCTCAGTCAACGATTTACCATCATCTTGGCTCCGTACCTCGGCGCCAAAACCGATCCCCGTACCAACAAAGGCACGCTGCTCGATCACCTTATCCAGGCCGGCAAAAGCGCCGCCACAGATGAACAGGATCTTAGAGGTATCGACCTGCAGAAACTCCTGCTGAGGATGCTTTCGCCCGCCCTGAGGTGGCACCGCAGCCACCGTCCCTTCTACCAGCTTCAACAGTGCCTGCTGGACCCCTTCACCGGAGACATCCCGGGTGATGGATGGGTTATCGGACTTGCGGGAGATCTTGTCGATCTCATCGATATAGACAATGCCACGCTGGGCTTTTTCCACATCATAATCGCACTTCTGCAGAAGCTTCTGGATGATGTTTTCCACATCCTCCCCCACATAACCGGCTTCGGTCAGGGTGGTCGCATCCGCCATGGTAAAGGGCACATCGAGTAAACGTGCCATGGTCTCCGCCAGCAGAGTTTTGCCCGAACCGGTCGGGCCGATCAGCAAAATATTACTCTTGCCCAACTCCACTTCCGCATTGACACCGCCGTGGCGCAAGCGCTTGTAGTGGTTATATACGGCTACGGACAGCACCTTCTTCGCCTGCTCCTGGCCGATCACATATTCGTCCAGGTGAGCGCGGATCTCATGAGGAGTGGGTAACTTGTCCGCCTGCCGTTTAGGCGTTAACTCTTTCACTTCTTCGCGGATGATGTCATTGCACAGCTCGACGCACTCATCACACACGTACACCGAAGGGCCGGCGATCAGTTTTCGCACTTCATGTTGGCTTTTGCCGCAGAAAGAGCAATACAACAGTTTGCTGTTGTCACCGTCACCCTTATGGATATCACTCATTCACTACCCCTTCAAACAGGCGCTTTACAGTCTTAATACAGTCTAAGACAGGGTACACGCTTTTGCGTTACTCGGTAACCCGCCGTGACAGAACAGAATCCACCAGGCCGTACTCCACCGAAGCGTCCGCACTCATAAAGTTATCCCGGTCAGTATCTCGCTCGATCACTTCCAACGGCTGACCCGTGTGCTCGGCCAACAGAGTATTCAACTTCTGCTTGATACCGATGATCTCCTGGGCATGGATGGCGATGTCCGACGCCTGTCCCTGGAAACCGCCCAGCGGCTGATGGATCATGACACGGGCATTGGGCAAAACATGACGCTTTCCTTTAGCCCCACCGGCCAACAAAAAGGCGCCCATACTGGCGGCTTGCCCCATACACACGGTGCTCACATCCGGCTTGATAAACTGCATGGTGTCATAAATAGACATCCCCGCAGTCACAGAGCCGCCGGGCGAGTTGATGTACAGGTAGATATCCTTATCGGGATTCTCGGATTCCAGGAACAACAACTGAGCCACCACCAAGTTCGCCATATGATCTTCTACCTGACCGGTCAAAAAGATCACACGCTCTTTAAGTAGGCGGGAGTAGATGTCGTAGGAGCGCTCGCCCTTGGCGGTCTGTTCCACAACCATAGGGACAAGGGCGTTCATGGGAGAATCTTGCAAATGCTGCATAATTTAGTCGTTTCCCTAACAAAATGGCTCGTATGAGCGTTGCCTCATACGAGCCATTATATGATTGGCCGATAAGGCCAAGTCAAATCACTTAAGACTTAGCGCTGCTGATTCATGAACTCATCAAAGTTCACAGCGTTCTCAGTAACTTTAGCCGCTGCCAGAATCGCGTCAACCGCTTGCTCTTCCAGAGCAACGTTGCGCATGTTCTGCATCATTTCCTGATTCTTGGCGTAGTAGTCTTTCACTTCCTGCGGATCTTCGTAAGCGGAGGCCATTTCGGCGATCAGCGCATCAACACGCTCATCTTCCACTTTCAGATCCTTGGATTTGATCACTTCACCCAGCAACAGGCCAACCTGGACACGACGCTTGGCTTCATCAGCAAACAGCTCGGCCGGCAGTTCTGGCATCTCGCCGCCCTGCTGGTTACCAAAACGCTGCATGGCCTGCTGACGCAACTGGTTCACTTCCTGATCGATCAGGGCAGATGGCATGTCGATGTCATTGGCCTTAACCAGACCTTCGATCACCTGATTCTTAACGGCGTTCTTCAGGGCCTGCTTGAGCTCGCGCTCCATGTTCTTGCGAACTTCGGCACGCAGGGCTTCAACGCCACCTTCGGCGATACCAAACTTAACCACAAACTCGTCGTTCAGTTCAGGCAGTACCTGCTCTTCAACGGAGTGCAGCTTGATGGCGAACGCAGCGGCTTTACCCTTAAGGTTTTCCGCGTGGTACTCTTCTGGGAAGGTCACATCAACGGTAAATTCAGCGCCGGCCTTCTGGCCCTTGATGCCCTCTTCGAAGCCCGGGATCATGCGGCCGGAACCGATCACGATCTCGAAGTTTTCAGACTTGCCGCCTTCAAACTCTTCGCCATCAATGGAGCCGGTGAAATCGATTTTCACGCGGTCATTGTCGCCAGCCTCACGCTCAACAGCAGCGAAAGTCGCGTGCTGCTTGCGCAGGGTTTCCAGCATGGTGTCAACGTTTTCGTCTGTCACTTCGCAAGTTGGTTTTTCAACTTCGATAGTGTCCAGACCTGCCAACTCAACTTCCGGGTACACTTCAAAAATTGCAGCGAACTCCAGATCTTGACCCTCTTCAGACTTCAGAGGCTCAAACTTTGGCATGCCAGCCGGGTTCAGCTTCTCATCCATCACAGCCTTAAAGAAGCTATGCTGCATAACATCACCCAACACCTGGGCACGGATGGCGGCACCGTAACGCTTTTTGAATACGGAAACCGGCACCTTGCCCGGGCGGAAGCCATCCAAACGAACACGCTTGGCTTCTTTTTTCATCTCTTCAATCACCTTCGGCTCGAACTCGGTCGCTGCCACGGTGATGGTCATGCGGCGTTCCAGGCCCTGGGTGGTTTCAACGGAAACTTGCATTTCGTTACCTCAAGTACTCGATGTTCTTTTGCATCCCGCAGGCATCGGCCCACAGGCAAAAATCCGGGCCCGATCCGAGGCAAAATCTGCCAACAATCGGGCTGGTAGGCGTCCACGCCTATAAGCTACCTAAATAAAGGACGGGCCATTATAGCGGCAGCCCAAAGCGGAGTACAGATGGGGATGTGCTCTAGAACACAAAGAAAAAGGGGAGATGCGATGCATCTCCCCTTTATCAGGAATGAGTGGGGTGGCTAACGGGACTTGAACCCGCGACAACCGGAATCACAATCCGGGACTCTACCAACTGAGCTATAGCCACCACCGAAAAATGGCACGCCCGGCAGGATTCGAACCTGCGGCCATCCGCTTAGAAGGCGGATGCTCTATCCAACTGAGCTACGGGCGCAGAGAATACGGCACAATGCGTACGTTAAGCGATTTACGACACCATCCAGTATCGTTGCTACTCTCGCTGAACAGACGCAGCAAAAATAGAAAAAGTGGTCGGTGAAGAGGGATTCGAACCCCCGACCCTCTGGTCCCAAACCAGATGCGCTACCAAGCTGCGCTATTCACCGACATAGTCTGTTGTTATCGGCCCCCAACAGGAGGGTCGCCCCCTGGTCCACTCATCCCAAACTAGGATGCGCACCAAGCTGCGCTATTCACCGACAGGCGTTGCTGAACAAATCACCTTGTCCCTGCAACGGAGGCGCATATTAGCCCCCACCCTGCCCCCCGTCAATGACTTTTTCTCTCCGTCAGGCCAACTGTACAGGCTTTACACAGCCCATCCGCTGGTGGCGTGATCTGACTCTCACCCACTGTTAGACTGCGTGCGCAATCACGCCATAAACCGCGAAAATAAAAAGAGAAGTGCTGATATGACGACAGCTCAAATCATTGATGGTAAAGCCATCGCTGCTTCACTTAGAAATGAGATCCGGGAACAGGTAAAACAACGACTCGCTCAGGGTCAACGCGCGCCAGGACTGGCCGTGATCCTCCTCGGACACGATCCAGCCTCCAGAGTCTATGTCAATAGCAAACGGCGGGCTTGTGAGGAAGTAGGGTTCCTCTCCCGAAGTTACAATCTGCCGAGCGATACGACACAACAACAGCTACTGGATCTCATCGAACAACTCAATGCAGATCCCACTGTCGACGGGATCTTGGTTCAACTCCCCCTGCCCGTTCAGATCGATTGCACAGACATTATCGAAGCGATCCGTCCCGATAAGGACGTCGACGGATTTCATCCCTACAACATAGGTCGCCTGTCCCAGCGTATACCCGTGCTACGCCCCTGTACCCCACATGGGATCATGCATCTGATCGGCACCACTGGCGTCCCCACCCAGGGCCTCCATGCAGTGATCGTCGGCGCGTCCAATATCGTCGGCCGCCCAATGACGCTCGAATTGTTGCTGCGAGGTTGTACCACCACCACCTGCCATCGGTTTACCACAGATCTGGCCCACCATGTGCGTCAGGCCGATCTGCTGATCGTCGCGGTTGGCAAGCCAAACTTCATTCCCGGCGAGTGGATCAAGCCCGGGGCGATTGTCATCGATGTTGGGATCAACCGTCAGGCAAACGGTACTCTGGTCGGAGACGTCGAGTTTGGCGTCGCCTCCGAACGCGCCGCTTACATTACCCCCGTGCCCGGCGGCGTTGGCCCGATGACGATTGCCAGTCTTCTGGAAAACACCCTATACGCCTGCAACACTTATCATGATGCCGTCGCTCCTGGCCCACACCTGAAAAGCGTCAACGCCTTGTAACCAGCAAGACAGGACAGCAGATACAAAAAGCCCGCGGATAAGGCCGCGGGCTTTCGTTGGACAGATACTGATTACTTACGACGCCAAGTGGTACCACCGGCACCGTCTTCCAGGATCACGCCCATGGCGTTGAGCGCATCGCGCGCCTCATCGGCGGCCGCCCAGTTCTTATCGGCACGGGCCTGGTTGCGCTGGGCGATCCACGCTTCGATCTGCGCCACCTCATCGTCATCACCACCGCCTTGCAGGAAGGCTTCCGGCGCTTGGCCCAGCAGACCCAGAATACTGCCCAGTTTGATCATCAAACCAGCCAGTTGCGCGGCCTGTTCAGACTCACCATCTTCCTTGGTGATGTTCAGCTCACGAGCCAGATCGAACAGCACTGGCAACGCCTCAGCGGTATTGATGTCGTCGTTCATCGCCGCATTGAAGCGCTTCACATGGTCGTTGTCCATCGCCACCTCGGCCGCTGGCGTTACGCCGCGCAAGGCGGTGTACAGACGCTCCAGAGCGGCATGGGCCTGATCGAGGTTCTCGGTCGAATAGTTCAACTGGCTGCGATAGTGGCTGGACAGCAAGAAGTAACGCACCGACTCCGCCTGGTAAACCTTGAGTACTTCACGGATGGTGAAGAAGTTGCCCAGAGATTTGGACATCTTCTCTTTGTTCACCTGCACCATACCTGAGTGCATCCAGTAGTTGACGTAGTTATTGGAATTCGCACAGCAGCTCTGGGCGACTTCGTTCTCATGGTGCGGGAAGGTCAAATCGCTGCCGCCACCATGGATATCGAACACTTCACCCAGATGCTTGTTGCTCATCGCAGAACACTCGATGTGCCAGCCTGGACGGCCTTCACCCCACGGTGACGCCCAGCTTGGCTCACCCGGCTTAGCACTCTTCCACAGGGCAAAGTCCATCGGGTTGCGCTTGGACTCGTCCACTTCAACACGAGCGCCAGATTGCAGTTGATCGAGATCTTGGCGGGACAGCTTGCCGTAGTCGGCAAAGGTCTTTACCTCGAACCAGACATCACCGGCTTCGGTGGCATAGGCATGGCCCTTCTCCACCAGCTTGGCAATGATATCGATGATCTCATCCATGTGTCCGCTGACCGTGGGCTCGATATCGGGACGCAACAGACCCAGGGCATCAAAGTCCTCATGCATCAAGGCCACATTGCGCGCCACCAGCTCCTGCCAGCTTTCGCCATTATCGTTGGCCCGGTTGATGATCTTGTCTTCTACGTCGGTGATGTTGCGCACATAAGTAACGTCCATCCCCTGGCTACGCAGGAAACGTACCACGGTATCAAAGGCAACATAGGTCCGAGCATGACCAATATGACAAAGATCGTAAGTGGTCACCCCGCACACATACATGCCTACTTTGCCGGGCACGATGGGTTTGAATTCCTCTTTCTGACGGGTCAGGGTGTTGTAGATCTGCAACATCATTACGCTCTTTGTTCGAGATGGTTCGGGTGAAAAGTCGAAAGGCGCTATTCTAGCATGACCAGGCGCCGATCCGAGCGCTTTTTCCACGCCCGCCATTAAGGTAGGATCCCCCGTAGCAATCCAACAAGAGACTGACCACTATGGTAACTTTGCACACCAACTTCGGCGACATCACACTGGCACTGAATGCCGAGAAGGCCCCTATCACCGTCGAGAACTTCCTCAAGTACGCAAAAGAGGGCTTCTACAACGGTACCATCTTCCACCGAGTGATCGACGGTTTCATGGTGCAAGGCGGCGGCTTCGATGAAATGATGCAGCAAAAAGAGAATGGCGGCGGCATTCAAAACGAAGCCAGCAACGGCCTGTCCAACAAGACCGGTACCATTGCCATGGCTCGTACGCCGGATCCACACTCCGCCACCGCACAGTTCTTCATCAATGTTAACGACAACACCTTCCTGGACTTCAAAAATGAGTCCATGCAGGGCTGGGGATACTGTGTCTTTGGTGAAGTCACTGAAGGCATGGACGTGGTAAACAAAATCAAAGGCGTTGCTACCGGCAACCGCGGCATGCACCAGGACGTTCCTCTGGAGTCCGTGATCATCGAGAGCGTAACCGTTGCAGAATAATCCTGCCAACCATGCTCCGGGGGCCGCAGCACGCGGCCCCCGTACCTTAGTGATCGGTGATCTTCACCTGTGTCCCAGCCGTCCTGATATCACCGCCGCATTCCGCCGTTTTGTCCAAACCCAACTGGTCGGCGCCGATGCGCTCTATATCGTCGGCGATCTGTTCGAGTTCTGGATCGGGGATGACGATATCAACGCGTTTACCGACGAGGTCGCCGAACTGCTTCAGGCCGCCAGTGAGCAGCTGCCCGTCTATTTTACTCAGGGAAACCGTGACTTTGCTCTGGGACAGGCCTTTGCCCGGCGAACCGGCATGATCCTGCTGCCGGATGTCGCCTGTGTCGAACTATACGGAGAAACCACGCTGATCCTGCATGGTGACAGCCTGTGTACCGATGACATCGAATACCAGAAATTCCGGCGACTGCGCTGCAAGCCCTGGTTTATGGGGGTGACGCTAGCCCTGCCACTGAAGCTTCGCCGATACCTGTCCGATCGTGGCCGGGCCAAGTCGAAGAACAAGGCGGCCCAGCAGGACTACAAACCCGTAGATGTCACCGCAAGTGCGGTACAGGCACTGATGGCAGAACACGGCGCCACCCGCATGATCCACGGTCACACGCACCGACCAGCCATCCATGAGTTGGGCGAGGGTAAACGTCGCCTGGTTGTCGGCGACTGGTATAGCCAAGACAGTGTCCTGGAGTTGACCCCGGAAAAGGCCATCCTGCACAGTCAGCCGCTCTAGAGCGCTCCCCAAGCCACAGCGACACTGTGCCTTACACAGGCGTCATGTGGCTTCCTCACCATCACGTGAAACTGCTGTTGCCCCTGACACAGAGTTTGAGAGGCATAGAAACAGTATCTGATCTCATCGCTCCTCACAGGAACACCCCCGCTTTCCAACGCCTCGCAATCCACACCCTGGGCTCCTTTCCTCAAGCAAGCCACGCACAAATGGCTTGACTCCGCCGTTACATTCACCAATAACTAGAACTGGGCGCCGGCTGAATTGGCCTCGTCTTTCCAAACCCGTAGTAGTTGTAGTGTCTGTGGTAATGACACTAAAGAGCGTGACCAACAAAAGGACTATAACTATGATATTGAACCACTTGTGGGGATTGTATGCCCATCCGCGGCAGGAATGGAAATCGATCGAAAACAGCCATGAAGGCGTCTCATCAAGCCTGATCCACATTCTGGTGATCGCCCTGATTCCAGCCATCTGCGGTTACTTTGCCGCAGCCCATATCGGCTGGGACATCGGAGCAGGCGATCCCATCTACTTGACCCAAAGCAGTGCACTGAAGATGACCGGCGCCATGTATCTTGCACTGATCGCCGGGGTCTTCGCACTGGCCTATTTGGCCCACTGGATGGCGAAAACCTTTGGTGCGCACCCCGACTTTTCCCAGGCTCTGGAGTTGGCCGCCTATACTGCCACACCGGTCTTTATGGTGGGATTCGCTACCCTCTACCCTGCCCTGTGGTTCGTGATGATAGCCGGCCTCGCCGGGATCACCTACTCCGTCTATCTGCTCTACTCCGGGGTCCCCATACTGATGAACATTCCCGAAGAGCGTGGCTTTATCTATGCCAGCTCCCTCGTTACCTGCGGCCTGGTGCTGCTGGTCGGGATCATGGCTGCTTCGGTGATCCTCTGGAGCTACGGCATCGGTCCAGCCTACGTCAGTTAGCACGCCAGAAAGACAAAAACGCCGCTTACGGCAGACCGTAAGCGGCGTTTCTCTATCTGCCTTCCTGATCAGGAATGACAGACGTTGTGGATCTCCAGGTTTGTGCTCTGCTCTGCAGCGTTACCGGTTTTCGCATCATCGTTACGGCTCGCATTGAGTCGATCCAGGTAGGCCTGATCAACATCACCCGTGACATAGCTGCCGGTGAAGACGGACGTCTCAAAGTGACCTATGGTCGGGTTTCCCTCCCTCACTGCAGCCTCTAGATCGGCAATATCCTGGTAGATCAGGCCATCGGCACCGATCTCCGAGCGGATCTCATCCACTTCACGGCCATAGGCGATCAGCTCCTCGGAGCTGGGCATATCAATCCCATACACGTTGGGGAAGCGGATCTCCGGAGCGGCGGAAGCAAAGTACACCTTGTTGGCTCCGGCTTCACGGGCCATTTCGATGATCTGCTCAGAAGTCGTACCACGCACGATGGAGTCATCCACCAGGAGTACATTCTTACCCTTGAACTCCTGGCTGATGGGGTTGAGCTTACGGCGCACCGACTTCTTGCGCTGGATCTGACCCGGCATGATGAAGGTTCGGCCAATATAGCGGTTCTTCACGAAGCCCTGGCGGTAGGGCAACTTCAGCTCATGAGCGATCTGCAGCGCGATATCGCAGGAGGTCTCGGGGATCGGGATCACCACGTCGATATCATGGTCCTTCCATTCCCGAGCGATCTTGGCGCCCAATTTGGTGCCCATGTTCACCCGGCTACCATAAACGGAGATCCCGTCGATGGTGGAGTCGGGCCGGGCAAAATAGACGTATTCAAAGATACAGGGCACATGCTGGGGGTTTTCGGCACACTGACGCGTGTGCAGGTTACCGGCAAAATCAACGAAGATCGCCTCACCCGGCGCGACATCACGCAGCGTTTCAAAACCGGACGCATCCAGAGACACGGACTCGGATGCCACCATGTATTCGGTACCCCGCTCCGTTTCCTTCCTGCCCAGCACCAGCGGACGGATCCCGAAAGGATCACGAAATGCCACCATGCCAACGCCGATGATCAAGGCCACCGCCGCGTAGGCGCCACGGACCTGGCGATGAAGTTGGCTCACCGCATCGAAAACGGCATCTGCACTGGGCTGAAGCGAGTCGGACTTTTGCAACTCGTGCGCCAGCACATTCAGCATCAACTCGGAGTCTGATCCCGTGTTGATATGACGGCGCATCACCGCCATCGCTTCCACCAACTCATCGTAGTTGGTCAGGTTGCCGTTGTGGGCCAGGGTGATCCCAAACGGTGAATTCACATAAAAGGGCTGGGCTTCCGAGGAGCTGGAACTTCCGGCGGTAGGATAACGCACATGGCCGATACCGGTGTTCCCCTGCAGGCGGTGCATATGCTTGATCTCAAATACATCCTTTACCAAGCCGTTGGCTTTGCGCAGGCGAAAAGCCTGGCCGTCAACGGTGCAGATCCCGGCAGCATCCTGGCCACGGTGTTGCAATACGGTCAAAGCATCATAAATCAGCTGGTTGACCGGGGAATGGCCGACAATCCCGACAATACCACACATGTTCGAGTTTCCTCACAAAGGTCGATGTTCTATAGGGTCTTATAATTTTTCAGGAAGCTGGACGACTGTTCGATGTGATCGAAAAACCATTGGATCACAATGCCAAACTCTGGGATCAACATCGACTGCTTCCACCACAGGGCTTCGGAGGCCGTGGTAAAGCTGTCGAGGAAGAAGAGTACGGCACTGATCACCAGGACTCCCCGCAAGGCACCAAAGCACGCGCCAAGGACACGATCGGTACCGCTGAGGCCGGTTTTATCCACCAACTGACCAACCAGATAGTTGATCAGAGTGCCCAAAACCAGGGTCGAAATGAACAAAATGGCTACCGCCGCTCCTTTTTTGAGCATTGGATCGCTGATCTGGGTGAGATACACCGCCAGATCCTCGTAAAACCGACTGGCAATCACGAACGCTGCAATCCAGACCACCAGAGACATCGCTTCACGGGCAAAACCCCGTATCAAGCTGATCACCACCGATAGGCCAATCACAGCCAAGATTGCATAATCGATCCATACCATGTCCGTCACGCTTCCTTTTTATCAGGTTATTTTTGGGCGGCGATCTTACCAGAGCCGTGCCAAATTCACACGGGCGATCACCCTCCACAATGGCAATTTCGTGAGCCTCTCTTCAACGAGACAGGCAGAGTCACCCGCTTGACGGCTACAAAAAAGCCCGCAACTGCGGGCTTTTTCAGATCTTCAGCGGATCATAACGCACCAACTGGGTCTCCAGTGCATGCTTCTGTGCCAGCTCCTGCTGCAGGTTTTCGATCCGTTTACGATCAATTTCCGGCCCGACAAACACCAGGGTCAGTTGCCCTTCAACGGGATTGGCAGGCACCGTATAAGCCGGATAGCCCTGCTTACGCAGCTCGGACACCAGGCGGGCGACGTTAGCCGCATTACGGAAACTGCCCAATCGTATTGTCCATCCCCCCTTGCTGGTCGCAGCGGGCGTAGATGGCGGAACCGACTCGGACGCTGGGACACTTACAGTCGGTTTAGGGTCGGCGGTTTGCACCGCCTCAGACACTGCTACCTGAGGCGACTCCAGCGCTGGACGCTGCGACGCGGGCAACTCGGCCACCGGCTCGTAGGCCTCTTCGGCCACCTGAACCGACGCCAACTCCGGCCGCAATGGGATCGTGGCAAACTGCTCCTCCACCCGAGTTTTCTCGCCATTGAGCAGATCCGGCAGGAACAGTATGCCCAGTGCCAACAGGACAACGGTCCCGACTAACCGGTTATGCAAAGGTTTCGCCACGCTCAACTCCTCTTTCGCCAAAAGGCCTTAGCCTCGGCCACAGTGTAAAAGGAGCCAAACAGGATCACCAGATCGGCATCTCCGGCCTGTGATAACGCCACGGACAAAGCCTGATCCACACTGCTAAAGCACTCTGCCTCATCAAGACAGGCGCGCAACGTTTCCGCCTTGGCCCCTCGTGGACAGGACAGGTCTGCCAAGTACCAGCGCAGTGGCAGATCGTCAAACTGGGCCAGAGTGGCCCCAATCTCTTTATCCGCCAACATGGCACAGACCGCATGGATCCGGGAATGCGTCTGCTGACGCAACCATTGGGCCAGGTAAGCCGCAGCCTGGGGGTTATGGGCCACATCCAGTACCAGCTCGGGCTGCTGGGCAAGTCGCTCAAGCCGTCCCGGCACTCGGACCTGGGCCAGCCCGGCACGGATAGCAGCCTCGGGCAGGCTCGGCAGCAGTTGGCTCAGGGCCTGGATCGCGGTGGCAGCGTTATCCAGGGGAATGGCCGGTAGCGGCAGATCGGATAAGATCAGGGAGTCGCTGTGATAGTGCCAAAGCTCACCTTCACGCCGAAGATCAAACTGCTCCCCTCGCTGAGAAAGGACGGCACCGATCCGCAGGGCATGCTCGGCGACCGAGGCGGGAGGATGGGGATCTCCACACACGGCCGGACGGCCAGCACGAAACACACCGGCTTTCTCATAGCCCACCTGCTCACGGTCATTGCCCAGGTAATCCTGGTGATCCAGGTCCACCGTGGTGATCATCGCCAGATCGGCATCAATCAGATTGGTGGCATCCAGTCGGCCACCGAGTCCGACCTCAAGCAGCACCACATCGGGGCGAGCACGAGCAAAGAGCCACAAAGCGCCCAAAGCCGAGTATTCGAAAAAGGTTAGGCTGGTCTCACCCTGAGCGGCAGCGATGGCAGAAAACGCCTCAACATGCGCCTGCTCATCCAGCTCATCGCCGTCGATCCGGACCCGTTCGGTATAACATTCGATGTGAGGTGAACTGAATACACCGACGGAATAACCAGCATGACGCAGGATCTGCTCCATCAAGGCACAACTGGTCCCTTTACCATTGGTGCCGGCAACGGTGATCACCAGGCTGTTGGGCAGAGCCGTCAACTGCATTTTACTGGCAACCTGGCGCAGGCGATCGAGGCCCAAATCAATTTCGCGAGGGTGTAAAGCGAGGATATGGTCCAGCCACTCCGTCAAGGAGTGGCTGTTGTCGAGCGGTGGGATCATGCAGGTTCCAGCTCGGACTCGGTCACAGTTTCCGTCGGGGTCTGGTGAGTAAACTTGGCCAGTACACGGCCCAAAGTATCCCGCATTTCACGGCGATCGACGATCATATCGATCGCGCCCTTCTCCAACAGGAACTCACTACGCTGAAAACCTTCCGGCAGTTTTTCCCGTACTGTCTGCTCAATCACTCGAGGACCGGCGAAGCCGATCAAAGCGCCGGGCTCGGCAACATTCAAATCACCCAGCATCGCCAGAGACGCCGAAACTCCGCCCATGGTGGGGTCGGTCATCACTGAGATATAAGGGATCCCACGTTCACGCATCCGCGCCAGGGCCGCCGAGGTCTTCGCCATCTGCATCAAGGAGAACAGAGCCTCCTGCATACGGGCACCGCCACTGGCCGAGAAACACACCAGTGGGATCCCCTCTTTCAGGGAAACATCCACGGCACGGACAAAGCGGGCCCCGACTACGGAAGCCATGGAACCACCCATGAAGGAGAACTCAAAGGCACAGGCCACCACGGGCATGCCCAGCAGTTCACCCCGCATCACCACCAGTGCATCCTTTTCGTCACTGGCCTTTACCGCCTGGGTGATCCGGTCTTTGTACTTCTTGGAATCGCGGAACTTGAGGATATCCTGAGGCTCCAGCTCAACACCCAGCTCCACTCGCTGCCCCTCGTCAAGGAAAGCCTCCAGGCGCGCACGGGCACTGATCCGCATGTGATTGCCACATTTAGGGCATACTTCCAAATTACGGTTCAACTCAACACCGTAAAGGATCTGGTCACACTTGCTGCATTTGCTCCAGACCCCTTCTGGTACACTGCGGCGGCGCTCAGATACCACCTTGCTCTTTGGCAGGATCTTAGTTAACCAACTCATTTGTGGTCCTGTCTCCATTTCGGCAAATTTAGTCAATTCAGTTGCCATTGGTGGGGAACATGGTGCCAACTTTCCGACAAGTTACCCCCATCGTGCAGTTTGGCGTTCCATCACCCTTTTCAGCATGGCAGCCATTAAACCACAAGGGACTTTTGGCGGCTAACGAAAACTGGTCTTACCCTCTAAGTGCGGCTATTTGCCGCCGATTATCAAGTAAATAATCAAACTCAGTCGCGTAAGGGATCCGGTAAGAACAGGGGACCGGGTGCGCTCTTGGGCAGCCCGAAATGCTCGGGGTAATCCACCTCGACCAGATAGAGGCCTTCCGCCTTGGCCGTCGCCGCCGCCAGGTTACGATCTTTCGCCTCCAAAAGCTCACTGAGCCAGGCCTTGGGTTGATTGCCCTGACCGATCTCCATCAGAGAGCCCACGATATTGCGTACCATGTGGTGCACAAAGGCATTCGCCTTGATGTCCACCACTACGTAATCGCCCTGACGGCCTACTTTCAGATGGTGCACATTGCGCCAGGGGCTATTGGACTGGCACTGAATGGCACGAAAAGAGGAGAAGTCGCGCTCACCCAATAACAGCTGACCAGCCTCATGCATCTTATCCGCATCCAGCTTCTGGTGATAATGGCTGACGCCATGGCGCAGGATCCCCGGACGTAGTCGGTGGTTGTAAATGATGTAGCGATAGCGCCGAGCAGTGGCGGAGAAACGGGCATGAAAATCTTCACTCACAGGCTTTGCCCACCGGACCGCGATGCCATCGGGCAGGTTGGTATTAACTCCGAGCGTCCAGGCCGCCGGACGACGGTCATGCTGACTATCAAAATGCACCACCTGGCCCGTACCGTGCACCCCGGCATCGGTGCGGCCCGCACAGACGACCTCTACCGGGTGATTCGCCACCTTGGACAGTGCTTCCTCCACCCGCTGCTGAACCCCGACCACTTCTCGCTGTTTTTGCCAGCCAAAATAACCGTGACCGTTGTATTCGATCCCCAATGCTATACGCATATCATGCCCTCTAGAATTTTAGGGTGCGCATTATAGCGAGCAAAAAAAACGGTGGCCAATGCCACCGTTTGTTGCGCTTAGTCGATCATAGCTGAGACAAGAGCAGATCCGCTTCACTGCGCTGATTGTCACTGCCCTCGAGACTGACCTCCTTGAGCAGCGCCTTAGCACTGTCGGTGTCCTCAATCTCGATATAGGCGCGAGCCAGGTCCAGTTTGGCGGCAATGCCGCTCTCATCCAGCGGTGCCTCAGGCATGGCGATCAGCGACTCATCGACATCCGAGATCTCCAGCTCGCCCTCTGAATTGCTCTCTTCCAGCAATTTATCGATATCGATGAAAGGCTCATCCACATCGCTACCACCTGGTGCCAGGGCGGTCTCCACTTCCATAGTGTCTGACTCGACGCTGGACAGCAATGCATCCATGTCCACCCCAGAGCCTCCCTCGAAGGACTCATCGCTCTGATCCATGGCACGGCGTGCTGGCGAGTCATCGGCCTGTGCATGGGCCGCTTGCTGAGACTCCTGCTCCTTGAGCAGCTCATCCAAAGAGAGGATCTCCTCTTCCTTCAACTCACTGTCCAATTGGATCTGACCTTCTGGCTCCCTAGGCTCTGGCACCTGATCCAGTAAACCGTTGTCTACAGGCTCCTCTACGGCCGCCTCTTCGCTCAGTACCGCATCTTCCATGATGCCCTGGGCCTGGTCCGCTTCCTCATCAGAGCGACGACGCACCAGCAGATAGAGCAAGCCCAACAGCAGTCCCACCGGCAGGACGGCAAACAGGGTCAACTTAAACGGATCCGCCAACAAATCGCTCCAAAAGGAGGAAACGGGTTCGTTGATCGGCTCATTAACCACGGGATCCACCCCGGTCGCGGGTGTCAAAGTCAGGCTGCGTTGGCGGTCGAGCTCTTGCTCGAGGGCACGATTCAGGTTTTGCTGTTCATTGAGCGCTCCCTGCACCAACCCCATCTCTTCACCCAACTGGTCAAGCTGCTGCTGCAACAGGGCGTTTTGCTCCAACATCCGAGCCATCTCATCGGCGGTAGCTGCCAACTCCTGGCGCAACGCATCCAGTTGGGCCTCATAACGGGCGGAGTTCGCTTCCAGCTCGGCAGTGTTCGTAACCACTGCAGCCGTCTCGGCGGGTCCAACCTTATCGGTAGAAGCGGTCGAGGAGGTTACCACGGGGGTACCTGCGGCGTTGAGCACCGGAGGTTGCCACTGGGCATCATGCTGGCGGGCCTGAGCACGAGCCTCGCTCTGGGGTAGAGACGCCATCACCTCCCGCGGCGGGATGGTCAGGGTCCGGTTTCGCTCCAGGGAGTTAAAATTGGAGCTGGAGAAGGCGTGAGGATTGGCATCGTAAAGCGACAGCATCACCTGATAGACGGTGATCCCATCATCGGGTCGAACCTTATTGGCGATACGCCACAGGGTATCGGTTCGGCTTGTCGGGCCATAGGTGGCCAGTGGGGTGTCTTCAACCTGCCTCACCTGGCCATCCGAGCCAGTGATATACAGGGTCTGGGCCGTTAGCGGCAGCACCAGCAGCGCACTGCCCAAGGCAGCGGCACGGCAAACGCGAGTCAGGGTGTTGTTCATCATTCCCACTTGTCATTAGTCATGGTAACAGGGAGACCGTCCCGATCTCCCATCACCGTCTTGCGGTTACAGGTAATCCTGCACCAAAAGCTCGGCAATTTGTACAGAATTCAATGCCGCCCCTTTACGGATGTTGTCAGCAACGACCCAGAGGTTCAATCCCTGTGGGTGACTGATGTCCTGACGAACGCGACCAACGAAGACGTCATCCTGGCCCTGGGCGGTACCAAATTGGGTCGGATAGTCCTCATCCAGCTCCATCAAAGTCACCCCTGGTGCCTGGGCCAACAGGGCCTTGGCTTCCCCTACGGAGGTGGGCAGGCGTGTTTCGATATGCACAGCCTCGGCATGACCATAGAACACTGGCACCCGCACGGCAGTGGCATTCACCTTGATATCGGCATCACCGAAGATCTTCTGAGTTTCCCAGACCATCTTCATCTCTTCCTTGGTGTAGCCGTTATCCATAAAGACGTCGATTTTCGGCAATACGTTAAATGCGATCTGTTGATCAAACGCCTCAGTGGTTGCAGGTTGTCCCTGCAACAATTGACTGCACTGCTTGGCCAGCTCTTCAATGGCACGCTTGCCGGCACCGGATACAGACTGGTAGGTACACACATTGATGCGCTCGATCCCGAACTGGTCGTGCAAAGGCTTGAGTGCAACCAGCATCTGAATGGTGGAACAGTTCGGGTTGGCGATAATATTGCGATTACGGAAATCCGCCAGTGCGTGGGGATTGACTTCCGGCACGACAAGGGGGATCTCCGGATCGTTACGGAAGTGAGAAGTATTGTCGATCACCACACAGCCAGCCTCGGCAGCAATGGGGGCCCACTTTTCGGAGATGCTGCCACCTGCGCTGAACAGGCCGATCTCCGCCGTACTCCAGTCAAAGCTGTCCACGTCGATGACGTCCAACTCTTCGCCCTTGAACGTCACGGTCTTACCGATGCTGTTCGCACTGGCCAGCGGATACAACTTGGCGACCGGGAAGTCCCGCTCCTCAAGGATCTCTATCATTGTCTGTCCCACCGCTCCGGTGGCACCCAATACTGCAACGTTATACGCCATGACTGCTCTTCTCTTTTACTGTTTGAAAACCTAAATCGGTCAATACTTTCGTTTGTGCCGACGATGCTGGAACCACGGGCAGGGCACTGAACTCCCGCCGGGCCAGATTGGCTTGACGACGTTGGTCAAAGCCCCCCGGCAAAGCAGCCCGGAACAAGTCATCTTCCTGCTCCAGATTGTACACCTGCTGGATCAACCCCAACAGCCCTGCATCGTTCAACTCGACCGGGGCCGGCACCGCCGCCAGGGATCGTTCACCCAGCAGCTCGTGCATGGCGGGAGTTGGTTGCCCTCCCTCAACCAGGGCACGGTGCAGCATCTGACTGCCCCGGATCTTTCCCTCCACCGAATAGCCGGCGATGTGCGCCGACGCGATCTCGGTGACCGCCACAAGCTCTGCCATGGGCGTAGGCTCATTTTCCCAAACGTCCAGGGCCAGCCGCAGATCCGGACGCTGGGCTTTCACCTGCACCAGCGCGGCATTATCAATCACCTCGCCGCGGCAGGCATTGACCAGCCAGGCCCCCGACCTGAGCCTGCCCATCCGCTTAGCATCAAGCAGTTTCAGGGTGGGATCATCACCATCGGTGATCAGCGGTACGTGAAGACTTATCACGTCACAGCGTTCGATCAGTTCATCGATGCTGTACCAGGGCCCGGGGAGCCCACGGCGCGCTTTGGGGGGATCACAACGCAAAACCGTGATCCCCAGCGCCGCCAAGCGTTTCACCACGGCACTGCCGGTATTGCCAAGCCCCACCACGCCAATGGTACGACCATCCAACGCACAGCCTTGACGCACAGCCAGGATCAACAGGGCCTGCAGCACCCATTCGCCCACGGCATCGGCATTACACCCCGGCGCATTGCTCCAGCGGATCCCGCGACGCTCCAGCTCGGTAATATCCAGATGGTCGGTGCCAATGGTGGCGGTGCCGACAAACTCTAACGCCGGGGCCGCATCCAGCAACGCCTTATCGACCTGAGTAACGGAGCGCAACAACAGGGCCTGTACTTCGGCAACGTGCTCTGGGGCGATATCACGGCCCGGCAAACGCCGGATCTCGCCAAGATCCGCAAACAGCGGATCCAGCGCAGCCATGTTCTCATCGGCAAGGATCTTCATCATCGTTTATGGGGGTTATAAAACTTCGGACAGCCAGTGTACCGGATGCAGCACAGAGGATCAGCCCGGGGCTAAAAAGAAAACCCTGAAAAACAAGACAGACTCATAGGCACCAAAGCCACCCGGCACGAAGGGGGATCCTCCTCTGTGTCCTTCAAGGCAACCTATCTCCCCAAGGGGAGATCCAGCGTAAAACCAAAGAACCCGCCATCAAGGCGGGTTCTTAACAACAGACAAAGACTTATTTAAGCTTGCTGAAGATCAGGGCAGCGTTGGTGCCACCGAAGCCAAAGCTGTTGCTCATCACAGTGCTCAGCTCTTTCTCCTGACACTCGGTGACGATGGGCATCCCCTCGGCATCGGGATCCAGGTTGTCCACGTTGATGCTTGGCGCCACGAAACCGTGCTCCATCATCAACAGGCTGTAGATCGCCTCATGGACCCCTGCGGCACCCAGGGCGTGACCCGTCATCGCCTTGGTGGCGCTGATCAGCGGCGCATTGTCACCAAAGGTATCACGGATGGCACCCAACTCACGGGTATCACCCACCGGCGTGGAAGTACCATGGGTGTTGAGGTATTCCACCTCACCGGCACCGGCGGCCTTAGCCTGTTCCAACGCCTGCTTCATGCAGCGAACCGCACCTTCACCTGAAGGAGCCACCATGTCGTAGCCATCAGAGTTGGCACCATAACCCACGATCTCGGCGTAGATCTTGGCACCACGCGCCAGGGCATGCTCCAGCTCTTCTACCACGACCATGCCGCCACCACCGGAGATCACGAAACCATCACGATCGGCGTCATAGGTGCGGGAAGCCTTGGTGGGATCATCATTGTACTTGGTGGACAGGGCGCCCATGCCATCAAAGCCCATGGCCAGGGTCCAGTGCAGCTCCTCGGAACCCCCGGCGAAGACCACGTCCTGCTTACCCAGCTGGATCTGCTCAACGGCGTTACCGATACAGTGGGCACTGGTGGCACACGCGGAGCTGATGGAGTAGTTCACCCCTTTGATCTTAAACGGAGTCGCCAGACACGCAGAGGCGGTGGAAGACATGATCCGCGGCACCAGGTAGGGGCCAATGCGACGCACGCCCTTGGTACGCAGGGTATCCGCTGCCTGCACCTGGTTCAGGGAAGAAGCCCCCCCACAACCCGCAATGATCCCGGTACGCTCATTGCTTACCTGGTCTTCTGTCAGACCGGAATCAGCAATCGCCTGCTCCATTGCCAGGTAGGCATAGGCAGCGGCATCGCCCATAAAGCGCATCACCTTGCGGTCGATGTGCTCGGCGGGATTGATCTTCAGATCACCCCAGACACGGCTACGCAGCCCCATCTCTTCAAACTGCTCGGAGTAGTTGATGCCACTTTTGCCTGCACGCAGGGCCGCAGTGACCTCTTCGGCGTTGTTACCGATACTCGAGATCACCCCGATCCCGGTAATGACCGCTCTTTTCATCTGTTCGTCCTATGTTTAGACCTAATTCAACCGCCGCTATGGTAGCGCGAAGCACACGCCAAACTGGTCGGCTTTCCCGGATTGGCGGTAGAATAAACTCTAAGTTATGAATTTTGAGTGCAATTGTGAGCCAACTGACCCACGCCAGCATTGACTGGTCCGATCCTGCCGCCCCCCTGTCGAGCGAATTCAGCGACTTCTATTTCTCCAAGGTCAATGGTGCCGCCGAATCCGAATACGTCTTTTTGCACCATAACGACCTGCCGAGACGATGGCGACACCATTCGGCAGCGCACTTTACGGTGGCGGAGACCGGCTTCGGGACAGGACTGAACCTATTCGTTCTCTGGCATCACTTCAAGCGCTTTCGGGCCGAATACCCGGATGCGCCCTGCCGCCGTCTGCACTTTGTCAGCTTCGAAAAATACCCTCTGAGTGAAACCGATCTGAGCCGGGCCCATCGCCAATGGCCAGAGTTTGCCGATCTGGCCAGGCAGCTCAGAGAGCACTACCCGCCCGCCATCGCCGGCTGCCACCGCCTGGTGCTGGAAGAGGGTGCCCTGGTGCTGGATCTCTGGTTCGGCGATGTGCTGGACACCCTGCCCGAACTGGATGAGGGCCCCCATGGCGTCGTCGATGCCTGGTTCCTCGATGGATTTACCCCCAGTAAAAACCCCCAGATGTGGCAACCGGCGCTCTACCAGCACATGGTTCGCCTAGCCAAACCTGGAGGGACCTTTGCCACCTTCACCGCCGCCAGCGATGTCCGCCGAGGGCTTCTGGCTGCTGGCTACGAGGTGAAAAAAGCAAAAGGATTCAGTGGTAAACGAGAGATGATCTACGGTGCACTTGCTGCCGGGGCAAACCATCCTAAGCCAGACTGCGATCCCCTCCCCCAGGCCGTCACCCTGATCGGCGCGGGGATCGCGGCGGCCTGCACGGCACTGGCCCTGTGTCGCCGCGGGATCCCGGTCACCCTTTTCTGTGCCGATCCCAAGCCCGCCCAGGGCGCCTCGGGCAATCGCCAGGGCGCCCTCTATCCTCTGCTTAATCTGGCCAACGACGGCTTGGCGCGCTTCTACCAGCAGGCCTTTCCCCTGGCCCGCCAGCAACTGCTTCAGCTTAACCACCAGCACCCCATCGCCCATGAGCTGTGCGGCGTACTGCAGTTGCCGGTGGATGAACGCAGCCGGAGTAAACTGGCCAAACTCGGCAAGGCCGATCTCCCACTGGAGCTGGTGCATGGCGTCAGCGCCCGACAGGCCAGCGAGATCGCCGACTTGCCGCTGGATCGGGCCGGAGTCTACTACCCCCTGGGCGGCTGGCTGTGCCCCCGGCAATTGACCCTCGCCGCCCTGGCCCAGGCGGAAAAGACAGGCCTGCTGACGAGCCACTACCAGCACCGTCTCACCGCCTTGACGCGGCAGCAAGAGCAGTGGCAACTGGACTTCGATGCCGGCCAATACTCGGCGACGACCGTGATCCTCGCCATGGGGGCCCAAAGCATGACGCTGGCACAAACCGCCGAGCTGCCCCTGAGCCCGGTACGGGGCCAGATCCGCTATCCCAAGGCCGGCCCTCAGACTGGCGAACTGAAAACCGTACTGTGCGCCGATGGCTACCTGGTGCCACAGCACGACGGCCGATTAACCTGTGGCGCCAGCTTCGGTCGAGGTGATGGGGAAAGTGATCTGCGCCAGGCGGATGAGCAGGAGATCGATCAGCGCATGAAGCGCAGCTTTGGCACCCTGAGCTGGGTCCCGGAGTTGATGGGCGAGCCACAGGAGTGGCCAACCCAAAGCCGGGCGGCAGTGCGGGCCGCCGTACGAGATCACCTGCCTCTGGTGGGCCCAGTCCCCAGGAGTAAAGCTCTCGAATCAACTGACGATCCCGACCAGCTGCCAACCTACCCTGGCCTGCACCTGCTGAGCGGCCTCGGCTCTAGGGGGCTGTGCAGCGCGGCCCTCTGCGCCGAATTGTTGGCCAGTCAATTGTGTCATGAGCCCCGCCCTTTAAGCCTGAGGGATCAAAACGCCCTGGCACCGGGACGCTTCGCGCGTCGCAAACTGACCAAGGCCCGTCGACGGGCCGGATCTCGTGGATAGAGTCACAGGTGGCGGGATCCCGTATCCCGCCGCAGAAATGACACAAGCGCAGTAAAGGCCTTTCCCGAGTCAACGAATGGGGTCAAGATCAAAGTTCCCTGTCGCCGAACGGCGTAGATTGATGCCCCGTTTGTGCCCTACACACGGAGTCCCCTTATGTCCCCTACCCCTGTCAGCCTGAAGTGCCAGCTTGCCGGGCTGCCGCTCAACGGCTTTTTGATGAACGCTTCCGGCCCCCTGTGCACCACGGAGTCGGAGCTGCATACCCTGGGCCAGAGTGACAGTGCCGCCATCGTCACCAAGTCCTGCACCCTGGCCCCGCGCGAGGGCAATCCTGAGCCCCGCTACCGGGCGCTCCCCCTGGGGGCGATCCAGTCCATGGGCCTGCCCAACCTGGGCTATGAAGCCTACCTGGAACTCCTACCTCGGCTTAAGCAACACTACAAGCCGGTGATCGTCAGCATCTCCGGTTTCTGCCTGGGTGACAACCACACCATGGTTGAGGCCTTTATGAACAGCGAAGCGGATCTGCTCGAGATCAACTTCTCCTGTCCCAACATCGTCGGCAAGCCCCAGCTCGGCTATGACTTCGAGCAGACCCGAACCAGCCTGGAAGCCCTATGCGCCCTGGGGGATAAGCCCATCGGCATCAAGCTGCCACCCTATTTCGACTTCGCCCATTTCGATCTGATCGCCTCGATCCTTAACGACTACCCGGTGCGCTTCGTCACCACCATCAACTCCATCGGTAACACCCTGGTGATCGATCCTGTGACCGAGTCCCCGGTGATCAAGCCCAAAGGCGGATTTGGCGGCTTGTGCGGCGATTACGTCAAACCCGTCGGCCTGGCCAATGTGCGTGCCCTGAGGGAGCGACTGCGCAGCGACATCGATATCCTTGGGGTCGGCGGGATCCGCACCGGCACCGATGCCTTTGAATACCTGCTGTGTGGTGCCACTGCGGTGCAGATGGCCGCCGGGTTCGAACAGGAAGGCAGCGACTGCTTCAGCCGCATCCACCAGGAACTTGCCTCCCTGCTGGCGCAAAAGGGGTACCCGGATCTGGCCGCGGCACGGGGCAAACTGAAACTGCTGTAACCGGTCTCAGTAGCCCCTCACGGGCTTCACACCCAAAAAAACGGCCTCCTAAAAGGAGGCCGACTTATCCGCGATCCGCCCTTCAGGCGATCAGGCGCTCGGCCAACTGGCGCCAGGCCTGTTGGATCAGCAGATGATCCGCCGGGGCCAGCTCACTGCGAGCCCCTTCCAGTTGTTCCGTCACCACCTGCTCCAGCCGGGTCCACTCGGGGCAGTGACTCTCCTGCTCCAGTTGGGCCAGGGCCACGGCAAAGTGTCCTTGCAAATACCCGCTGGCAAATACGTCATCATCACTGCCGTTCTCCAGCAGCTGTGCCACCCATTGATGACAGATCTCATCCCATCGTTCTAACATACTTCTTTTTCCTGTGTTGATGGTTCAGCCAGGGGATACAACACGGCATCCCGGTAGCCGGTAATGATCCGGTAATAACCCGACAGGGCACGATCCAGCGCCACATCACCGGTATCCGCCAGCATGGGCCGGCCCGCCAAGGCCTCCAGTTTTGTCTTACTGGCCAGGATCATAATGTTGTCCTGGCCGATGGCCTGGATCACCGCCGGGCTCAGCTGCTGATTGCCCCGGCCAAACAGGTGCCCCTGCCCGCCGATCAGGCTGATCACCAGCTTGGTGGGGACCCCTTGCAGTCGCTCAAGCAGTTCCCCGGCCGTCAGATCCTGCCCCAGCACCTTGGGTTCCTCCCCGTCGTACCCTACCAGATCGACACCCAACAGGGTATTGCTCAGCCCCAGCTCATTCATCACCGCCGCCACCGTACTGCCGGAGCCCATGACAAACTGCCAGCGGGCGTCTTGCTCATGCAAGGCCGTCATCTGCTCCCGCATCTCGGCGCCAATATCGTCCAGCACCAGGGCCTCGCTCTCCTGTCCCCCCATCTTGACCGCCTGGATATAACGCAGATCCTCCGGCACCGTCATCTCGCCATAGTGGCGGGAAAGAACCTGATCACGGCGAAAGGCCGCCTCATCGAGATCACGAACCTCGCCATCAACCACAGTGAGCAACTCTCCCCGAACCATCTTGGCGGCAACAAGCCCCGCCGCACGGGGACTGATGGCATAGACACCGGAGTGCATCTTCACTCCGGCGGGGATCCCCAACACCGGCGTCCGCTGGCCCCGCCGAGTCAAGACCGAACACAGATCCCGGGCGGTCCCATCGCCACCGGCAAACAGGATCAGATCGACCTGCTCATCCAGCAGCGCCTCTGCCAGTTGGCAGGTATCCTGCGCCGTGCTTGGCGTCGCCACAGGGCAGAGGGTGCGCACGGCAAATCCCAGCTCTCGCGCCAATTCGCCTCCCATCTCACCCTCTGCGCTAAACAGGGTGATCCGCTCTGCCAGAGGCCGTAATAACGCCAGCGCCGTGGCGGTACGCTGCGCCGATTTGGGCTTAGCACCCAGTGCCAGCGCCTGCTCGGCCACCCCATCAGATCCCTTTAGGGCGACACTGCCTCCCAACCCGGCCAGGGGGTTGATGATCAATCCCAGTTTGAACACAACTGCGCTTCACTCCATGAAAAGTCCGCCGCAGAGGGCAACGAACATTGAAAATAATCGGCCAACTCCCGGGCCAGGTATTGGGCCCGGGGCGGCCAGCCCCGCTCACAATAGGCCAGGGCCGCCGCCTGCACTGCCCGGCGAAAGCCGGGCCTGTCAGTCTCAAGCATCAGGTTGTCGGCACTGACATCAAAGCGGTGACCACAGGACAGGCTCAGGTACCACTCGATCGCCTGGGGCTGAGCCTCATGGGCTTCAAACGCCGTTTGCTGCTGGGCCGTGCGCCCATCGGGCTCATACCAATAGCCATAATCCACCTGCTGTCGGCGCGCTTCTCCGGCCTGACACCAGTGAGCCAGTTCATGCAGAGCACTGGCGACAAACCCATGGGCAAAGTAGATCCTGTGGAAGGGACAATGGTGATCGGCCGGAAGATACACAGGCTCCTCGCCACCGTGCAGCAGCAAGGTCGCATGGTGCCGTCCCAGGCCACGATTAAACAGGGTGATCAGCTGATGAGCTTCAACCATGGCAACGCTTAAACACTCCCAGTACCAAAGCCGCCAGGAGGGCGGCAACGACGGCGCCCCACCAGGCGAGGTGCGCACCGGCACCATCTTGCCATAAAACGCCACTGAGGTAGGCCCCCAGGGCGCCCCCCACGCCGAAGCTCAGGCTGGCGTACAGGGCCTGGGCTTTACCCTGTGCCTGGCCGGAGAAGCGACTATGGATATAGGCGATGGCACAGGCGTGGGTCAGGCCGAAACTGAAGGCGTGCAGCGAGGCGGCGAGGCCCTGACCGACCAGGTTGTCTGCGGCCAGATCCGTCAGTGCCCAGCGCAGGGCCATCAACAAGCTGGCCAGGATCATCAGTGAAGCCAGGTGATAGCGTCTAAGCAGACGAGGCGCCAGGGCGAAGATCCCGATCTCCGCGACCACGCCAAGGGCCACCAAAGCCCCCGCGGTGCCTTCTCCCAGCCCCAATCCCACCAGATAAAGCACGTAAAACCCATAGAAGGGACCGTGACTGGCCTGGATCAGCAGAGTGGCCAGTAAAAACAGCAACACCTCCGGCTGGCGCAGGGTCGCCAAGAAGCCGGTTGCCTTCGCCTCAGCCTGAGCGGGCTCATTCTTCGCCTGCGTTTGAATGGCCCAGGTGGCCAGCACGAGGCCACAGAACAGGATTGTACCCAGCAGGGGCAGATCTCCCGCTCCCCGCTGCTCGAACCAGGCCCCGGCTGCCACCACCAACAGGATATAGCCCACACTGCCAAAGCTGCGCAAAGTACCGTACTGTTCCGTCTGCCCCTGCAGAGAGGTCAGAGTGACCACCTCCAGTTGGGCCAGGATGGCGTTCCAGAAAAAGGTGAACAGGGCCATCACCGCGGCCAGATAGAAGAAAGAGGGTGGCCCCCACATGCCCAGGAATGCCAGAGCCGCCGCTGCCGCCCCCAAGCGGATCACCCGCACACGCTGCCCCGTGTGGTCCGCCAGGGCCGCCCAGAGATTGGGGGCCAGGATCCGGGTGGCAAACAGGATGGCCAGCAACTGGCCAATGGCCAAGGAATCAAACCCCAGCCCGTGCAGATAGGGGCCCAGATAGGGCACCAGCAAACCAAGGATCGCAAAGAAGAAAAAATAACAGGCCGCCAGGGCTTTACCCTGGCGGCCTGTTAACGCAGATGAAGCCAACACCTTACTCCTGCATCGGCAGGACGGGGGTATCTACCCGGACCTCTCCGCACTGCGCCTTGTGGCGCAGCAGGTGGTCCATCAGGGTGATCGCCACCATGGCTTCGACGATGGGCACTGCGCGGATCCCGACACAGGGATCATGACGCCCCCGGGTCACCATCTCCACGCTCTCACCGGACACATCAATACTCTGACCGGGCACCATAATGGAGGAGGTGGGCTTAAACGCCACTTCCGCCACCAGGGGCTGGCCCGAGCTGAGGCCACCGAGGATCCCGCCGGCGTGGTTGCTGGCAAAGCCATCCGGATGCATCTCATCACGATGCTCGGAACCCCGCTGCGTCACCACATCAAAGCCATCACCAATGGAGACCGCCTTGGCCGCATTGATCCCCATCAGACTGTGGGCGATCTCCGCATCCAGACGGTCAAACACTGGCTCGCCCAGCCCCACAGGTAAACCTTCGGCCACCACGCGAACCTTGGCCCCGACGGAATCACCGGCCTTCTTCAGCTCCCGCATGGTCTCATCCAACGCCTCGAGCTTGTCCGGATCCGGGAAGAAGAAGGGGTTTTGCTCCACCTGATCCCAGTCATACTGTTCGGCGATCACCGGACCCAACTGGTTCACACAGGCGCGGATGGTGATACCGCACTGCTGGGCCAGGTACGCCTTGGCAATGGCGCCCGCCGCGACGCGCATGGCGGTTTCCCGCGCACTGCTGCGCCCGCCGCCCCGATAGTCCCGGTTGCCATATTTATGGTGATAGGTGTAGTCCGCATGGCCCGGACGAAACACCTGGGCAATGGCCGAGTAATCCTTGCTGCGCTGATCCGTGTTCTCAATCAGCAGGCCGATACTGGTGCCCGTGGTCTTGCCCTCGAACACGCCGGACAGGATCTTCACCTGATCCGGCTCACGACGGGCCGTGGTGTAGCGAGAGGTTCCCGGACGGCGGCGATCCAGATCGCCCTGCAGATCCGCCTCGGACAGGGCCAGTCCCGGGGGACAGCCATCCACAATGGCGCCGAGCGCGGCACCGTGACTCTCACCAAAGGTGGTGACGGTAAAAAGCTTTCCAATGCTGTTGCCGGCCATGGCGATACTCCTGTGCCGTTCTTGTTTTAATGGGTGGGCTTAGAGTCGGGGCGGGGTTCCGCCCCGAGGATTATTTGTAAGGGGCGAGGTCCGCCTCGGCAGCAACCAGCTGCTCACGGGTTAACATAAACACGCCGTGACCACCCCGTTCGAACTCCAGCCAGGTGAAGGCCAGGTTCGGGAACTGCTCGGCCAGGGCCACCATGGAGTTACCCACTTCGACAAACAGCAGGCCGCCTTCGGTCAGGTGATCCGCAGCCTGGGCCAGGATCCGACGGGTCAACTCCAGGCCATCATGGCCGGAGGCCAGACCCAACTCGGGTTCATGGTGGAACTCTTCGGGCAGATCCGCCATATCATCCGCATCCACGTAGGGCGGATTGGAGACGATCAGATCATACTTCTGCCCCTTGAGCACACCAAAACCATCGGATTCGATGGGGTATACCCGCTCCAACAGGCCATGGTTCTCGATATTCAGCTGCGCCACTTCCAGCGCCTCGGGACTGATGTCCACGGCATCCACCTGGGCCTCTTCGAAGGCATAGGCACAGGCGATGGCGATACAGGCAGAGCCGGTGCACAGATCCAGAACCTGATGTACGGGCTTGTCACCCAGCCAGGGCTGGAAGCCATTTTCGATCAGTTCGGCGAAGGGGCTGCGTGGCACCAGGACACGTTCATCGACGTAAAACTCCAGGCCAGCAAACCAGGCATGATTGATCAGGTAAGGCACGGGCACTCGCTCACGTACCCGGCGGATCACCAGCTCAACGATGCGTTGCTTCTCGCTGGAGGTCAGGCGTGCGGTGCGAACCTGATCCCCCAGGGTCAGGGGAAGATGCAGGGTATGCATCACCAGGGCAATCGCTTCATCCCAGGGGTTGTCGGTGCCGTGTCCGTAGTAGATCCCGGCGGCATTGAAGCGGCTGACGCACCAGCGCAACATATCGTCGATGGTGTGAAGCTCATTGACGGCTTCATCAATAAAGATCTTTTCCACGAGGTGGCCTTCTAAACACTAAATTGGCGCACATTGTAGCGGCAGATCCCTTGCGATCCCACATTATCTGGCTTTTTCACTGTCAGATCCGAGCACTAAGGGGCGCAAAAATGTTCCGATGGCCCCCCGGATTTCGCCTGTCGTCCCGAGATCGCCCCCACCAGTCACATCTGGCGGCCCATTGAGGTAAAATAGGTCACCATGAAAAAGCCCAATCCCCTACACGAAGAAGATATCAGCCTGTTTCGCCAGAGCATGGGTGATATCCAGCCAATAAAACAGGATCAGATCCGTCACCGTCCGGAGATCCCCACGCCGGATAAGACCCGCGCCAAGCAGGCACGAAAGCTGGCCGATCACTACTTTTCCGACAGCTTTCAGCCTGTGTTCCCCAGCGAAGGCCCCATGCGTTGGGCCCGTGACGGTGCCAGTGCCCATGAGATGAAAAGATTGCGACGGGGCGATCACAGCCCTGAGCTGCTGCTGGATCTGCATGGCATGACCCAGGCCGAAGCCCGGCATGAGCTGATCGCCTTGCTGGAGGCCTGTAAGCGCCAGCAAGTGGCCTGTGCCAGCGTGATGCATGGACTGGGAACCGGGATCCTAAAACAGCGAGTTCCGGCCTGGCTGTGCCAGCATCCGGACGTGATCGCGTTCCACCAGGCCCCCCTGGAGTGGGGCGGCAACGGTGCCTTGCTGGTCCTGGTGGATATTGGACAAGAAACAAGGTTTGGTGACTAATTCACCAGAAGATCGTGCGGTCCGAGATGGCTGAGCAGTCGTGCCATGCCATCCGGGTGCTTGCTACGCTGGATCCGTGCCACCGACGAGGTGGCAAACATAACCGGATTTTGACCCGGTACCAGCTCGGCCAACAGATAGCCTGCCAGCGGCATGTGCGACACGACAAGCACACGCTCCGCCCCTGCCAGATCGGCGGTCGCCTTGATCAGATCGGCGGCAAAGGCCGGATCTCCCTCAGGCACTAACTCATCCAGCACCTGAAACGGCACAGCCTTAGGCAACTGCCCCTGCACCTGTTCCCAGGTTTGCTGGGCACGCACATAGGGACTGACCAAAACCAGGTCGAGTCGCTGCCAATCGGACAGAAAGTGCTCTGCCATGGCCCGACTCTGGCTTCCCCCCAGTTCGGTCAGTACACGCTCCGGGTCCGACGGAGCATCAAAACCCGCCTCCCCGTGCCGCATCAAATATATGTCCATCTGCTATTGTCTTAGTTACCGCATTGTTGGTCCGATTTTAGCGCGGCAGCCCATCGGGCAACAGCCCCAGACTGTCTAGTCTTTAGTCGGATGAACACTCCAGCAATTGCACGAGGCCCGAACAGGGCGCACACTAACCAGCATATAAAATTTAACAATTAAGGACGGCCCGTTTCGGACCGCAGGTGGCCATGGCGCACGCGCTCAAACTCAGCCCCAACGATCCACGCCAATACCAATACCTTGAGCTCGACAATGGTTTGAGGCTTCTATTGGTACATGATCCCGCCGCCACCAAGGCCGCAGGGGCATTGGCGGTTCGCGTCGGCCACTTCGACGATCCCAATGATCGCGAAGGCATGGCACACTTTCTTGAGCACATGCTGTTCCTGGGCACGGAAAAGTACCCCACAGCCGGTGAGTACCAGCAATTTATCAGTCAGCATGGCGGCACCCATAACGCCTGGACCGGCCCCGAATTCACCAGTTACTACTTTGATGTCCGTCCCAGTGCCTTTCCCGAGGCACTCGATCGCTTCTGCCAATTCTTCACCGCCCCACTCTTTGATCCCCACCTGGTAGAAAAGGAGCGCCAATCGGTGGACTCCGAGTTCAAGATGAAGCTGCAGGATGATATGCGCCGCTTCTACCAGGTCCATAAAGAGACGGTCAATCCGGCCCACCCCTTCAGCAAGTTCTCCGTCGGAAACCAGCAGACCCTGGCGGATCGCCCAGAGCAGCCGGTACGGGACGAGTTGTTGGCATTTTATCAAAGCCGCTACTGTGCCAGCCAGATGACCCTGGTTTTGGTTCAGGGTGAACCTTGGGCAGCCCTGCAAGACTCCGTGTGCCAATCTTTTTCTCGGATCCCAAATCTGGGACAGAATAAGTCGATGCCCGACTGCCCGCTCTATCGGCCAAGCGAACTGGGGATCCAGATTGAGATGGTCCCGATGAAAAAGAACCGCCAGCTGACACTCACTTTTCCACTGGGTTCGCTGGACGCCTGGTATCGTCACAAGCCACTGACTTACATATCATACCTCCTAGGGCATGAAGGACCCGGCAGCCTGTTGTCCGTACTCAAGCAGGAGGGGCTGATCAGCCAACTGTCTGCCGGGGGAGGGATCAACGGTTATAACTTCAAAGACTACAACATCAGCTACCAACTGACTGAGCAGGGGCTGGCTGAGCAAGACAGGATCCTGGCACTGACCTTTCAGTTCATCGAGATGATTAAGCAAAGCGGGATCGAGTCCTGGCGCTATCAGGAACGACAACGCCTGCTGGAGCGGGCCTTTCGCTATCAGGAGCCCGTAAAACCACTGGATCTGGCCAGCCACCTGACCATTAACATGCAGCATTACGATGTTGAAGACACCATCTATGGTGACTACCGCATGGACGGCCTGGAGCAGGATCTGATCCGAACCATCCTGGACCAGTTCCATACGGATAACCTTCGCCTGATGTTAGTGGCCCCGGAGTGCGAAGGCGATCGCAGGGCAAAGTGGTATGACACCCCCTACAGGATCACCCGACTGGATGCACAACGAAAAGCCGCCTGGCTCAACCAGCCCGCTTGCCCGCAACTCGCGTTACCCAACGTCAACGAGTACATTAGCGAGCTGCTGGATCCTCGTGACGAGCCCAGTGCCCACAGGGACCCGACGCCCATCTACCAGAGCCCAGGTCTGACGCTCTGGCACAAAAAAGACGACGAATTTAAGGTTCCCAAGGCCCACCTGTTTGTCTCGCTCGACAGTGAGGCCTGCCACAGCAGCGCCCGCAAGGCCGCGCTGACCCGACTATACATAGCCCTTCTCATGGACAGCCTGGCCGAATTGACTTACGAAGCCGAGGTCGCGGGACTGCATTACAACATCTATCCCCACCAAGGGGGCCTGACCCTGCACCTGAGTGGCTTTACCGGCGGCCAGGAAAAACTGCTGGACATGCTGCTGCACCATGCACGCCAGCGTAATTTCAGTCAGCAACGTTTCAACGAGATCCGCAGCCAGTTACAGCGAAACTGGAACGGCCTCAGGGTCGGACGCCCTGTCTCACGTCTGTTCAGCGCACTAACCAGCACCCTGCAAAAACGGAGTTACGATCCACTCAGGATGGCCGATGAATTGGATCAAGTCTCTTTAGAACAGCTGGATCGACACATCAATGCCATCTATCAAGAGGTCCATGTTGAGGGGCTGATCTATGGAGACTGGGTCCGTGCCGAAGCCGACCGCCTGGCTCAACATCTCGAAAACACGCTCCATCAAGTGGCCAACCCTGGACGGGAGGTGAAACGCCAGTTGGTCAGTATCCATAACAAGGGAACTATCCTGCAGGAAATAGAAAGCAACCATCAGGACAGTGCGATTCTGGTCTATTACCAATCTCGCCGTAATGAATTGGCTAAAATGGCCCTGTTCAGTTTGCTGAATCACACCATTTCCAGCGATTTCTTCAATGAACTGCGTACCAAGCAGCAATTGGGCTACATGGTGGGTACCAGCTATGTACCGATGAACCGCTGCCCCGGTATCATCTTCTACATCCAAAGTCCGGTGGCGGGTCCTTTGCAACTGCTGGAAGCGATCGATCAATTTATCGCCGACTTTTGTTATGCCCTAATGCAGATCTCCAGCCAACAGTGGACGGACACCAAAGCTGCCCTGTGTCATCAAATCCTGGAGCAGGAAAATAATCTGAAGGCCAAAGCCCAGCGCAGTTGGGTCAGCATAGGCAACAAAGACACAGAGTTTGATCAACGAGCCCAGATCGCCACGCACATAGAAAACCTCGACCGGGCTGACCTTATTCGCTTTATGATGGAACGAATGCGAAGCAAAGACCCCGATCGCCTGGTGCTCTATTCCTCTGGCAGTTCCCATGCAGAGATGGAGCCCTTAACCGGAGAACGCCACATTACCGACGTCACCACATTCAAAGGCCAAAGCGCATTGATCGATTTTTAAAAACCAATTATGGTGCGGTAGCTAACTGAAACCTTGGAAAAGGTCAGCACCAGGGTAAGAGTTACCGCAATATCAGCCAGGGAAACATGGACGGCTCAATGAAACAATGGACAGTGCTGCTTTTACTGCTGATCTCGATTGGTACCTCCTACGCCGAGCCGCAATACCTCCTCCAGCAATATCAATTCCAGCAGTTCGGTCTTAAAGAGAATCTCTCCGAAGGCACCATTACCGCTATTGAACACGACAGCATGGGTTTTCTCTGGGTTGGCACGCCCAGTGGCCTGAACCGTTTCGATGGCTACGAGTTTGTTCAGTACAAAGCCGTCGACGCTCCAAAGCATGGACTCAGTAACAACTTCATTCTGGATATTCATGCCACCGATGATGGAGAGCTTTGGGTCGTTGGCAGCAGTAATATTTTCCGCTACCGCACGGATACGGGCACCTTCCAATCCCTGTTTGATCGCGCTCAGACTCTCTGGGGAGCCTACCGTAACGGCAACCAGCTATTTGCCGCAGGCCCGGAGTGCATCTATATCATTGATCGAACCGGAGTCGTAGCCAGGTTGCCCATCGATTCACTGGGGCCCAGTGGTTATAAAGTGGTGGGCCAAAAAGACCATCAGTTACTGCTGTCGGCCTATAATGGCCAAAGCTACCTGTTCGACCTCAACACCCTGAGTCTATCCTCTCTACCCACTACTCTGGGCATGATCAGCAGCGCGCTCATTACGCCAGGTCAAGACTGGCTACTGGCATCCAGTACCGGGCTCTACCTACAAGATAAACAGGGGCAGTTTCATACCCTGCTGCAAGAGGGGGCAATCAACCACGTGTTGTACGATGCGACTCGCAACGACTATTTTGTTGCCAGCCGGGATGGGATAGACAAACTGACCCTGGCGCAAGGAGATCAGGTCCAGAGGCTTCATCGCATCTACCATCGCCACACCTCACGACTCACCCAGGACCCAAGCGGCAACCTTTGGGCAGCATCGGGCAATAGTAGTGTGATACGCCTCTCCCACTACCTGGCCAAGGCACGCACCTTTGGGTACCAAGGTATACTGGATGGTGGCAACCAGACTTGGTCACTGGCAGCCCACGGAGGAGAGTTATGGCTGAGTAACAACGCCCCTCAGCTTGCCCGGCTCTCAGACTCCATGGCACTAGACGGCCTCACCAGCGCCTCGATGCCAGGACCCAAATCCTTATTATCCACTGATTCAGGCATGCTGATCGGTGGGGGCAGTGGCCTGGTACTGCTTGGCGATGACGGCTCAGGGCCGACATATCTTAACGATAGCCATATCTTCACCCACCTGTCACGCTCGGGAGAAGCAACCTGGGCTGGCACCTTTGCCCAAGGCCTGTTCCGGCTCAATGCAACACTTCAAGTCGAACCGGTAAGCCTGAGCCCCCAGCTTAATGAGCCCATCTTTGCCGTTTACCAGCAAGAGCAAGACCTCTATGTCGCAGCCCAAACCGGGCTTCACATCTACCGGAAACAGGGGATGCACTGGAGCCTAAAGCAAATCTTACTGAAACAGCAGATCCCTGTGGTGCTGCAGCCCTCTCCCTCTGGCCTAATTGTCGGCACGGCCAGCGGCGGGCTCTATGTACTGAACAAAAAAGGGGAAACCATCAACCTATTTGCCACCTCTCCCCTTGAAAATATGGCTGTCTACGCCTCGGTCGAGCACAAGGGCTATCTTTTGTTTACCACCAACAAAGGGATCCTGATCCTAGATAAAAATTCTCTGGAACTGCTCGAAATTGTTGGCTTAGAGCAGATAGCTCAATCAGAATTCAATGCCCTCTCCGCACTGTCTCTTGGCAAATATGTCTACTTTGGTGGAAACAATGGCATCACCCAAGTTGATATTCCAGCTTTGATGAACAAGCGCTATCAATTCAGCCCAATTATTACTTCAGTCAAAGTGTTTAACAAAGAGTTCCGCAACCCAGAAAATGCTGGTTTAGCGGCTCACAATCTTAAGGAAATCACATTAAATTATAGTGACTACCCTTTTTCACTTTCCTTTTCCAGTATTACCGGAAGCAACCATAGCCTGGTGGAATATGCCTTTAGACTTGTCGGCTTTTCCGACGACTGGTTAACCGCAGAAAAAAATCACAGGGTTGCCACTTTTACCAATGTTCCACCCGGCGATTATCTCTTCGAGGTAAAAGCTGTATCCCCCCAGGAAAATATAATCAGCGGCGTGTCACGACTGAATATCACCATTACGCCTCCCTGGTGGTTATCACCGCAAGCCAAAGTCGGCTATGGATTGCTATTTTTCCTCGCCTTGATCCTTTCCTTGCTGGCAAGTCGCCGCCGCCGCCAGATCCACGCCCGGATCGCACAGAGCGAGGAGCGACTTAAGCTGGCGCTTTGGGGCAGTGGCGATGAGATGTGGGACTGGGATATCAAAGAGGGCACCATGCACCGCTCAAATATCTGGGACACCCTGGATTTTTCCAGCCCCAAGGGGCGCTCCGAGGGGGAGAACATTCATCCCGCCGACCAGTCCAGGGTCAATGAGCAGCTGATGGCCTGCTTCAAAGGAGAGGTCGACCATTTCGAAGCCACCTATCGCGTTAAGGGGAGTCAGCAACGCTGGGTCTGGATCCTGGACCGAGCAAAAATCGTCGAATGGGATGAAGAGGATAATCCCGCCCGGATGACCGGCACCATCAAGGACATAGATACCATTAAGTCCAACGAAGCTCGCCTCTCCCTGTTTGCCAGCGCCCTGGCCAATATCTCCGATGGCATGTTTATCCTCGACGATAACAGCCAGATCACTGAGATCAACAAGGCATTCAGCCAGATCACCGGCTTTGATCGCGAAGCCGTACAATACCAGCCATTCCAGCTAAGTGAGTACCCACAAGAGTACACTCAGGATCTGTTGGCCCGACTCCATAGTCAGGGTCAATGGAAGGCTGAAATCGACTACCGTCAGGCCAACGGCAAGCTGATCCAGGTTGAGATCAGCCTGGACAGGGTACAGGGTGAGTTTGAAAACGGCACCTTCTATGTCGGGATCCTCAGCGACATTACCCATCGAAAAGCCGCCGAAGCCGAACTGCGCCGCCTCACCAACAATGACACCCTGACCGGCCTTCCCAACCGCACTTACCTGCATGCCAATATTGATCGCCTGCTTCTGGGTAACGTGCCATTTAGCCTGTTTATACTGGATCTGGACAACTTCAAACGGGTTAACGATACCCTGGGCCATGAGATCGGAGACGAACTCCTGTGTCGGATCGCCAAACGATTGCAGAGCATGCTCCCTAAAGAAGCAACGTTACACCGGATGGGGGGGGATGAGTTTGCCGTACTGTATGAAGGCGAATGGGCTCTGTCTGCCAACTCCCGCCTGGCACGGATCCTACTCAACTCGTTCGAGCACGACTTCAACCTCCACAACAAACAGTTGCTTCTCAATTGCAGCCTGGGGATCGCCTCCTACCCGGAAGATGATAAGAGCCGAGCCGCCCTGGTCCGCAAGGCGGATCTGGCGATGTACCATGCGAAAAGTCAGGGGGGTCAACGCTACCAATACTACAACGAACAATTGAATCGGGCGGCCTTGTCCCGCCTGGACATGGAAGCCGTGATCCGGCAAGCCCTCGAGCAGGAGTGGTTCGAGGTGTATTACCAGGCAAAAGTCGACAGCGAGACGGAAAGTATCTGTGGTGCGGAAGCCCTGGTGCGGATCCGACATCCTCAACGGGGCCTGATCCCCCCAGGTGAATTCATCCCCCTGGCCGAAGAGAGTGGCCTGATTGTCGACATCGGTGAAGTGGTACTGAGCAAAGCATGCCGGGCCACCTACCAATGGTGCCATCAGGGGCTGTTCAAAGGCCGTATTGCGGTAAACCTGGCCTCGAAGCAGTTTGCACTGCCCGATCTGGCTGAGCGCATTCAACATCAACTCGACCGCAGCCAACTGTCGCCGGCACGCTTGGAGTTGGAGATCACCGAAGGTACCATGATCGATGAGCCCAATCAGGCGGTCGACGTCATGCAGCGACTCAAAACCTTGGGGATAAAGTTGGCACTGGATGACTTTGGTACCGGCTACTCCTCACTCTCCTACCTCAAAAGATTCCCTCTGGATACCCTGAAAATCGACAAATCCTTTGTCGACGACCTGACCCACTCTCACTCTGATAAGATGATGGTCGCCTCTATCGTGACCATAGCGAAAAACCTGGAGTTGTCTATCGTCGCAGAAGGTGTTGAAACCCAAGAGCAGGCGAACACACTTAGGGAAATAGAGTGTGAAATGATGCAAGGGTATTTATTCAGCCGACCCCTTCCGGAAGCAGAGTTCACTGAACTCCTGATCCAAAATGCCTCATTGAGTCACACCAAAATACGTCAAAAATCCGTCCAATAATATTGGCACGCCGATTGCTGATGGCTAAACAAGTTTATTTGTTTACTCCGTCATCAGGGATCGATCATGAAAACCACACTCAAAACCATTGCTATTGCCTGTGCTATTTCCTTCACCGCCATCACTTCCGCATCCGTCGGCCATAACCCACTGGGAAATACTGAGCAAAAAACACAAGCATGGCTTGAAGAACATAATTCTCAGCACACTAAAACCTCCCATCTAAATAACGATAAACGTTATTCATCGCTTCCCTGGGTAAAAGTGACGCGCGCCGAGCTTCCTGCCAAACATGCAGAGCAGCAGCTGGCCCGCTACCCCTGGATCAAGCACTCCGAGCAGCAGCTGGCCCGCTACCCCTGGATCAAGCACTCCGAGCAGCAGCTGGCCCGCTACCCCTGGATCAAGCACACTGAGCAGCAGCTGGCCCGCTACCCCTGGATCAAGCACTCCGAGCAGCAGTTGGCCCGCTACCCCTGGATCAAGCACTCCGAGCAGCAGCTGGCCCGCTACCCCTGGATCAAGCACTCCGAGCAGCAGTTGGCCCGCTACCCCTGGATCAAGCACACTGAGCAGCAGCTGGCCCGCTACCCCTGGATCAAGCACTCCGAGCAGCAGTTGGCCCGCTACCCCTGGATCAAGCACTCCGAGCAGCAGCTGGCCCGCTACCCCTGGATTAAGCACTCCGAGCAGCAAGTCGCCAACAAGCCTTGGATCAAGCACTCCGAGCAGCAAGTCGCCAACAAGCCTTGGATCAAGCACACCGAACAGCTGATCGCCGGCAAGCCTTGGATCAAGCACACAGAGCAGCTGATCGCCAACAAGCCTTGGATCAAGCACTCCGAACAGCAGATCGCCAACAAGCCTTGGATCAAGCACTCCGAGCAGCCCGTCGCCAACAAGCCTTGGATCAAGCACACCGAGCAGCAAGTCGCCAACAAGCCTTGGATCAAGCACTCCGAACAGCAAGTCGCCAACAAGCCTTGGATCAAGCACAACGAGCAGCTGATCGCTGGCAAGCCATGGATCAAGCACACCGAGCAGCAAGCCTAAGCAGTTAAATCACCCAGTAAGGAGTCACATTATGTTTAAGCTCATTAAATCAGTATTGGGGATCAAAGCACCTCGGCAAAAGATCCGCACTCCCAAAGGCCTGGATCAACTTCACAGCATCAAAGCATCGGCCTGGTGGCATTGATCAGCAGGTTTGTCGTCACCGGCTGACAACCGCCATTTCAGGCAAGCCGGGTAAACAAAAAAGAGAGCCAGTGGCTCTCTTTTTTGTTTTGTCCCGACTAAAAAAACGTCATTTTGTTGTCTTGCCAGTGCCTCCACTGCCCTCAGGTTCGTCAATAATTTGACGCACCTGGTGACATTACGCCTTGGCTATGAGACTCAGCTATGCATTCAGAAAAACCAGCCTCCGCCTAACGCACAAAAAACGTTTCCCCGCTTTGAGCCATCTGTTTAAGCCGCTCGGCCGGTGCGAAACGCGCACCCAGGCGGGTTTCACACTCCTCCAGTTTAGCCAGCAAGTTGCCAGCCCCCATCTGATCGATATAGCGGAATGGCCCTCCTCGAAATGGCGGGAATCCAATGCCGAAGATGGCACCAATATCCCCATCCCTTGGGCTGGCAATGATCCCCTCCTCGAGACAGCGAACGGCTTCATTAAGCATCTGTATAACGCAGCGCTGGGCCATCTCTTCGGCATTCAAGCGGGGTTGTGGTGTCACCCCCAGGACGGAATAAACACTTTCATCAACCGATTTTTTTCCTTTCTTGCCACCGAAGCGATAAAAACCTCGACCATTCTTTTTGCCTTTGCGATCGTCCGCCAACACCTTATCGAAGGCGGACGGTGCGGCAAATCGATCGCCCAGTTCCCCCTCGAGGATGGGGGCGATCTTAGCCCCAACATCAATACCGACCTCATCCAACAAGGCGATGGGGCCAACAGGAAATCCAAACTTAACCAGGGCGCTGTCCAAAGCGTCAATGGGCTCTCCCTCAAGGACCAGGCTGGCAGCCTCGTTCACATACAGTGCAAGGATCCGATTGACGTAAAATCCTGCGCCATCCTGAACCACGATCGGCGTTTTACCCTGCTGGCGGGCAAAAGCCACCGTCGTTGCTATGGTTTGTGCCGAGGTCCCCTTATGAGGGATCACCTCCACCAGGGGCATCTGCTCTACCGGTGAAAAGTAGTGGAGTCCAATCACGTTTTCCGGTCGAGCCGCCGCCTCGGCGATCTGCTCAATGGGCAAAGATGAGGTATTGGAAGCAAAGATGGTGTGCTCACCACAATGGTTCTCTACCTCCTTGACCATTTGGTGCTTCAGCTCCAGATCCTCAAATACCGCTTCAACGACCAGATCCACCCCCTTCAGCCCATCATAACGGGTCGTGGTGGAGAGGAGGTTCATCGCCTTATCTCTTTGAGCTGCCGTGATCTGCCGCTTCTGAACTCGCCGCGCGACCTGTTTATAGCTGTAAGCCAAGGCACTGCTCAACCCCGCCTCATTGATGTCCTTGATCCGAACCGGCAACTTGGCCTTCAGTGCGGTCACCGAAGCGATCCCCCCGCCCATCAAGCCTCCCCCCAGCACCATCACCTTGTTGACCGGTAAGGGCTCGGCCCCCTCGAAACCGCTCTCTTTTTTCATCTGCGTGGTAGCAAAAAACAGGGCACGCAAACATTTGGACTCTGGGGTCATCACCAGTTCGCCAAAGAAGCGGGCCTCCGCCGCATACCCCTGGGCACTGCCCTGCTCGATACCTATCTTTACCGCCTCGATGATCTTTGAGGGTGCCGGGTAGTTACCCTGGGTTTTCGCCTCCACCTGCTTAGCGGCCTGCTGGTAGATCAGTTTGCGACCCACTCCGGTCAGCTCCAGCGCCTTTTCCGCCGCACCCAGCTGAGGTGCCCACTTTTTGCGCTTCCCCTTCAGGGCCCACCGCCGGGCGACATCCATCAAGACCGTTTGGGGCACCATCTCGTCCATCAAACCCATCTTCTTGGCCGATTTAGGCCGAAGTTGACGCCCGGTCAGCATCAGATCCAGCGCTTTGGCCACTCCCACCAGCTTAGGCAGCCTTTGGGTTCCGCCCCCGCCGGGCAGGATCCCGAGCTGAGACTCGGGCAGGCCGATCAGCGTCTTATCGCTGTCACTGCAGACTCGATAGTCACAGGCCAGGGCCACCTCCAAGCCGCCCCCCAGACAGGGCCCGTGGATCGCCGCGACCACGGGCACGGGCAGGGCCGCCAGCGCCGCCAATGTCTTGTGGCCCGCCAGGGACAGGCGGGTCACATCGTCGGCGGTTTCACAGGCCTCAAGCATGCCGATATCCGCCCCGGCGATAAAGGAGTCGGGTTTTCCGGAGCGCAGCACCACGCCCTGGATCTCAGGATCCTGGCCAATGGCGGTGATCACCTCCATCACCTCGTCATTGAAGCTGTCACGCAGGGTATTCATGCTTTCACCGGGCAGATCCATGGTGATCACCGCGATACCGCCATCCTCTTTGGCCCAACTGAATGTCTTCTCGCTCATCACTCCACCTCCAGGATCATCGCCACACCCAGGCCACCCGCCGCACAGGCGGTGGTCAATCCGGTCCCGCCACCCCGCCGTTTCAGTTCGTGACACATTGAGGTGATCATTCGGCCTCCGGTCGCAGCAAAGGGATGGCCGTAGGCCAGGGAGCTGCCCATCACATTAAACTTGTCCATATCGATCTCACCGATCGCCTCGCTGCGCCCCAGCTTTTCCTGAGCAAACTGCCGACTGGCAAACATCTTAATATTGGCCAGGGTCTGCGCGGCAAAGGCTTCATGCATCTCGATCAGATCCAGATCGGCCAGGGTCATTCCTGCCCTATCCAGGGCCTTGGGCGTGGCATAGCTGGGCCCCATCAGCATGTCTTCCCACACATCGATGCCGGCAAAGGCGTAGCTTCGAATGTAACCGATGGGATCGTATCCCATCGCCTTGGCCCTGGACTCCGGCATCATTAACAGCGCCGAGGCACCATCGGTCAACGGGGTCGCATTGGCGGCCGTTACACTGCCATATTTTTTATCAAACACAGGCTTAAGCTTGGCCAGTTTATCCGCCGTCATATCGGCCCGAACGTTGTTGTCTCGCTCGATAAAGGCTTTATAAGGCGGGACATGGCAGGTCATCACCTCCTGGGCCAGCACACCGGACTCCCAGTTCTGATGAGCCCTTTGATGGGAGCGGATCGCCAGTTCATCCTGTGCCTGCCGTGGGATCTGGTGACTCTTCGCCATCTGTTCGGCGGTCTGTCCCATGGACAAGCCGGTGGAGTACTCCGCCACCGCAGGGGGTACGGGGAGCAGATCACCGGGTCGCAGCCGTTTTAAGATCGACAGGCGTTGTCCCAGGCTTCGCGCCTTGGTGAGATCCACCAGGGACCGTCCCAATTTTTTACTGACGCCTATGGGCAGCACCGAGCTGGAATCCGCGCCTCCGGCGATCCCGATCTCAACCTGACCGGCCATCATGGACTCCGCCACACTCACGGCCGACTGAAACGAAGTGGCACAGGCCCGGCTCACCGAGTAGGCATCCGTATGGACCGACATACCGGTTCCCAGGACGATCTCCCGGGCGATATTCGGGGCCTCGGGCATCTGGATCACCTGCCCATACACAAGTTGATCGACCAATTTTGGGTTCAGCTCACTGCGAGCAAGCAGTTCACTGACCACCATCTGTCCCATCTGCAGTGCCGAGATCCCGTGAAACGCCGTCGCTTGCCGCGCAAATGGAGTACGCAGCCCGGCGACGATGGCGATACGATCGCCCGAAGGGGTTTGCAGCCTGTGTCGTTGCGTCATGATTGTCCTCTTTCCCTGAACTCTAGAGTGTGACCTCGACGAGGTCGGACCAGAAAAATGTGATCTCATCCTACCTGCTGGGCTGCCAGTTTCAAACACTTGTGTGAATCCTTTGCCGGAACGCTCGGCCTGAGGCGTGGCGAGTAAAGTCCGCTTTCACTTAAAAAAAGTCATAATATCAGTGACACTCAGCACAATTTCGAGACGAAGAGAACAAACAATGCGCCCAGAAACGAACCTCAGCCGCCGCCCCTTGTCTGTTTGGATAGCACTGCTGTATATCCCTTTGGGAGTGCAGATGCTGTTCTGGATGATGGGCTTCCACTATGTGGACTTCGGCCTGCCGCAGAGCCTTCGGGCCCTGCCCATGACGCTGTTGCAATACTACGTCAGCATCACACTGCTGCTCTATCCACTGGTCTTTGCATATGGGCTGTTTTTCAGCCTGCATCTGAACCGTCAGGGGGCCACAGCAGGCAAAGTGATACTGGCATCACTCTTGCCCATGGTCACGGCCGCGCCCTACTTGCTCACCACCCAGATCATGCAGTATTTTCAATAACCTTTATTAGATCAGGCCCTAGATGAGTTCCCGGCTTCAACGCCCGTTTCCCATCGATACGGGGCAGTGTAAAACCGTCCGCAGCCATAGAGACACACCATGCAACTGCAACGCCTTAATCAGATCCAATCCTATCTGCACCAGATGATCCTGGGACAGCCCAGCTTGGTAGAGGGTCTGCTGATCGCCCTGATCGCAGATGGCCACCTCCTGGTGGAGGGTCCACCCGGACTGGCCAAGACCCGGGCCGTAAAAGCCCTGGCCGACTGCATCGATGGCAATTTCCACCGCATCCAGTTCACCCCGGATCTGCTTCCGGCAGATCTGACCGGCACCGATATTTTCCGTCAGGAAACCGGCCAGTTCGAGTTTCAAGCCGGCCCTCTGTTCCACAACCTGGCGCTGGCCGATGAGATCAACCGGGCTCCCGCCAAGGTCCAGTCCGCACTGCTCGAAGCGATGGCTGAGGGGCAGATCACCGTAGGGAAGCGCAGCTACCCCTTGCCCCGTCTATTTATGGTGATGGCCACCCAAAACCCCATCGAGAACGAAGGCACCTACCCCCTGCCAGAAGCCCAGCTCGACCGCTTCCTGCTGCACCTGTCTCTGGACTACCCCGACGCTGAGACCGAGTTGCAGATCCTGGCGCTGTCCCGCAACGAAGCCAAACACAGTGTGATCACCCCACCCCAGCCCCTGACGGAAGCCGAAGTGTTTGCCGCCCGGGATGCAGCCCTGGGGATCCACCTGGCCCCTCAGATGGAGCAATACATAGTGTCCCTGGTGATGGCAACACGCCAGCCGGCTCGCTATGACGACACCCTGGGGCAATGGTTGCAATGGGGCGTCAGCCCACGTGCCAGTATCGCCCTGGAACGCTGTGCCCGTGCCCGTGCCTTCCTGCTGGGACGGGACTATGTCGCCCCGGAAGATATCCAGGCGGTGGCCCCCAATGTACTGCGTCACCGGATCCTGCTGAGCTACCAGGCTGAGGCCGAAGGCGTTAGCAAAGATCAGGTGATCGCCCGGATCCTCAAGCTGGTGGCCGTACCCTGATGTCTGCTGCAAGGTTACCCCTGCCTCGCCATGGGAACGGTGCCACCCTTTGCCTCAAGGAGCTGCTGGCCCGGGCCGAGCATCAGGATCTGATCCGCAGCGGTGATCAGGGCCGAGCCCGCGCCCTGATGGCGGGCGAACGGCTGTCGCGGCTCAAGGGGCGTGGCATGGAGTTCGCCGAGGTGCGCGCCTATCAAAGCGGTGACGATATCCGCACCATCGACTGGCGCGTAACGGCCCGAACCGGCAAAGCGCACACCAAGCTGTTTCGCGACGAACGGGAGCGTCCGGTTCTACTGTGCGTCGATCTGGGCAGCCGAATGCAACTGGGCTCTGAGCTGCTTCTGCAGTCAGTGCAGGCGGCGCACCTGGCCGCGACCCTGAGCTGGCACATTACCGGTAAGGGCGATCGTCTCGGCGGGATCGTCTGCAACGAGTCCGAGCATGCAGAGCTCAAACCCAAGGCCCGGCGAGCCGGGCTACTGGCGATGCTCGAAGCCCTGATTGAGAAGCATGGCAAAGCCCCAACCCAGGAAAATGGTGACTACTGGTCTGCAGCCCTGGTCCGCCTCGAACGCCTGGTGCGCCCCGGCTCCCTGGCCGTGATCATCACCAACCCCCTGGGCATGGATGAAGAGAGCCTGCAGCGGATCAAACGGCTAAGGCGTCACGCCGAAGTGCGTCTGTTCTGCCTGACCGATCCCCTGTTTGACAAGCTGCGTGATGCCGGCGGTCCCCTGCCGGTGCGTCTTCCAGATCAGGTCCGGCCAAATTGGCTGGATCATCAGGGCGCCAAAACCCTTTCCAGTCGCTGGCATAGCGCGCAGGAACGCGCCTATCAGCAAAGCCTGCAACAAGACCTGGCCTTGAGTGAGATCAGTGCTGCCGCCCCTCTGGAGCAGCAGTGGCAAAAATTGTGGTTATGAATCCCTTAGAACAACTTCACGATATCCTTCTCCCCCCGGCGGTGAGTCCCTGGCCACTGGCCTGGGGCTGGTGGTTACTGATGGCGCTGCTCCTGCTGGCCGGAACCTCCCTGACAGTATGGTTATGGCGTCGCCATCGCTACCGGGCGCCATTGCGCCAGGCGCTTCAAGCCCTGGCAGCATTGGATCCCCTTCAGAGCGATCTCAACCGGACGATCCCCACCCTGCTTAAGCGCACCGCCATCGCCTACACCGATAGGGAAGCCATCGCCGGGCTGCACGGTGACGCCTGGCACAGCTTCCTGAATCAGCTGCATCCGGCCCCCTGGCCCACCCTGCTGGGGAACCCCTATCGCAGCGACAACGCCATCCCAGACGGCGCCGCGTTGATCGCCGCCACTGGGCAAGCCCTTCGGGCCCTGCCAAGCCATCACAAGGCAAACAGGGAGGCACCGGCATGCTGAGCTTCGAATGGCCCTGGCTGCTCTTGGCCCTGCCCCTCCCCTGGCTGCTGCCACGCCGACGCCCGGCCGCTGTCAGTGCTTTGCGCCTGCCCGGCAGCCTGAGCCGCTCCATCGCCCTGGCTGGCGGTCCGGCTCCCAAGACGAGGTGGCGCGTGCTCGGGGCACTGACCTGGCTGTGTCTGGTACTGGCGGCCTGTCGGCCCCTTTGGCTTGGAGAGCCCGTGGCCCTCAAGCGGGAAGGTCGGGATCTGATGATCTCGGTGGATCTCTCCGGCTCCATGTTGATCGAAGACATGGAGCTCAATGGCCGACTGGTGGATCGCTACACCATGGTTCGCCATGTCCTGGGCGACTTTATCCAGCGCCGGGACGGGGATCGCCTGGGGCTGATCCTGTTTGCCGACGCCGCCTACCTTCAGGCGCCCCTGACCTTTGACCGGCAAACCGTTGCCCAGTATCTGCGGGAATCCGAGATCGGCCTGGTGGGGAACCAGACCGCCATCGGCGACTCCATCGCCCTGGCTGTTAAGCGCTTCGAAGAGCTGGAGCAAAGTTCCCGAGTGCTGGTGCTGCTGACCGACGGGGAGAACAACGCCGGCCGCTTTACCCCGGCTCAGGCGGTCGAGCTGGCTCGCCAGGCTGGCGTCACCCTCTATACCATAGGTGTCGGCTCTTCCCAGATGAAACAGCGCCGCCTGTTTGGCAGCAGCACGGTCAATCCCTCGGCCGAACTGGACCGGGCGGAAGCCGAATTTATCGAACTGTCCGAGTCTACTGGCGGACGCTACTTCAGGGCCCGTACCACGGCAGAACTCGATGAGATCTACGCCGAGCTCGACCAGCTTGAACCGCTGGAGCAGGAGGGCAGCCAATGGCGCCCACAAACCGAACTCTATACCTGGCCCTTAGCCATAGCCCTGGGCCTACTTACGCTACTACTGGTGAGGAGGCAACATGGCTGACTTTCATTTGATCCGTCCCTGGGTACTGTTGGGCCTGTTACTGCTCCCGATCCTGGCCTGGTGGCTGAGACGCCAGGGTCAACATCATCAGTTTTGGAGCAAGCTACTGCCTGCACACCTGCACCAGGCCATGCTGCAGAGTGAGGGCACCAGCAAAGCCCTGGGCCAAGCGCTCCCCATCACCCTGCTGGCGCTGATCCTGCTTGCCCTCTCCGGCCCCGCCTGGGACAAACGCTCAGTGCCTCTGTTCCAGCTGGATCAGGGCCGGGTTCTGCTGATGGACATGTCCTACTCCATGTGGGCCACCGATCTCCCCCCCAACCGACTGGCCCATGCCCGCTTCAAGGCACTGGATCTGCTTGAACACTTGCCTGAAGGCGAGATGGGGCTGGTGGTCTACGGTGGCGATGCCTTCACCCTGGCCCCGCTGACCGATGATCGCGCCACCCTGGCCAACCTGATCCCTGTTTTATCGCCGGATCTGGTCCCTGTCCCCGGCTCCAATGTCCCCAAGGGGCTGTACCAGGCCGATCAGCTGCTGCGGGATGCGGGCTATCTCAATGGGGAGATCCTGCTGATCGCCGATGATCTCCACCCTGAACATGCCGATGAAGCGATTGAGCTGGCCAAGAAAATGCCATGGACCCTGAAGATCCTCGCCCTGGGCACCCCCGCCGGGGCGCCCATGGAGCCCCCAGGTGGCGAGCTGATCCGTACCCGCTCTGGCGAGGTGGCCCTGGCCTTCACGGACTTTGAGCTGCTGGGCAAGCTGGCCCGGGCCGGTGATGGCACCCTGGTGCCCTACCAGCCCGACGGCAGTGACGTGCTCAGCCTGGCAGACAAGGGGCCAGCACAGATGGACACTGGCCGCGAACATGGGCATCAAGGTCACAGCCAATGGCAGGATCGGGGGGGCTATCTGCTGGCATTGCTGCTTCTGCCCCTGGCCTGGATGATGCGACGCCACGCACTGCTGGCACTGCTCCCCATGATGTTGCCCCTGCTGGCCTTTAGCCCCAGTGGCAACGCCAACCCCTGGTTACGCGCCGACCAACAGGGACAAGCCGCCTTTGAACAGGGCGACTTTAGCCAGGCTGCCAACCAATTCAACAATCCCGCCTGGCGGGGCGCCGCTCACTACCGGGCGGGAGAGTATGAACAGGCTCTTGAAGCCTTCGATCAGGCAGAGGATCTAAACAGTCTCTATAACGGCGGTAATGCCCTTGCCCAACTGGGGCGTTATCAAGATGCCGCCCAACGCTATCGTGAGGTCCTGGACCGGCACCCAAGCCACGAACAGGCACAGGAAAATCTGGACCTGATGGAGCAGTTGATCGCCCAACAGCCTGAGGGTGAGCAAAACCCGGACGGCGAGCAGAACCCGGACGGCGAGCAGAACCAAAACGGCGAGCAGAACCAGAACGGCGAGCAGAACCAGAACGGCGAGCAAAGCCCGGACGGCGAGCAAAGCCAGAACGGCGAGCAGAACCAGAACGGCGAGCAGAACCAGAACGGTGAGCAGAGCCAGAAGGGTGAGCAAAACCCGGACGACGAGCCAAGCCAGAACGGTGAGCAGAATCAAAGCGGCGAGCCAAGCCAGAACGGTGAGCAAAACCCGGACGGTGAGCAAAACCCGGACGTCGAGCAAAGCCAGAACGGCGAGCAGAACCAGAGCGATAAGCTAAATCCGGACGATCAGACGCCCGGCACGGAGGCCAACCCCGAGTCCACACCGCCTGCCTCCACACCACAAGAGTCCACCGACGAAGAGCAGTCCCAGGCCTCAAGCTCAGCACAGCCGACCGAAGAGGACGTTGACAACCGTCAGCTACACCGACAACTCCAGTTGGTACAGGATGATCCCGGCCAACTGTTGCGCAACAAAATGCAATTGGAATACCAACGCCGCCGTCAGGAAGGCACCATCAATACGGAGCGTACCCAGTGGTAATGCGAGTTTTACCCAAGATATTTTTGCCGACACTGGCCTGCCTGGCGCTGCTTTTCTCCTCCGCCAGCTGGGCCCTGACCCAGTTAACCACCACGGTGGATCAAAATCCGGTGCTGATGGGTCAGTCCTTTACCCTGAGCGTGACGGCTGATGACAGCGTCGATCGGGACGCGCTGGACACCACGCCACTGGAACGCGATTTTATCCTTGGCCGGGTCAACGTCAGCTCCAGCACCCAGATCGTTAATTTCGACATGCAACGCCAGACCCGCTGGCAGGTGCTACTGCTGCCCCGCAAGACAGGTACCTTTACCCTGCCATCCCTGCAGATCGAAGGCGTTGCCAGCCAGCCCATTGAACTGACCGTTTTGGCTCAGGACCAAGCCGACGCCCTGGAGCAACTGCCCCTGGCCTTTATCGAAACGCGTCTCGATTCAGACAGAGTCTACGTCGGCCAGCCTGCCGTACTCACCTTGACCCTCTATCTGGGGGCCGATCTGCAACGAGGCACCCTCAACGCCCCAGAGCACGCCCAGGCCAACCTGCAACAACTGGGTGAAGACAGTGCCGGCAGCATCATCCGCCAGGGACGGCGCTACCGCACCATTGATCGCCAATTCCTGATCACCGCGCAACAAAGCGGCGCACTGGAGTTGGGCACGGCCACCTTTGAAGGGGATCTGATCGTCGCCAATCGCAGTAACGACTTCTTTGGCCGGGGTCAGGCCCGCTCCATGGTGGCCACCAGCGATCCCATCAGCCTGACGGTGCTGCCGAAACCCGCCGCCTACAAGGGGGAGTGGCTGGTCGCCGACATGGTGGCCTTAAATGATAACCTCGCCGACGAGGCCGCACCGACCGAATTTGAGGTGGGCCAACCCATCACTCGAACCCTACGCCTGACCGCCATCGGCACCGTAGCCGATGCCCTGCCACAGCTGACACTGACGGCCCCCGAGGGAGTCCGTCTCTACCCGGATAAGGTTGAACGCAACGGTGGGGTAAGGGAAACACAGTTGATCGCGACCCTGGAGCAGAGCGTCGCCCTGGTTCCCAGCCAGCCCGGCAGCTATACCCTGCCCGAGTTGCGCGTTCCCTGGTGGAATGCCCGGCTGAAACGCCAGGAGTGGGCGGTCTTGCCTGAGCGTACCATCGAGGTCCTGCCCAGCAGCACGGGATTGGCGCCTATCCCCGTACCCAGCTTCTCTTTGGAGCAGGAGCCCCTCTCAAACCAAACCCAGGTCATCCACACTCCAGGACTCTGGCCCTATACCACAATCGTCTTTGCCCTGCTCTGGCTGGCGACCCTGGTATGGGGGGTGCGCCGAGGCCAGGCTCGCCCATCGATCACGGAGAGCCCGGATCTGAAACCCGTCGTCAGCGAGCGGACACTGCTGCAAGCCTGCCAACAGAATGATGCCAGCCTGGTCCTCAACCTGCTGCCCCGCTGGGCCAGTGAATACCTTGAGCGTCCGACATCTTTGGCCCAGATCCCGGCCCAGCTACCGAGCCTGGCCGAGCCCCTAAGCCAACTGCAACGCAGCCGCTACAGCCCGTCCAATCACCCCTGGCAGGGTGACAAGCTGGCAACGGCGCTCCGTGCCCTCTCAACGCAGGACACCCGTAATCGGCAATCACTCTTGCCGCCACTGGATCCGACATCCACAATGGGTTAAATCTGCGGGCGGGCGCACAAAAGGGAAGGTGACGCAAAAATGTTCAGGGGTTTAGGAAAGAAAAAGGCGGCTTCATCGGTCACTAGAGACATGATGAGCAAACAAAAACGCTATGAGGCGCTGGTGCGAGCCCTGCACGGCGACCTCTTTCGCTATGCCTACTGGCTGAGTCACGACCGCTCGATTGCTGACGACCTGGTTCAGGAGACATTTTTGCGGGCCTGGAAATCGCTCGACGCACTCAAGGATGAAAAAGCGGCAAAGGCCTGGCTCATTACCATATTGCGGCGGGAGAATGCCCGCCGCTTCGAGCGTAAGCAGTTCGATCTGACCAACATCGATGAGATGCAGGTCGCCGATCTCGGCACTACGACCCAAGAGCAGGACGTGGAGAATCAGTGGCTGCGCAAAAAAATGGCCCAGTTGGAGCCGGAATACCGAGAGCCCTTGTTGCTCCAGGTGCTCTATGGCTTCTCCGGTGACGAGATCGCCACCGTGCTGGAGCTCAACCGTAATACCGTGATGACCCGGCTGTTTCGGGCCCGGAACCAGTTGCGCGAAGCCCTGGACGTTCATCACATCAATGAGGGGCAACGAAATGGATGAGCTTGAATTCCGTCGGCGCCTGTATGCCGACCCGAGTAGCCAGGATCCGGAGCTGATCCAGGCCGCCGCAGACGATCCGGCCTATGCCGCCTTTCGGCAGGAGCTTCAAACCCTGGAGCATAAAATCAATCATGCGGCCAAAGTCCCGATCCCCGAAGATCTGGCCGAGCGCCTGCTACTTAGCCAAAATCTGACGGTTCATCATCAACAGCAACGTCGTCATCGCTGGCAATTGGCCGCCGTCGCATCGGTGGCCTTCGCCGTCGGCCTGATCTTTACTCTGGCAACCCGCGTACCTGGCGATCTCGGTCAGCATGCCCTGGCCCATGTCGCCCATGAGCAAAGCTTTGTCGAATCCATCGATGAACAGGTGAGCCTGAACGCCCTGAATACGAAATTGGCATCCCTTGGTGGACAGTTTTCACAAGTCCCCGGGGCCATCTACTACGCCAATTATTGTGACTTTGATGGGATCCGCAGCCTGCATGTGGTGATGGATTCCGATGAGGGCCGCATCACCCTGTTTATGATCCCTGCGCAAGAGGGGGCTACCCTGCCCGACCGCTTTGCCAATGACCACTTCCATGGCCTGGGCACGGATCATGGCACCCTGCATATGGCTGTGGTGGGCACCCCACAGCAACGCCTCAAGCCCGCGTTGAATGCCTTGAGTGGCGGGTATCAGAGTCTCTAAGCAGGCAGAGCAGGAAAGCATCAGCGCCGTGCTGTTAGAGCACGGCGCTTTGTGTTCAGGGAGCCAGCACCATATCCAGGTGCATCACACCCCCATCGTCATAGGGTTGGGAGACCACCTCAAACCCGAAACTTTGGTAATAGTGGGTCAGCGCCTGTTGAGCCGAGATCTTGATGGCCAACCCGGGGGCCAATAAACGGCCGCGCTCTATCCCCTCCTGGATCAAGGCCCGCCCCAGGCCAGTCCCCCGCGCCGACGGGGCCAAGACGATCCGGCCCAGCTTTAACACCTCACCGTTTGATATCAGTCTCAGATAACCCAGCAGCACGCCACTGTCATCACTCACCAAAAGGTGCCAAGCATCAGGATCCTGGCCATCAATATCTTCATAGAGACTGCTTTGCTCCAACTGGAACACCCGCTCACGCAGCCGCAATAGATCGTACAGCTGTCCAACCGTTAACTGGGCGAAAGTTCGCCAAACAAGTTGGCCTGGTAAATTGGTATGACTGGTCACTCAGGGAGTCCTTTGTTAGCATTCGGTCGCATAGAATTAAGGACAGTAGAATATAAGCATGATCACCACGGCGACCAGCATTACTTTTTTCGGCTATTTGATCTTCCTTTTGGTCATTGGCACGCTTGCATACAAGAACACCAACACCTCCTCAGACTACATCCTTGGGGGCCGTAAAATGGGCCCGGCCGTCACTGCCTTGAGTGTCGGCGCCTCCGATATGTCCGGCTGGCTCCTGTTGGGATTGCCCGGGGCGGTTTATCTCTCGGGACTCAGCGAAGCCTGGATCGGCATCGGCCTGGTACTGGGCGCCTGGATCAACTGGCACCTGGTGGCCAAACGTCTGCGGATCTACACCGAATTTACCCGCGACTCCCTGACCCTGCCCGACTTCCTGGAAGGCCGCTTCGCCGATACCGGGATCTTGCGACTGGTCGCCGCCTCCACCATCTTGCTGTTCTTCACCTTCTATACCTCTTCCGGCATGGTCGGTGGCGCGATCCTGTTTGAGCAGGCGTTCGGCCTTGAGTACACCACCGCTTTGCTGATCGGTGCCTCCATCATCGTTTCCTACACCTTCGTCGGCGGCTTCTTTGCCGTCAGCTGGACCGATTTTTTCCAGGGGATCCTGATGCTGCTTGCCCTGCTGGTGGTGCCCGCCGTGGTGTTCTTCGGTGATACCCATGATATCGCCATGGTCGAACCCGCCATGCTGGAGCTGATCCCAGAAAGCCTCTCCCTGCTGGCCATTATCTCCCTGATGGCCTGGGGCCTGGGTTACTTCGGCCAGCCCCACATCCTCTCCCGCTTTATGGCCATCGGAGACGTCAAAGATCTGCCCGTCTCCCGTCGTATCGCCATGAGCTGGATGGTGGTCTCCCTGTTTGGTGCACTGGCTACTGGCCTGGCCGGTTACCTTTACTTTGCCGACAGCCCGCTGACCAACCCCGAAACCGTCTTTATCGAACTGTCCAAGGTCCTGTTCAACCCCTGGATCGCCGGCTTCCTGATCGCCGCCATCCTCTCGGCGATCATGAGCACCATCGATTCCCAACTCTTAGTGTGCTCCTCCGTGGTCACCGAAGACTTCTATAAGAAGTGGCTGCGTCCGGACGCCTCTGAGCGGGAGAAGGTGATGGTCGGACGCTTGACCGTCCTGGCCGTTGCCGTGCTGGCCACAGTGATCGCCCTCAATCCTCAATCCAGCGTCCTAAGCCTGGTGTCCTACGCCTGGGCCGGATTTGGTGCCGCCTTCGGCCCCGTGGTCCTGCTCGCCCTGTACTGGCGCGGATACAGCCGCTACGGCGCGATTGCCACCATCCTGGTCGGTGCCGCCACCGTGGTGATCTGGAAGCCCCTCTCAGGTGGCCTGTTTGATCTGTACGAGATCCTGCCAGGCTTCCTGTTTGCCACCCTGGCAGGCGTCCTCATCAGTCAATGGCTACCCGCCAGCCAGCCGGTGCGAGAGCAGCACGCCAGATTTGAGCAGCTACTCTAAACCCCACAACAACAAAGGGCGCCTCCGGCGCCCTTTGCTTTTACATAAAACACACCCCAAAAACACATTCACCGCCAAAAGCGTCGAGTTGCCTGCAAAGTCACCGAACTTACCCCCAAAACGCCCTCTGGTCGGATATGTAGACCCCACCCCCCTCCCTAGAATGCGCACCATTATTAAAACGATCCACTGCATTTTAGTGAGAGCGCAGATGAAAACGATGAACAAGACACTGATCGCCACTGCGATCGCCTTGACCAGCACCCAGACCCTGGCTGCTGGCTTTGGTTTGAACTCCCAATCCGCCACCGGTATCGGTCGCGCCTTCTCCGGTGATGCAGTGATCGCCGACAATGCCTCCGTGCTGTCCCGTAACCCGGCCGCCATGGCGATGTTTGATTCCGCTGCCCTGTCTTTGGGTGTTGCCTACGCCGATACCGACGTCAAGATCTCCAACGTCAACTACGAAGGCGGTAACCTGAACAACATCGACGATGCCGCCGATGCTGCAGTGATCCCGAACTTCTACTACATCCAGCCCCTGAGCGACAAGTGGGCCATCGGTTTCGCCGGCTTTACCAACTTCGGTACCGGCACCGACACCCGCTCTCTGCTATCCGGTGTCTCTCCTGCGGCAGCTGGCACCCCGCCGTATGATCTCATCGGTGAGACCGAGGTGATCACCATGAACCTCAATGCCAGCGTCTCCTACCGCATCAATGACAAATTGGCCATCGGTGCCGGTCTGGATCTGATCCAGGGCAGTGGTAAGCTGAGCCGCCTGGACATGGCTGGCGCCCAATTTAGCCAATCCATTTTGGGCGGGATCGCTAACATTGGTCTCGATGACATAACCACTGGCATTAATGCCGATGCCGACGGAATTGGCTTTGGCGGTATCGTCGGTGCGACCTACGAAGTGAACGAAAACCACCGCTTCGGCATGAGCTACCGTGTTAGCCCCACCGTAAAAGCCAGTGGTAAAGTGGGTGCGAACATCTCCACGGATGCTGCCATCAACGCAACCGTCACCGGTGGTATGGTCAACGTACCTGGGACCATTATAGGCATTAACATTGACGCCCCACTGGCAGTCAATGCCAACTTCGACGAGTTGGAAGTCCCGGTACCAGATATCTTCCAGTTTGCCGGCTTCCACCAGCTCACCGATCGCTTTGCCATGCATTACACCGCGCAGTGGACCAAGTGGAGTGTGTTTGACAAGATCACAGCTACCAATGGCCAACTGGTTGCAGGGAGCGATGCAACGATCACCCTGACTTGCACCAACAATCCACTTGCACCGGGCAACTGCAACGATTTTGGTGATCAACAGGTACACAAACTTTCTATTAGTGAAAGTGAAAGCCTCGGTAACGTGGTCCTCAAAGATTACAACTGGAAAGACTCCTGGATGCTGAGCATCGGCGGTACCTACAGCCTGAATGACAAATGGACCCTGCGCGCCGGTTACATGTTCGATCAGGGCGTGGTCGGTGACACCGAGTCCCTGTCCATCCCGGATTCCGACCGTAACTGGTACACCGCAGGTGTGGGTTACCAGCTGAGCCGCAACAGCGCCATCGATCTCGGCATGGCCGTTATTCGCGGCGAAAAAGTCAATCTGGTGGAAGACTCGGCCTTGGTCGGTCCAGTCAATGCCACTACTGAGTCCGGCGCGACCTACTACTCCCTGCAATACAGCCGCCGCTTCTAAGCACTCACGGCTAAGCACGTCACAAGGAGGCCAACCGGCCTCCTTTTTGCTTTTTCCCCGCCATATCCCTGCACGTTCTCCCTCTTTCTTTCCTCACCAGCACAAAATGTGATCCAGATCACAGTACCGAGCAAAAACTCAGATTAGAGCAAATGCTCTCGTTTCATTTATTAATACACTGCCCGGCGCATAGCAAAAAAAACACAACGGGATTAGAACGATGACAACAATACGGAAAACTTTGCTCGCCACCAGCATCCTGGCTTTGAGCGCCCCGTCTTTGGCCGCCGGTTTTGGCCTGAACGCCCAGTCCGCCGCTGGCGTCGGCCGGGCCATCTCTGGGGACGCCGCCATCGGCGACAACGCCGCCATCCTGGCCCGCAACCCCGCCGGTATGGCCCTGTTCGACCAAAAAGCGCTCTCAGTCGGGATCAGCTACCTGGATGTGGACGTCAAGATCAAGGACATCAACTTCGATGTCCCACTGGTAGGTACTCAGCACGTAGGCAGCGAACATGATGCCGCCGACAGCAAGGTAGTCCCCGCCGTCTACTATATCCAGCCACTGAACGACAAGCTGGCCTTCGGCCTGGGTGCCTTCACCAATTTTGGTACCGGCACCGACACCAGCGATCTGCAAGGTAAGACCTTTGTTCTGGGCCAGATCCCCGGCCCAGATGATCTGCTGGGCAACACTCAATTGACCACCGTCAACCTTAACGCCAGCCTCTCCTACCGCATCAACGAGATGTTCAGTGTCGGTGCAGGCCTGGACGTGATCTACGGCTCAGGGGAAGTCACTCGAGGCAACGTGCCCGGCTCTGATATTCCGTTGACCAATGTGGACGCCGATGGCTGGGGCCTTGGTGGGATCGTCGGTGGTTTGATTGAATTTAACGAAAACCATCGCATCGGTCTGAGCTACCGCTACAGCCCCGATACCACAGTCGATGGGGATCTGGATAAAGTCAGTAGTTATCCAGCGCTGGGCGGAGAGCTGCTGCCCACCCGATACGAAGAGATGGACGTGCCGCTGCCGGATGTCTTCCAGATTGGTGGCTTCCACCAAGTTCTGCCCAAACTGGCCGTGCACTACACCCTGCAATGGACCAAATGGAGCGACTTCGATCAAATCACCCTGAAAAATGGCACCAGCCTGGTCGAGATCCCCAATCTGGGTGCACCAACGCTGGATGAAGATGCGCTGAAAGTCTACGAGTGGAAAGACTCCTGGCTTTACAGCATCGGGGCAACCTATTCCCTCAGCGACAAGTGGGATCTGCGTGCCGGTTACCTGTTCGACAACGGTGTGATCGATCAGGTTGAGTCCATCTCCATCCCGGACTCCGATCGTAACTGGTATACCGCCGGTGCCAGTTACAAGCTGACCCCGAACCAAAGCCTCGATTTCGGTTACGCCTATGTTCAAGGCAAAAACGTTGAGGTGAATGAAGAGAGTGCCCTATTGAGCGGCGCATTTGGTGCCCCGACCTTCGTCACCGCCATCACCCGCTCCAACGCCCAGTACTTCTCCATGCAGTACAACTACCGCTTCTAATCCCGCCATCAGGCAATGAAAAGGAGGCCATCTGGCCTCCTTTTTCTATTTGGGCTTAAACCCATCACACCCATGGCGATCCAATAGGCCATAGGTTCGACCCGTGGAAGCGCTTCTCAAACATCTAATCAATAAGATCATCACTGTACGACGGCTAGGCAGGATCTCGGCATTCCGCTATGCTGCCCCTCCCCCAAGGATGGAGTGTGACGGATGGAATGGATAGGATTTACCTTCCTCGCTGCCTTTATGCAGGCCTGGCGCAACGCCCTGCAGAGCCAACTCAGCACCCAGGTGAATGCCCTGGGCGTCACCCTGGCTCGTTTCCTCTGGGCCGGGCCCATCGCCGCCCTCTACCTGGCTGGACTCACCCTGTGGCAACCCCAACCCTGGCCCGAGCTTAACCTGGATTTTGGCCGGTTCGTGATCGGTGCCGCCCTGATGCAGATCCTGGCCACCGCACTCATGGTGCGCCTGTTTCAGCTTAAAAACTTCGCTGTCGGGGCAGGCCTGGCAAAGAGCGAAGCACTGATCGCCGCGATCCTCGGCATGGCCTTCTTCGGCACCCAACTGTCACTTCTGGGCTGGCTGGGGATCGGCATTGGCACCCTGGCAGTCTTTTTGCTCAGTGCCAAAACCGGGCTGCGTCAGCTCTCCTTCAGTACCGTCGCCCTCGGTCTGGCCTGTGGTGGCAGTTTCGCCCTCACCTCATTGTGGATCCGCGAGGCCAGCCTGAGCCTGTCCCTGCCCTTTCCCCACCGCGCTGCCTGGGTGCTCGTTCTGGTGATCGGGCTGCAAACCCTTCTGCTGCTGGGCTATCTGCTGTGGCGGGATCGCGCCACCCTTACCGCCCTCAACCAACGCTTTCGCCTCACCGCCGCCATCAGCCTGGCCAGTTGCCTCGGCTCCATCGGCTGGTTCAGCGCCATGTCGCTGCAAAATGTGCCTCTGGTCAAAACCCTGGGCCAGGTGGAGGTGTTCTTTACCCTGATGATCGCCGCCTACTGGCTGAAACAGAAGGTTAAGGTGCAGGACATGCTCGGCCTGTTCTTGATCGCCGTCGCCGCCATCATAGTGATGTGGTTCTGAATCGGCGCAGCCGTGCATCGAGTTTTACGAATGCGCCAACGATCATTTCGAACATTCTGGAAATTTGACATTATCTCAGAGCGACGTTAAAGTTTGGCCAACTTGAGAGGGAGAGAAGGCAACCGGTGCTGTGTTTTTTCCTGAATACACATTTCGAATTTTCTGGAATTATAGTTGTGAAGACCTTGACGATCGAACACCTCCTCGACACGCTGCAATTTTTTGTTTTTCTTGCCCTGGAGCTGACCGCCCTGTTTCTGCTGATCAGCTTCCTGATCGGCGTGATCATGGACGTCATGCCGGCCAAGCGGATCCAGTCCATCCTGGGCTCCCAAGGAGGGCGGGGCTACCTGTCAGCCGGTTTATTGGGTGCCCTAACGCCGTTTTGCAGTTGCTCAACCATTCCCATGCTGAGCGGACTGCTTAAGGCCCGCGCCGGTTTTGGCCCGACCATTACCTTTCTGTTCACCAGTCCCTTGTTGAACCCCATCATCATCGGCCTGTTCTGGGTGACGTTTGGAATAAAGGTTACAGCCATCTATTTTGCCATTGCACTGTTCACCTCCGTCGTCGCCGGCTTCGTACTGGAAAAGATGGGATTTGAACGTCATGTACGCCGTGACGTGGTGGAGGGCGGAACCAGCAGCTGTGGCACCAGCACTGCATCCAGCTGTGGCACCAGCACTACATCCAGCTGTAGCACCAGCGCCACGTCAGGCTGCGGTGGCGGTAAACCCGCTGGACGGTGGATCAAGATCTGGCGCGAGACCTGGAAGCAGTTTCGCAAGATCTTCCCACTACTGATGCTAGGGGTAGCCATCGGCTCATTCACCTACGGCTTCGTACCGGAAGATCTGATCGTCCAGTACGCCGGGGATGACAATCCGCTGGCCATCGCCATTGCCGCAGTGATTGGCGTACCGCTGTACATTCGCGCCGAGGCGATGATCCCCCTGGCGGCCGCGCTGGAGCTCAAGGGCATGGGTATGGGGGCCTTGATGGCCCTGATCATCGGCAGTGCCGGGGCCAGCATCACCGAACTGATCTTGCTTAAAACCCTGTTCCTTCGCCCGATGATTATGGCGTTTCTGACCGTGATCTTCACCATGGCTTTCAGTGCTGGTCTGTTGTTCAGCGTCCTGTAACGCGCAAAGGCCCGATGCCTACCGACATTGGGCCTTTTTATTTCGGTAATTAGCTAACTGTGGAATAATTAGCAACGAATTTTGTCTGCCGGAGCCCAATGTGAGCGAACTCGAACAGCACGCCAAAGCCTTGAAAGAGCTGGGCCATCCCGCCCGCCTCGCCGTCTACAAACGCCTGTCTAAGGCTGGCTACGCCGGCCTGCCCGTCGGCACCTTGCAAAAAGAGTTGGCCATTCCCGGCTCAACTCTGTCCCATCACATCTCGGCCCTCGTCTCCGCAGGCCTGGTTAAGCAGCACCGAGAAGGCCGGATCCTGCACTGCATTGCCCAATACGAACAATTTGACCGCCTGGTGGCCTTCCTCTGTGACGAATGCTGCGCCGACGAGCGCTCCTAGACCCAGCCTGCGTGTCCTCCCCCCACTTGCTCAACGCTGGCCTTGCCGCTACCATTCGCATCCATTTAACTTCAGGCAACCGGACAAAGATCAGTGTTGCCACCGCAACCAAGGCGTCCCCATGTCCAAGTTTTTCTACAAAGGCAAGATTGAGAAAAAGCCTAAGCACGAGAGTTTCGGCTACAGTACCAAACGGGCTATCAAGCTGGGCAGTGAAGAGAACCCGCTGACCGTCGTGGTCACCAGCGCAGAACGTCAGGCAGAGATCGAAGCACTGCTCGCCGAGCACCAGCTCGTCGCCAACATCGAATTGGATTCCGATGGCCAGGAAAACATCCAGGAGTTGGAAGGCCTGCTTAACAAGCCTAAAACCACCACGTTCGAGAAAACCCCGAGCCGAAACGATCCCTGCTCCTGTGGCAGTGGCAAAAAATATAAGAAATGCTGCGGCTAAGCCGTCGTTAAAAAAAGGGCCGCGCTGGCCCTTTTTGCTCTCCTTTGCTCACTTCTCCGGGAGCAGCTCAGCCAAAACCGGTCCGGCATTGGCCGGGTAGATCACGTACTCCCCATGGTATTTCACTCGGGATTTGTAATCGGTCACTTTGTGCAATAAAAGTCCATGATGGTAGGCCATGGCGATAAAGCTCGGCATATCGCCACGCAGATAGAGGGACAGTGGCTTGATCATCACATCCTGCGCATCAAAGTGCTCCGCCTGCTGTCTGGCACACAGCACCATGGAGCCATGCCCATCGGTATGGTGGGTAAAAGCCCCATCGATCACCTCCTCCGGCTCGACCACCCAACCGGCGTGATCCGCATCGCTGGCTAAAGCCTCCAATTGCCCCATGGTCACTGGGGCCATCGCTCCATCCGCCTGGAACAGGGGCCCATAAGTGTTCGCGATCTGAGTAAACAGCGTCTTCAGGGCCGCCCCCTGCCCCTGAGTGCGCGCCTGCTTTTGCCATGATTTCAACTGTTTGGCAGTACTATGGGGGAAACGTTGAGTCTTGATTGCCCGGGTCACCCAGTTACTGAAATAGTGAGCCTCGCTCACCGGGGCGCTAGGGATCTTTCCCTCGGACTGCGCCTGACTTAACTCTGCCAGGCCTGTGGTGACCAGGATATGGATGTCGTGATTAAAGGTACTCATGTTGCGACAGGCTGATAAAAACATTTGGCAAGGATCGCACACCCCGTCCCATCCGCAAAGCCGGTTCAAACACTGGAGCACTGTTTATGCAATGTCACAAAAAAGCCCACCGCATTGGTGGGCTTCTCTCTTATGCTGTGGGGCTCAACGCACCAATTGCCGGACGGCTCGTCGTGTCGTCTCCAACTCCGTCAGCAAGCGCTGACGCTGTTGAGTCAAAGAGCCACTCGCCTCTTCGGGCTCATCCCCAAGAGCAACGGCGATCTGCTGGCGCTGCCATTGGTTGTCCAACTCCCGCATCTGTTGACGCAGACGCAGGCTGTGTTGCGTATGTTCGAGTAATGCCTCGCGAAACGCCTTATCCTCGCTCATACGAGCCGCGTCTTTAAATACCCGCTTGTTGAGCCGGAACTGCACATCCAGTTGCAATGAAACCTCGCCCTCGGCACCGAACTGTTCCACTTCCTGGCTTTCCAGGCTTTGCATCAAACTGCTACCCAGCATCATCAACTGAGCGTGCGGCAAGCTGATCCCAACCTGACGAAGCTCTGGATCCAATTGACGTTTGATATAGTAAGCCCCTTTTAGCCGAGCCGTATGCAGTGCCTGAGTCCGCATCAGGCTCACAGGCTCTCCAACAGGGATCCCAACCCGCTCACTGACTTTAAGGATCAAATAGGTCTCATCATCGGAGAGCGGTGCGACCACGCTCGCTGCCCCAAGGCTAAAAGACAGCAACAGGGTCAATAACCCCAATAGCTTTCTCATAGGATTCTCATTAAGTTCTTGTTATGACGAGCTATGCTACAGAGTTCAACCTGGATAACCAAGACTGCCCTCACGAGTTTTGAGCCCAATCAACGCCGTTCCCGTTCAATCAGCACAGTACACCACTGCCTCGAAGGTTCTTGGCGTAGAGATACAAAAGCAGGGCGACCACAAAGATCAGCGAACTAAAAAAGAGTGAAAACGGGTCTCCCATCACCTCCAAGCCGGAAGCAAAAGCAAAGTTACGTACCATGACTGCGGAAAGGGCACACCAGGAGACCAAGAATACCGGCACCGCACTCGCCCGCCGCAGGAGTAACATGGCTGATCCCAGGAATCCGCCCCAGACCGCAACAGCCCAGATCGCCTCAACCCAAGCCGGAAAGCCATAGAAAAACGCCTGCTGCTCCAGGGAAAATGCGTTCATATACTCAGGATCACGGATCTGAGTCAGGTAGTAATCCACCCCTCCCATGGCATGCCACAACAGTGAGAGCAAGCCCACAGGCCAGAGGTGCCAGGGGGTTGCAGCACGACGCTCCATTCTTGCCATACTCCTCTCCTTATCCGCAGGGTACTCACGTCAGCTTAGCTGGCCCTCTTGCCTTATGCCTGAGGTTTCGAGAGTAGTTAGGCAGCAGAAGGTGACAAATCACAAGGACAAAAAAAGCCCGGCTTTCGCCGGGCTTTGCTACGTCGTGCAGAGAGATGAGAGGGTTTGCTTAGGCAGCTGCGGTGTCTTTCTTACCTTTCACAGCCTTCACTTTAACGACTTCCGCTTGAGCAAAATCTTTGCCATCTTCGTAGGCTTTACCGTAGAAGGAGGCCAGCAGTACCTGCTTAAGCTCGGCGATCAGCGGGTAGCGCGGGTTCGCACCGGTACACTGGTCATCGAAGGCATCCACGGCCAGATCGTCCAACTTGGCCAGGAAGTCCGCTTCGTTGACGCCGGCATCGCGAATGGACTTAGGAATGTCCAGGTCGCCTTTAAGTGCTTCCAACCAGCCGATCAGGGCTTCAACCTTGGCTTTGGTGTCGTCACCGGCCTTGGTCAGACCCAGGTGGTCGGCCACTTCGGCGTAACGACAGCCGGCTTGCGGACGGTCGTACTGAGAGAAGGCAGTCTGCTTGGTCGGCTTGTCAGTGGCGTTGTAACGGACCACGTTGCTGATCATCAGGGCGTTCGCCAGACCGTGTGGCAGGTGGAACTCGGCACCCAGTTTGTGAGCGATGGAGTGACACACACCCAGGAAGGAGTTGGCGAACGCCATGCCAGCGATGGTCGCCGCATTGTGTACCTTCTCACGGGCAATTGGGTCGGCCGCCAGGTGCTCGTAGCTGCTTGGCAGGTAGCCTTTGAGCAGTTTCAGCGCCATCAACGCGTGGCCGTCGGAGTACTCGTTGGCCAGAACCGACACGTAGGCTTCCAGGGCGTGAGTCACCGCATCGTAACCACCGAAGGCGGTCAGAGATTTCGGCATATCCATCACCAGATCGGCATCAACGATGGCCATCTGTGGGGTCAGCTCGTAGTCCGCCAGTGGGTACTTGGCACCGGTCTTGTCGTCGGTCACTACGGCAAACGGGGTAACCTCAGAGCCGGTACCTGAGGTGGTGGTGATACACACCAGCTCGGCTTTCTGGCCCATTTTCGGGAACTTGTAGATACGCTTACGGATGTCCATAAAGCGCATGGCCAAGTCAGCGAAATCGGTTTCCGGGTGCTCGTACATCACCCACATGATCTTAGCGGCATCCATCGGAGAACCACCGCCCAGGGCAATGATGGTATCCGGCTGGAAGCTCTTCATCGCTTCGGCACCCTTCTCAACCACAGACAGGGTTGGATCCGCTTCTACGTCGAAGAAGGTGTGGACTTCCATGCCTTGAGCTTTCAGCAGCTGAATCAAGTTGTCAGCGTAACCGTTGTTGAACAGGAAACGGTCGGTCACGATGAAGGCACGTTTCTTACCTTCCAGATCACCCAGGGCTACCGGCAGAGATCCGCGACGGAAGTAGATGGACTTAGGCAGTTTGTGCCACAGCATGTTTTCGGCTCGCTTCGCTACAGTCTTCTTGTTGATCAGGTGCTTAGGACCTACGTTTTCGGAGATGGAGTTACCCCCCCAAGAGCCACAACCCAGGGTCAGGGAAGGCGCCACGTTGAAGTTGTACAGATCACCGATACCACCGTGGGTAGTTGGGATGTTCACCAGAATACGAGCGGTCTTCAGCTTGTCACCGAAGTACTTGATGCGATCCTGCTGGGTGTCCTGGTTGGTGTACAGGCCGGAGGTGTGGCCGATACCGCCCATCTCTACCATCTTCACTGCCATATCAACGGCTTGCTCGAAGGTTTTAGCGCGGAACATACCCAGAGTCGGGGAGAGCTTCTCGTGGGCAAACTCTTCTTCAATCTTAATTTCCAGACCTTCACCGACCAGGATCTTGGTGTCGGCAGGGACTTTTACACCGGCCATTTCGGCGATGCCAGTCGCTGGCTGGCCTACGATCTTGGCGTTCAGGTTACCGTCAATCAGCAGCACTTTACGTACTTTATCCGCTTCGGCCTTGGTCAGGATGTAGCCACCGGACTGAGCAAAACGCTCTTTCACTGCGTCATACACTTCATCCATCACGATCACGGCTTGCTCGGAGGCACAGACCACACCGTTATCGAAGGTCTTGGACATCAGTACGGAAGCGACCGCACGCTTGATGTCAGCGGTTTCGTCGATAACAACCGGTACGTTACCCGCACCCACGCCGATGGCAGGCTTACCGGAGGAGTAGGCGGCTTTCACCATACCTGGGCCACCGGTGGCCAGGATCAGGTTGATGTCATCATGCTTCATCAGGGCGTTGGACAGCTCAACGGAAGGCTGATCGATCCAGCCAATGATGTCTTTTGGCGCGCCCGCTTCAATCGCCGCATCCAGAACCAGTTTGGCCGCATCATTGGTGGAGTTCTTGGCACGTGGGTGTGGCGAGAAGATGATGGCGTTACGGGTCTTCAGGGAGATCAGAGACTTGAAGATCGCGGTGGAGGTCGGGTTGGTGGTCGGTACGATACCGCAGATCAGGCCAACCGGCTCGGCGATGGTCATGGTGCCCATGCAGTCATTCTCTTCCAGAATGCCGCAGGTCTTCTCATCTTTGTACTTGTTGTAGATAAACTCGGAAGCAAAGTGGTTTTTGATCACCTTGTCTTCGACGATCCCCATGCCGGATTCGGCAACGGCCTGCTGGGCCAGCGGGATCCGCGCATTGTTCGCCGCCAGGGAAGCCGCACGGAAGATCTTGTCCACCTGCTCCTGAGAGAAGGTGGCAAATTCTGCCTGTGCCGCTTTAACGCGAGCGATCATTGCGTTGAGTTCAGCAATGTTAGTTACAGCCATGAGTAGCTCCTAGAAATAATAAAACTTAAAAACCTTTTAGTAAGCGCATTGGAAGTCAGACTTATTATAGATAGCTGGGCTAATCCACGGGTCCGGCTGCGTTTACACACTTAGTAAACAGCTTTCGAAATTGATTATATGAGGTCAGTTTTGAAAATAGTATGACGTAGATCACCTGCTGCAACAAAGGGGGCATAATGTTAACGGCGTGACGAATGGCGCAGTTATCATGACTAAAAAGCCAATTTGAACGATCCGGATCACTGTAATGGTCAATTTGTCCCACTTGGGGGGAGACGGATTGTCCCACCATTTGTGTAAAAACATTACGAAATGTTGAGTTTTTCACCCGGCATCATAAGGGAAAAGATGGTCGGTCTCCACGCACACTTTTGCACTTCATTGTCTCCAAGATCACGCCTTGGCCGGCATTGGGGGCAACTAACTTTCCTCAACCCGCAAAATTTGACGGCCTTCGGCAAGCCGCATCCGCCCATGACTTGGTTTCAATGAATACGGCTCACCGCCGAGGTTCATCTAGCACCGAGGATCGTGAGCCCATTCACAATCCGGCAATCCGTCAACATGAACTCTCTCTTGGGACAAATTTGACCTCTCCTCTTTCGTGCAAAAAACACTCGCCCCTTAAAAGTGACTCACCAGATTGAGTGTGCCGCACGAAGGTAAGCTGACGGTTTCAGGATCCGAGGAAGCGGCGTACATTCCAATGTCTAGCCCACTCCCAAATGAGGCGGTAAGAACGTCAGGATAGGCTGCTCACAATGCCCCAATCCCAAAATGCACTGCTCGGGACAGCGGCCGCTGGGGCAATGTAAAGCCACTGCAGTCGAAGGAGCCTTGATGTAAATGCCATTCACCCAACTGGGGAGCCGGTAGGCTGGTAAAATTGGCAGTGATATAAGTCACAAAGTTTCAACTGCCCCCTGAACCACGCTCACACTTTTCCACTGAGCATTACTTACCGCCCTTCGAGTAATCGCGGTTAAGTTATTGTTTCCTATCACATTAAGCCAGTTAACACCCGTTTCTTCCGAAGGTGTATCCATCCTTGACTCGACACCTAAAATCCGACTAAATCCTCCCCCATAAGGCGCGACGGCAGTATAAAAATCGGCGTCAACAGCAATAAGCAGAACAAGTAAAGAAGGTAAATTGGATGGTTAAGTTTAAGCTGTCAGCACTGGCTGTGATGACCAGTTTGGCCCTGAGTGGTTGTGGCACCGAGTTTGAGAAGGCTCCAGTCCCTGATGAGTGTGATTACCCGGGTATGAACTGCGAAGCACTGCCGCCGTTGCCACCGGAAGAGAATGACAAACTCATTCGTCTGGCCACCCTCCCCGATGGCGCTCGAGTCGCTGGCTTGACGGCCGACAGCCAAGGGCAGTTGTTTATGAATGTCCGGAATACCACAATAGGCGAATCCAATGTGGCAGGCATTCTTGGGCAAGCGACCGTTGGCGTATTCCATAACACCGACATCAACGCACTGCCTGAAGCGATGATTTCTATCAGTTATCCCGCAGGAAACGACGTCAAAGATCTGCGCTGGGTTGATGAGTTGAACGCCTACACTCCCTTGACGCATACCACTTTTAATTTTGGACCGGGTCCCAATTTTGGTCTCGTCCCAAAAGTGATCGGTACGACTAATCTCGGCGTTACCCGAAACCTGGGGTTCAACCTGATCCGCGAAAGTGAAGACGGCCAGAGCGCCACCCTGTTTACCAGCCTGAACAACGCGCCGGCCGCGATCAACAAGCTGGAGTTGGTGCGTGATAACGAAGGAGAATGGCAGGCCGAGTCGCTGAACGTCATGAACCTGGGCGAAGTTCAAGGCTCAACCAGCCTGAACGGTGGTGTATTCTCCCCTTGGGGCAGCATCATCGCCACCGAGGGCTTCACCTATACCGCTACCCCAGCCGGCGCCTCCTACACCTCCAACACCACCAACAAAGATTGGAACAAGGCCGCCGATAATGGGACGAGCGCCAGCAACACTCAGATCGATCGCCTGTATCAGTTGTATGATCGCACACCAGAGCACTTCCCAAATCCCTACCGCCACGGTTACATCACCGAGATGACCGCCGAAGGTGATCTGGTCAAGCACTATGCCATGGGTCGAATGGATCACGGCCAGATCGCGATGATGCCGGATCACCACACCGTGTTCTACAGCGTCGGCGGCACCAACGGCATGCTGCTGAAGTACGTGGCCGAGGAAGCCGGTAAATTGGGCCAAGGGACCGTATACGGCGCCAAAGTCACCCAGAGTGCGGAAACCGATCCAGCCGAAGCGACCTTCACCATCGACTGGCTGCCGATCTATTCGGCCAGCAACAGCGACGTCGAGGAATTTATCGCCAAATGGGACGGCATCAACTTGGATGACTATGCGCACAATGACGGGGCGAACCACGAGGCCGCCAGCTCCTACCTGACCCACCTGGATACACAGGACCGGCAGGACGGTGAGCCCACCTTCCGTGCTCACGCTGACGGTGGCAACTATGTCACCGGCAGCCGAGATGGCCTGCAAGATATGGATGATCGCGCGCTGATCCTGGAGCTACGCCAGGCGATGAACAGCAACACCGAGGAAGGTGGCGCAGAAAACGCGAACCCGATGCCAACCAATGAGTGGAATCACATTCATGGCATCACCTTCAATGAGAGCCGCCTTGAGGCTACCCTCTCCGGTGACGGTGAGATCGAGCAAGCCTACATCTACTTCGCCGTCGGTAATCTTTCCGGCAGCATGAGCGAGGAGGGTGATATCAACCTGGACGACCGCATCGGCGCCTGTGGGGGGATCTATCGCATGCCGATCATTCAGACCGATGACAACCGTTTTGATGTCAACTTCATCGAGCCGGTCCTGATGGGTGCCGAGGATCAGGGTGACGAGGACCAGGGTGGTGAGAACTCCTCCGAGCCGCGCTGTTCCAACGAACTGCCTGCCCAGGTGAACAACCTGCTGGTGCTGGATGATGGCCGAGTGCTGCTGGGCGAAGGTCTTGCCGGCGTCGCCGCTGCTGCGCAGGCCAACCGCTCCCTGTGGCTGCTGGCTCCTGATGCCGAGTAAGCGCTAGCCCTGCCCGCTTGCCCAACAAAAACTCGCCAATCGGCGAGTTTTTTTATGGGCAAAAGCGCATTGTAAGACAAGCGGGCTTGGTAAGTGCGTCAATAGGCTCTCGGTGGGAAACGGCTTATTTTGTCTGAGGTTTCCCCTTCCTCCAGACGCCGAATGACAACCTGTTCCTGTTAGATAAAAGGGGATCGGCGTGGGCTATGCCATAAAAACTAACGCTCCCGCTAGCTCCTGGCCCCCAAACGCCGTGAAGAGTTCTCTCACCTGTCATCAACCCTACCGTTGGCGAGCTCTAATGCGATAAAAAAAAGCCAGCTGTGAGTCACAGCTGGCTTGATAACCGCGTAAAAACACCCTCAATGCGCTAGGGGCTTATTTTGCCTTACGCTCGGTGCCCTTGGCTTGTTCCGTGTCACGACGATCCCGCCTCGCTTCCTGCTTGGCCTTGATCTTATCCAGCTGTGCCCGTGGCATCAGGGACCCCTTCTTGGGGTAATCCGTTGCCATCAGCTGATACACTTTCTCTGGGTTGTCCTGATGATCCATCATCACTCGCACCGGATCATCATGGGCTTCCATCCAGTCGATCAGACGTGTCCGGTACTCGGCGATCTTCGCCTGATATTCCGGGTTGTCGATCAGGTTGTTGAGGCTGCTTGGATCGGCATTGAGATCGTAAAACTCCACCATCTCACGCTCACGGAACATGCGCAGACGCTCCAGTTGAACCTCGTCGCCGGACGCGGCCCACTCCGCAGTGATCTTGCCTTCATTGGCGTTGCGGTAGTTGGCGCCCTCTTTACTCCAAGGGTTGAAGATGTAGATAAAGTCCTTGTCCTGAACCGCGCGCATCGGCGTCGCCGGGCCGCCGATCTTGTAGTCGATCTGGGTGAACACGTAGTCGCGGTTGTCCTGCTTCTCGCCACGCAGCAGCGGGATAAAGGACTGGCCGTCAAACTCGGCGTCGATCTCGATCCCCGTGGCCTCCAGCACAGAAGGCATAATATCGATGAAGGAGATAAAGTTGTCTTCGTCTACATAGTCCTGCTTGATGTCGCCATTGGGCCACTTGGCAAAGAACTTGGTACGGCTGGAGAACATGTAGGTGTTGGCCTTGGCGAAGGGGAACGCCGAACCGTTATCGGACAGGAACATCACCAGGGTGTCATCTGCCACGCCCGCCTTCTCCAACTCGGCGATCACCAGGCCAAAGCTGTCATCCAAGCGACGCACCGAGTTGTAGTAGTGGCTCAGCTCCAGACGGGTCCGTGGTGTATCCGGCAGGTATTCGGGGACAATCACTTCATCGGTGGTGAACAGCTTTGAGGGCTGTGTCGCTTCTGCCCAGCGCGGGTTCTCCGGATCGTGGAATCCCCGGTGCGGATCGTGCGAGTTGACCATCAGGTAGAATGGCTGGCCCGCCTTCTTGCTCTGCGCAATGAATTCCGCCGTGTACTTGGCGTACAACTGGCCATCACGACCGGCCCCCAGATCGCCGTAATCCTGAACGTAATCCCACTGGTAATCCAGATCCGGCGTGGAGTGCGGCACTTTCCCCAACACCCCTGTCTGGTAACCATGATCAGACAGTACCCCCATCAGGGTCGGGATGGATTTATCCTTGAGATTCATAAAGCCCATCATGCCTGAGCTCACGCCATACAAGCCGGTGGCCATGATGGAGCGGCTGGGCATGCAGATGGAGGTGTTGGAGTGGGCGTGCATAAACTCCACCCCCCCTTTCACATAGGCATCCATATTGGGGGTCAGATCCGGCAAGCCATCGGTAAAACGGCTAAACACCTCGTAACCCAGATCATCGGCGGTGATCAAAACGACGTTGGTGGGGGCCTGCTCAGCCCACGCCATCGGCGATGCACCAAGCGCCAGGCAAGCCGTCGCAATCAAGGTTTGACGCATTATCCTCTCTCCTTTTCGGCCACTCACAGCAGCCTAATTGTTATTATTTGTGCACTAGCACCATCAACAAAAAAGTGTACCGACAAAGGTTCATCGAGGTTAGCCAAGGGCGCATACCTTAAATTACTTTACCTGCCTCTGTGATCCTCAGAGGAAAACGAACTCATATCTTGAAGCTAATCAAAGCGAGTCCGGCTTCAATGCCGGGCTCGAGTACCCACAAATCCAGATAAAAAAACTCGCCAAGTGGCGAGTTTTTTTATGGTTTATAGACCAGACGAGTGACTCATCCAGCCTCTTTGGGAACACTACTTGGCATTGGCCTCGCGCTTCGCTTTACGCTTAGCCTTGCGGTCGGCATCACCTTTATTGGCACCCGCACGCTTCGCCTTCTTCGCCTTCTTAGCATCCTGCTTCGCCTTCTGCTCGGCGATCTGAGCCGCAGGCATCAGGGAGCCTTTCTTCGGATACTCGGACGCCATCAGTTCATACACTTTCTCAGGGTTATCATGATGCGCCATCATGGCCAGGACAGGATCATTATGATCTTCCATCCAACCGGTCAGTCGCTGGCGATACTCTTCAATCTTGGCCTGGTACTCGGGATTATCGATCTGGTTGGTCAGGCTGGAGGGATCGACGCTGAGATCATAAAACTCCTCCATATCCCGCTCGCGGAACATTCGCAGGCGCTCCAACTGGACGGCATCGCCAGAGTTTTGCCACTCCTTAGTGATCTTACCCTCGTTGGAGTTACGGTAGTTCGCGCCCTCTTTCGACCAGGGGTTGAAGATGTAGATAAACTCCTTGTCCTGGATCGCCCGCATCGGCGTCGCCGGCCCACCGATCTTGTAATCGATCTGGGTATAAACGTAATCCCGGTTCTCCTGCTTCTCGCCCCGCAGCAGCGGAATGATAGATTGGCCATCGAACTTGGCGTCGATCTCGATACCGGTGGCGTCCAGGATGGTGGGCATCAGATCCACGAAGGAGATGAAGTTGTCCTCATCCACGCTGCCATTTTTGATGTTGCCGTTTGGCCACTGAGCGAAAAACTTGGTGCGGCTGGAGAACATGTAGGTGTTCGCCTTAGCAAACGGGAAGGCCGAGCCATTGTCCGACAGGAACATCACCAGGGTGTCATCGGCCACGCCAGCATCTTCGATGGCGTCGATGATCATCTTGAAGCTGTCATCCAATCGACGAACCGAGTTGTAGTAATGGCTCAACTCCAGGCGGGTTTGCGCGGTATCCGGCAGATAATCAGGAACGATCACCTCATCGGGAGAAAACAGCTTGGAGGGCTTAGTCACTCGACCGTTCGACATCGGGTTTTCCGGATCATGGAAGGCCCGGTGAGGATCGTGCGAGTTCACCATCAGGTAGAAAGGCTGGCCCGCCTTTTTACTCTGCTTGATAAACTCCGCCGTGTACTTGGCGTAAAGCTTACCATCACGGCCCGCACCCAAGTCGCCATAGTCCTGAACATAATCCCACTGGTAATCCATATCCGGAGTAGAGTGAGAGACCTTACCCAGCACACCCGTGCGGTAACCATGCTCGGACAGGGTACCCATTACGGTGGGGATGGACTTATCCTTCAGATGCATAAAGCCCATCATGCCGGAGCTGATCCCATACAGGCCGGTGGCCATGATTGAGCGGCTGGGCATACAGATGGAGGTGTTGGAGTGGGCATGCATAAAACTCACCCCCTCGGACGCGAACTTCTCCATGTTCGGCGCCAGATCCGGCAATCCATCGGTAAACTGGCTGAAGACTTCGTAACCCAGATCATCGGCAGTAATAAGCACCACGTTTGTCGGGGCTTGATCCGCCCATGCCATGCCGCTCAGGGAAACGGCCGCCATCGCCAATGCTGTCTTTCTCATGACGTCTATCCTTTTATGTCCCCTGCTGTGGGGTAAGTTATTCTTGTTGGTGAATTAAAAGTTAAAGGTTCTAGCCACTTCTACGCCAAACCTGTTAATAGCAAAAGCAAACTCACCAAGCTTTACCCTAGAGTAAACATCTATACAAAGGATAACGGGTAACAAAAATATCCCACCTCCCCTCACTCGGCTCTATTTCCGCAAACAGCCAAACCTTATTGCAAACGTGTCGGCAAACACCCGGTCGGACTGTCGGGAATACAATCGGCTTCATCAAACAACCGTTGTTTCTCTAAACGCAAATTATCCAGGTAGAGCCTCGCCTGCCCCTCACTCTCTTTGCTGTTGCGCTTTAAACGAAAGCCGATGCGATAGGTATGATCGCCAGGCTGACGACGATAGGTGAAGATAGAGCCCCCCTGCTCCCCCGGCACCACATCACCCAGATCCCGCCGTTCATTCAGGCATTGAGTCCCAAGCGCCTTACATTCCAGGAAGCTTGTATCATCTGCCGGGGTTCGAGGGCCATTGAGTACATCGATCTTGACCTCGAACTTGCTGTCGGGCGCATCGGTGGCATCCACGTCAAACTGAAATAGATAGCGGGTTCCCAGCGGGTCTTTCGAGACATCCAGATAGTAATAAGCCGCCCCCCAGGTGGTGACCCCCGCGCCTCGGTAAAAGCGCAAGACCGTGTCCCCTGAGGTAGCGATCTGTGGCTGCGACTCCAACACGGTCCCACCCGCCAGCAACCAATTCGTCTCAGCCAACTCAAGATCACCATTCTCCAGAACAGATAAGGCACCGAAACGCAGGGCCGCGGTATTGGCAAAACGCACAGGCAGAGTGCCATCGACCCCGTACTCTATCTGCAGATACTCGCCACCCGCCGGTTTGTTGCTGGTCAGTTCCAAAGCCTGCCAGCGTCCATTGGCGTTGAGTGCGACACGTTCGACCGGTCCGATACTTGGCCCCTGGCCAGCCTGATCGGCGGTCCAGCGCAGTTGCAGCCAGCCCTGTGCCCCGGTTTCACCATGAGCCATGGCGCTCACCACGAAACGGGTATTGTCCAGATCGACGCTCACATCCAGTCCCTGAAACAGGGTAAATTCACCGGCAGGATTGAGTTCAACCGCCGGTCCCAACGTACTCATCCCCACGGTTGCCGAGCCCGCTCCCGTTTCCTGCCAACCCTTTAAACCGTCTTCAAACCAGGGATTACGAAAACGTTCAGGTTTGCCATCCAGGCGATTGACCAGATCATCGAGTTCAATCCAATCACCACTTGGATCGCTGATCTCATAATCGGCGTGCGTTCCCCCCAAAGGCGGCGTAAACGGAGAGAACCGATAGCCATAGTCTGTCCGAGTGGCGCCGTCGATCCCCACAACGCGTCGCGGCGTGATCTTGGAAAAGTGCAGCGTCTGCCCTCCCGCCTGCGACACAGTCTTTGGCTCAGGCAAATAGAAATCGTTGCGCAACTTCGCCACCGTCCCCTCTTGGAGGGCCTCAGCCAACCCGATAGCGCCGTACCAGAAATCCGCGATCCCGACGGAATTCATTACAAAATCGGGATCATCCATCATCCAGCGAGTTAGCAAGCTTATCGGCGCACCGCCAGCCATATTGCTCATGCTCTGCCGCAGGCCATCCCGGTAGGCCAGGTAGCCGCCCACCATGGGAGAGAGGTGCCCATGCTGGCCAAAGCCAAGCAGCGCGGGGAAATGCAATATGTTATTGGGATGATCCGACGGGCCGTCATTGTAGTAAGAGCTGCAGGAGTCGGGTTTAAAGCAGGTGTTAGGGTGGTTCCCTGCCGAGAAGGCGGCAAAATAGGGCGCACCGAGTTGATCTGAAGCCGCCATGGTGATCCCATAGTAGTTGTGGTTCTGCTCCCGCCATTGTGCCCCGTCGAAGTGATGACGCAGGATCATCGTGGCTCCCATGATGATAAAAGCCGAATGAGAGGCCTTGATCACCGGCTCCCCTCCTGCCCACTGATCGTAATCAAAGTTCTCTCGTTCATAGGTGTAACGGGCGTAGTCCCTAGTGGCGAGCGGATCCTGCGCGGCCCCCAGATCACCGAAGATCCAAGTCTCGTTGGACATGCCATTGTTTGCCGAGCCTGGGCCATGATCATCATTAAGCCAAGTGATCCGCCGCTCGGCCCGAATGGTGTCACTGGAGCGCTTAAACAGCTGACGCAGGTACTCCTTGTACAACACCAAACGTTCATTATCCGGGTAAAGCTCTGCTGCCTTGTAGGCCGCTGGCAGGAACTTCATGCTGATGTAGACCTGAGGCAAGGGCGCCGTTGCATTAGGAAGCCCATCGTCCGTGTACTGCCGGACGAAATGACCATCAACGCTGCGCACCCCACCGTACCCATCGGGGTGGAGACCGGCATGACGTTTGATCAGACGCTCCAGCAACAGCTCAATATCGTCGATGGGACTCACCTGGTCAGCCGCCATCAGGGCATATAGCGCCCAACCGACGTTATCGGCGATGGGCGTCCGGTTATCGCTGACATTGATGTCGGAGATCTTACGAATAAGAAACCCAGGAGCGGCCACACTATTGGTACCGGGCAGAGCTCCGTCCGAAACGAGACTGCGCAAGGCGGTGACGTACTGCTGCAACTCATCTCGCAGCCAGGCATCAAAGCTCAGTCGTTCGTCCCGCCCATCGGCCATCAATATTGCACCGTCGCCAGCCAGCAAGAGTTTGCCATCCGCCGTCGCGGCAACAGAGCGCGTGGCCACGGACACCTCACTGTAGAGGCTCATTGTCGGCACGGACTCCGAGCGCAACTGCGACAGAGGGATCGTTTGTAATTGCCGCGTATTGCCTTCAGCCATCAAGGCAAACAGGCCCTGAGTCTCCTGGGCACCATAAGTTCGCCCCATGGTCAGGCCAATCAAACCCGAGGTCGTCAGCACAGGCTCGGCATTGGTAGACAGAGGGGCAAAACGATACAAGCCCATATCGGTTGCCGCATAGATCCGTTGCGCCACCATGTCCACCGCCAACCCAGTGACCGTGCCAGGCAGGGAGATCAACTCGGGCGCTGACACCATACCGCCATACACCGTATTGAGGTCCACCTCGTAGCGCAACACCCCCTGCGCACTGCCCACATAGAGTTGGCCGGCGAAGAAACTCAAGGCCCAGCCGGCCTCAGAGGGCTCACCCAGCACCGGCTGGGCAAGCAGGCTCAGTGCCCGGGTATTGGTATTGAGCGCAATAATGGCATCGCCTTCGCTCCCGCACAGGGCCGCAAACAGGAAGCGGCCACTGGGCGTCAGACTCATGCCGCACAGTTCCACTTCAGCGTGGTCATCGCCCAAGGGCTGGCGAAGCTGTGAGGCACTCAAGTCAATCAGGAGTTTGTGGCGAATATCGCGTATCTCGATGGCACCTTCGGCTGACGCCGTCCCATAGAGGCCGGCCACTTGAGTGGTCGCCACCCAATGGCCGCTGCCGGCTTCAAAAGGCCAATCGCTGATCAGCGCATTAGGGTTATAGGTTGGCGGCGCGGTGGCGCCACAATCGTCGGTCGCGGGATCACACTCTGGCGGCTCCGGTGGCGTGGTGGTACCACAATCGTCGGTCGCCGGATCACACTCTGGCGGCTCCGGCGGGGTCGTAGTGCCACAATCATCCGTCGCGGGATCGCACTCTGGCGGCTCCGGTGGCGTGGTGGTACCACAATCGTCGGTCGCCGGATCACACTCCGGCGGCTCCGGCGGGGTCGTAGTGCCACAATCATCCGTCGCGGGATCACACTCTGGCGGTTCCGGTGGCGTGGTGGTACCACAATCGTCGGTCGCCGGATCGCACTCTGGCGGCTCCGGCGGGGTCGTAGTGCCACAATCGTCGGTCGCCGGATCGCACTCCGGTGGCGTGATGGTGCCGTTCCCACAATCAGTCTGGTTGGGATCACAAGTCGAGGAGGACTCGCCTCCGCCACACCCACTAAGCGTCAAGGCGCCCAATATTACCAGGGCGAGTAACCCTGTCCGAGTGTTCAAGTGCGTGTGTCGTGACATATTGCTTCCATTCTTATTGTGGAATGACAACATCGAGCAAAAGATCGTAGTGAAGACCACCATTAAGCAGGGAGCGGCCCGGTCTTTGATGTCTGCCCGGCAGTGCAGGCCACAGTGTACAAACACAAGGCATCACAACCCCTCAACATTTGCACAACTTTTCAGAGCCCAACGAGGGGTTTTACTCACCGGGCTATCAAAAAAATAAAACTATAAATTTGAATAACTTAGGAAACCAATCAAGTCCAAGGATGTGGCGCCGCCAAGTGCTTAACCTCCAGCGGCGAAGAAGAGCACGATATGAGGACCCAACGAAAAAGGGAGCCTTTCACTGGCTCCCTTTAGACTCACCTAGCCTGTCTAATTGGCTAACCGCCATAGCCCAGGATGATCTGATCGGCCCGGTACTCCACCCGGAGATCGAAAGTCAGCTCTATAGCCTCAAACAGGGCCTGGGTTTCCCCCACGGCGAATCGACCATTGAGCTTAAGGGCGCCAATTTCCGGGTCTTGGATCACTATGTGCTTATCGGTATAACGTCCTACCTCACTCACCACTTCTGCCAGGCTCTGATCACGAAAGATCAAAGCCCCCTGGGTCCATGCCAACTCCTGCTCTATCTGAAACTCGGGCAAACTCAGAGGCTCAAGCAGTACCTCATCGGACAATTTCATTGCGGCCTGCTCGCCCTTAACAAGCATCACCGCATCCCGGCTTACCACATCTGCGATCTCCGCAGTGGGCATCGACGCTGGTTGACGAGAAAAGGCAACCGTCCCCTCCGTCACGGTCACCTTGACCTCCGCGTCACTCATGCGCACCAGGAAGGCTGTTCCCACGGCCCTGACCGTACTGTCACCGGCATACACCAGGAAAGGTCGCATTGGATCATGGGCCACCTCAAACAGGGCCTCCCCCCGCTTCAGGTGAACCACCCGGGCCTCGTCAGTGAAGCGGATCTCCAACTCACTGTCGGTGTTAAGAACGACTGTACTGCCATCATCCAGAGTCTGGATCCGCTGACCACCAACCTGAGTGATCAAATGTTGACTCGGGGCCGTTGGTTGAAAACCGGGATAGATCAGGAAGAGGGATACCGCCAGCACCAGCGATAACCCAAGGGCCAGTGCCGGACGCCAGATGCCGCTACGACAACGAGATTCCATCGGCACCGGAGCCGGGATCCTCTGGCCCTCCAGAGTCTCGGACATCTGTTGCCAGAGCCCCATATATTGTTTCAGTGCCAACGCATGCTCCGGGGCCTGACGCAACCAGGCATTAAGGGACTCCCGCTCTTGCCTCGATAGGCACTTGCCATCCATCTTGGCCATCCACTCTGCCGCTTCCTGCTTGATCACTTCCGGATCGCGCAATGAGGTCACCCGTGTCTGATACCGCATCCCTACTCTCCTCTCACCCGACATTGGCGTTCCCTGCCAACATCCAAATCAAACCCTTCGGCCAAAAGCATATCACCACAGTGGCGCAGCGCCGTCGCAATGTATTTCTCCACCGAACTCACCGAAACCCCCAGTTCGGCAGCGATCTGTTTATGGCTTAACCCGGAGCATTTACGCAACAGCACAGCTCGGCGAGGGTTTTCTGGCAATCCTTCCAGCGCCCGATTGAACGCTTCCAACTTTTGCCTATGGTGTAACTCATGATCCATCGGCGTATCGCTAAAGCCCACCAGGGCATCTTCGATCTCCGTCGCTATCTCCTTGGACTGACGGCTCAGATCCCGATGCATCAAGTTTCGAGTAACAATAAAGAGGTAATCCTTAGGGGACTGAATCGACCTCTTTTCCTGCTCACTGAGCACCCGGGTTACGGCCTCTTGCAGGATGTCCTCCACGTCATGCCGGGCAACACGCTTGTTAAGCAAGAACCGCGTCAAGCTGCCGCGACAGTGTATGAACGCCTTCAAGACCTGGTTGTGCTCATCCGACATCCCAGTTTTCTCCAAAAAATCCCTAAGCACTCTCTTTACGCAAGTGGTTACTCTACACCCGCGCAACTGTTCTCTCTCAACTAAAGATCTCAAACCCGGACAGACCCACAAGACACTTACACAACTTTACAATCGGGCCGCGCACAAAAAAACGGCCCCGAAGGGCCGTTTAAGACTCAGCGAACACTTAACGGTGGATCGACGGCAAACAACCGGTCGGACTGTCGGCGACACAATCCGACTCTCGGAACAGACGCTCCTTGTCCATCCGGAAGTCATCGACATAAACCCGGGCCGAGCCGACGATGTCGCTGCCAGCACGCTTCATATCCAGGGTGATCTCCAAGGTATGATCCGCCGGCCGTTTCCGATAGGTAAAGGTCCGCTCACCATAGTGACCCGGCAGAATATCGCCAACGTCATTGCGCAGCACGGTACGTTCACCATTCTCATCCTTGGCCTCCAGATTCACCGCAAACTTGAAGTTTTTCGCATCAGGCTCGGTCGCATCGGCGTGGAAGCGGAACAGGTATCGGGTCCCCACCGGATCGGCGGAGATATCGAAGCTGCGCTTCAGCCAGGCGCTGCTGGTTGCCGTGGCGCTACGAACAAAGCGAATAACCTTGTCACCACTGACGGCCAGAGTCGGATCCGTTACCTCGATAATGCCACTGCCACTGGCTTCCCAACCAGCCAGCCCCTGTTCGAAGTCGCCATTATCAATCGGCTGGTCGGCCCCGCGCAGGGTGACTGCGGTGCTCTCGAAGGTCACCGTCCCCGTGTTGGCAACAAACTCAATGTGCAAGTAGTGGGCATTCTCTGGCTTGACCGTTTTGACATCGATCAGCGCATCCTCACCCTTCACTAGATCGCTCAGAGTTTCCGCCAGAAACGGGCTGTTGCTGTCGCGATCCGCACGCCAGCGCAGGCGGATCAGCCCCTCGCCCTGGGTCGCACCAATCAAGGCATGGACGATATAGCGTGAGCCATCCAGCGCCAGGGACACGTCCAATGGCTGGCCGATAACATCCCCCGCACTCAGTTGCACTGCGCTACTGCCAATGCCGTTCACGACAGAGACGCCATTGCCCTCTACCGTCCACCCTTCGATACCCTTGGTGAAGCTTGGGTTGCTAAAGCGCGGCGTCTTACCATCGAGTGGGTTGACCAGATCGTCCAACTCAATCCAGTCACCGACCGGATCCATCACTTCGTATTGAGCATGGGTTCGAGGCAGGGTGTAGGGCGATAACTGGAAGCCGTATTCGGTACGGCTGCCATCGTCATCGATCCCCACGACGCGACGCGGCGTCATATTGGAGTAGATCAGTTGACCACCCTCTTCCTTCACATAGGGACGGAAGAAATCGCCGCGGAACTTGTCAATGGTGCCGGGCTTGAGGGTTTCCACCAGGCCGATACCGCCGTACCAGAAGTCGGCGATCCCCACCGAGCCCATCACGAAATCATCGTGCTCCATGGACCAGCGGGTCAGCATGGGGATGGGCTCTCCGCCCGAGGCGTTGTTCATCGCCTGACGTCGGCCATCCCGGTAAGCCATATAGCCGCCGACCAGGGGCGCCGTATACTGGTGCTGGCCAAAGCCCAGTACCGCCGGGAAGTGGAGGATGTCGTTGGGGTGATCGGAGGGCCCGTCATTATAGTATCCGCCGCAGGGCAACTTATCCGGGTTAGGGCTGGGACAAGGCGGGTGGTTACCGGCGGAGAAGGCGGCGAAATAGGGCGCGCCCATATCGTCGGTTTCAGCCATGGTCAGGCCATAGTAGTTGTGGTTCTGCTCCACCCAGCCATCACCATAGAAGTGGTGATTAAGGATCAGCGTCGCCCCCATGACAATAAAGGCGGCGTGGGAGGCCATGATCACCGGCTCCCCCTTGATGTAATTATCCACCTTGAAGCTGTCGCGGTTGTAGGTGTACTGGTAGTAATCCTGGGTGACGTAGGGATCCTGAGCCGCGCCAATGTCACCGTAGATCCAGGTCTCGTTCGCCATCAGGTTGGCCGCCTTGCCACCGGTGGGAATAGGACCAAAATCGTCATTGGTCCAGGTGATCCGCTGCTCCGCCTGCACCGTATCCATCGCCCGTTTAAACAACTGGCGCAGGTACTCCTTGTACGTCTGCAAGTTGGCATTATCCGGGTATAGCTCAGCCGCTTTGTAGGCCGCAGGCAGGTACTTCATGCTGACATACACCTGTGGCTGCGGGTTGGTGGCATTGGGCTTACCGTCACTGGCATAGACGCGAACGAAGTGACCATCCACGGTGCGCTCACCACCATGACCGGGAGTCAGGCCCGCATGAGTGCGAATAAGCAGCTCCACCACCCGCTCGATGTCTGGATCGGGAGCCACCTGATCGATCGCCATCAACAAGAACAGCGCCCAGCCGACGTTGTCGGCAATGGGGGTGGAGTTGGGGTTGCTCCCTGCCGCCTCAATCTTGCGCATCAGCATGCCGGGCTTGTTGATCAGGTTGCCAGTCCCGGGGATCCCATCCCCCTCCACCAGGCTGAAGATCGCCTGCTTATAGCTGTCGAGTTCATTGTGCAGCCATTGCTCATAGCTCAGGCGTTGATCACTGGTCTCATACATCATCTGCACATCGGACTGAGCCAGCATCATGCGGCCGTCGGCGGTCGCCGCGATATCGCTGAGGGTTTCGTCCAAATGCGCCGTGTAAAGCTCTGGGCTAACGTTGCCGCCACGCCTTAGTTCGTCCAGGCCGACACGCAAGATCTGCTTACCTTCATTGCCTTGTTGCAGCAGATACAAGCCGCCACTTTGCTCCGCACCATAGACCCGGCCCATGCTGAGGTTGCCCAGGCCGTCCAGCGCAGCGATCTGTTGCAGTGCCGTGCCATTTGCCGCCATCCGGTAGAGGCCGGTGTCGGTGCTGGCATAAAGGGTTTGATCCACCATATCCACGGCCAGGCCACGTACCGGACTGTCAGTGCCAATCTGTACCCCTTGACCCATCGCGGCCTGCTCATGCACCACATTGCGTGTCGCCGGATACCGGATCACCCCGGCTTCGCTGCCCACGAACAGCTCCCCCTGGAAATAGGTCATGCCTAAGTGCGCGCCGGACTCCCCCCGCAGGGCCCGGCGATCAAACAAGGAGAGGGTGTCGGTGTTGGTGTTGTAGGCCAGGATCGCATCCTCCTCACCGGCGCAAACGGCCAGGTAGAGGAAACGCCCGGACGGGGTAAAGGTCATGGCGCAGATCCCGCCATCGGCGGCGAAGTTTGCCTCGGGCACCAGCGCCAGGATCCGATCCGTACTAATCGTCACCTTGAGGTCTTCATTGATGTTACGGATCTCGATGCTCAGTGCCTGGTCATCGGCCACGGCGTACTTACCCGCCACCTGAGCCGCTGAAACCAGGGCTGCCTGGCCCGAGTCAAACGCCCAATCGGTAAAGGCGACTTCTGGAGGCAGGGGCGGCAGCTCGCCGCCGGAGCCTCCGTCTCCCCCACCGCTACTGCCGCTACCGCCACCACAACCGGCCAAAGTCAGGCTCAACCCGGCCAGCAACCCCAGACGCACGGCGCGTCCGAGTGGCACCAGAGAGTGTGCTTGTTGAATGTTCATACTGCTATCTCTTGAACGTAAGTTTTTATTATTGATTGGTCACTCAGGACCTGATGTCATTCTCACAGAGGCAGGCATTCGCCCCTTCCTGTGGTGTTTCGTCAACCCTCGAAAACCACGGAAGTGACTACATTTTTATAGAAAAATCATGCCCTGCGAGCGCCTGCCGACAGTAACTCAGTTCATTGATGGATACCAGTGAGGAAGCGTCAGGTTGTGCCCTGACCAGCAGAGGGAAAGCTCGGCCCCAGAATATGGCGCAAAAAAACGAGGGAACCTGAGGCTCCCTCGTTTTCAACATTAATAGGATCGATTTAGAACAACTGCTCCTTATCCAGACGCAGATCATCGATCAAAACATGGGCCTGGCCTATGCTGTCTGCACTGGTACGCTTTAACCGGAAGGTCAAACGGTAGCTCGCATCCTCAGGCCGTTTGCGGAAACTGAAGATCTGCTCACCGGCACTGCTGCTGAGCAGATCACCAACATCATTGCGGGTGATCAACAAGGCACCGTTGCTGTCATAGGTCTGGATCATCACTTCGAAATCCGCTTCATCCAGGCCAATCTCGCCCACCGTAAACCGATACAGGTAACGGGTGCCATCGGGATCACCACTGACGTCCAGGACCCGGTAGGCGTTTTGCCACTGGGTCTCGCCCGCTCCCGCCTCGAAACGCAGGGCCTGCTGGCCCTGAGGGGCGTTCTCGGTCACCAGGAAGACACCCGGTGCCGCCAGGGTCCAGTTGGCCACCCCCTGCTCAAAGTCACCGTTATCCAGTGGCAGATCCGCGCCCAGACGTACCAGAGAGAGATCATCAAACAGGTAGCGATGGTATTCGGCTGCGCCGGCCTCCACCACGAAGCTGATGTGCATCACCTCGGCACCCGCCGGCTTTTGCGTGTTGATGAGCAACTCGGTGCGGCGCTGGGCATCACTGAGCACGTTGCTTCGCTGCGTGCTCAGCACACCGTTGGCAGGATCCGTATCCGTATCCCACTGGATCTGCAAATACCCCTGTCCCGGTGCCCCGGCCGTCGCCAGATGGCCGTTGGCGCGAACGATGTAACGAGTTCCGTCGAGACCCGGCGTCACCACAAGACTCTGGCGAAGGCTGGATTGGGGATCCAGCACATTGCCGTTGGTTCTCAGCTCGGCGCTCTTGCCATTGATGCTGACGCCCTCGGCCTCTGGGGTAAAGAAGAGGTAGTCACCGCTGTGGATCCAGCCGGTTTTACCCTGAGCAAAATCCGGGTTAACAAAGCGGGCTGTCTCACTGGTCAGATCGTTGAGCTCCAGCCACTCCCCTTCGGGATCGTCCACCCGATAGCTGGCATGGGCCGCGCCTACCGGCAGCAGGTAAGGCGACTGCTGAAAACCGTAAACGGTTTCACTGCCATCACTGTCGATGCCAACCACGCGACGAGGTGTCAGCCTGGAGTAGCTCAACTCGGTGCGACCATCGACCAGACTCTGCTCAAGCCCAGGACGATAGAAGGTGTCACGCAGTTGATCCAGAGTCCCCGGAGCCAGGGTCTCCACCAGACCGATACCGCCGTACCAGAAGTCGGCGATCCCCACTGAGTTCATCACATAGCTGGGATCCTGGAAACTCCAGCGGGTCAACATGGAGAGTGCATTCCCCCCAGAGGCATTGAGCATCGCCTGGCGGCGGCCATCCCGGTACGCCTGATACGCCCCAACGACCGGGGCACTGTAACCCAGCTGACCCAGTCCCATCACCGCCGGGAAATGCAGAATGTCATTGGGGTGATCGGACGGACCATCGTTGTAGTAGGCGCTACAGCTGTTGGGTTTAAAGCAGGTATAGGGGTGGTTGCCAGCGGAGAAGGCGGCAAAATAGGGCGCACCCAACTCATCACTGGCTGCCTGAGTCACCGCATAGTAGTTGCGGTTCTGTGCCGCCCAGTCCGGAGATTCGAAATGGTGACGCAGGATCAAACTGCCCCCCATCACGATGAAGGCGGAGTGGGATCCCTTGATCACAGGCTCACCGAGCAACCATTGATCGCTGTTGAAATTGTCCCTGTGGTAGACATATTGCGCGTAGTCCTGGGTAGCCAGGGGATCCTGGGCCGCGCCCAGATCGCCATAGATCCAGGTCTCGTTGGCCATCAGGTTGTTGTTAGCAACCGGACCGTGATCGTCATTGGTCCAGGTGATCCTCTGGTTGGCCCGAATGGTGTCACTGGAGCGCTTGAACAGCTGACGCAGGTACTCCTTGTAATGCTGGATATTGGCATTATCCGGGTACAGCTGTGCCGCCTTGTAGGCCGCCGGCAGGAACTTCATGCTGATGTAGACCTGAGGCTGGGGATTGCTGGCCGGACTGCCGTCACTCTGGTAGTTACGGAAGAAGTGACCATCCACCGTCCGTTTGCCTCCCAGGCCATCGCCATGCAGACCGGCATGACGGCGGATCAAGAGCTCAACCAACGGCTCGATATCCGGATCCGGCGCCACCTGATCCGCCGCCATCAACAGCAACAGGGCCCAACCCACGTTGTCGGCAATAGGCGTGGTGTTAACCGCACTGCCCTCGGAAACGATCTTCCGCGCCAGGAAGCCTTGGGGGATCAGGCTGTTGGTCCCTGTAATACCCCCGTCGCCGATCAGGCTCTTAATGGCCGCCACATACTGACTCAGCTCATCGGCCATCCAGGCGTCGAAATCCAGGTTCTGATCCCGGCTGTCCGCCATCAACTGGGCACTGCCCTGGGCCAGCAGGATCTTGCCATCCGCCGTTGCCGCCAGTTGCTTCACCGTCGGCTCCAGATCGGCGTAGGTGATCAGCGTCACGCTGCCACCGGCGTCCAGCTCCCCATTGGCGATCCGATGCACTCGCGCCGAAGCCGTAAGGCTCTCCAGCAAAAACAGCCCACCTGTGTCACTGCCGCCGTACAGGTGCCCCATGGTCAGGCCGGCAAAACGGCTGCCATTGGCGATCCCGCTTGCCCTGTCGGCGCTCAAGTCCAGCCGATAGAGGATTTGATCGCTGTTGGCGTAGAGGGTCTCATTGGCCAAGTCCACCGCGATGCCAGAGATGGCGCCGTCGGTGGCGATCAGACTGGTGGGCTCAGCCCCGCCCAGGGCCACCACATTGCGGCCCGCCGGGTAGCGCAGAACGCCCTGATCACTGCCGACGAAAAGCTCACCACGGAAGTAGGCGATACCAAAGCGGCCGCTGCCCTGGGTCGCCAGGGTCTGGCGATCAAACAGGCTGAGGGTGTCGGTGTTGGTGTTGTAGGCCAGCACCGCATCCTTATCACTGCCACTGCTCGAGGCACAGGCCGCCAGATAGAGCATACGGCCACTGGGGGAGAAGCCCAGGCCACACAGGCTATCAAACCCAGGCACCAGGGCCGCCACATCTGCGGCAGGGATCTGATGGGTGAGGGCCTGACGAATGTCACGGATCTCCACCTCACCGGCATCGCTGGCCAGGGCATAGTAACCGGCGGATTGCGCTGCGGCCGTCCAGTCCGCGGTGATCCCGCTGCTCCAGGCAGCCAGGGAAACCTCTGGCGGAATATTCACCCCGCCAGCGGCCGTGGCGGTGATCGCCACATCATCCACATAGGCTTTTTCGGTGTTCAGGTTGGAGGTGACATTGAAGCGAAGCGTGACCGAGGTTTCCCCATTGAGGATCACTTCATGCTGTCGACTGGCCCAGTTGGTATCCGTCGTGCGCTCCAGTAAGGTCCAGTTACTGCCATCGCTGGACCACTCCACCGCCAGATCCTCGACACCGGACAGCCCGGAGGTGGCACGCTGGTAACTGATGTTCAGAGCGTCGTAGCCCGAGGTCTCCAGAGTGGTCTGCAGGCTCGCGCCTCGCTTGATGCGGGCACCATAGTTACCCCTGAACGCCGCCTGGCTTGCGGCCTCTATGGTACCACTGCCGCCATTGTGCCATTGGCTGACGGTGCCATCCTCAAAGTCATCGATCAGCAGCGGTGTGGTCGTCGCGGCCTGCGCCGTCACCAAGGCTGAGAGTGTCCCCAGCAATAGGGCACTGGCCAGCCTTCCGCTCGACTTACCATTCACCTGTATCCGTTTTCTGTTTTCCATATCTCTTCCATTTAAAGTGATACTGATGGAGTGATACAAAATCACTCCTGTCCATCCATTCGAAGTCAGTTCGACGGCTGTTATCTTTATGGGTCCGCCACTTCGAAACGTCAGGTCTTACGAAAACATCCACTGTCAATCTGCCCGGGCAGACTCGCCCGAACTCAGGGGCTCCCTGCCCCCTCCCTCAATCCCTATCTCTACGACCGCCATGGGTCGGTTTATCCCTGCTGTTCGCGTTCCCCCTCCTCTCCCCCGAGAGCACTGCCCAGAGGCTGCTCAGAAAACTCGGCAAACCGTCATCGATATCAAGCAAAGCGGGGGACGCACCAAGCCCAAAGGCCCAATGCCGTAACAGGGGAAAATGTGAAAAAGCGGCCCCCGTGGGGGCCGTGTATGCGCTTGGGCTCGTCATCGACGCGATCCGGAGCGATCGCGGCCCAAACGACCGCGATCGCCCTTTCCTTAGAAGGTCATCGCCAGACCGGCATTGACCCGGATCCCGAAGTCGTTAAAGGCCCGGGAGGTGCCATTCTCGTGGTAGACGAAAGAGCCACCATCCAGCACATTGCTCACCGAGAGGGAGAGGCTGGTGCGCTTAAACGGCTTGTAGGAGGCACTGACGGTCAAACGCTCGCTGGCATCCCAGTAGGTGGCGGAGAACTGATCCTCGGCGGGATCCTTGAGGTACTCGTCCCGGTAGGTGTAGGCGATGCGGGCATCGAACTTACGGACAGAGTAGTAGAGCACCATGTTGTAGTTGTGCTTGGAGGCCGCCCGCAACACGTCTGGCGCCGAGTTGTCGATATAGGTGTAGTTGGCCTTCACCCCTGTGTTGCTCAAGAAGCCAGGCAACCCGTCAAACGGCTGCTGGATGGAGACTTCATAGCCCTTGAGCTTAACCCCCTCGGCGTTACCCTTGCCCTTGATGGTCACAGGGTGATTCTCCTCCACCAGCTGACCCGCCTCGTCATAGACACTCATAAAGTCGGGACGCTCGATGGTACCCACCAGGCTCTTGAGATCTTTATGGAACAGGGCCACGGAGAACAGCGCCTCCGGGTTGTAGTACCACTCCCAGCTCAGATCCAGATTGTCCGACATAAAGGGCGCCAGCTCGGGATCCGAGGTCGCCACCGTGTCGGTATCGTCGTTAAAGCTGGCCTTCAGGGAAAGATCGTTCTTGTTGGGCCGGGCCAGGGTGCGGCCGGCGCCAAAGCGCAGGAACATGTCCGGGGTCATGCTCCAATTGAGGTTAAAGCTGGGCAACCACTCATCATAGCTGCGCTCCCGCACCACCAGGCCGCCTTCAGGATCGATCCCTCGAAGATCCATGGTTCCGTCACTCTTCAATACCAACCCCTGATCCAGATCGGCCAGACCTGTGCCATCGGCCTTCACCGTCTGATCGGTGCGAATGTAGCGAACGCCCAGGTTACCCGTGACGTTGTCAAACAGGATAAAGTCGGTACGCAGATAGGCCGCCCAACTGTCCTCCAGCAGATCATTGATGGGGGCCTGGGTAAAGTTACCCGCGGCCTTGATCTGCTCATAGCTGAAGGTATCCAGGAAATCGTGGACATCGGCGGTCAGAAAGGTCAAGGGGGCCCCCGTGGTGCCCTCACGGCCATCGAACCAGTCACCATTGGCCGGCTCTGCGGGCACAAAGTTCAGCGCATAGTCGTTGTCCGCCATAAAGGCGCTCAGTTGGGCCGCATTCATCGCCACCCGGGGCTGACGATGCAACTGCTCCTCATCGCTGTAGCGGGCCCCCCACTTGATGCTGTCCAGCAGCAGTGGCCCCAACTCCGCCTCCAGGGCGTATTGGAAGTCCAGGTTGTAGGAGAGGGAGTTGTTCTCCTGGGTTGTGCCAAACTGGATGGCGTTGAGCTTGGTGTTTTTGTAGTTGGCCTCATCCAGCAGGGCCGCCGCCGCATCCTCGGCGTTGTAGTTCACGCCCCAGGGGCCATCGTGCAGGCCATCGAAGCTGACATTCTGGGCGGGCAGGAAGGATTGCAGCAGCAGGGAGTTCAACAGCAGATCGGATTTGGCCAGGTTGATCCCGCCGGAAACACTCAAGCGTTGCCCCTCGTAGCGGGCGTTGAGCGAGTGCAGCCAGATATCGCTCTCCCGAGCGATGGGGGTGTTGTCCACAAAGGCGCCGGCATTGGTGACGTTGAACTGGCTGGCGTAGTCGTAACCGTTGGCCGAGGTGGTCACCAGACCGTCGCTCTGAAGCGCCTTGCCCTTGAGGTTGAACACCTGGCGAGCCCGGTTCTCGGCGCTCTCATAGTTGGTGTAAAGGGTCTCTGCCAACAGGCTGAGGCTGTCGATGGGGCGCCACTCAATGTTGGCAAAGGCGGACTTACGCTCTCGCTCGTTGTCGTGGTGTTCGATACGGATCTGGCTGGGCCCGTAGATCTTATCCTCAGTATCCCCATCCTCGTTGATATCGGCGCCCAGCTTGGTTTCGGTCCAGTTGGCACTGCCCATGGCCGCGGAGGTGGTGTGCTGGCTGGCGTTCTTCTCATTGAGATAGTTCAGGCCAAAGGCAAAGCCCAGGCTTTCATCGGCAAACACATTGGAGTGAACCAGAGAGAAGTCCGGGCCGATATCTCCACTGTTACCCTGATAGCTGCCCTTGAGGATCACCTTGGTGACCGCCTCACGGTTGTCAAACGCCCGGTGACTGCGCATGTCCACGGTACCAGCAATGCCCCCCTCCTCCAGATCGGCCGAGGTGCTCTTCTGTACCGCCAGTTTGGAGATAAAGGCGGAGGGCATGATCTGGAAGGAGAAGTTACGGTTGGGGTTGATGGCGGTGGTGATGGTACGACCGTTGTACAGCACCTTGCTGAACTGCCCCGGCAGGCCCCGTATGTTCACATCCCGGGCCACGCCGTTCTCCCCCCGCTGGATCTGCAACCCGGTGATCCGCTCCAGTGAATCCCCAATGTCCGGATCCGGCATTACGCCGATCTCCTCCGCGGAGATCACATCCACCACGCCATCGGCAAAACGTTTTTCATTCAGTGCCCGCCCCAGGCTTCCCCGGGTCCCTGTCACCTTGATCACCTCAATCGATTCCTCCACCTCTTCGGCGACGGCCGTCGCACTGCCGGTGGAAAAGAGCAGCGCCATCAATGCTGCTAACGGGGTCAATTTCGAAGATTGTGCTGTCATTGTCGTTATCTCTTTATTGTGGTTTGGCCGATCACGGATCAGGATCACCCCCTGTCGGCTCAACACGGCTTCCAATGACGTGTTGGCCAGCAAGTGATCCAGCGCCGCCGCCAGGCTGTACTCTCCCCGCAGGGCTGGCGTACGCACCGAATCCAGCTTGTCGGCCGGGTAAAGCAGGTTGCGTTCTGTCTGCGCAGCCACCGTTTCCAGGGCGTCGGCGGCCGGCCCCCGGGACAGTTGGAACCGGTATACCGGTTCCTGAGCCCTGACAAGACACGAGACCAGGCAGAGCAGAGCCAGCAGGCTCCAACTCGCCAGGCGCGCTATCCAGATCGCAATCCGGTGCCAACCCACACCGTTCACAAGCCGTCTTCCACAATAAAGAGTCGTCAACCCCTCACACCCACAACATTTTGTTTACCAAAGGTGACACCTTTACACTCATTGACAATACTGGCGTTATTTATCGTTGTTTTTCAAGCGATTAAAACGATTGCCGTTCGCTCGACTTAACAAGCAAACGAAACACCTTCACATCTCCGCAACAGCTGACGCTGAAACTAACATGCGGTTCGGCGCACAAACAAGCCTGCATCACCAAGGAATCTTGCCTGCCACCTCGGCCAACAGAGAGGCCCTTTTGAACAATCAAGAAAAAGGGCCTCTTTGTTCAAGACAAAGAAGCCCTTGAGCAAGGAGCGATAAGGTCCCCCAACACCCGATGCAGAAACGCAAAATACAAAAAAGGGCAAAGCGTTACCGCTTTGCCCTTTTCCCTCACCGACAAACTCAGCCGTGGTCGTAGAACCAGGCAGCGGAGCCCATCAGTGCCGTGTCACTCTTAAGTGCCAAGGAGACAGGTACCGGATCCAGATACCCCGTCATTACCCCTTTATGGCCAAAGGCCTGGGTAAAGTCGCTGTGCTGCAGGAAATCCTTGATACGAGGCAGGATCCCACCACCCAGGTAGGCGCCGCCCAGGGCGCCCTGGGCCAACACCATATCGGCGGTAACACTACCGAGCCAACGGCAGAACTCCCTCAGGGTCTCCAGTGCCAGGGGATCATTGCCGCTTTGCGCTGCCGCGGTGATCTCCGGTGGCGTAGTCAGGGTCGCTTCCATGGAGAGCAGGATCCCCATGGCCCGGTAAAGGTTCACCAGGCCGTTGCCACACAGCACGGTTTCCACCGAGACATGGGCAAAACGACGACGCAGGATCTCGATGAGGGCCGCCTGGCGCTCATTGGTGGCGGCCAGACTGATGTGCCCCCCTTCGCAGGCGATGGGCTGCCACTTACCATCTCGTGGGCTCAGGGAAGCCACACCAAAGCCGGTGCCCGGACCCAGTACCACCATGGGCGCACCTTCGGCGGACTCCCCCGGCTTAACGGTCTGCATCTGATCTTCCGGCAACAGCGGAATGCTGTAGGCGTAAGCCACAAAATCGTTGATCACGGACAACTTAGGCAGTCCCAAGTTAAGCCCCAGATCGCTGATATTGGCGTGCCAGTTAAGGTTAGTCAGGCTGACGTTCTGAGCCCCGACCGGACCCGCCACCGCCAGACAGGCGCCATCAAGCTGGATCCCCTCGGGCAGTGTGGCCATGTAGTGACGTACCACCTGCTCCAAAGAGGCAAAGTTGCGGCTGGGGAAGTGATCCACGTGATCGACGATGATCTCGCCACCCTCTTTATGCGCCAAGGCAAAGCGGGCATTGGTGCCACCGATATCGGCGACGATGATGTGATTTTGCTGTTCCATAGTGATCCAATCTGGCGCCAGAACGAAACCGGGGCGTATCGTACGCCCCGGTTCAGTGTCTTTAGGCGTCGGTCATTTTTTCCAGTTCAATGCCTTTGGTTTCCTTCACAAACTTAAATACGAAGATAAAGGCAGCGAAAGAGAAGAAGGCGTAAACGCTGTAGCTTGCGGCCAAACCCAGGCCAGCCAGCATCAGCGGGAAGCTCATGGTGATCAGGAAGTTCGCCACCCACTGGGCCAGGCCGGCAACCGCCAGGCCCGTACCCCGGATCTGGTTGGGGAACATCTCACCGAGCATCACCCACATTACCGGACCCCAGGTCATATTGAAGAGGAATACGTATGCATTGGCCGCCAACAGGGCCACAATCCCGTTGTCCCCCAGGATCAGGTTGCCATTGGTATCCACATCGGACACACCGAAGACATAAGCCAGGATAGCCAGCATCAGGCCCATGCCGATCCCGCCCAGGTAGAGGAAGGGCTTACGACCGATACGATCGACGTAGGCGATGGTAATGATACAGGCCACGATGGACACCATGGGGCCGAGGATGTTGATCAGCAGGGCATCCTGTTCGGTAAAGCCGGCGGCTTGCCACATCACAGCACCGTAGTACATCACCACGTTGATCCCCACCAGCTGCTGCAGCATGGCCAGGCCGATGCCGATCCACACCACTTTCTTCACCTTGCCGGCCGCGTCGAGCAGATCTCGGAATGCCGGCTTGTGGTGATCGGCAGCCAGGGAAGCTTCAATCTCCTGAACCTTCTGACGCCCGGTAACCTTACCGTACAGTTTGGCCAGCACGCCTTCGGCCTGAGCGGTGCGCTGCATCGCCATCAGGTAGCGCGGGCTTTCGGGAATGAGCAGCAGGCCCGCGAAGAACAGGGCCGCAGGGATGATCTCCATCCAGAACATCCAACGCCAGGCCAGGATCCCGCCCCACAACTCGACGGTAGAACCACCGGCGTAGGAGGCCAGGATGTAGTTATTCAGGAAGGCCGCAAACAAACCCAGGACGATGGCGATCTGCTGAATGGAGGTCAGGGTACCCCGGTAGCGGGCCGGAGCCACTTCGGAGATGTACGCCGGGGTCATGACCGATGCAGCCCCTACCGCCAGGCCACCGAGGATCCGGTAAAGCACAAACTCCATCGAGCTTCCTGCCGCACCTGAGCCATAGGCACTGACGATGAAGAACAGTGCCGCCACGATCAGCAGGGTCTTACGACCGTAGACATCCGCCAGGCGACCGGCGAAGAAGGCACCAAGGGCACAACCGAGCAGCATGGAAGCGACATTGAAGCCGGTGCCGATATCATCGGAGCCGAACGCTTGTTGCAGGCCATCTACGGTGCCGTTGATCACACCGCTATCGAAGCCAAACAGAAAGCCGCCGAGAGCGGCGATGCAGCTGATCAGGACGATAAAAAGGGTATTCTCTTCCGTCTGAACCGAGGCTTGGGAAACTGGGCCGTTTGCGGCCTTCTGTAGGGTCAAAACCATCTCTCCAGAAATTAAATTCTTGTAATAAAACGACACAAAAGTCGACCGCTAATACTATCCGTTCAGAAAGGAAAGAAACACTGAAAAGCATGAAAATTTGCAGAGCCTGACAGAACTGGCATTTCTTAGGCTCTTACGGCGAAACCTGTGTTCTCGTAGATGAACAGCCAAGCTCACCATAGGGCCCACGTTGCATCGCTCTTTTGGGACAAAAACGAGGTTCTTTTACATTACCGAAACCTAATGACACAAAAAAACCGGAGCCCTGGGGCTCCGGTTTGCATTCAGATAAAGACGCGCTTACTTAACGACGTTGACCACTTTGCGGTTGTCATCGTAGCTGTTTGGGTACAGCTCATGCAGCTTCGGCTTCGGAGAGCGATACTCACGCAGGTTCATCTTGCGCCACTCCTTCATCGGCGGCACATCGTACTGAGCTTCCAGCTTCTTCAGCTCCTGCTTCAGGCGCTTGATCTCACCAGCGTACTCAGGGTTATCGATGGCGTTGTTCATCTCCTGAGGATCTTTTTCCAGATCGTAGAACTCCCAGTCGTCGGTGCGGAAGTAGAAGTGCATCAGCTTGTAACGCTCATCACGAACACCGTAGTGACGACCCACCTGGTGGATAGCCGGGAACTCGTAGAAGTGGTAGTACAGGGCATCACGCCACTCGGTGGCCTGACCTGCGATCACGTCCACCATGGAGGCACCATCAACGTCGCCATACAGCTCGACACCGGCATACTCCAGGAAGGTCGGGGCGTAATCGATGTTCTGTACCATGTCTTCAACCACGGTACCCGCCTTGATCTTGTTCGGGTACTGGATCAACAGCGGGGTACGGAAGGACTCTTCGTACATGAAACGCTTATCGAACCAGCCGTGTTCACCGGTGTAGAAACCCTGATCTGAGGTGTACACCAGGATGGTGTTGTCGCTCAGGCCATTGGCTTCCAGGTAATCCAGTACCTCACCGACGGACTCGTCCACGGCGATGATGGTGGCCAGGTAGTCCTGCATGTAACGCTGGTACTTCCAGATCGCCATCTCTTCTTCGGACCAGTTCGCCTCGTTGGCGTTCATATGGTCGTTACGGGCCTGGTAGGCGTCGTCCCACTCCTTACGCTGCTCGTCGGTCAAACGGGCCAGCAGGTGTGGCCAGATGTCCTGACGCCACTCGGTCTCGCCCACGCCAGTGGTCATCTTCAGATCGTGACCTTCCTGCGCGTCGCGGTAGATGTTCATCTCCTGCTCGCCGGCGGCCTTACGTCCCTCGTAGTTATCGAAGTAGGTGTCAGGCACCGGGAACTCGACGTTCTCAAAGGTACGGGTGTGGCGCGGTGCCGGCATCCAGTTACGGTGCGGCGCCTTGTGGTGCATGATCAGGGCAAACGGCTTGGACTCATCGCGCTGCTCGTCCAGCCAGGTGATGGTCTTCTCGGTGATCATGTCGGTGGTGTAACCGTGCTCTGTGGTCACACCGTCTTTGGTGATCCAATCCGGGTTGTAGTATTCACCCTGATCGTTGAGCAGCTCCCAATGGTCCAGCTTGAAACCGTCCGGCAGGATATTGATGTGCCACTTACCGATGGCCGCCGTGTTGTAGCCCGCATCGTGCAGAGAGTTGATCCAGGTGTCCTGAGAGCCATCAAAGGTCTGACCGTTAAAGTTAAAGCCGTTCTTGTGGCCAAACTTGCCGGTAAACATGGCCGCACGGGACGGACCACACAGGGAGTTGGTTACGAAAGAGTTGGTGAACAGAGCACCATTTTGTGCGATACGGTCGATGTTTGGCGTTGGAGCCAGATCAGCCAGATCGCTGCCATAGGCACTCAGGGCACGAATGGCATGATCATCGGACATGATGTAGATGATATTTGGACGTTGATCTTCCACCTTGGCGGTGGTGGCGCCGTTGTCGACACCCTGGCCGGAGCAACCAGCCAGAACCGCAGTACCGGTCAGCAGCGCAGTGCTCGTCATTACTTTTTGCATCGTTATAACAACCTAAGTCGTGTTTTTCTTGGGCCTGAAGGCTCAGGCGGGCAACACCATGCCGGATCACACCGGTCAGGTGAACCACCTTTATACCGCTTTACGTCGCTTCACAGTCTGCACTGCACCGCGCGCTCAGCACTTCAGGCCAAACCAAACGGGATACTGATGCATCCCGATCAATAACACCCCGGTCCCCATCCCGGGACCTGGGCGTGAAGTTTACTCAATCAGAGTAAATTCGGCTTGTTGAACCCGATCCGATGCTGTCCCTACAAACAGCAGGAAACGGCCGGGCTCACTGCCCCAACTCATATCGGCGCGATAAAACGCCAGATCGGAGGGAGACAGAATAAATTCAATGGTCTTGGATTGGCCGGGCTCAAAGTGTACTTTTCGCCAGCCCTTGAGCTCTTTAACCGGACGGATCACCGATCCCACCCTCTGATGAGTGTACAGCTGGATCACCTCTTCGCCGGCGTGCTTGCCCTTGTTGGTCACCTCCACCGACACGGTCAGCTGGCCGCCCATGGTCAGGGTATCTGAGGACAGACTCAGCTCGCCGTAGTGGAAATCCGCATAGCTCAAGCCGTGGCCAAAGGCGTATAACGGAGTATTCGAGCGACCGCCGTGACGGAAGGCATCCTGATCCTGACGCGGGTTCGGATCCTGTGGTTCATACCGCCGCCCGGTGCCCTTCATGTTGTAGTAGATCGGCACCTGGCCCACGCTACGGGGGAAGGTCATCGGCAGCTTACCCGACGGCGACACATCCCCAAAAAGCAGATCCACAATGGCATGGCCGCCCATGGTGCCCGGGTACCAGGCATGCAGGATGGCATCCAGATTCTCATGCTCCCAGCTCAATTCATTGGGACGCCCTGACATCACTACCAGGACCATGGGTTTGCCCAAGGCTTTCAGTCGTTTCATCAAGGCCAACTGGTTACCCGGCAGACCCAGGCCGGTGCGGGATGCCGCCTCCCCGGTCTGACGCTCGTGTTCACCCATGGCCAGCACAATCACATCCGATCTGCGTGCCGCCCTGATGGCGGCACGGAATCCCGAGTTGCTGTCAGGATCCAGATCATGATGATAACCCGCGCCCCGAGCGTAATGTACGGTGACACGCTCCCCGAGGCGTGCCTCGAGCCCCTCCTTAAGGGTGACCGGGAGTTGTCGACGGTCCCCCATGGCGGCCCAGTTGCCGATCATGTCCCGCTTGGAGTCTGCCAGCGGTCCGATCAGGGCAATGTCGTTGATCTGGTATTCATCCAGGGGCAAGATCTGCCCCTCATTTTTCAGCAATACCATCGTCTTGCGAGCCGCATCCCGGGCTTGCTCGCGATGTGCTGCAGAGAGGCTCTGCTCCCGGGCCCGATCCATATCACCATAGCGAAAAGGATCCTCGAACAACCCCAGGCGCCATTTCATCTCGAGCACCCGTCGAACGGAAGCATCGAGTCGCGCCTCGGAAACCACCCCTTCACGCACCAGCCGGGGCAGAAAATTCAGGTAGCTTTGTCCCACCATGTCCATATCAACGCCCGCCTTAATGGCCAGTTCGGCGGCATGTTTGTCATCCCGAGCAAAACCATGGGCCACGAGATCGTTGATGGCGTTGTAATCGGTGATCACCAATCCTTCAAACCCCCACTGCTCGCGCAACACCTGGGTCAACAATGGGTATGAGGCGGTGGAAGGCACGCCATTGAGTTCATTGAACGCGGTCATAAAAGAGGTCACACCGGCATCGAGCATCGCCTTAAAGGGCGGCAACTGGGTGTTCCATAACTCATGCCGGGAAACGTCCGCGGTATGGTAATCGCGCCCCGCCTGCGCCAGGCCATAGCCGACAAAGTGTTTGGCGGTCGCCATCAGAGTATCTTCGGCCGCTAGGCTGTCGCCCTGAAACCCTTCAACCCGGGCCACCGACACCTGCGAAGCCAAATAAACATCTTCGCCGGCACCTTCGGAAACTCGGCCCCAACGCGGATCCCGGGAAATATCGGCCATGGGTGCAAAGGTCCACATGACCCCCTCGGCCGTCGCTTCCCGCGCGGCCATACGGGCATTGGCACGGATCAGCTCGAGATCCCAGCTGGCAGCCTCGCCGATGGACTGGGGATAGATGGTTCGAAAACCGTGCACCACATCATGGCCGAACAGCAGGGGGATCCCGAGGCGTGAGTCATTGACCGCGCTCGCCTGCATCCGTTGGATCCAGTCCGGATCCGAAGCGTTAGAGATCGCCCCCACACGCCCATCCCGTACCCGCTGTTGCAACGACCCATTCCCCGCTGGACCGACAAGGTCCAGTTCGCCGGACTGAAGATCCAACTGGCCCGCCTTCTCCTCCAGAGTCATTTGGGCAAGCAGTTCAGTAATAAACGCGTCCATGGTACTGCGCTCGTCCTGCCAGTGCGCAGCAGATACCGAGATCTCGGCTTTCGCCGGATCCAGGATCCGTCCGGCGTCCGAGGCTTTCGCCGTGATCGCCAGAGAGAGAAACAACAGAGACACTAAGGGGGTTTTCATGAACAGCGTTATTATCTTTCGGATTGTCTTTCGTACCTGAGCAGTCCTACCGGCTATGCCGTCGGCACTGATCCCACAACATACGAGTGGGGCACAATTGAGCCAGGTTTCTGAGGGATATTCGGCATGGAGCTTACCCTCTCACTCACCCCAACTCCGTTGGCTTTACGTAGTCTTACACGTGATTGTGACCCTCTCCCCACTGGTTATTACCGAGACCGCTCCTGGCGATGTTTGAGGCATCAAACTGCGCCACCCATCAGGGAACGCGCGGACACTCACGAGCAGGAAAACGGCTCTTTCATTGCAAATGACTTAACCCCAACTGCCCTCGGTGCCTGCCACTGAGTCTCCAAGGATTTTTGCTGTGCTCCAAACAAAAGGCGCTGCCTAAGCAGCGCCTTATCAAACCATCAGCTCTTATCGCTTAGGTTACTCAACCAGTTTAAAGTCCTTCCGCTGAACCTGATCGGACGCCGTGCCCACCATCACCTGGAAATCGCCGGGCTCACTGCCCCAGTTCATGCCAGCCCGATAGAAGGCCAAGTCTTCGGCGGTCAGAGTAAAGCTGACGGTCTTGGTCTCACCGGCATTAAAGTGCACCTTATCCCAGCCTTTGAGTTCCTGTACCGGACGGGTGATGGACCCCACCATCTGACGGGTATAGAGCTGCACCACCTCTTCCGCGGCGTGCTTGCCTGTGTTGGTGACATCGACCGACACGGTCAGCTCGCCGTCCATGGTCAGGGTGCTGGAGGACAGGGTCATCTCACCGTACTGGAACTCACCGTAGCTCAGGCCGTGACCGAAGGCGTACAGCGGGGTATTCGGGCTGTCGTCGTAACGAGACTTGTAGTGCTCCTGGCGCTGGTTCGGGTTATCCGCCAAGTAGGGACGACCTGTGTTCTTCATGTTGTAGTAGATTGGGATCTGACCAACAGAACGTGGGAAGGTCATCGGCAGCTTACCGGACGGGCTGACGTCACCGGCCAGCATGTCGGCGATGGCGTGGCCGCCCATGGTGCCCGGGTACCAGACATGCAGCAGCGCATCCAGGTTCTCATGCTCCCAGCTCAGATCGTTGGGGCGGCCGGAGAAGATCACGCCCACCATCGGCTTGCCCAGCTTCTTCAGCTCGGTCATCAGCTCACGCTGGGTGCCCGGCAGGGTCAGCTCGACGCGGGACGCCGCCTCACCGGACATGCGCCACTCCTCGCCGATGGCCAGGACGATCACGTCAGACTGCTTGGCGGCCTTGACCGCATCTTTGATCATCTTGGCGTGCTCGGGCTTGCCCAGCACATCACGGGAGATGGAGCGGGTTTCCACATGGCTGGAACGCTCGTCCTCGGCGTGCAGGTGGGCGTAGGTGGCCCCCTTGGCGTGATGGATGGTGATCTTGTCACCGAAGCGCGCTTCCAGGCCCTCCTTCACGGTCACCATCTTACCGGTCCCGCCGCCGGCACCGGCCCAGTTGCCGATCATGTCACGTTTGCTGTTGGCCAGGGGGCCGATCAGCGCCACGGACTTGATGCTGTCCAGTGCCAGCGGCAGGGCGCCGTTGTTCTTCAGCAGCACCGAGGACTTGTGGGCGGCATCCCGGGCCAGCGCCAGGTTTTCCTCGGTAAGGATCTCACGCTCGGCGCGCTCTTTGTCGAAGTAGCGGTAGGGATCCTCAAACAGGCCCAGGCGCCACTTCATCTCCAGGATCAGGCGCACGGAGTGGTCGATCTTCTCTATCGACACCCGTCCCTCTTCCACCAGCTCCTTCATGTACTCCATGTAGGACTTGCCCACCATGTCCATGTCGGCGCCGGCATTGAAGGCGATCTCGGCAGCGTGCTTGTCGTCACGGGCAAAGCCGTGAGGAACCAGTTCGTTCACTGCGGTGTAGTCGGTTACTACGAAGCCCTCGAAGCCCCACTTGTCCCTCAGAACATCTGTTAAGAGGTACTTGGAGCCGGAGGCCGGAGTACCATTCAAGTCATTAAAGGCGGTCATAAAGGTGGCCACACCGGCATCCACCATCGCTTTGAACGGCGGCAGCTGCTGAGACCACAGCTCGTGCTGGGAGACGTCGGTAGAGTGGTAGTCACGACCGCCCTGGGACAGGCCATAGCCGACAAAGTGCTTGGCGGTCGCCATCATGGTGTCGTGGGCGGCCAGATCATCGCCCTGGAAGCCCTGTACCCGGGCGACGGACATCTTGGTGGCCAGCAGCACATCTTCACCCGGGGCTTCGGAGACCCGGCCCCAGCGTGGATCACGCACCATGTCGGCCATGGGCGCGAAGGTCCACATGATCCCATCGGCAGTGGCTTCCTTGGCGGCAATACGGGCACCGGTGCGCGCCACGTCCAGATCCCAGGAGGCCACTTCACCCAGCGACTGGGGGAAGATGGTCTTGTGGCCGTGGATGATGTCGTGACCGATGATGATCGGAATGCCCAGACGGGACTCCTCGACGGCACGCTTCTGCAGCGGGTAGGCACGCTCGTAAGTGAAGTTATTGAAAACAGAACCGACTTTGCCTTCGGCCACCCAGTCTTCGTACTCGTAGTTCACCAGAGAGCCGGTGTTGGCCATGATCCCGGATTGCAGATCCAGCTGACCGATCTTCTCATCCAGGGTCATCTTGGCCATCAGTTCGGTGATAAAGGCGTCCATCTTGGCCTTATCATCCTTCCACACCGCCACCGAGGCCGGCGCTCCCTTTTGCGGATCCAGGACCTGACCGGCGCTTACCGCCAGAGCGGTCGTCGGTGCCAGGGCGCAGGCCACCAGCAGGGAAACGATTCCTTTTTTCATGCTGCTCGTTACTCTTCTTCTTAGGTTTATAGTTTTTGCTTCAAGGCCAACCGTTATAGCCAAAGATGCGCAAAGCCCTGAGCGCTTTTACCAATAATGACGTTCATTCGCTGCGCGCCAGCCAGGCCCCCGAAGGGGGGCCAGGCTGGCCTCAGGCTGGCTCAGAATTTCAGGGTAAAGGGCTTACGCTGGACCCGATCGGAGGCGGTCCCCACCATCACCTGGAACTCGCCGGGCTCGGCGCCCCAGCTCATGTCGGCGCGGTAAAACGCCAGATCATCCGCAGACAAGGTGAAGCGAATGGTCTTGGTTTCCCCTGCATCGAAATGCACCTTCTGGAACCCTTTGAGCTCCTGCACCGGGCGGGTGATGGAGCCCACCAACTGGCGGGTGTACAGCTGGATCACCTCTTCCCCGGCGTGCTTGCCGGCGTTGGTAACCTCAACAGACACCGTCAACTCGCCATCCAGGGTCAGGGTGCCTGAGGACAACGTCATCTCACCGTACTGGAACTCGCTGTAGCTCAGGCCATGCCCAAAGGCGTACAGCGGCGTGTTGGGGCTGTCGTCGTAACGGCTCTTGTAATGCTCCTGGCGCTGATTCGGGTTATCGGCCAGGTACGGACGGCCGGTGTTCTTCATGTTGTAGTAGATTGGCACCTGACCGACGCTGCGGGGGAAGGTCATCGGCAGCTTGCCGGAGGGATTGGCGTGCCCCAGCAGAATATCGGCCACCGCCGGACCGCCCATGGTGCCCGGGTACCAGGCATGGACGATGGCATCCAGATTTTCATGCTCCCAGCTCAGATCATTGGATCGGCCGGAGAAGATCACGCCCACCATGGGCTTGCCCAGTTTCTTCAGCTCGATCATCAGCTCACGCTGATTGCCCGGCAGGGTCAGCTCGACCCGGGAGGCCGCTTCGCCGGACATGCCCTGATGCTCACCGATGGCCAGCACGATCACGTCGGACTGCTTGGCGATCTTCACCGCTTCGGCAATGTCGGCGGCCAGTTTGGGATCGTTCGGATCGGCGTAAGTCACCATGTGATCGGCGCGGGACTCGGCAAAGGCGTCATCCACAAAGAAGTTGAAACTCGCGCCCTTGGTGGTCCGCAGCACCGCCTGATCGCCAATGGCCGCCTCCAGGCCACGTTTCACCCCGATCGGCTTGGAGCGGCCACCCCGGGCCCTCCAGTTACCGATCATGATGCTGTCAAAATCCGCCAGGGGGCCGATCAACGCGATGTTGTCGAGCCTGTCCAGATCCAGCGGCAGCGTCTGGTTGTCGTTTTTCAGCAGCACCATGGAGCGACGCGCCGCGTCCTGACTGGCGGCCAGGTGTTCAGGGGCCAACAGGGTGTCTTTGGCACGCTGCTCATCGAAATAGCGGTAGGGATCCTCAAACAGACCCAGGCGCCACTTCATCTCCAGGATGCGACGTACCGAGGTGTCGATGGTCTCCATCGATACCCGGCCTTCGTCCACCAGCTCCTCCATGTAACCCAGGTAGAGCTGGCCCACCATGTCCATGTCGGCACCGGCATTAAAAGCAATTTCCGCCGCGTGCTTGTTATCGCGGGCAAAGCCGTGGGGCACCAGCTCGTTGATGGCGGTGTAGTCAGTCACCACGAAGCCTTCGAAGCCCCATTGATCGCGCAGCACGTCGGTCAGCAGGAACTTGGAGCCGGAGGCGGGAGTGCCATTCAAGTCATTAAAGGCGGTCATAAAGGTGGCGACACCGGCATCGACCATCGCCTTGAACGGCGGCATCTGGGTGGTCCACAGCTCATGCTCGGACACATCCGTGGTGTGGTAATCCCGGCCCGCCTGAGACAGGCCATAACCGACGAAGTGCTTGGCGGTGGCGGCAACGGTGTCGATGGCGGCCAGATCGTCCCCCTGGAACCCCTCGACCCGGGCCACCGACATCACAGTATTCAGATACACATCCTCACCGGCCCCTTCGGACACTCGACCCCAGCGGGGATCCCGGGTGATGTCGGCCATGGGCGCAAAGGTCCACATGACGCCATCGGAAGCGGTCTCTTTGGCCGCGATGCGTGCCCCTTGCTTGACCAGCTCAGGATCCCAGGAGGCGGCCTCGCCGATGGACTGGGGGAACATGGTCATGTGACCGTGGATCACGTCATAGCCGAACAGCAGTGGGATCCCCAATCGGCTGTTTTCCACCGCCAGTTGCTGCAGGGTACGGTTGAACTTGGGCTCAAAGGCGTTAAACACCCCGCCCACCCGGCCGGCGCGCACCAGCTTCTCATACTCGGCATTGACGGTACCGCCGGTGCGATCCTTCACACTGGTCTGCAGATCCAACTGGCCGATCTTCTCGCTCAGGGTCATCTTGGCCATCAGCTCGTCGATGAAGGTGTCCATCTTGGCCTTATCGTCTTTCCAGATGGCGACCGAGGCGGGCACCTCGGCCCGGTTCGGATCCAGCAGGCGGCCAGCATCGGAAGCCAGGGCGCTGGAGGCGACGGGCGCAGCCAGGGCTACTGACACCATCAGGGGCAAAAAACGCAGTTTCATGGTACGGGGTCTCTTATCGTTATTGTAATGCAGTACTGGACAGTGCCAGTCAGGTGGCAAGCTCTTTGCCAAGCGCTATTTCAAGCCGTTCCCTTTATATCAGCCCCCCGAAATGAAGGTTGTTCAACCAGACATTTTGATTGAATTCCGTGGGGTGATTCACATTTACCGAACCCATGAAAGCGACGCCTAATTGCGGGCTCCCAAACCCAGCCTTTCCCGGTACTTTTGGGTCTAAATTCAAAGCAAAAAAAAGGCGCTGCAACTGCAGCGCCTTGAAGGCTTGTTCTAACTTAAGGGGTCAATTACTCAACCAGCTTGAAGTCTTTACGCTGAACGTTGTCAGACGCGGTACCTACCATGATCTGGAAGTCACCGGCTTCGGCGCCCCAGCTCATGTCGGCACGGTAGAACGCCAGATCGTCGGCGGTCAGGGTAAAGCTGATGGTCTTGGTCTCACCAGCCTCGAAGTTTACCTTCTCCCAGCCTTTGAGCTCCTGTACCGGACGGGTCACAGAGCCCACCATCTGACGGGTGTACAGCTGGATCACCTCTTCACCGGCGTGCTTACCCTTGTTGGTAACGTCAACGGATACGGTCAGCTCACCGCCCATCTTCAGGTGATCAGAAGACAGCTTCATCTCACCGTACTGGAAGTCAGCGTAGCTCAGGCCGTGACCGAAGGCGTACAGCGGAGTGTTCGGGCTGTCATCGTAGCGAGACTTGTAGTGCTCCTGACGCTGGTTCGGGTTCTCGGCATCGTACGGACGACCGGTGTTCTTCATGTTGTAGTAGATTGGGATCTGACCAACAGAACGTGGGAAGGTCATCGGCAGCTTACCGGACGGGCTGTAGTCGCCGACCAGCAGATCGGAGATCGCGTGGCCACCGGAGGTACCTGGGTACCAGGCGTGCAGGATCGCATCCAGGTTCTGGTGCTCCCAGCTCAGATCGTTAGGACGACCGGAGAAGATCACGCCAACCATTGGCTTGCCCAGTTTCTTCAGCTCTTCCATCAGCTCACGCTGAGTACCCGGCAGGGTGATCTCAACACGGGAGGCGGCTTCACCGGACATGCGCTGCTCTTCACCGATGGCAAGAACAATGATGTCAGACTTCTTGGCGGCCTTAACGGCTTCCTTGATCATCTTGGCGTGCGCAGGCTTGCCGATCACATCACGACCCACAGAGCGAATGCCCACGTGAGGAGAGGTGTCATCTTCCGCGTGCAGGTGCGCGTAGGTGGCGCCCTGGGCGTAGTTGATGGTCACGCGGTCACCCAGACGCGCTTCCAGACCCTCTTTCAGGGACACTGGCGCCTTACGACGGTCACCGGCACCAGCCCAGTTACCGATCATGTCTTTCTTGTTGTCGGCCAGAGGACCGATCAACGCGATGGAGTTAATGTCATCCAGCGCCAGAGGCAGGGCCGCGTTGTCGTTCTTCAGCAGAACGGCAGACTTACGGGCCGCATCACGAGCCAGCTCCAGGTTCTCAGCGGTCAGGATGTCACGCTCGGCACGATCCTTGTCGAAGTAGCGGTACGGATCTTCGAACAGACCCAGACGCCATTTCATTTCCAGGATCAGACGTACGGAGTGGTCGATCTTCTCTTCGGAAACCTTACCTTCGGCAACCAGTTCCGCCATGTAATCCATGTAGGACTTGCCTACCATGTCCATATCGGCACCGGCGTTGAAGGCGATCTCGGCGGCGTGCTTGTCGTCACGGGCGTAACCGTGAGGGACCAGCTCGTTCACTGCGGTGTAGTCGGTTACTACGAAGCCTTCGAAGCCCCACTGGTCGCGCAGAACGTCGGTCAGCAGGTACTTGGAGCCGGAAGCCGGGATCCCGTTGAGATCGTTAAACGCGGTCATGAAGGTGGCTACGCCAGCGTCAACCATCGCCTTGAACGGAGGCATCTGCTGAGACCACAGCTCGTGCTCGGAGATGTCGGTGCTGTGGTAGTCACGGCCACCCTGGGACAGACCGTAACCAACAAAGTGCTTGGCGGTGGCAGCCATGGTGGTTGGGGAAGCCAGGTCGTCGCCCTGGAAACCCTGTACCCGGGCTACGGACATCTTGGTGGCCAGCAGTACATCTTCACCCGGAGCTTCGGACACACGGCCCCAGCGTGGGTCGCGAACCATGTCGGCCATTGGCGCGAAGGTCCACATGATGCCGTCGGCAGTCGCTTCCTTGGCCGCGATTTCGGCGCCTACACGGGCCACTTCCAGATCCCAGGAAGCCACTTCACCCAGAGACTGAGGGAAGATGGTCTTGTGACCGTGGATGATGTCGTGGGCGATGATGATTGGGATCCCCAGACGGGATTCCTCTACGGCGCGCTTCTGCAGCGGGTAGGCACGATCGTAGGTGAAGTTGTTGAAGATAGAACCGACTTTACCTTCGGCAACCCAGTCTTCGTACTCGTAGTTCACCAGAGAGCCAGTGTTCGCCATAATGCCGGACTGCAGATCCAGCTGACCGATCTTCTCAGCCAGGGTCATCTTGCTCATCAGATCGGAGATGAAGGCATCCATCTTGGCCTTGTCGTCTTTCCAGACAGCAACAGAAGCCTTTTCGCCCATAACAGGGTTCAATACAGCACCGGCATCGACTGCCATGGCGGCAGGCATCACCAGGGCGCTGGAGATCAGCAAAGGTAAAATACGTCGTTTCATAACAACTCTTCGATTAATTATCGTTGGATTTCACTTTTCACTGTTGTCAGTAAGAAGTGAGGAAAATGTACACCTGGCATGAAGGAGTGAAAGTCAGGCTGGCTGTACGCTGCAAGCCTGTCGCCATCCCCTCAAGCAAGGCTAAATTTGGCGTGAAGCTTACCCTCTCACGCGGGCTGATTCCGGCTCATTTACGAACTCTTACACGCTGATGTGATGCCGAGCGAACTGAAGTTCACATTCAACCACGGAGCGTGACACTCCCATCATTTTTGACGTTTTAATGTATAGAAATTCCATGCACGAGCGGAAAAGGAGCCCTGCATTGCAAAGGGGATCACAACGCGCCGGAATGCGAGATCCGGCTCCCTTATGCTCAGACCCGCCCGGTGACCACAGCGCATTTATGGGTAAAGCGGTGATCCCAAGCGGCTCTGACCTAAACCGGCGGTAACAAAAGAGGCCCCGAAAGGCCCCTTTTACTGCTAAGTCAGTTACCCGTCTGATCAGTCGACCAGGGTAAACTCGGCTTTTTGTACCTGGTCCGATGCGGTGCCCACGAATACGTGGAAATCACCGGCTTCGGCACCCCAGTCCATCCCGGCGCGGTAGAACGCCAGATCGTCGGCGGTCAGGGTAAAGGAAACCGTCTTGGTTTCGCCCTTCTCAAAGTGCAGCTTCTCGAAGCCCTTCAGCTCCTGTACCGGGCGGGTGGTCGAGCCCACCAGCTGACGGGTGTACAGCTGAACCACTTCTTCACCGGCGTAGTCACCGCTGTTGGTCACATCCACGGAAACGGTCAGTTCACCGTCCATGGTCAGGGTGCCGGAAGACAGTTTGATCTCACCGTATTCGAAGTTGGTGTAGCTCAAACCATGACCGAACGCGTACAGCGGGGTGTTCGGAGAATCATCGTAGCGAGACTTGTAGTGCTCCTGACGCTGGTTCTCGTTATCCGCGTTGTACGGACGACCCGTGTTCTTCATGTTGTAGTACAGAGGGATCTGACCTACAGAGCGCGGGAAGGTCATCGGCAGCTTGCCGGATGGGTTGTAGTCACCCACCAGCAGATCGGCGATAGCGTGACCACCTGAGGTGCCCGGGTACCAGGCGTGCAGGATCGCATCCAGGTTGGCTTGCTCCCACTGCAGATCATTTGGACGGCCTGAGAACAGGACACCGATCATCGGCTTGCCCAGTTTCTTCAGCTCAACCATCAGCTCACGCTGATTGCCTGGCAGGGTCAACTCAACGCGGGAAGAGGCTTCACCGGACATGCGCTGATCTTCACCAATGGCCAGTACGATCACATCAGACTTCTCAGCAGCAGCAACCGCCTCGGCGATCATCGCGGCCAGTTCGGCCTCAGACAGGTTGTTGTAACCCACCATATGATCGGCACGGGAGGCAGCAAAGTCGCCGTCAACCATGAAGTCGTAGGTGGCGCCGGTGGCGTAGTGGATCGCCACCTTGTCACCCAGGCGTGCTTCCAAGCCAGACTTAACGGATACCGGCACGGTTTCACGGTCACCGGCCGCAGCCCAGTTACCGATCATGTCACGCTTGTTATCCGCCAATGGACCGATCAAAGCGATGGAGCTCAGCTCCTCCAGCTTCAGTGGCAGGGCGGCGTTGTCGTTCTTCAGCAGAACCGCAGACTTACGGGCCGCGTCGCGGGCCAGCTCCAGGTTCTCGGCAGACAGGATCTCTTTCTCGGCACGCTGTTCATCGAAGTAACGGTAGGGATCTTCAAACAGACCCAGACGCCACTTCATTTCGAGGATCAAGCGTACGGAGTTATCGATCTGCTCGATGGACACCTTGCCCTCTTCCAGCAGCTCTTCCATGTAATCCAGGTAGACCCGGCCTACCATGTCCATGTCGGCACCGGCGTTAAAAGCGATCTCGGCCGCGTGCTTGTTGTCCCGAGCGAAACCGTGAGGCACCAACTCGTTGATGGCGGTGTAATCGGTTACGACGAAGCCTTCGAAGCCCCACTGATCACGCAGGATATCGGTCAGCAGCGCCTTGGAGCCGGTAGCCGGAATGCCGTTAAGATCGTTGAAGGCGGTCATAAAGGTCGCCACACCTGCGTCCACCATCGCCTTAAACGGTGGCAACTGGGTAGTCCACAGCTCCTGCAGGGAGACGTCGGTGGTGTGGTAATCACGGCCGCCCTGGGCCAGGCCGTAACCGACAAAGTGCTTGGCGGTGGCCAGTACCGTATCGGTGGCGGACAGATCATCGCCCTGGAAACCGTGCACACGGGCAACGGACATCAGGGTGTTCAGGTACACATCTTCACCGGCAGACTCGGACACACGGCCCCAGCGTGGATCACGGGCGATGTCAGCCATCGGCGCAAAGGTCCACATGATGCCGTCAGCAGCAGCTTCACGGGCCGCCACACGGGCACCAACTTCCGCCACTTCCAGATCCCAGGACGCCACTTCACCCAGCGACTGAGGGAAGATGGTCTTGTGACCGTGGATCACGTCGTAGCCAAACAGCATAGGAATGCCCAGGCGGGTCTCTTCCACAGCCATCTTCTGCAGGTTGCGGTTGAAGTCCGGCTCGTAGGCGTTGAATACCGCGCCGACGTGACCGTCTTTGATCTGCTGCTCGTAGTCTTCGTTGATGGATGGACCGGTCAGATCGCGGAAACTGGTCTGCAGATCCAACTGACCGATCTTCTCTTTCAGGGTCATCTTACCGATCAGCTCATCGATGAAGGTATCCATCTTGGCTTTGTCATCGTTCCAGTGCTTAACGGAAGCCGGAACCTCGGCACGTACGGGATCCAGGGCAGCGGCTGGACTGAGGACCTCAAAGGTCGCGGTGCTGGCTTGCGTATCAGTGCTCGGCGAACAGGCGCTGAGCCCGCCTACCAGGGCACAGGCAATCGTTGCCGATAGAATTTTCTTTTTCATAGTTGCTCTTAGTCTTGAAGGAAGATCGTCTTCTGAGGGCGGCGCCACCATTTGGTGTAAACATCCGCCCATCTCAACTCTGCTTTCGCATTTATAACAATAATTCCCGCTTGAATGCAGTTTGCTGTAAGAAACAATCCTACATTTTTGTCCAGATCACAATTTAACATTGCTTACAGTCACTTACGTTTGCTTTGGCGCTATCGTCCCGAACGTTAATCTGATGACAAATTGAGCGCTTTTCAATCATTCAAACAAAAAAACCGAAGCCTTGAGGCTTCGGTTTACAGAGCTGTAATTAATGTTCAGCAAATGCCTTGCAGAAGGTCACTCGCAGTGGCTCTTAATGCGCGTTATCACGCTCGGGCTTATCCAGCACCATATGAGCTGGGAAATCCGCGGCCTTATCGCCACCGCGGACACGGTAGCGCTTGTTGCGCTCCCAGCCGTGTGGCTTGTTCATCGGGATATCCATGCCACCGGCTTCCGCCAGGATCTCAAACAGGGCGTCCTGCATCTCTTCGATCTTGGCCTTGTACTTAGGATCGGCGATCAGGTTGTTGGTCTCACGGGGATCTTCCTGCAGATCGTACAGTTCATCGGTATCCCACAGACCGTAGTAGGTGGTGTACTTGTAGCGATCGCCACGCAGGGAGAACACGGTGGGGGACTGCGGGAAGTTCTTCTCCCAGTAGTAGACGTAGAGGAAGTAGTCGCGCCACTGGATCTCCTTGCCCTGTGCCAGCGGGATGTAACTCTGACCGTCCATGTATTCCGGCTTCTCCAGGCCAGCCGCTTCAAAGAAGGTCGGGGCGATATCGATGTTGGCGACCACCTCAGAAACGGTCTGGCCCCCCTCGATCTGTGACGGCCACTGCATCAGCATGGGCACTCGAATGGAGGGCTCGTAGGCCACCCGCTTGTCGATCAGGCCGTGCTCACCGAACATAAAGCCGTTGTCACCCATGTAGATGATCAGTGTATCTTCATACACGCCCATCTCTTTGAGGGTCTCTTTGATCATGCCAATGCCTTCGTCCACAGAGGCGAACGCTTCGGCGTAGTTCTGGTAGTAGGTGGTGATGTCCACCTCGGAGTGATACGGGAAGTCCATACCGTGCCAGGAGTTACGCTGATCCCGCAGCCAGCGTGGGGTGTTCGGGCCGTAATCGGTGGGCTTGTGGTTCTCCGGCAGTTCAACCTTACCGTCGTACATGCCGACATGACGCTCGGCCGGAGTGAAGTTGGCGTGTACCGCCTTGTGGGACAGGTACAGCATAAAGGGCTGATCCGAGCCCTCCTGCTCTTTCAACCAGTTGACCGCGTGCTCGTTGAGCATGTCGGTGATGTAGCCTTCCTGCTCGATACGACCGCCATTGAGGTTCAGGGTGTAGCCCTCGTACGGCGGGTAGTATTCACCCTGCCCTTCGAAGCTCATCCAGTGGTCGAAGCCGGCACGGGGGTGATCGGACTCCTCGCCCATGTGCCACTTGCCCATCAGCGCGGTTTTATAGCCGGCCTTCTGCAGGTACTGGGAGAAATAGATGATGTCTTCCGGCTCTTCCCGCTGGTTGTCGATCACCCTGTGCTTGTGGGTGTACAGACCGGTCAGAATGGAGGCACGGCTCGGTGAACACAGTGCCGTGGTCACAAAGGCGTTCTCCAGGTGCACCCCTTCGGCAGCGATGGAGTCCAGGTGCGGAGTCTTCATGAACGGGTGGTCCATGAAACCCATGGCGTCGTAGCGATGATCATCGGTCAGGATGAAGACGATGTTGTGCTGTTTCTTGCCCGGGATCGGTTTGATCTCAACGGTCTCAGGGAAGACCGATGCCATCGCCGTGCCACTCAGGGCGGCCAGGCTGCCCAGCACTAAAGAGGAGGTCGCAGATCTACGCATTCTGTATCCTACAATGGTTATGATTTTTATAGATAAAGGGGCTTTCTCGGAAGACTCCGAAAAAACCCCTTTTAACATCCCTTAGGCCGACGTTATACCGTCAGGCTCACAAGGTGTGACCGTCATTTGGCCAGCCCATCAAGATTTGACATTGATAACCTTGCGGTTCTCGTCGTAACTCTCCGGGTAAAGCTTAAACAGGGGCTTCTTCTTACCACGGAACTCACGAAGATCCATGTTGCGCCACTCTTCCATCGGCGGTACGTCGTACTGCTTCTCCAACTCCTTCAGCTCGCGCTTGAGACGGGCGATCTCACCGGCATACTCAGGGTTGTTGTAGGCATTAACCATCTCGGAAGGATCCGCGTCCAGATCGTAGAACTCCCACTCATCCATCTTGAAGTAGAAGTGCATCAGCTTATAGCGGCCGTCTGAGATCCCGTAGTGACGGTTCACCTTGTGTATCGCCGGGTACTCGTAGAAGTGGTAGTACAGGGCGGAGCGCCACTCGGTTTCGTTGCCCGCCAGCAGATCCGTCATTGAGGCGCCATCCACATCGTCATACAGGTCGACACCGGCGAAATCCAGGAAGGTCGGCGCGTAATCGATGTTCTGGACCAGCTCTTCGACCACGGTACCCGGCTTGATCTTGGCCGGGTACTGCATCAGCAGAGGCGTGCGGAAGGACTCTTCATACATGAAGCGCTTGTCGAAGAAACCGTGCTCGCCGATGAAGAAGCCCTGATCCGAGGTATACACCACGATGGTGTTGTCGGTCAGACCGTTGGCATCCAGGTAGTCCAGCACCTCACCGACTGACTCGTCCACGGCGATGATGGTGGCCAGGTAGTCCTGCATGTAACGCTGGTACTTCCACACCGCCATCTCCTCTTCGGACCAGTTCGCCTCGTTGGCGTTCATATGGTCGTTACGGGCCTGGTAGGCGTCGTCCCACTCCTTGCGCTGCTCGTCAGTCAGACGGGCCAGCAGGTGTGGCCAGATATCCTTGCGCCACTCGGTCTCGCCGACACCCGTGGTCATCTTCAGATCGTGACCTTCCTGGGCATCGCGGTAGATGTTCATCTCCTGCTGACCGGCCGCAACACGCCCCTCATAATCATCGAAGTAGGTGTCAGGCACCGGGAACTCGACGTTCTCAAAGGTACGGGTGTGGCGAGGTGCCGGCATCCAGTTACGGTGCGGCGCCTTGTGGTGCATGATCAGGGCAAACGGCTTGGACTCGTCGCGCTGCTCGTCCAGCCAGGTGAGGGTCTTCTCGGTGATCATGTCGGTGGTGTAACCCATCTCTGTGGTCACGCCTTCAGCGGTGATCCAGTCCGGGTTGTAGTACTCTCCCTGATCATGAAGGATCTCCCAGTGGTCCAGCTTGAAGCCTTCCGGCGTCAGGTTGATGTGCCATTTACCGATGGCCGCCGTGTTGTAACCGGCATCGTGCAGGGAGTTGATCCAGATATCCTGAGTTCCATCAAACACCTGACCGTTAAAGTTAAAGCCATTTTTGTGGCCAAACTTCCCGGTGAACATGGCCGCTCGAGAGGGACCACACAGGGAGTTGGTGACATAGGAGTTGGCAAACAAGGCACCATTGGCGGCGATCCGATCAATATTGGGCGTCGGGGCCAGCTTAGAGATCTCGTGACCATAGGCCGATAACGCCTGAACGGCATGATCATCCGACATGATGTAGATGATGTTTGGACGTTCCTGCGCCGACGCTTCACTGCTCTCGGGTGCTTGGGCATTACCCGTACAGCCCACCAGTGCTGCAGTCCCCGCCACAATGGCGGTGCCTGGAAGCAGTTGTTTCATGGTTTTCACAATTGTTCTCCAATATTGCTGTGATTAAATCCATTGCAAGTGCGACGGGTTTCCCTCTTACCACGGGGCAAAACGAAAGCCTGAACGCACTTAATTATTCTAAAAAACGGTCTTATCCGCTCACTCCACCAGGGTGAATCCGGCTTTTTGCACCCGATCCGAGGCCGTGCCTACCATCACCTGGAATTCACCCGGCTCACTGCCCCAGCTCATGCCAGCACGGTAAAACGCCAGGTCATCGGCGGTCAGGGTAAAGCGGATGGTCTTGGTCTCACCTTGAGCAAACGCCACCTTCTGGAAGCCCTTAAGCTCCTGCACAGGTCGAGTGATGGATCCCACCATTTGGCGGGTATAGAGCTGGATCACCTCTTCACCGGCGTACTGGCCCTTGTTGGTCACCTCCACGGAGATGATCAGTTCACCATCCATCTTCAGGGTGTCGGCGGAGAGCGTCATCGGGCCATACTCGAACTGGGTGTAGCTCAAGCCATGGCCGAAGGCGTACAGAGGCGTGTTCGGGCTGTCATCGTAACGGCTCTTGTAATGCTCCTGACGCTGGTTCGGGTTATCGGCCAGGTACGGACGACCGGTGTTTTTCATGTTGTAGTAGATTGGCACCTGACCCACGCTGCGTGGGAAGGTCATGGGCAGCTTGCCCGACGGACTCACCTCCCCCATCAGCACGTCGGCAACGGCGTGGCCCCCGGAAGTCCCCGGGTACCAGGCATGCAGGATGGCATCCAGGTTCTCATGCTCCCAGCTCAAGTCATTGGGCCGGCCGGAGAAGATCACCCCAACCATGGGCTTACCCAGCTTCTTCAACTCCATCATCAGCTCGCGCTGGTTGCCAGGCAGAGTCAGCTCGGTCCGGGATGCCGCTTCACCTGACATGCGCTGCTCTTCACCGATGGCTAAGACAATCACGTCAGAGTGTTTGGCTGCTTCGATCGCCGCCAACAGATCCCGCGCCAATACCGGCTTGGTATTTTCCATGCGCGCAACCGAGTTCACCTTGACATGACTGTCCTCGCTACCCTCTTCATGCAGGTAGGCATAGGTCGCGCCCTTGGCGAAATTGATCTTCACACTGTTGCCCAGTCGGGCAGTCAGGCCCTCTTTCACCGAAACCGGGACGGTGCGACGATCACCCGCCGCAGCCCAGTTGCCGATCATGTCCTTCTTGTTGTCCGCGAAGGGACCGATCAGGGCGATGGAGTCCAGTTGGTTGGCATTTAACGGCAGCGCCTGGTCGTCGTTTTTCAGCAACACCATGGAGCGGCGGGCCGCATCACGGGCCAGTTCCAGGTTTTCCTCGGAGAGGATCTCACGCTGCGCACGGTCTTCGTGAGAGTAGCGGTAGGGATCTTCAAACAGACCCAGACGCCACTTCAGCTCCAGGATCTTGCGTACCGAGTCATCGATCTTCGCCTCAGACACCTTGCCCTCGGCCACCAACTCCTCCATGTAGGTGATGTAGGAGAGGCCCACCATATCCATATCGGCACCGGCGTTGAAGGCGATCTCCGCCGCGTGCTTGTCGTCACGGGCAAAGCCGTGGGGCACCAGCTCGTTAACCGCGGTGTAGTCGGTCACCACGAAACCCTCGAAGCCCCACTTGTCCCGCAATACATCGGTCAGCAGGTACTTGGAGCCGGTCGCCGGGGTGCCATTGAGATCGTTAAACGACGTCATAAAGGTGGCCACGCCTGCGTCCACCATCGCCTTGAACGGCGGCATCTGGGTGGTCCACAGCTCCTGCTGGGACACATCGGTGGTGTGGTAATCACGGCCGCCCTGGGCCAGGCCGTAACCGACAAAGTGCTTCGCCGTGGCGGCCATGGTGTCGTGACGGGACAGATCTTCCCCCTGGAAGCCCTGTACCCGGGCCACGGACATCTTGGTCGACAGGTAAACGTCCTCGCCCCCGGCCTCCGAGACCCGGCCCCAGCGCGGATCCCGCACCAGATCCGCCATGGGCGCGAAGGTCCAGGCGATGCCATCGGCGGTGGCTTCCCGCGCCGCGACACGGGCGCCCATGCGCGCCACTTCCGTATCCCAGGAAGCCACCTCACCGATGGACTGAGGGAAAATGGTCTTATGGCCATGAATGATGTCATGAGCGACGATCAGCGGGATCCCCAGGCGGGTCTCCTCCGTCGCCATCTTCTGCAACTGACGAGTGAAGTCGGCACCATAGGCATTGAACACGGCGCCGACCCGTCCATCGCGGATCTGCTTCTCGTAGTCCTCGTTGACGAATGGCCCCGTGGCATTGCGATAACCGGACTGCAGATCCAACTGGCCGATCTTCTCCTGCAGCGTCATCTTGCCGATCAAGTCGGAAATGAAGGCATCCATCTTCGCCTTGTCGTCTTTCCAGATGGCGATCGAGGCCTTCTCGCCCGGCGCCGGATCCAGCACCCGGCCCGCATCAGTCGCCAAGGCAGCCGGGGCGGCGAGCGTCATACCGACCACTGCAGATAACAGATGTAACTTCATGACTCTTCTTCACTCCATTGTTGTAAAAACGCAAAATGCCGCACCCATCGAGCCGGTGCGGCATTAACAGAACGAATCACAAAAAAAGCGGGCTCCCGCCGCCCCGTCCCGAAGGAGGGGCGGTGGAAGACACCGCCTTGATTTGGAAATCCGTTTCCCCTCATAGTCTCTTTCGCTTTAGAAGCTGTACACCGCACCCAAGTTGAACTTACGACCCGAGTCATTAAAGGCACGAGTGATGCCACCATCGGTGTAGATGTAGCTGTCCTGATCAAACAGGTTGCTTACCGAGGCAGTCAATCGCAGGCCACGCACCGGACGATAGCTGGTCGCCAGGGTGGTTCGATGCTGATCATCGTAGTAAGTCGCCGGGTTCACACCATCCGCAGCGTTTTGCAGGTAACCGGCACGATAGTTGTGGGACAGGCGTACATCAAACTTGCGTGTGCTGTAGTACCAGGTCATGTTGGCATTGTGCTTAGACGCCGCCGCCAACAACTCAGGCTCAGAGTTATGGATAAAGGTGTAGTTAGCCTGCATACCGGTATCGCTCAGGAAACCGGGCAGGTTGGTAAAGGCGGTCTGGTAAGCCAGCTCAATGCCGTGCAGGTCCAGTCCTTCTTCGTTGTTACGGCTACGCACCAGCACATCGATAGGGTCTTCCTGCCCTTCGACGGCAACTTGCTCATAGCGCTCAACCATACGAACGAAAGTTTCCAGGTTCTTATAGAAGTACGCCGCAGAAACCATAGAATCTTTATCGTAGAACCAGGACCAGGTCATATCCAGGTTGTTGGCAATGAACGGATCCAGAGTCGCTTCGGTGGTATTGATGGTCGGCTCACCATCCGGCGTGCTCACGCGAGTGGACCCCACCAGATCGTTCTTGTTCGGGCGTGCCATCGTACGGCTAGCACCGAAACGGAAGTCCATATCATCACGCATGGCGTACTTCAGGTTCATACTCGGCAGGAACTGATGGTCGGTTTGAGTTGCGGTGTGGAAGTCACGCTCGCCGACAAAACCATAGGTTGGGCCGTTGTTATTCTCGCCAGTGACAACCAGCCCCTTGCGCCAGTCCACATCGGTCTTCTCGGTGGTTTGCTCGGTACGAACATAACGCAAACCAACGTTACCGGTCAGGTTGTAACCAATTTCAAAGTCGGCACGGAAATAAGCGGCCAAAGTGTCTTCAAACAGGTTGTCCTCATAGGACTCGAAGGTTTTCTTACAATTGCCATTTGGCAGCGGTACACAGTTTTCCTGCTCATAACGGGCAAACTCACGCACAGCGTCAAAGCTGGTCATGTCGAACAGAGCATTCACGTTCGGTGTAATGAAATTACGCGGCCCGTAAGCAATTCCACCATTCGCACCATCAAACCAGTCGCCGTTAGACGGACGAGCATGAACAAAACCAGGGGTATCCAATCCCATTTGTTCCATCATGCGCGCAAACTGAATTTCGTCCAGGTTTACGTCATAACTGCGTTCTTTCATCTCTTCCATGGCGTAGCTTGCACCAAAAGAAACCTTGGTGATCACCGCATGATTGCCGATCTCAATGTCAGTAAAGCGTGAGGCGTCGAGAGAAACAGTGTCTGAATTATTTTCCGTTGTGGTGCCGAAGTTGGAGCTATCCAAGTACAGGTTGCCGTATGAGGCAGGGTTAGACAGGTCCAGGCTCAGATCACCGTAATCCACTCCCCAAGGGCCGCGACCACCGCTGTAGAAAGTCACGTTGTCCATCGGGTTGATAAGATCTGCCTTCAGACCTGATGCATTCCACAGCATGTCGGAGCGGACCATGCTGTAAGCGCCCTGGATCTGCCAGTCGCCCAGTTCGTACTCCGCTTCAAAGGTGTTCACCATGACGTCAGCATCACGGCTGATCGGGGTCATCTCGACGAAGCTGTTCACACCATCCAGAGTCATCTGATTGGCGTAGCGGTTACCATTGACGTTGACTTCTTCCCAATCGGTTAGAACAGTCTGAGTCCCAGTGTTAAAAGCGTGACGTTGACGATTTTCTGCGCTCTTATAATCTGTGTAGAAGGTCTCGGCAAACAGAGAAAGGTTGTCGGTCGGGCGCCACTCGATGTTTGCAAACACAGCCGCACGTTCACGCTCACTATTATTCAGTTCATAACGTAGCTGGCTAGTACCGTAAATGCGCTCACGGTTTTGGGTATCCGCTGGGTCATCCCACCACCATTTGGAGCCATACTGGTTACCGTTTTGGATCTGAGTGTGATTGTCTTCCTTCAGGTAGTTAGCACCAAAGGCAATACCAATGGTGTCGTCGGCAAACTTGTCGGAGAAGATAAAGCTCAGATCCGGGCCGAATTCTCCAGTGTTACCATCGTAAGTGGACTTGGCCACTGCACGTACCACGCGATCGCGGGACATAAATGCACGATGGCTGCGCATATCTACGGTACCGGAGATCCCGCCTTCGCCTAGGTCAGCAGAGGAGCTTTTTTGCACGGACACCTGAGAAATAAAGGCAGACGGCATGATCTGGTACGAGAAATTACGGTTGGAGTTCAGCGGTGTAGAGATGCTACGACCGTTGTACAGGGTCTTGGTGAAGTAACCTGGCAGACCACGAACGTTCACTTCACGGGCTTCGCCGTTCTCGCTGCGCTGTACCTGAACACCAGCCACCCGCTCCAGAGAGTCACCGATGTCCGGATCCGGCATCACACCGATGTCTTCGGCGGCGATCACGTCCACCTGAGCGTCGGAGAAGCGCTTTTCGTTCATGGCTTCGGACAGGGAGGCACGGGTACCGGAAACGCGGATCACCTCGACGTCTTCCGCCATTGCGAAGTCATTCTCAAACTCTTCGGCAACGGCATGGGCGCCGGAGAAGGTCAGTGCCAGGAAGGCGGCCACTGGAGTCAATTTAGTTGGGTTTACTGCCATTATCTTTGTCTCTTCAGAGTTAGCCGACGAGATGTGCTTTCTACTGTGCACTGTCGCCATCGTCGTTTATTCCAAGAACCCGGTAACCACTGCCGATGCAGGCCACAACGTTTCAACCTAAATAACGATGCGCCCTCCAGTTCAATTCCTTCCATGGACAGTTGCCAAACTAACATTACGACAACATCCGGAAGGCGATATCACCTTCCAACTGAACTGGGCTCGATTCACTTCGACCGGAATCTTAAATCACCGCCGCACTATCAACACTCCTGCCTATGACTTCAAGGCCCCAACTGTAATTTGCCTTCACAAATTTTAAAAATAAATCTCCGAAGGGGTCCTTTTTAACCCGCAGGACAAGCCAAACCTCAGAGAAATTACATAACATTCACAAGTAATGTAATTCACTTAAAATCACTTACATTTGCGCCCCATTGTCAATTAACTTCAACTCAGGAAGAAGATTCTAAAATTACTCCTCTGTCCCCGCCCTCCAGCACAACATTTTTGTCACACACTTGCGAAATTCTGACCTGGATTCCCGGCAACAGATTGGTAAGACCAATTCCCCAAGCATTCCCTTAAACCCCGGTAAACACACGATTCTTTCCACCCGCGACTCGAGGTTCTGCGGCCCAACCTCCTCCTCTATCCCCATTTCATTTACAACCTCGACCTGCGTCAGGGATGTAAAGCGATACGCAGTCTTTCGACGACAAGCTCCCTTTCACAGGGAAAAAGGAAAATAACCATCACGAATTCAGCTCATGCGAGCGTGAAGTGGCGTTGCTAAGGGATTTCATGGCTCATCGACTGGATTGCCCGTATTCCCGGCGAAATTCACAACATTTCACACAGATCCTGCCCCCCCTTTCACTCACCTTTAGAAGTGTGAAGCGGTTTTCATGCCGACTTAATTCATTCGGTGCTGTCTGCGCCGCCCGATTCAATCCCAGGCCCATCGCCAACGGGATATGGATGAACATGGTATGGACCACGCCTTCGCCTCTATAAGCGCCCTGGGCAGTAAGGTGTGCCCATATCGTTATACCTTCTTTCGGATTGCGACCGTCGAGCATAGACAAGCACTCAAGCTTCAGGCTTGTCAGCAGCCCGCCTTTTTTGTTGTGAGCCGGACAACATACCCACCTCGTATCGCCTACCCAAGACGCCAAGGCGCAACTGGGGTAGGATCGCCTTCTATTGCTTCACGCAGATTTAATTGGGCTTTTATGCGGATCCTCCACACCTCCGACTGGCACTTGGGCCAGTACTTCTATGGCAAAAGCCGGGCGGCTGAGCATCAGGCGTTTCTCGACTGGCTGCTTGAGCAGATCGACCACCTGGACATTGATGCGCTGATCGTCGCCGGCGATCTGTTCGACACCGGCACCCCGCCCAGCTACGCCCGAAGCCTCTACAACGCCTTTGTGGTGCGGATGCAGGCGCGGCGCTGCAAGCTGATCTTGCTCGGCGGCAACCATGACTCCGTCGCCATGCTCAACGAATCCAAGCAGTTGCTGGCCTGTCTGGGCACGGACATGGTGGCCGCCGCTAGCGAAACGCCGGAGCAGCAAGTGGTGACGATCAGCAATGCCCAGGAGCAACCCATCGGCCTGGTGTGCGCCATTCCCTATCTGCGCCCGCGGGACATCACCCGCTCCGAAGCCAATCAGTCCGCCGAGCAGAAACAGCGTAGCCTGCAACAACAGATCGAACGCCACTACCGTGAGGTGTACGACGCCGCGGTGGCACAGCGCGACGCGTTAGGTCAGCCGTCGCTGCCCATTATCGCCACCGGCCACCTGACCACCGTCGGCGCCAGCAGCAGCGAATCGGTGCGGGATCTCTACATCGGCACCCTGGATGCCTTTCCCGCCAGCGCCTTTCCGCCCGCCGACTACATCGCCCTGGGCCATATTCACAGGCCACAGAAAATTGGCGGCAGGGACACCATTCGTTACTGCGGCAGCCCCATTCCGCTGAGCTTCGATGAGTTGGGTCGGGACAAGGAGGTGCTGCTGATCGAGTTTAATGAGACCGATGCGCCCAAGATCTCCGCGCTGAATGTGCCACTGAGCCAGCCGATGGCGATGCTCAAAGGCGATCTGGCCAGCATTGAGCAGCAATTGAGCCAATTTGAGGGTCAGGAGTCGATCACCTGGCTGGACATCGAAGTGGTGGCCCAGGACTACCTCAGCGATCTGCAATCGCGCATTATCGCCCTGACCGAAGCCCTGCCGGTGGAAGTGCTGCTGGTACGCCGCGCTCGCAACCGCCGCACCGATCAGATAGAGCAACAGGACAAGGAAACTCTGGCCGAATTGACGGTGCAGGATGTCTTCGCCCGCCGCTTGGCCAACGAAGTGTTCGAAGGCGACGCGGCCGAGCAAAGAAAACAACGGCTGCAGGCCCGCTTCGAGGAGACGCTGGCACTGCTTGACGAACCGGACGCCGAACCTGAGCCGCCAGAGACCGCGCCCACGCCTTCCGGCCCGAAGGAGACGCAGTCATGAAGATCCTCAGCCTGCGCTTTAAAAACCTCAATTCCCTCAAAGGCGAATGGAAGATCGACTTTACCGCCGAGCCCTTTGCCAGCAACGGCTTGTTTGCCATCACCGGCCCCACCGGCGCCGGCAAGACCACCCTGCTCGACGCCATCTGTCTGGGGCTGTACCACGAAACCCCAAGGCTCAAAGTCTCGCCGACCCAAAACGAGCTGATGACCCGCCACACCGCCGATGCCTTGGCGGAAGTGGAGTTTGAAGTCAAAGGTGTCGGCTATCGGGCCTTCTGGAGCCAGCGCAGGGCCCGGGGCGCCAGCGACGGCAAACTGCAGCCCCCTTCGGTGGAACTGGCCCAACTGAGCGACGGCAAGATCCTGGCGGATAAGGTCAAGGACAAGCTGGCGCTGATCGCCGAGCTCACCGGCCTGGATTTCGGCCGCTTCACCAAGTCCATGCTGCTGTCCCAGGGTCAATTCGCCGCCTTCCTCAACGCTGACGCCAACGACCGGGCCGAGCTGCTTGAGGAGCTGACCGGCACCGAGATCTATGGCCGGATCTCCGAGCGGGTGTTTGAACAAACCGCCCAGGCCAAGGTGCGGCTCGACACCCTGCGCGCCAAAGCCGAAGGGGTGCAACTGCTGACCCCGGACGTGCGCCAGGCGCTCGGTGACGAGCTAGAGCAGCTGCAGCAACAACATCAGACACTCACCGCAACCTTGGCCGAGCTGCAGGCGCAGCAGCAATGGCTCAGCCAATCCGAAGCGCTCGAACAAGCCACGCAGCAGAGCCAACAAGGCAAACTCGAGGCCGAGCAAAATATCCGGGATCACCAGACCGAACTCGACCGGCTGAAGCTGAGCGAGCCGGCCGAACAACTGCGGACCCAACACGACCAATTGCTCCACGGCCAGAAGGCCCTGGCGGCACTGGAACAGGAGCTGGCCGAGCGCAGCGCACAACTGGCCACACTGGGCGACACCCTAAGCCAGCAACAGCGTACCTTGGCCCAGAGCCAGCAGGCGCTGGCCGAGCAAAAGCTGCGTCAGGAGTTGGAAGAGAAACAGATCATCGAGCAGATGATGCCGCTGGATCACAGCATCCACCAGCTGGACAGGGAGCAGGCCCAACTCAGCCAGCAACAGCAGCAGCTGGACAGCCAGCTTGAACAGTTGCAAGCCAATGAAAAGCAGGCACAAGCAGCCCGCCAGGCGCTGGGGCAGGAGCTGGGCCAGTTACAACACTATCTGAGCAGCCATGCCCACCTGGCACCGCTTGGCAGCCAGCTGTCCGCCTGGCAGCAACGATTGCAAGGCTATCAGCAGCGCCAGCGGCAGCTAGGCCCTCTGGATCAGCAGATCCAAAGCCATCAGCAACAGCTGGAGCAACGCCGTGAGCAAAGCCGCCAACGACAACAAGCACTGAGCGAGCAACAACAGCGGCGAATTCGGGCCCAGCAAGCGGCCGATGAAGCACAAACGCAACAGCTTGCGTATCAGCAGTCACTGGACGCCCAAGTGAATGCCGATGCACTGGAGCAGGCCCTGCAACAACAGCAAGCCCAAGCCAAGCACTGGCAGGAGCTGCAAACCCTGGCCCGGCTGTTCGACAAAGATCAGCACAGCCTGCAGCAGCTGGAACAGCAGAGGCACCAACTAAACCAGCAGCTGGATCAGGCCCAACAGGCGCTGGCCGAGAAGCGCCAGCAGTACGCCGCTCAGGTGCCGCATCTGAAAGATCTGGAGGCCCGCTTTGCGCTGGAGCAGCAGATCCAGTCACTGGAAGCCGAGCGCGCCAAGCTGCAGCCAGACAGCCCCTGCCCGCTGTGCGGCGCCACCGAACACCCTCTGGTGGAAGCCTACCAGCAGCAACAGGAGTCCGATACCCAGCAGCGCCTGGCACAGATGCGTGAGCAGGCCGAGCAGCTCAAGGCGGCGGGCCTCGCGGCCAAGCAGGCGGTCAGTCTCCATGAGCAGCAACTCACCCAACTTAACCATCAAAGGCAGAGCCTGACGGAGCAGTTAACCAGGCTGGGCGAACAGTGGCAGACGCATACAGCAGCGCTGGCCCTCACGCTGACCATCGAGCAGGGTGAAGCGCTGATCCAGCAACATCAGCAGTGGCAGCAAGAGATGGAGCAGCACAGCCAGCAACTGCAACAGCTGCGCCAGCTCGACGCACGGGTGCTGCAACAGGCCCAGCAACTGGCTGAGGCCATCAATGGCGAACAGCAAGCGCAAGCGGCGCTGGAGCAATGTCACAGTGAAGGCAAACACCTGGCCAAACAGAGCGAACAGTTTCACGTCCAATATCAGCAACTGCAGCAGGAGCAGACGGCATTGCTCGAACTGTGGCAAGCCGAAGCTCGGGAACTCGCCCTCGAACTGCCCGCCGCCGACCAACTTGAAGCCTGGTTGGGACAACTGGCCACCCAGATCCAGCAGTGGCAGGAAAGCACCACCCGGCAGCAGATCCTGCAGCAGCAACAGGCCGTGCAACAGGAGCAGGCTCAGCACAGCAATACGCGCCTGGGCGAGCTGCGCCAGCAGCGCCAAACTGGAAACGAGCAACTCAACCAGATCCACCAGCAACTGCAGCAGGCGCGCAATGAACGTAGGGTGCAATTTGGCGATCTAACCGTCGAGGAGGCCCGCGTGCAGCTCAAGCTGCGGACCGAACAGACCGAGCAGACCCTCACTCAGGCGCAGACCAGCCTGGCCAGCACCCAGCAGCAACACCATCAGCTCAGTGGCCAGCAGCAATCCCTCAGCGCACAGCAGCGCCAGAGTCACGAGGAGCAGCAACAGCGCCAGCGGGATTTCGATGCCGCCCGCACGGCAGCCGGATTTGCCGACGATGCGGCCTTCACACTGGCCCTGCTGGCACCGTCTGAGCGTGAGCAACTGACCGCCCTGCGCCAGCAACTGGAGCGGGCCAGCAATGAAACCCAGGCGTTGCTGGCACAGGCGCAGCAGCGCGTCGCCGAGCATCAGCAGTCGCGGCCGCAGGCACTAATTGAGGACAATAAGCGGACCCCGCAGGAGCACCTCGAACAGCTGACGCAACAAAGCCAACAACACACAGAGCAGCAGCAGGCGAATCTGGCCCAGCAGGGCCAGCTCAAAGAGCGGCTGGACAGCGATCAACAGCGCCGGGACGGGCTGCAACAGCTGGTGGCGGAGATCGAGCAGCAGCAAGAAGCGTTTGATGACTGGCAGGGACTCAACAGCCTGATCGGCTCCGCCAAAGGCGATAAGTTTCGCCGGTTTGCCCAGGGTCTGACCCTGGAACACCTGATCCACCTGGCCAACCGCCAGCTCCAGCGCCTGCATGGGCGCTACCAGTTGCAACGCAAGTCCTCCGATGCGCTGGAGCTGCGGGTACTGGATACCTGGCAGGGCGACTCGGCGCGGGACACCAAGACCCTGTCCGGTGGCGAAAGCTTCCTGGTCAGCCTGGCCCTGGCCCTGGCCCTGTCGGATCTGGTCAGCCACAAGACCCGCATCGACTCGCTGTTTCTCGATGAGGGCTTTGGCACCCTGGATCCGCAAACTCTGGACACCGCACTGGACGCGCTGGACCAACTCAACGCCAGTGGCAAGATGATTGGCGTGATCAGCCACGTCGAAGCGCTCAAGGAGCGCATTCCGGTGCAGATCGAAGTGGAGAAACGCTCAGGGCTTGGTCACAGCCGATTAAGCAAAACCTTTGCCCTGGGCTGAATTGGCTGAAAAAACAACGCAAAGTGGCTAAGGCCGCGAGCCGGATCTACCTTTAAGGCGTGCTCCTGAGGAACAGGACGTCGACAAACGGGAACGTGGCGCCATGGAATGGTTAGATCTGACTCAGTATCGGACTCGATTGCTCGGCCTGCTGACATTGCTCAGTTTGGCCGGGCTGTCCCTATGCTGGCAGGTCTATCAAACCGGCCAGCAGCTGCACACCAATGCCTACGAGTTGACCGATCACCACATTCCCCACCTGCTTCAGATCCAACACCTGATGGAGTCGCAGCAGGAGCTGGTGCTGATGCTGTACCAACTGACGGATACCGATCCCCCCCCTTCGCAAGCCCTTGAGCAGCAACGGCAGACCGCCCAGCAAGCCCTATCCATACTCGGCAATGAATATGCCGACGATCCCCGCCTGGCGGCACTGTGGCAAAATTTTGAGCAGCTGTGGCGCATGGAGCAGATATTGTCACAGCAAGACCTCGATGCCCAGCAACGGAAACAAACCTGGGCGGCCATCCAACAGGCCCACTTCAACAGTGAGGCCCTGCTCAACGGCCTTCGTGAGGAGCACCAAAATGCGAGCCGACACCTGCTTGAAGACACCATCAACAAGTCAGGATCGAGCACCGGCCTGGCGACTACCCTGATCCTCTTGCTGCTCAGCGCCACCTTTATCCTGGCCATGGGGCTCGCACGATTCCTGGCCGATCGGGCCGAACGGCAGAAACTGGCATCCTTTGCCGAACAAAGCCCTGAACCCATCCTTCGTTGCACCCCCCAGGGTAAGCTCCTCTACCACAACCTGGCACTGCAACAGTTGATCGCCGAGCAAGGACTCACGCCCGAGAGCCTGCTCTGCCAACTGGGCCATCGACTGGCACACTTGCAGCAACACGACAGCGCACAAACACAATGGCAATGCAAATTGGGGCAGAAACAGTTCCGGGTCTATTCGGTGATCTTACCCGGGGAAGACCAGATCCAGCTTCACCTCCTCGATGAAACCCTGGCACAAAGGGCCCGTTCCGAACTGGCTTATCGAGCCAGCCACGACCAGCTGACCGATCTGCCCAATCGCCACCATTTCCTTGAGCTGGCCACCGAGCGTTTTCACACCGGGCAAGCTCCCGGCTCTTTGGCGGTCTTGAACGTCATCAATTTTCAACGGGTCACGAGCCAGATCGGTTTTGTTCTGGCGGACGAGATCCTGGTCCAGATCAGCCAGCGGCTGACCGATAACCTGAGTCGGGTCAAGCGGGGCAACCATGCCTTGTTACTGTTCAGTTTCGAAGCGACGCATTTTTCCTTGATCATCGACGAGCCGCCGGATCTTAAACGCTTAGCCCAAATCGCTTCTGCGCTGCAGCAGGCCTTCACCGCCCCCTTTGTGACGGAAGATGGCCTGAACACCTTCTATCTGTCACTCAATCAGGGGTATGCCTGCTACCCCAAAGATGCCGATACCCTGGATGATCTGGTGCGCTGCGCCGACGTTGCCATGCGCGAATGTGGCCTCAATGCCAACAGCACTCATTGCGTCTTCTCTGCGGAGATGGACGCCAGGGAAGCCAAGTTGATCGAGCTTGAAAATGCATTGCGCACCGCCGAGCAAAAGCAGCAGCTGCAGCTCTACTACCAGCCACAACAAAACCTGAACGATGACACCCTGTGTGGTTTCGAGGCGTTGATCCGCTGGCGACACCCGGAGAAAGGGCTGATCTCCCCGGCAGAATTCATACCCGTCGCGGAGCAGAGCGGTCTGATCCTCTCCATCGGTGCATGGGTACTGAGAGAAGCGTGCCAACAGGCTCATCTCTGGCATCAGCAGGGCCATCCGTTGCAAGTGGCCATCAATCTGTCTGCAAAACAGTTTCAACAGCCGGATTTCGTCAAGCAAGTCGCGACCATCTTGAAGGAGACTCTGGTAGAGCCCAGCCTGATCGAACTGGAGCTGACCGAGAGCCTTCTGATGGACGATCTGGAACAGGCCCAGCGCACGCTATTGGGGCTCAAGGCCCTAGGGCTAAAACTGGCGATTGATGACTTTGGCACCGGGCACTCCTCCCTGGCCTATCTCAAGCGTTTCCCCGTCGACACCCTGAAGATTGATCGCAGCTTCATCGCGAATCTGCCCAACGATCCCCAGGACAGTGCCATCATCAACAGCATTCTTGCCCTGGCGCGTCACCTGAACCTGACGGTGGTGGCCGAAGGGGTAGAGACCCAGGCTCAACATGACTGGCTCAAATCCCAGGGCTGCCAGGTCCTTCAAGGCTTCCTGTACAGCCGTCCCCTGCCGACAGCGCTTTGCCATACCCTGCTCACCCAGGACAATACACCCGTCACCCAGCCAGGTTAAGTCGTTGCACTCGGGGTAAAGCAGCCGGTAGACTCAGCAGATCACTTGGCATCTTGCCAACATCAGGAAAGTTCATGAAAGTTACCATCAAGGATGTGGCCCGTCATGCCGGGGTCTCCTTTAAGACCGTGTCCCGTGTGATCAATAAAGAATCATCCGTTCGACAAGACACCATCGATAAGGTGGAAAAGGCGATCGCCGAGCTCAACTACCAGCCCAATAGCGCAGCAAGGAACCTGGCCAGTGCCAAGGCCTATGCCATCGGCTTCGTCTATGACAACCCCAATGCCTACTACGTCATCGACATGCAAAACGGGATCCTGGATGCGTGCCGACAGCATCATTATGAACTGATGATCTACCCCACAGACGCCAAGGCCAAGTCGATCTGCCAGCAACTGGCCGATCTCGTCAAACGTTCCCGGGTTGCCGGACTGGTGCTCACTCCACCCTTTTCCGAAACACCGGCCATCATCGAGACCCTGGAGCAACTGGATGTTGCCTTTGTGCGCATCGTGTCCGGCTCCGGAGAGAATCAATCGGATCCCAATTGCCTCTATATCGACGATCGATCCGGCGCCTACGCCATTACCGAGCACCTGCTCTCACTGGGGCACACCCAGATCGGCTTCTTGTGTGGTGATAAAGAGCACCAATCCAGCGATGAGCGGCTAAAAGGCTATAAACAGGCATTGGCCGATCATGGACTCGAGGTACAACCTCAGTGGGTTTTGGAAGGTCACTATTCGTTCGACTCCGGGGTGGCCAATGCACAGACATTGATGGCGCAGGACCCCCCCCCCACCGCCCTGGTTGCCTGTAATGATGAGATCGCGGCGGGTGCCCTGTTTGCCGCCCAGTTAGGCGGGGTCAAGGTGCCCGAACAACTGTCCATCGTCGGTTTCGAGAACAGCCCCTTCTCACGCCAGACCTGGCCTAAGCTGACAACCGTGGATCAGCCCATCGTTCAGATCGCCCGTCAGGCCACGGAGCAGCTGTTGCGCCAACTGCGTGGTCAGAGCGATAAAAGAACCCAGCGCTTTGTTCCCCAGCCCGTTGTTCGGGACTCCAGTACGGCTCCATCTTGAGGCGTACCAGGCAAAAGCGTTTAAGCCAGGATCAAGGCCTCATACCTTGATGAAGATCCGCTGCCGGGCCATATACCAGAGCAGACTCCACTGCAGCCCCAGCAGGGCACAGACACTGAGCAGCGCTTGCACCTGGGTGGGCACCGCTGTGATCCCACCACCAAACAGGCTGTGCACCAGGTACTGCCAGTCAAACAGGGCACTGGCCAGGTAGATAGCAATCGCGTTGACACCGATCAAGCCAAACGCAGTACCGAGGCGGTGCCAGCCGAGACCATCGATCAAGGCCAGAAACAGCACCAGCAACAGGGTACTCCAGCCGGCGGTTACCAGCACAAAGCTGACGGTCCACAAGGTTTTATTCACCGGCACCCAGGGCTCCAGCCCCCAGCCCAGTAGCAACGCTAAAACACCTGCCAGGGCCAAAACGCCACAGCGATGCCACAAGCCGTGAGGCTGGCGGAGCCAGAGTCCCGCCCAGACGCCCAGCAGGGCATTGAGTGCCGCGCTGAGGTGAGACAAGAGCCCTTCCGGATCCAGCGGAGCCCCCTGATAGGTGGTACCGGGTAGCCAAGCTTGATCCACCCAGGTATTAAGGGAGGCGTGAACGCTGTAGGGCTCCATCCCCCACATCCCCTGCCCCACCCCGTAGAGCAGGGCCAGGATCCCACCGGCCCACAACTGGGCGCGCAGCGGCAGGTGCCACACGATCATGGCAGCAATAAACCAGGCCACCCCGATCCGCCCCAGCACACTGGCAAAACGGATCTGCGACAGCTCGGCGGGGATACCACTGCCCCAGCCATGGTTGTAGATCACCCCCAGCAGGCACAGCAGCCCCAGGCGACGCAGGGCTTTGAGGTAGAGGGATCGGCGCTGTCCCGCGGGCATTGCCGGCAGGAAGCGGGGTCTCAACCCAAGGGTGACGCCGGAGAGAAAGATAAACAGGGGAAAGATCAGATCGTACGCCGTCAGGCCATGCCAGGAGCTGTGGGTCATCTGCTCCGCCGCCAGGGCAAAGCCCTGCCAGCCGGTCAGCAACAGCAGAGCGGCAAACAACTTCTCACCGCCGAGGATCCAGAACATATCGAAACCGCGCAGGGCATCGATGGCCAGCAACCGCTGCTGCTGGCCCTGAACCGCCGACGCCATTACTGGCCCCAGTGGCGCATCTTATGACCCTTGATGGCATAAAACAGGATAAACAGGTAGCAGGGCATGCCAACCCAGTAAGCCAGCTGAGTATCGCCGCTAAAGTGCGCCACCTTACCAAACACCAGGGGCAGGATCGCCCCACCGGAGATCCCCATGATCAACAGCGCCGATCCCTGGGCCGTGTACTTGCCGAGCCCCTCCAGCGCCAGCGGCCAGATAGAGGGCCATACCAGGGCATGGGCCAGTCCCATCAGGGCGACAAAGGTGACGCTATTGGGGATCACGGGAATGCCACTCCAGCCCCATAAGAGTGTCGCCAGTGTCGTACTCTCACCTGAACTGAACACCACGCCAAGCACACAGAGGATCCCGGCCAACGCCGAGCCAAGCAGGGCCTTCTCCTGGCTGAGGAAGCGAGGAATACAGGTCACCCCGATGAGGTAACCAATCACCATAAACACCATGGTGTAGGAGGTCAGCGAGGCAAAGTTGTTGACCCCGAGGCTCGCGCCATACAGGCCGATGGTATCGCCGGCAATCACCTCGATCCCGACGTAGGCAAACAGCGCCACGGCGCCGAGTACCACCTGTGGGAAATGGGTGATGTTACCTTTGCTTTGATGGGACTCATTGGACTCAAACTCCAGCTCTGGCAGAGAAGAAAACTTCACCAGGCCGATCAGAAACAGCAGCGCACCGGCCATGTAGAGATAGGGAACCACCAGGCGGGAGGAGAGTTCGCGGATCTGGGCCTGACGCTCGATTTCCGGCAGGGCCGCCAGATGTTCCGCGGTAAAATTCTCGAACCCGGCCAGGACCAGAGCGGTAAAGAGTACGGGTACAATCACCCCGGCCCCCTTGTTGATCAGCCCCATGATGCTGATCCGCATCGCCGCACTCTCTTTCGGGCCGATCATCACCACATAGGGATTGGACGCCGTCTGCAGAATGGTTAAACCCGTCCCCAGCACAAACAGCGCCGACAAGAACAAGGGATAGGCTGCGCTTTGGGCGGCCACAATGAACAGCAGCGCCCCCACCACCATCAATGCCAGTCCCAGGGCCATGCCATTCTTATAACCGGTACGCTTGAGAATAAATGACATGGGCAACGCCATCACCGTATAGGCGATATAGAAGGCGAAGGTGACAAAGAGTGCCTGGAACTCATTGAGTTCACAGATGATCTGCAAAAAGGGGATCAGCGAGCCGTTGAGCCAGGTGACAAACCCAAAGATGAAAAACAATACCCCTATGATGCACATGGGCAGAAAACTGCCCCGGGTTCCCGTTTTCGCGGGCGCTGCTTGTGTCATATCCATATTCCGCCTCTCGTTATGTTCCATGTGTCGTGGGTCGACTCAGGCGCTTTCGCCCTGTAGCCAGGTTTGGCGAACGCGGTAATCGTCCGCCAGCAGGACCATATCCGCCGGGCTCCCCACCCGTAATCGGCCATGATCAGTCAATCGTAAAAAGTCGGCCGGGTAGGCCGAAGCCATGCGCAGTGCCCGTTCGGGCGCTACGCCAAGACGTTCGATGGTGTTTCGCACCGCACTGGCCATATCGAGTATCGAACCCGCCAGTTCGCCGGTCGGTGCCACCAGGGCATCACCACGACGCAAAATTGTCCGGCCCATCAGCTCAAATTGATCTCCCGCCATACCCACAGGCGGCATGGCATCGGTCACCAGCACCATCTTCTCCTGTGGGCGTACCTTAAGGGCCAACCGCAAACTGGCATCGTGGACATGTTGACCATCGACAATCAAGCCACACCAGGCTTGCTCGTCCAGCAGGGCCGCGCCCACCATGCCCGGCTCCCGGGAGGTAAAAGGTGACATGGCATTAAACAGGTGAGTAAACCCAGTGGCACCGGCCGCCAAGGCCGCCTGCACCGTGGCAAAATCCGCATTGGAGTGGCCCAGGCAAACGCGCACACCGGCTTCGACCAGGGTGTGGATCTGAGCCGGTGTTACCGTCTCCGGTGCCACCGTTACCATCACCCGGCCCAGATCGGTGCGGCAATACTGCGCCATCTCCGCCTCGCCCAGGGGACGAATGTACTGGGCACTGTGTACCCCCTTCTTGGCCACCGACAGATGCGGCCCCTCGAAGTGCACGCCAAGCAGGCCGGGCAGCCCGAGGGCGATCCCCTTAGCCACCGCGTCGGCACCGCGACGGATCACCGCCAGCTCATCGGTGATCAGTGTCGGCATCAGCCCGGTACTGCCAAACGCGGCATGGGCCTGGATCATCCGCTGTAAACACTCCACGGAGGGATCGGCATTAAACAGAGCGCCGCCACCGCCATTGACCTGAAGATCGATAAACCCGGGTACCAGCAGCCCATCAAGGCACTGCGCCTCCTTCGGCCCCTCGCCCTGGCCCATGGCCTGGATCTGGCCATCGGCCACGGTCAGCCAGGCATCACTCCACCACTGCTCCCCATCAAACAGTCGGGCGACGCGATAACTTCGGAGTGGTTCTGCCTGTTTCATCATTCTCTTCACTAAGTTTTTGTCCCTTTGAAGGGATCATTACAGGGTCTGGGTGACTTTTTTCAGGCCTTTGGGACTGTCGGGATCGATCCCCCGGGCCCGGGCCACACGCTCCACATCCAGATAGAAGCGCTGCATCAAAGACAGGGCCGCCACCCGGGGATGAGCCGCACCAGTTTGCCCCAACTCCACCACGGCTGCACCCCGTCCCTGGATCTCGGCCATCTGCTCCCTGTGAGCGGGTGCAGACTCATCCTCGATATTCAGGCTCAACAGCGCCAATTGCTGCTCTACCAGGGTCACCGGGCCATGAAGAAACTCGGCACTGGAAAACGCTTCGGCATGGATCCCGCACACCTCCTTGAGTTTAAGCGCGATCTCCTTGGCCACGGCATAACCCAGTCCACGCCCAAGTACCACCAGGTTAACCAGCCCCTCGACGCCATCGGCCGTCAACTGCTGCGGGGCCTGGATCGCCTGCCTGAGTAGCTCGGGGATCCCCTGTACCGCCTGTTGCAGCTGCGCATCCCCTTTCCAGGCGCTGATCAGATGAAGCAGCGCCGACAGGGTCGCGAGGTAACTCTTGGTCGCGGCCACGGCCTTCTCCTCCCCCGCACCAAGCGGCACCACATGATGGGCCAGCTCCGCCAGGGGTGAAGACTCATCGTTGACCAAAGCCACCACCCGTGCCCCCGCCTGGATGGCCTGCTGAGCCTGCGCCAGGATATCCGGGCTGCGGCCTGACTGGGAGATCAGCAGCACCAGTCCTCCCTCCAGCGCCAGGGTCCGGCCATAGATACTGGCCACTGAGGGTGCCGAGGCGAAAGTGGGCACCCCGAGTTCGATCTCGATCAAATACTTGGCGAACACTCCGGCATGATCCGAACTGCCACGCCCCACCCACATCACGAACCTGGGTGGGCAGGCGCGCAGCTGTGCACCCAACTGCTGCAGGGCGGGATCATTGCGTTCCAGTTGCTCGGCGATCCGCTGTGGCGCTTCACGCGCTTCCCTTTCCATAATGCTGCTCATCATTACCAACCTTGTGCTTCAAACCTGTTATTGCCGGCCCATCTGGGCATCTTGTGCGTAGTAAATCGCCCCCATCTCCGGGGTCGCTATGGCCGGAGCCATGGCGCTTTGAACCGTCTCGTCAAGATAGGGCAGCAACAGGGGGCCGAGCCCACCCAGCAGGGCCAGGCGCGGGGCACCATCCCGCAGTAACTGCTGAGCCAAGCGTGTCATGTAACTCGCCCCCTCCTGCAGGATCTGCAGGGCCACGTCATCGTCATTTTTCACGGCACTGAACACGGTTCCTGCCAGGCGAGCGTAGGCTGTAGAGCGTTGCCCGGCGAGCTGCTCCACCCACTGCATGGGATCGGCACTGTCAAAGTGCTGGCTCACCCCCTCCACCAATGCGGTATGGGGCCCTAAACCATCGCAGGCCTCCAGTGCGCGCTGCACCGCCATCAGGCCAAACCAGGCGCCACTGCCCTTATCCCCCTGGGGAAAGCCATGGCCACCATAGATCTTGCCTCTCCCTCCCAGGCTGATGTAGCCACAAGAGCCGGTGCCCGTGATCATGATTGCTCCGTCCTGCCTGCCGTGGGCCCCCAGGCAGGCGATATGAAGATCTGTGGTCAGGTGAAGATCGGCAAAGGGGTGCTGCCAGTTCTCCATCGCCGCTTGGCAGGAGGGTAGGTTCACCCCGGCCAGACCCGCGCCCACCACGCAGTGGCGCAGGGTATCGATCCCAAAACCCGCCACCTTCAGCGCCTGCTCACAGGCATCCAGAATGGAAGCCTGCGCAGCGCCCAAGCCATTGACCGGGTTGGCCGCACCGGACAAGCCGCTGCCGATGACCCCCTCATTGGCGTGAAACAATACGGCCCGGCACTTACTGCCACCACCGTCGATCCCTAACATCATCGGAGTACTCCCCTTTTCCATGATTGCGTCCCCCACTACCCCTGTGTATCCCGTTGAGAGAAACGCTGCCCAGCGGCCTCCTGTTTGAGGAGTAAACTGCGCCCGGGTCTGCGCCCATCGGCCGAGCGGGCGCGGATCTGGACGGATCCCTCAACCGCCACGGGGGCTCGGTATGGCCGCCAGGCCCCGCCATCCTTGCGATATTCCAATGCCAATCCAGGGTAGAGGCCCACGGCGTGCAGCAAGCCCTGCTCGAATCGAGCCCCAACCGTTGGAATGCGATAAGCCACTCCTGCCCTATCCAGCTTGGCCAGCTCCTGCTGACCCACCAGAGCGGCAAAGCGTTGCCAATCCTCCAGCATCATCGACTGTCCCTGGAAATACTGGCTGTGTGCATCGTAACTGCGCCCTCCGATATAGGCCTGTTCCCACGCCGCCCTGTGCCAGGCCCGCTCAGCCAACGCCAGCAACCGGGGGAACAGCTTGTACTCGATCTCCTCGGGGTGACGAACGGTTTCGGTCCACAGCTGAGCCTGGATCCCCTTGACCCTTTCTCCCGACAGGACAAACTCCGTGTCTTTTGCCTGATAGGGGTTGCCCTGACGGTCCCGCCAGTACTCCGCCAGCAGCGGCAGATTATCCGGCTGAAAGGTAAAGACCTTATGAGTGTCAATCCGGCGTGCGCCCCAGTAATAGCCCCCTTCGTCCGGATCCGCTTCATAGGGGAAGTCAAAGTAGAGGACATCCGGGCTGGACAGCACCACATCCCAGCCCAGCTTGAGCTGTTGATGAGTCTTGTTGTGGCCGCCCCAGGACAGCAGATCCCAGCTGTAAGAGGTAACGGGTCCCGCCAGCCCTTCTCGGGCCTCCAGCAGCCCATCACTCCAACCGGCGGCACCGATCCCCCGCTTTGCCAACAGCTCACTGACCCGCCCCAGGAAGTAACCGGTCAACTGCTCAGTACTGTGCAGATCCGGGTTTGAGGCGATCAGTGCCTGACAGGCGGGCGAATGCTCCCAGGCCTGCTCCGTCTCATCGGCGCCTATGTGGTAGAGGCTCAGGGGGATCCCCGCTTCTGCGTGCATCGCGCTGATCTCATCCATCACCTTATCGATAAAGGCGTAGCTCGAGGCCAGGCAGGGGTTGATGGTGTTGTCTCGATAATACTGAACCGACAGATAGTCCGGCTTATCCAGGGGATCCTTAAGCCGATACTGCTCGGCAGCCGCCAGCTTCCCCTGAGCCGCCAGACGGCGGTAGCGCTGCTCCATGGCGACCACGGCGGCGCGGGCATGGCCCGGCATGTCCAGTGATGGGATCACCTCGATATGTCTCGCCTTGGCATAGCGCAACAGGGCGATATAGTCTTGGCGGCTGAAAAATCCATTGTTCACCGCATCGGGATCGGGATCGGCGCCCAACTGGGGCAATAGGCAGGTTTGCTCCGTTTCATCCAGGCAGCGGAAGGCCCCTATCTGGGTTAACTCGGGCAGATCCGGGATCGCCAGGCGCCACCCTTCGTCGTCCCCCAGGTGGAGGTGCAGCTTGTTCAGCTTGTAGGCGGCCATCTGATCCATCAGCTTCTCCAGAATTGGCGCCGCCGAGAAGTTGCGGGCCAGATCCAGGTGCAAGCCGCGATAATCGTAGCGGGGGCGATCGGAGATCCGCACCGCCGGCAGGCTCGGCCGCTCAAGATGGATCAACCCCGCCAGACTCTGCAGGGCATAGAAGGCACCGCTGTCTGAGGCCGCCTCGATGCGGATCGCCTCATGTCCCAGCTCCATCCGATACGCCTCATCGGCCAGGGAGCTTACCCGCTGAATGTGCAGCGGCACGCCTCCCTCCGCCGGGGCAAAACCCAACCGCGCGAGTCGTTCCAGGGCCGCATCAAGCCGGTCAAAATCATGGGGTAACAAACGCCAGCCTACGCTGAGTGCTGGCCCGGCACCATCGAGCCATTCAAGGGCGTCAGGGGTGGGGATCAGCCCGGGAGGCAGCGGCTCCTGGCTATCCCCGCCCAACTGCTGATAGCGTTGAAACAGCCAGTCCGGCGACGCGATCGGTGTGTTGTCATCCGCACTGCGGCGCAGATGGCGAACCGGATCCCAGATGGGCACAACAAAGGGCAAACGCCACAGGCCCGTTTCGTCGTCACGTTGCTCACGCGTGGCTGTGATCAACTGGGGAGCATGGCCCTCCACCAGCAGTTGGTAATTGGGCATGGCATCACGATTAGACAGGCTCCAGTAGTTCGCCCGCAGTAACAGCTCGACGCTTTCCCCCGGTGCCAGCCCCTTAAACTCGCTCCCAGGTGCCAGGCTGTGCAGATCGCCATTGATGTGGGTCAGCTCGAGGGGTCCTTCGACGCTTTGGACGTAAGACACTTGGCTAAAGCGGATCGTCCAGCCCGAGGCAGGCAGCGGCTGCTCCCCGGCCGTCAGGGTTAGACGGATCCGGTAGCAGGCCCCATCGGCCCTGGCTGGATCGCACAGAGGATCCGGTCGATTGTCGACCACCTCGTAGCGAACCTGAAGCTGCTCGGCCAGACGCAGGGGCTCCACAGTGCTGAGCGCCAAGGGTGCTGCTCCCTGCTGGCATCCGGTCAAGCACAGGAGGACCAGCCACCCGAAGTGTCGAACGTGTTGCAACATGCTGTCTTCCCTGTGTCGTGTTGCCCGAAGGCACAATAAAAAACGCCGCCCATCAGTACGTCATAAGCAGCGGGTGCCAGGACCGCGGGGGAGTGGCAAGCGTGTCGAGGCATTGACTCACTATAGGGAGAGAGACCCCGCCGAACCCTGCTGGCACCGAACTGTCTGCCGAATGCCCGATTCCGTGGCAAACGACTCAATCATCATGGTGAGAAGACCCGCTCTTTTCGGTCTTTCCCACCTCACTTGAAACCCATAATGACAACGCTGTCATTTGCTGTCCAGCATAAATTTCACTTTTTTGTTACTTTTCGCCTTTACCCCCTTTCAGCAAAGGTTCAATTTTCCACCGTTGTAGATTCGAAGCCGGAAATCCTTATCTCGTCTCAGCCAGGTTTGGGAGCAATGCAAGCCGGACCCGGTAAACTTCCCAAAAACAAGACAGCTAGCGACAAAAAAGGGGGGTCCTAGTTAACTGTTGCACTGAACTGCCTTATGCGGCTCATAGACTTAGCCGCCAGCATCCGTGTCGCGTTGGCGACAGGGCAAGTGGCACTGGAGTCCATGCACCCAGAATGACAATAAAATGCACAACGGTGAGTTGATACACAGCCCAAAAAAAGGGTGACCCTTCGGCCACCCTATTTCCTCTGGAACAATGGACTTAGCTCGCCAGTTGAGCCTGCATATGTGCCAAGCGATTGATCTGCTGCAGCGAGCCCAGGTGGGCATAGATGGGGCCCAGGGCACCGCGCTTACGCAGATCGGCAAAGGTTTCATCACTCAGTTCGTTGAGCTTCTTCTCATCGACGGTGTAGATCCCGTTGAGGTTGATCTCCTGCTCATTCACCCGAACGGTCAGGGGCTGGGTGGTCAACAGATCCAGTTCTACCAGCAGGGCAAGGAATGCACGGCTGATCTGATCGGACTCCACATACTGACCCAACTTGTCCTTACGTTGTTCAACGTAGGCAGAGAGCTTGCCCTCCTCATCAAACACCGGCTGGCCCTCTTCCTCGTTGACCAACTCACTGCTTTCATTCAGTGCCAGGATCATGGAGCCCTCCTGCTTCGCATCGGGCACCAGAACAAAGGGGTAGTGACCCACGGCGGCCGGAATGTAGATCCCCTTCCAGCGTTCACCCACAAACAGGTTCTCACCGGGCTTGAGGCCCATCATTACCACAGATTGGAACTGACCGTTTTCACTGTTCTTGACGAAGATAATGGGAAACTCAGTGGATGCAGAGACAAACTCATGCACGACGACCGGCGCAATATGCTGATCTTTAACGTGAGAAAAACCCGGGTCTTGCTTAATTTTGGTCTTGGCGTGCTTGCCTTTTTGCACTGCGGCAATTGCTGCGGTCATTCAATGACTCCGAAATAATAGTTGTCGTTAGCCGCTCTAAAACTACCGGCCTTGGGGAGCAGAGAAAAGGGGGGGACTGCACATTTTCTCCCGCTCACCGTCGTGAAGGCCAATAACATCGAGTCGATCAAGATACTCAGATCTGCTGCAGGCCGTACTTATGGATCTTTTCAATCAGGCTGCGGTGGCTGCCCAGCTGTGACAGGACCCGCTCCGCCTGCTGCAATACGGCCCGATGATGCTGGGCAAAGTGTCGTACCCCGTCCCCCCACCGGACACGCTGCTGACAGAGGCTGTCGAACTCCATGCCGTAGAGTACATAACAGTAACTGGCCAAATTAAAGACCTCGATCCGGCTATCAAAATCAAACGGGGCCGGGGTACGATAACGCCACATGGACAACCGTTCCTGTAGCCGTTCTGACATAACCGGGTTATGTCGGTTATCACGCCAGAAGTCGCTGTCTTCCCGGCGGCTCAGGCGGTAATGCAACTGGATAAAGTCCACGACTCCCTCCCAGATCTCCGTAAGCTGGCGATTGAAGCGTGTTTGTGCCGCATCCATATCGAGGCGGGAGCTGGGCAGCAGGTCGACCAGGGCCCGACACGCCGTGTCGGTCACCAAAATGGCCGTGGCTTCCAGCGGCTCAACAAATCCCTGAGACAGGCCGATGGCAACGCAATTGCTCTGCCAGAAGCGCTGGCGATATCCGATCTTCATCGGGATCTTGCGACATTCACGCCCATCCGCCACCGGTCCCAGATACGCCCTTAATGCTTGCTCTGCCGCATCGTGGCTTTGATGGCTGCTGCTGTATACATGGCCGACCCCACGACGCTGCAACAAACCTATGTCCCAGATCCAGCCTGCGCTCTGTGCCGTGGCCAGGGTAGCACTGGGGATCGCTTGATCCGCGTGTTCATAAGGCACTTGGATGGCCAACGCCGAGTCCACCATCAGCTGAGAGGACTTGTCGACGAAGCCTACCCCTTGCTGCTGGCCGATCAGGTAGCCGGCAAACCCGGAACAGTCGATAAAGAGATCGGCGGCCAGTGCCCCATGCTCCGGGGTGATCAGCTCGGCAATCGCGCCATCGGGGTGGCAACGTACATCAATCGCATTGCCATAAAGGTGTTTCACCCCTAATCGTTCCACCGCGTTATCCCGCAGCAAGCGGGCAAATTTGCTGGCATCGAAGTGATAGGCGTAATCAAACAGCCCGTCGTACTCTTTATGGGTAATGCTCTTGGGCGCCAGCCCCGCATCAACCCCCCTTCCCTGCCATGATAGGCTGTCGACAAAGCTGGCATCACCCTCGGTATTTAACCATTGGGTTGCCATCTCACCGTAACGTATGGGCTGGTGCTCAAAGGGATGGTGATAATAGTGTTTGCCCCGGCGGGCCGGATCGTCCAGCCAATTGACGAAGCAGATGGATTGCTTAAAGGTCGCGTCACACTGACGGATCACATCGCTTTCCCGGATCCCGAAGCGCTGCAGGGTTTCTCGGATCATCGGCACCGTCCCTTCCCCTACGCCTATGGTCCCTATCTCTTCAGACTCCAGCAGGGTGATCTCGATATCACTGCCCTGGGTCGCCACCGCCAGGTGATTGGCCGCCAGCCACCCTGCCGTACCTCCCCCCAGGACCAGAATTCGCCGGATCTCGCTCATTATGCACTTCCTTGTTTCGGCTTCAGTGACTTCATGCTAACGAAGGCACCGGGATAGAAAAAGACAAAAAAGCTCCGCAGTCAGACTGCGGAGCTTTCCTCTGACGCCCTGTTAGAACCTCAGGTTCACACCCACGGTGTACAGGGAGTCACGCTCGTAGGAGGTGACCGGATAACCCTGGGTAAATCGCGGGGCACCGGTATTACCGCCCAGGGCGGCATTATCATTGCCCAGTTCGATATCATCCTCACCCGTCACATTCACCGCATCGAAGGTAAACGTCAGGTTGTCGTTGAAGGCGTAGGTCAAACTCAGATCCAGGGTGCCGATATCGTCATGCAGACGATTGGCATAGAAGCCGACCTCTCGCACCATATACTCACTGCGCCAGTTGTAGGCAGCACGTGCGGTAAAGGCGTCGTTTTCATAGAAGGCCACGACATTGACATAATTCTCGGAACTGTCAGAGAACACGCCGTTACGGTCCGCAAAGTTCTCCGGATCAATGGGCGCATCGGCATAGGTGTAGTTAAATACCCCACCAAAGCCGTTATCAAAGGTGTGCATCCATTGGAACTCAACGCCCTTGATCTCGCCACCATCGCCGTTGACCCGGCTGTCTATGGTCCAGCAATCCGCACTGATACAGCCCTCAGGCAAGTTTTCCGGGGCCACACCGACCAGATCCGGCGCCTCGATCCCTACCTGCTGAACCAAACGGCGGTCGATGCGGGTGAAGTTGTCCACGTCCTTGTAGAACACACCCAATGCCACCATGGAGTTTGGCGTGTAGTACCACTCCACACCCAGATCGGCCTGATCGGCCAGATAGGGATCAAGCGCCACCGTCCCCTGGATCAGGGTTTCATTACCCGGCGTATTATCCTGCTGGCCGGCAAACTTCAAGTTGCTGAACATGTCGTCGTAGTTTGGCCGAGTCAGGACCCGAGCCGCACTGGCACGCAGGATCAGATCAGGCGTCAGATCGAAGGCAAAGTTAACGCTGGGCAACCACTCACTGTAGTCGTACTCGTCATAAACCAGGCTATCGGAGAACTGAACCCCACCATCCACAAAGCTCTGCTGGTAATAGCCGCCCTTGGCATCGGTATTGATATAGCGCACACCAAAGTTGCCGCGCATCCGATCGGCCTCATAGGTCGCCATCACATAGGCAGCCGTATTCTTCTCTTCGATCGTCGCCGTCGCCGTCTTATCTTCATTCCAGGAGGCGATCTGAGCCTGGGTGTGGGCCAGCATAAAGTCCCAGTCCGGTGCCGCGATCCGCTTACCGTCCATGCCCGCTTCCAGACTGCCATCGGTCATCTGGGATCCCGTCGGATGGAAATCGGCATCCTCTTTGTATACGGGACGGAACTGCAGAGTTTCCACCTCGTGCTTGGCATAGCGCACGCCCAGATCCAGCGCAGTGATGATCCCCCAGTCCGTATCAAACTGCAGATCCGCCTGGATGTAGCTCTCTTCATCCGTGTTGGGCTGACGCACCACCTGACTGCCCTGCAGGCCAAGCCAGCCGGTGATCTCCTCGGGTACCGCATCGGCACCGTATCCCGGGGTGTCAATCACGGCGACATCACCGGTGGCATCGATGGTCCCAACCGTCAACGACGAGTCCAGCATCGCCGCATAGTTGGTCTCAAAGGCGGTGCCACCTTTGGCCTTGGTATTGCCAAACTGGGTGCTGAAGGTATAGCTGTCACCGCTGTAGGTCAGTTTGAAATCGATGGTTTCTGAATCCATGGTGCCGCTACGGGGCCGCACATCCCAGAATACCTGATCTTCGGTATCGGCCCCCGTGGTCTTACGCAAACACAGATCACTGCCGGTCTGGCTCTGAGACGGAACGTCACAGTTTGCATCGTTGGCAATGCCGCCCTGCTGTGGCACCCAACTGGCGGTGTTGACGTTATCGGCCCCCAACTCCAGATCCAGGTAGTGCAGCGTCATATCCAGATTATCGGTCGGCGCATACTGCAGGGTCACATCGTAGGCACGGCGCTCCCGCTCCTGGCGGAAGTTTACGTCGGCGTAGCGTCCGCCCCAGACCACCAGGGCTTCCTGCCCCTTACGTTCCAGGGTGTAATCCTGATAAGCCGCTCCCACCAGGATCCCAAAATTCTCTTCCTCATTTTTCCAGCTGTAGAGGCCAGACAGGGCAGGCTCAAACTCCTCCGAACCACTCGCATATTGACCCGCAACAGAGCCAAATACCGAATTGGCATCCAATTCCAGTGGTTTACGTGTATTAACCTGAACTGTTCCCCCGACACCGCCCTCGACCAGGTTGGCCTGAGAGCTCTTGTACACCTGAACACTTGAGACCATCTCCGAGGGCAGGAGGGAGTAATTAAAAGAGCGATCGATCGCCTGCTGTGAATACCAACCGGTCGACGCGACACTTTGGCCGTTGAGCGTGGTTAAAGTCTGCTGGTTGCTCGCCCCCCGGATCGACACGGTGGCGCCTTCACCAAATTGCTTGGAAACGGCAACCCCGGGGATCCGGCTCAGTGAGTCTGCAATATTATTATCGGGAAACTTACCAATATCCTCGGCCGTGATCGCATCCACAGTCGCATTATTAAAACGCTTTTCGTTCATCGAAGCCGTTAGTGACGCTCTAAGACCCCGCACTTCGATCACTTCGACATTTTCACCGGCTTCCGCAGCGACTGCCGGTAATACGGCTCCCGTGCCTAACGCGGCCGCAATGGAGGCCGCCAACAGATGGCGCTTGTAATTATCTGAACCCATCGAGATCCCCTTCCTTGTGCTTGTTATCTGTCACTTATGTTCCATGGCGAATGACAGCGTTGTCATGGATAGAGCTTAAGTTACACAAGGCTGGTTAAAATGGCTACAGTTTTGAACAATTTTTTTAACCTTTCATATTCATTAACTTAGCTTCAAAGATTGCCGGCCTTAAAGGGAGCTCGATGCTGTAGCCTGTGTAAGCTCCCCGACAAAGTATCCCAGTTCGAACGAAGAAATGACCACAAGGTTGGCACCAGGTTAACCCTTCGTGAAGTTATATTTGGCATCGCTCGCCATCTCGAACCTTATTCGCAAAAAAGGGATTAAAATTTCATTTTTGACCTCCAGGCGGTGATCTGATCGATATTTTGATGCAGGAATCAGTAAAAAATTAACTTCTGATCAGAAAGAGTGTGTAAAATCGCTCACCAAGACGCCCAAAGTGAAAGAAAATGACATTTTGAGCCCATGTGCTCTGTCACCCCTACTCCCGACACCTTGGACCGCGCAAAAACGTGGCTATCTTCTAAGGCTGAGTCGGCGTCAAAAGAATTCTTAATACTTATAAATCGGAGTCAATAATGACCAAGATCGTAGTTGTCGGCGGTGGTGCTGGCGGTATGGAGCTGCTGGGTAAGATCGGCCGTAAACTGGGTAAAAAAGGCAAAGCCGAAATCACCCTGGTTGACGTGTGTGATCACCACATCTGGAAAGCCCTGCTGCACGAACTGGCAACCGGCAGCCTGGACGAAGGGATCAACGCCGTTGATTACCGCGTTCACGGTGCCAACACCGGCTACAAATTCGAGCAAGGTGCCCTGGCTGGCGTCGACCGCGAAAACCGCAAGGTTATCCTGGCCCCAATGAAGAACAAGGAAGGCGTTGAGATCCTGCCTGAGCGCCAGATCGATTACGACTACCTGGTACTGGGCATTGGTGCGGTAACCAACGACTTTGGGATCCCTGGCGTTCAGGAACACTGCAACTTCCTGGATCTGACCACTCAGGCCATGGATCTGCGCCAGAAGATCCTGACCAGCTTCCTGCAGTACGCGAAAAACCCGGATCACGACCACTTCGAGATCGCCATCGTAGGCTCAGGTGCCACCGGCGTAGAAATGGCCGCCGAGATGCACCACGCTGCAGACATCCTGCGTGGTTACGGCTACGAGATCCGTCCTGATCTGCTGAAAGTGAACCTGATCGAAGCCGCTGACCGCATCATGCCAGGCCTGGAGCAGGAAAGCCTGCAGCAAGCCGTTGACAAGCAACTGCGCGATCTGGGCATTGAGCTGCACACCAGCACCATGGTGACCGAAGTGACCGCCGAAGGCATGCACACCAAGTGTGGCAAGTTCATCCCGGCCGACATGATGATCTGGGCCGCTGGCGTAAAAGCCCCTGAGGTACTGAGCACTCTGGATCTGCAAACCAACCGTGGCAACCAGATCAAGGTCGGTCAGAACTGTCAGTCCATCGACGACAAGCGCATCTTCTCCTTTGGTGACTGTGCCGAGTGTCCTCAGCCAGACGGCTCTTACACTCCACCACGTGGCCAGACCGCCCGTCAGATGGCCCTGCTGATCGGTGATCACCTGATCAAGCTGCTCAAAGACGAGAACGCCGAGCTCAAGCCTTACGTCTACCACAACCTGGGCGGCTTCGTGAACATGTCCAAGTTCCACACCGTGGGCAACATGTTTACCTTTATGAAAGGCGGCGTAAACGTGCATGGCTGGCCAGCCCGCTTCGTCTACACCACCCTGTACCGTCGCCACATGCTGGCCCTGCACGGTCCGGTTAAAGGTGTCTTCATGCTGGCACTCAACGGCATGCAGCGCTGGATGCGTCCTGAGCTGAAGATCTGGTAATTCGTCCTTCGGACTCGAATTAGCGAAAAAAGGGGGAAGCCATCGGCTTCCCCCTTTTTCATCTTTTCATCGCTGGGTGTTGAACGCGAGTTCCCAGGGCTAGGCTCCGGGAAAAAGCCTGGGTTCCAGGAAAGGGCCTGGGTGCTAGGGAAAAGCCAAGGTCCCACGTCCTGGCACAACACCACTCCCCCTCATTCCAGCGTTCATCCAAAATAGAGAAGATTTAAGAACCGACAGCTAGGCACCGTATTGGGACTCGAAATAGCTTTCGATGATCACCGCCGCCGATTGGGCATCCACCGCCCCCTTGCTCAGCGCCTTATAGCCGCCCCGCTCAAACAACCTTGCCTTCGCATCTGTCGTGGTGAGACGCTCATCGTGAGTGACCGTTTCCACCCCGAACCGACCAAAGAGGCGGTTGGCAAATTTACGGGCCGCCCTGGTCACATGCTGCTCAGTGCCGTCCATATTCAGCGGCAATCCCACCACCAGCTTATCTGGCTGCCACTCCTTGATCAGCGCCTCGATCTGGTCCCAGTTGGGGATCCCATCCTGGGCTTTGATCCCCACCAGGGGGCTGGCCGTTCCAGTGATGGTCTGACCGACGGCCACCCCAATGCTCTTGGTGCCAAAATCGAATCCGAGAATTGTGCTCATGAATGTCCTACGTCGTTAGAGATCTGCCACACGTTCACGCCGAGGCGGCGGGTCGCCTCCTCCCAGCGCTGTGCATGGGGTACGGTAAAGAGAAGATCCCGAGAGGCGGGAATGACCAGCCAGGAGTTATCGGCCAGTTCCTGTTCCAGTTGACCGGCGCCCCAACCGGCATACCCCAGGGCGACCAGGGATTCACTGGGCTGACTGTCACTGCCAAAGGTACCGAGGATATCTCTGGATGTGGTGATCATCAGGCCATCAGGCAAAGCATGGCTTTGATCAAAGCCCGCCGCCGCCGTATGCAGGACGAAACCGCGATCCGGCTTCACCGGCCCACCGAGCAGAACCTGATTGGCGATGCCCGCAGGCAGGGTAAACTCCTCCCCCTTAACCGACATCTGCCGCAGCAGGTCATCCAGGGTTACATCCACAGGACGATTAATGATCAATCCCATCGCTCCCTCCTCGCTGTGGTCACACAGGTAGGTGACCGAACGGGCAAAATAGGGATCCTGCAAGGAGGGCATGGCGATCAACAGGTGGTGCTCAAGACTTTGCATAGCGAATTCCTCACCGGCCCTCACCGGGTTTAGCCCCCAGCCAACTTAACCTTATGACCTTGCTGTTCCAGCAGTGCTTTGACCTTGGCACGGTCATCCCCTTGGATCTCGATATCAAAACCTTTGACCGCCCCACCACAACCAAGTTTCTTTTTCAGTTCGCCGGCCAGTTTCTTCAAGTCCGCGGCAGGCAGACCCAGGCCGGTGATCACCATCGCCCCCTTGCCCTTGCGTCCCTTGCGCTCCATGCGGATCCGGACGATGCCGTCGCCTTGGGGGACCTCATCTTGCTGGGCCTGTGGTTTGATCCGGCCAGAGTCGGTGCTGTACACCAGATTCGAGTCACTCATAATCAATCTTCATCGAGGAAACAAGGAACAGATTGTACCAAACCCTCCCTCCTCTTGGGATCGCGGTGTCGTTCCCATGACACCTATGCCATGCTGAACACAAGCTGTGCATGGAAACAAAAATCCGGAATAAATCGCCTCGATGCGTTCCTCTTGCCGCCATGGACTGGCAGGATATGGAGAGTGCCCAGATCTCACACTGGAACAAAGCCCTGTCTGACAAGGTCTTCTCTTTAAGACAGGCCGTAACCAAGGTAAGCCCATGATGAAAAATTTATTCCTCGCCGCCACCGCCCTGTTGATGGCTGGTTGCAGCACCATCAGCACCGATGCCGATTTCGACACCGGCACAGACTTCAATCAATACCGCAGCTGGGCCTGGGTGGAAAACAGCGAAACCCCGGGTAACAAGCAATATCACATGGATGGGCTAATGGATCAGCGGATCCGGGCGGCCATAGAACGGGAGCTAACGGCCAAGGGCTTAACCCAGGTGACAACCGGTGATGCCGAGTTGCTGGTGAACTATCTCACCGAGATCGAAAAGAAGGTCAACGTCGACACCTTCTACTCCAGCTTTGGCTACCACCCCTATTACTACGGTCGTTATCCCTTCCACGGTAACGTTCAAACGGAAACTCGGGTGCGCGAATATAAAGAAGGCACCATCCTGGTGGATCTGATCGACAAGAAAACCCAGTCACTGATCTGGCGTGGCAGCGGGACCGATACGGTCAAGACGAAGCAGACACCGCAACAGCGCACCGAGCAGGTCAATACCATCGTCAACCAGATCCTGGCCCAGTTTCCGCCCCAGTGATCCCTGGGCTCGGCCCACAAATCACAACGCCCGAATCGGTAAGACTCGGGCGTTTTTAATCCGGACGAATAACCATGCCTAGCGTGGCTGAGGCAAGGCCCGGGGGCGGCCCAACTCGTTGATGGCCACGTAACTGAAGACCGCTTCGGTCACGCAATAGTGCTCATCCGAGTCCTCCACCACGGGGCGTACCCAGACTTCGAGTCGGATCTTCATCGAGGTACGCCCCCGGTGCTGCAGCTCACCGTAGACGCAGACCGCATGTCCCACCGCCACCGGCCGATGAAACGTCATGGCATCCACCGATACGGTGCAGATCCGCCCCCGGCTGATCTGCTTCGCCATCAAGCCTCCGGCGATATCCATCTGCGACATGATCCAGCCACCAAAAATATCCCCATTGGCATTGGTATCCGCAGGCATCGCCAGGGTACGCAGCAACAGTTCCCCCTGCGGGCTCTGAATCATCCAATCACTCCTTCTCAAAACGTGCCAGGGTCGATAACAGTTGCTCGACACCGGCTCGACTGATGTCCCGATGCAACACCAGGCGACTGGCCCGGCCTTCATTCAGTGACACGCGAAACCCTTCCTGCTCGAGTCTGGCCTGCAGCTGGGCTGCCTGGGTAAACTGAGCAAACACCATATTGGTATGTTGTGCCTCGAGTGTCACGCTGTCCAGATTTGCCAGCCCCTGGGCAAGATAAGTCGCATTATCATGGTCCTGTGCGAGGCACTCAACCTGCTCCCTCAACGCCAGTCGACCGGCTGCCGCCAGGATCCCGGCCTGGCGCATGCCGCCGCCCAGCATCTTACGCCAGCGCCGAGCCTTGTGGATCAACGCTTCGTCGCCGATCAGCACTGAGCCGACCGGGGCCGCTAACCCCTTGGAGAGGCAGATGGTCAAGGAGTCGAAATGCTGCGCGATGGTGGCCACGGGTACACCCTGTGCCACGGCCGCATTCATCACCCGAGCACCGTCCAGGTGAAGCTTCAAGCCTCGCTCAAACGCAAAAGCCTGCGCCTGGGCCAGGTAGTCCAACGGCAAGACCTGGCCACCTATGGTGTTCTCCAGGCTCAGCAGCCGAGTGCGGGCAAAATGGATATCATCGGGTTTGATCGCCGCAGCCAGCTTAGTCAGACACAGGCTGCCGTCCGCCTCATTCTCTATGGGCTGAGGCTGGATAGAGCCGAGCACTGCTGCACCGCCCCCCTCGAACCTGTAATTGTGGGCCTGCTGACCGCACAAGTACTCATCGCCACGCTCACAGTGGGCCATCAATGCCAGCAAGTTGGCCTGGGTGCCGGAGGGGGTAAAGAGCGCGGCCTCAAAACCGGTCAGCTGAGCCGCCTCGGCTTCCAGTGCGCACACCGTGGGATCGTCACCATAAACGTCATCCCCTACCTCGGCGCGGGCCATCGCCTGGCGCATCGCCTCGGTGGGCTGGGTCACGGTATCGGAGCGAAAATCAAACATCTGTCATTGGCCTGGAGAAAATGTGGCCATAGGGTACCAAAAGTGAAACAGGATACCGTGATCCTCGACGCCACATGAGCAGCGATCATGCGAAGGGGATTTTTCCTCGTTTTACCTCGGCTCAAAGTCAATGCAAAATGCGTCCCATCAAAACAGTTCATGTCGATACGGCTGTACTGGGGAGTTCGAGTTAGCGCCAAACTCCACCGGCATCAGCGGCACGACAGCGGCACAGGCAAAGCCTGTGTCGACCCCTTTTCAAGGAGTTCCTTATGTTGAGCGTTACCCTGTTTTCCCTGGCTCCTTTGGCCGCCGTGGCTCTGCAACGACACTTCTCTGTTGCCCCAAAGATCAACGCCTGGTGGAGCTAACGCTTCGCAAGCCAAACAAAAGCCCGCCCCCTTCCACAAAGGGGCGGGCTTTTTTGATTCTTGCGATTATTCGGCCTTGGGCATCGACTGGACGTGGAGATCCATCTGTGGGAAGGGGATCCCAATCCCGGCGGCATCCAGGGCCAGTTTGATATCCCGGGTGAGCGCGAAGTGCACCGCCCAGTAATCGGCCGTCTTCACCCAGGGGCGCACCACAAAGTTGACGGAGGAATCCGCCAGGGCCACCACCTCCACCACAGGCTCAGGACTCGCCAGCACCTGCTCGTTGCCCTTCACCGTCGCCAGCAGCACCTCTCGGGCCTGCTTAAGATCGGCATCATAAGCCACACCTATGGTCAGATCGACCCGCCGGGTCTCCTTGGCGCTGTAGTTGACGATCACCCCATCGAGGATGGCCGAGTTGGGTGCCACGATCCGCTTATTATCCGGGGTCACCAAGGTGGTAGAAAAGATGGAGATCTCCTCCACCACGCCGGCTGTGCCGGCCGCCTCAATAAAATCACCGGCCTTGCAGGGACGAAACGTCACCAGCAGAACACCGGAGGCAAAGTTGGACAGGGAACCCTGCAGCGCCAGGCCCACGGCCAGGCCAGCGGCACCGACTACAGCCACCAGCGACGCAGTCTGAACCCCAAGCTGACCCAAGACGGCGATCAGAGTGATCACAGTGATCAGCGCACTGACAATATTGCCAATAAAGCCCACCACGGTGACGTCCATCCCACGAGACGTCAGCACCTTGCGTACCATGCTGGACACTATCTTGGCCACCCAGCGACCCAGAACAAAGATCACCAGCGCCATCAAAACCTTGGTGCCATACACCATGATCAGATCCGGGCCTTTATCGACCCAGCCTTCAAACATTTCCATCGATGTCTCCTTCGACCAGAACTCTCGCCGCCACACCACGGCCACACACAGCTAACAAGTTAGCATCATGAACTCAGTCGCGCCCGAAATCTGCCAACTTCTGCATAAAAAACAGTTATAAGTGTGATCTAAACAGGGAGAGTCAGAAAAGCTGATCCTGCCTTGGCCCCTCACGGGTCATGGGCTGAATGTCACAAGGAGGGCCAGGCTCTACCCCAAGGGGCAGTATCGAGGAAAACAGCCAGGCAGACGCGGTTTCCCTTGTCAGCAGCAAAGGCATGCGGGCATGGTAGTTGGCGACCGGGTCCGTCGCGGCCGTGGTAAGCAATACCACGGCGCCCTCCTCCATGCCCCGTTGCGGCGGCCACCACAGCCCCGCCACCTGCAACAAGGGCTCGCGGGTAAAGCGGTAACCCACCTTGCCGCTTCCCTCCTGTCGCCATTCGAACCAAGCTGTCATGGGGATCAGGCAGGGGTGAGAAATACAGGCATCCCGAAACAGAGGCTTGTGCTCCACGCTCTCCCGGCGGGCATTGATCACCGGCCGGGACAGGCCAGGTAGCCGCAAGCCCCAGGGCAAACGCTGATGCATCGCCTGTTCAGCTTGGTGGTAGATCACATCGATCCCCTGGGTTGGACAGCAGCGGGCCGACGGCGTCAGTCGAAAGTATCCCCCGCCCACACCCAATTGGGTACGCACGTCGTATGCCACCGCATCCTGGGCAAATTGACCACACATGCTCTTCATCCCCTCCTCGACTTTTCGGCGGCTAAGGTGTTGCACCTGCTTAAGTTATTCAGGATATGCTAAAAATAGATAACCCCTTCAGCCAGTAAGTTACCTGCGCTTGAACCTTATTAGCCTCTTACACCTACAACATCGGCGTAGCTTGACCCAGATGCTCTGCTGCATCCTATTGGTCGGCTGCAGCAGTGTGCCCAAAGAGCAGCACCTGTCGGCCAGCTTCGCCCGGCCTCAGGCCTACCCAGGCACCCTGGCAACTGTGCTGGCCCCAGCCAAGGAAGCCCATCCTCAGCTCAGTGGCTTTGGCCTGGTTGAAAATGCCGAGGATGCCCTGCTGGTTCGGCTGGCCCTGGCAGACACCGCCGAGCATACCCTGGATCTCCAATACTACATCTGGGAGGGCGATCGGGGGGGCATTGCCCTGCTGGAGCGCATCGCCGAGGCCGCCGCCCGGGGGGTAAGAGTGCGACTGCTGCTGGACGACCACACCATCACCAGCAAGGATAAAGGCCTCAAACAACTGGCCTCCCTGCCCAACCTGCAGATCAAGCTCTATAACCCCTACGGCAAGCGCCGCTCCGGCAGTTTTGCCCGTACCCTGGCGTTTCTTGGAGAGTTTGGTCGGCTTAACCACCGCATGCACAACAAGATGATGGTGGCCGATAACCAGATCGCCGTGGTCGGCGGCCGCAACATAGGTGATGAATACTTTGGCCTGAGTCCCCAGCGAAACTTCCAGGATCTCGACCTGTTTGCCGCGGGCCCCGTGGTGGGGGATCTGTCCGCCAGTTTCGATCACTACTGGAACTCCAGCTGGTCGGTCAGCATCGAGAGCATCCACCAGCGCTCGGTGCCCCCCATCGACTTCGATGAATTGGCCGACAGGATCGAGGCGGCGTGGCAGAGCGAGGCCCCCTTGCCCTACGACATCCGCTTTAGTGAGAGCGAGCTGGAGGCGGCGATCGCGGCCCTCCCCGGCAAGCTGATCTGGGGAAAGGCCATGGTCACCGCCGATCCCCCCCGTAAGGATCTGAAAAAGAAACTGCCTGAGCACGCCGTCGCCGAAGTCATGACGGTGCTGGGAGCCGATGCCCAGCGGGAGATCCTGGTCAGCGCTCCCTATTTTGTGCCGGGGGATCTGATGATCGAAGGGATCCGTCGGCTCACCGATAAGGGGATCCGGGTGAAGATCCTGACCAACAGCCTGACGGCCACCGACGTCAAGGTGGCGCACTATGGCTATGTCAATCGCCGCCGTGAGGCACTGGAGGCCGGTGCCGAGCTCTATGAATTCCGTCCCGATGCCGCCAGTGGACGCGCCAAGCAACCCCTTGCCAAGGCTCGGGTTCCGGTCGGGTTGCACGCCAAGGTGGCGGTATATGACCGTAAGCGGGTCTACGTCGGCTCGGCGAACCTGGATCCCCGCTCCCACCTGATCAATACGGAGATCGGCCTGGTGGTGGACAACCCGGAGTTGGCCGAACTGATCGCCGATCTGATGCTGGCCGATATGGCTCCAGACTCCGCCTATCGGGTGACGCAGGAGGAGGGTCAGCTCTGCTGGCACTGGCTTGAGACAAACGCCGAACAAACGCAATGCAGCGAGCCGGACAAGGGCTTCTGGGACAGCCTGGGGATCTTCTTCAACTGGCTGCTGCCGATAGAGGGCCAGCTATAAGCCAGAGTGTCATGTTGGAGTCCGAAGGGCCTCTTTGTCTCACTGGCCGAACCGGGGCGCCCCGTTAGCCAGGTAAGCCGCTTCCTCTTCGCTATCTTCACGGCCCAGCACCGCATTACGGTGGGGAAAGCGACCGAAGCGCTCGATGATCGCCAGGTGGGCCTTCTGAAACCTCAGGGTATCGGCCACCTTGGCCAGTGCCGCTCCCTGCAAACCGGTTAACATCCGCTCCAACTGCACCACCCCCAGGAACTGATCTTCGATCTGCTCCGAATGCTGCAACGGCATATAGAAAAACAGCTTCTGCGCCAAAGGCAGGGCCTGATCCTCTCCGGACTCTATCCCCTGTTTACACAACCCCAGGGCCGTGACGTCATAGGCAAAGGCCTCGGCACGGCCCCGGTAGATATTGCGGCTGAATTGATCCAGCAGGATGATCAACGCCAGCCGTCCCTGAGGGCTGGCCAACCAATGACTCAGTTCCCCCTGAGCCGCCTGTTGATGCAGGGCGCCGAAGTGTTGGCGAATAGCACTGTCGGACAACTCGCTGGCACCAAACCAGAGCTTATCCATCGGCTCAACCGGCATCCCCTGCTCATCCAACCGGCCAAACCAAAACTCCAATACGTGATTGATCTCCATCGCCCTTTTCCTTCGCCGCATGCACTGCCCCTATCCTGCCTTGGCAAGCGGCGAAAAAAAAGCCAAAACGCGTTCCCAACGGAACAAGAAGGCTCGATTTTGCCACTCAGGATTACGGACGACCGCGTACGCCTAGGTGTTTTTGGCGCCACTCATGCCAACCCGGCGTAACCGACACGAGAAATCGACGTGATCCCGCTCGCATTTTCAGCATGCCAATCGAGCTAAAAGGCGAACAACCCACCCACTGGCGATTGCAACCCGTTTGGGATCCAGGCTCTTGCAGACGAACCCTAAGGGAGAAGCGGTTTTTTCAATTTGTCCTCTATTGACCCATCTCCAGTGAAAAAGCCATCCATGCACCCATGAGTTCGACGGCCTTAAATCTCATTCACCCGGTCACCAAAAACTTTCAAGCCATTGAATCAAAATGCTTCTATCCAGTACTTTTGCCTCAACCGAAGCGGCATACCCAGTGAAATGGATCCCGATCCGCCATAACGACTGCCGCTTCATCCTGCGCTCGCCCTCATTCGTAGGTACCCGGCGCACGACACAGCAAAAGGAATGTCACCGCCATGTCCATGAAACGCACCGCCCAGGCTGCCGCCCTCGTTACCCTCCTGCCAGCCACCAGTTTTGCCAATGACATTGATCTCTATGGCCGCCTGGTGTTGACCCTGCAAGCCAACGAGATCGCCGGGGAGAGTGAAACCAAAGTCGCCAGCCATTCATCCCGCTTTGGCGTACGGGGTAGCCACGAACTCTCCGACAGCCTAGAAGCCATCTATCAGGCCGAGTTTGGCATGAGCGTGACCACAGGCACCGCATTCAGCAACCGCAACCAGTTTGTCGGCCTGAAGGGCGACTTCGGCATGACCACCATCGGCCGCCGTGACACCGCGCTGAAAATGTCCCGAGGCAATGTCGACCAGTTCCTCACCTACGACGGCGATCTGAACAAGACCATGGGCGGCGAAGTGCGTGCCGCTCAGCAGGTGTCCTACTCCACCCCGGTGATCGCCAACCTGCTGCGCGGTGAAGTGACCTACCTGGCCGAAGAGGGCAACGGCGAGCACGGCGTCTCCATGGCCGTCATGCTGGGGGATCCCCGCTACGGCAAACAGCCCTTCTATGCCGCCATGGCCTACGACAGCGAGGTCGCCAACCGCGACATCCTGCGGATCACCGTCGGCGGCAAGATCGCCGGCCTGGAATTGGGTGCCATCTACTCCGATGAAGAGATCATCAGCGACGACAACGCCGCTCCGGCGGGCGCCAGTGGCGATGCCTATCTGGTGTCTGCCGCTTACGGCTTCGGCGACTACCGCGTCATGGCCCAGTACAGCGATGGCAACGTGCCCGGAAAAGCCAGCACCACCTATACACTGGGGGGTGAGTACAAACTCTCCCGTCAGCTGCGCCTGAACACCTACTACACAGGCGTCGAGTTCGACAATCGGAATGACGACGACCGCTACCTCGCCGTCGGCCTGCGTTACGACTTCTAAACCCTATTGGTTCGCACCACAGACGGCTCACTCAGGCGCGTCTGTGGTGTGCACGCCCTAGCCCTATTGTTTCGAGACCCGCTTATGTTCATCAACAAAAAGTCCTGTGCGGCCCTGCTGCTCACCGCCCTCCTGCCCTTTACGGCCCTGGCTCACAGTGGTAACCACACCATCAAGCTGGCTACCACCACCAGCACCGACAACTCAGGTCTGCTGGCCTACCTGCTGCCCACCTTTGAAAAGCAGAGCGGCTACCAGGTCCAGGTGATCGCCACCGGCACCGGCAAGGCCCTGCGCCACGGTCGCAATGGCGACGTGGATCTGGTGATGACCCACGCCCCCGCCGCCGAAGCCGCCTTTGTCGAAGAGGGCTACGGCCGCCAACCCCGCCAACTGATGGCCAATGACTTCGTGGTGCTTGGGCCGAAAGCCGATCCGGCCGGACTGCGCAACGCCAAGAACGCCATCGAAGCGTTCAGCAAGATCGCCAAGCAAAAGCAGGGGTTTGTCTCCCGGGGCGACGAGTCCGGCACCCATATGAAAGAGCTGGCACTGTGGCAACAGGCGGGGATCAGCACCGACTTCACCGGCTATGCCGCCATCGGTCAGGGCATGGGCCCGGCCATGCTCACCGCCAATGAAATGGGCGCCTATGTGCTGGCCGACCGGGGCACCTACCTGGCCTTTATCCACAAGCTGGATCTGGAGGTGGTGTTTGAAGGCGATGCCAGCCTGCTTAATCCCTACCAGGTGATCTTGCTTAACAAAGAAAAATACAGCGATCTCAACCATGAAGGCGCCCGGGCCTTCAGCGACTGGCTGGTCAGCGATCAGGGTCAGCAGATGATCGACAGCTTCACCATCAACGGCCAGCCGCTGTTTAAAGCCAGCTATCAATAACAGCCTCCGGCAAGCCCCACCTCAAAAGGGCCGAGATGGAACGCCATCTCGGCCCTTTCTGTTTAAAGCTTTCACGCACAGCATGAGCGGGTGCTCGGTACCAGGATCGCTGCGCTGCAGGGCTCTCGGAAGCGCCAGCTCGATAGGCCGGTCGGTGGCCAAAAGCGGCCATTCGGTTGGAGAAAAATGCTTGCCGTAGGTTAGGTTAGCGAGCGCTTTTTTCGCGTAACCTGACATTGAGATCTGGATTCGGTCTCGTGAAGCTGTGCCAGTAGAGAAGCCGCTGCCGTAGGTCAGGCGAGCGCTCTTTTCGCGTAACCTGACATTGAGATCTGGGTTCAGCCGCTGTGTCAGGTTACGGCACATTGAGGTTTATGGTCATGGCTACATAAGTGCGCGCTCTGACCTACGTCGAGATCTTTATGCCTGTTCGACATAGTTACCCGTGCCCATACTTCGTGTTTCGGTAGGCGACGATCCCATGTGGTGAGGCCGGTAGGTTACGCCGCTGCGCGGCTAACCAACCCTACGAAGCGCGGCATCTGATAGTTGGCCGGTGTGTGGCGAAACCGGCCTCCTAAATCCAATGCCCCACCTTGTACTTTCGCCGACTTCGAGGACGGCGCTGTCCTCGAAACTCAGTGCTCGTGCGTTAACGCCAATCCGAAATAGACCCACGAACAGCGCCGCCGCAGGGAGGCAAAGGGGGTTGTTAGGGGGCGAAGCCCCCTGGCCTGCCGTCGCCAGCGCGACAACCCAGGTTGGTGAACCACAAAGCGAACATGCCGCAGGCATCCACCACATAGAGTGTGATGACCCCTTTGGGGCACAACCAGCCCTCCGCAGGCGTGTTCAACTACGTTGGGCTTCGCTGTGCTCAACGCCAACCTTCGCGAAGGGGCCATATACAGGGGAAAAAGGGCTGTTATGGACCGAAACCAGCCCTCGGCGCCTGAGATCCCCAAAACGGCCAATGCCCAATACAGGAAAGCCTGCACAGGGCAGGCTTTCCACGATATCACTCTGTCAGAGTCAGCATCAGGCCGACACTCTTTCCTCCGGATGGTGTGACCCATCCCGAAGCCAGCCCATGTCGCCCATGATGGCGTAGGCACAGGGGATCATAAAGAGCACCAGCAGGGTCGAGGCGAAGATCCCAAAGACGATGGAGACCACCATGGGTTTCACTACCTGGGCCTGCAGGCTGGTTTCCAATAGCAGTGGGAACAGGCCCGCCGCCGTGGTCAGCGAGGTCAGGAACACGGCACGGAAACGCTCCCGGCTGGCCTCCACCACGGCGTCGAGCACCTCGGCGCCCCGCTCCATATGGTGACGGATGTACTGCACCAGCAAGATGGAGTCATTGACCACCACCCCGGCCAAAGAGACAAAGCCCATGATGGAGGGCATGGAGAGATCGTAGCCGGTCAGCCAGTGACCCCAGAGCACGCCAATAAGCGCCAGGGGGATGGCGATCATCACCACCGCCGGCTCCCGGTAGCTGCGAAACTGCAGGCTGAGGATGGCGTAAATGCCAAACAGGCCGAGCAGGAAGCCACGCTTCATGGAGTCCCCGGTCTCCTTGTTGTTCTTGGCCTCGCCTTCGAACTCAAACCGCACGCTGGGGTACTGCGCCTGAAGCTTGGGGATCTCGTCCACGATCAACTGACGGCGAATGTCACTGGCGTTGGCCACCCGATTGTCGACGCTGCCAAACACGGTGACGGTGCGCAGCCCCTCATAGCGCTGAATACGCACATAGCCCCGTTGCCAGGTCAGGGTCGCCACACTGGCCAGAGGAACCTGACTGCCGTCGGCCAGCATGATGGGGAAGCGCGACAGGGCATCCAGATCGGCGGCATCGCCTTTGTCCAGCTGCACCATCACCCGCAGGTTTTCCGCGCCCAGCTGGATCTCATCGGCCAAAGAGCCGTAGTAAGCACTTCGCAACTGACTGGCCACCAGCTGGCCGGAGATCCCATAGCTTTCCGCCCCGGGGCGCAGCTGTACCAGCAGCTCCTCCTTACCCGGCCGCATGTCATCGAGCAGGTTATGGACGCCGTTAAACTGTCCCAGGTATTGCTGCACCGCCACGGAGACCTGTTTCAGCTCGGCCAGATCGTCGCCCCGCAGGCGCAGCTCGATGGCGCGACCGCTGGGACCGTGCATCGGCTGGCTGAATACCAGAGAGAGGGGCTCCGCCAGCTCACCGGCTTCGATGCGCCAGTCCGCCAGAAAATCCTCGATGCGACTGCTGCGGATCTCCGCACCGCGCAGATCCAGGCGCACGGTGGCCACATGAGGGCCGGACTCCCCCGCGTCCATGTTGAAGTTAAACTGCTCGGCCCGGTGCAGGATCAGCGGCTCGCCGCCCTCAAACTCTCGGCTGTAGCGCTCGGCCACCCGCTCGGCGGCGGCACTCAAGTGAGCAACCACTTGCTCGGTACGGTGCAGCGGCGCGCCCGGTGGCAGGATCACCCGAGCTTCGGCCACATCACCATCCAGCTCAGGGAAACCGCTGAACTTCACCGCGCCCCCCGCCACCAGGGCAATCGAGGCAAACAGCAAGCCGATGACGCCGCCGAAGAAGCCGTAACGACGCTGCACCGCCCAGCGCACCGCAGGCACCAACTTGTCATTGCGAAACCCTTCGAAGCCACCGATGAAGTCGGCCTTGGCCTGCTCTGCCCTCAGGCGCCAGCGCGGCTTGGCCTTGGGCAGGATCCCTTGTTCGATCCGGGCCTGAGCCGCTTGTTGCCGAGCCTGCTGCTTGTGCATCGAGTGAGCCAGGTGAGCGGGCAAGATCAAGAAGGCTTCCAGCAGCGAGATGGAGAGCACCAGCAGCAATACCCGAGGCACCGCGCCGAGCACGGCGCCCATCTGGCCATCGAGAAACAGCATGCCGCCGAAGATGCAGATGGTGGTCAGGTAGCTGGACAACACCCCGGGAAACACTTTCTTGACCCCGGCGATCACCGCCTCGTCCACCGACATTCCCCGCTCCATATGGGCGGCGATGGACTCGGAGATCACGATGGCGTCGTCCATCAGGATGCCGATCGCCATCAACAGGGCCACCAGCGACATGATGTTGATGGAGATCCCCAGTACCGACATCAGGTAGATGGCGCCGAGGAAGGAGACCGGTAGGCCCGCAGCCACCCAGAAGGAGTAGCGCAGCGAGAAAAACAACCACATCACCAGAAACACCAGGACGATCCCCTGGGCGCCGTTGTTGATCATCATGGTGAGACGATCCCACAGCAGGGATGAGAGATCGTTAGAGAGCACCAACTCCAGGCCATCCGGGGCACGCAACTGCTCCTGGGCGATAAACTCGGCCACCTTCTCCTTGACTCGCAGCGCATCCTCCGCCTTGTTTTTGCTGATCTTCAGCACCGCCGACGGCTTGCCATCAAACAGCGTCTTGGCTTCATCCAGCTCAAACTGATCGGTGATGGTGGCGATCTCATTCAGGCGCACCACGGCGCCATCGGCACTGGCCGCCACCACCAACTGACCCAAGGTTTCCGGCGTCACCCGGCGCTCGTCGAAGCGGACCATCAGGTTACGATCACCGGTCTCGATGTTGCCCGCCGGCATCATGGTGTTCTGCTGACGCACCTGAGTGGCCACATCATTGACGGACAAGCCGTGGCGGCGCAGCGCAGACTCCGACAACTCGACTCGCAACAGATGGTTGGAAAACCCGGCAACATTGACCAGGGCTACGCCGGCGTCCACCTTCAGGCGGCGCTTAAGATCTTCCGCATAGGCCTTGATCTGGGGCAATGGCAGATCGGCGCTGATCGCCACATCGATCACCGGCTCGGTCCACTCCAGCTCCTCCACCACAGGGGGTTCGATCTCACTGGGGAAGTCTTTGATGGCACGAATGCGGGTCTGAACGTCCATCAGCATCCGGGTCATGTCGGCCTTGTCATTCACCTTCAACCGCAGGCTGGCCAACCCTTCACTGGCCTGACAGCTGGTTTCGTCGATGTTGGACAGGCCATCCACCGCATCTTCCATGCGCAGACAGAGGTTCTGCTCCGCCTGCAGCGCGGTCGCCCCCGGATACACAACGGTGGCGCCGATGTAGTTGAACTTAAACTCAGGGAAAGTTTCCCGTTTGACGCTGCCAACGCTGAGCAGGCCCACCATCAACAGCAGCGCCATCAACAGGTTGGCCGCGGTGGGGTGGCGTACGAACCAACGGATCATGGTGCGGTCTCCTCAGCCACATCCTCGGCCGGCGCACCGTCAAGGACAGTGTCCTGTTTGGTGCGCAGGCTCATGCCCGGCACGGCGGGCAGCAGATCATTGAGCACCACCCGCTCACCGGCTTGAATGTCCCCCTCCACGGCCACCCTGTCACCCTGGCGGAAGCGCACGGTCACCGGCACGATACGCAGTTGATGGTCTTCACTCATCAGGTACAGGGTGTCACCACGCAGGGCCCGGGCCGGAACCACGTAGGCGGACTGCTCGGCTCCGACGATCGCCGCGCTGACAAACAGCCCGCTGATCAGCGGCGGCTTCTCGGCCAGATCCAGATTGGCGTAGTCTTGTTCGATCTCAAGGACCACGCCGACGGTCGCCTGGTTGGGATCCACCGACTCACGCACCCGCACCACGGTGGCGGGCCAACTGGCGGCGAAACGACCGCTGTCCAGTTGTACCGACGCGCTCAGACCCAGGTTTGCCACATCCAGATCCCCGCGTACCGGCATGGGGCCGTCCAGCAGGCTGCGAATGTCATGAAGGGAGACAGCCGCCTCCACTTCCATCACGTCGATGCCGTGCACCTCCACCAGTACCTGGTTGGCGGTCACCACCTGATCGGTCTCCACATTTACCTGGGCAATGCGGCCATCAAACGGCATCACGATGCGGGTCTGCCTGAGGCGGCGCTCGGCATCCGCTACTCCGGCCTGTGCCACTTTCAGCTGTGCCTGCGCTACTTTGCGATCGTCCGGCAGCAGCAGCCGTTGATTTTCCAGCTCCTGCACCAGCTTACGCTGGGCCAGCAGGCTCTGCCGCTGGCCGTCCAGCTCGGACTCAGACACCAGGCCACGGGCTTTCAATGTGGCTTTGCGTTCGGTTTCCGTTTGGACCAACATCAGACGGCCCTGTTCAAGCTCCAGGCTGGCCTTCAGGTTGACCTCATTTTGCGCCAACCGGGTCAACTGAGCCTTAGCCATGTTGCGATCCGCTTCGGCTTGGGCCAGGCGCAGCTCATACTCCAGCGGATCCACTTCAAGCAGCACGGTCCCTTGTTTGAGCAGACGACCGGTCTCCAGCTCAGCATGGCGTACCCGCACCGGACCACTGATCTCCGCCACCGCCTGCCAGATCACCTTGGGCTGCACCCGGCCAAAGCCGGTGATCTGCGGCGCCAGAGTCTGTTTTTCCAACGCAACGACTTCCACCAGGCGAGCCCGTTCATAGGCCTCGTTAACCGGTGCACCAGGCCTCAGTACCACGGCCAGCACCAGGATCAGGACACCAGAGAGGATCCCTAAGGGGAGCCAGCGTTTCTTGGGAATGCGTTTCATCGTCGTTCTGCCAAAAGTCTATTACGTGGGGCGCCACAAGGTGTCGCACCAGTCCAGATAAATAAGGGGAGCTCAATGCGGGGAACACCAAACCTTTGCCACGCGGGTCTAAGTAAAATGCATTGCTCTGTCACCCGATGGGGAATAGCCCATAGAGGGGCCGCAAGGTCATCGAACGCAAGGCCCGACGCTTCGGCGAATTCTATGCCTTAGCAAGAGTCCAAGGCAGGGATTAAATTCCTTTATTGTTAGGATTTTGGTGAATATCCCGGGTGGGATCACACTTCCCGCCGCCTTGCGATCAGACGTTAGCAGCAGGGGGATAAGGCCAAAGGTAAGAGGAGCAACGATGGGCGAACGCTGGCGGGGGTACGACCCGCCCTGCCAGCGTCCAAGCGAGAGATCAGAAGGTGGATTTGCGACTTTTCTTGCTCAGGGCATCATCCCGGCTGATCAGGCCCTGATTGAGCAGCTGATCCAGGGATTGATCCAGGGTCTGCATACCATGAGCCATACCGGTCTGAATGGCGGAATACATCTGCGCGACCTTGTCCTCGCGGATCAGGTTACGGATCGCCGGTGTGCCCAGCATGATCTCATGGGCCGCAACCCGCCCCCCCCCAATACGCTTGATCAGTGCCTGGGAGATCACCGCCTGCAGCGACTCCGACAGCATGGTGCGCACCATGGACTTCTCGGCGGCAGGAAACACATCCACGATTCGATCTATGGTCTTGGCCGCCGACGTGGTGTGCAGGGTACCAAATACCAGATGGCCGGTTTCCGCCGCCGTCAGGGCCAGGCGTATGGTTTCCAGATCCCGCATCTCGCCCACCAGGATCACATCGGGATCTTCCCGCAAGGCGCTGCGCAGCGCCGAGGAAAAACTCAGGGTATCCCGATGCACCTCCCGCTGGTTGATCAGGCAGCGTTTGTTCTCATGCACAAACTCGATGGGATCTTCGATGGTGAGGATATGGTCATGACGGGTGTTGTTGATGTGGTCCACCATGGCGGCCAGGGTGGTACTCTTGCCTGAGCCGGTCGGCCCGGTCACCAGCACCAGGCCCCGTGGGTATTCCGAGATCTGCCGAAAGATCTCCGGCGCACCCAACTCCTCCAGGCTCATGACCGTGCTGGGGACGGTACGAAAGACCGCGCCTGCCCCCCGGCTCTGAGTGAAGACATTCACCCGGAAGCGCGCCAGGCCCGGCATCTCGAACGAGAAATCAAGCTCCAGCCGCTCTTCGAACTCCTTGCGCTGCTTATCGTTCATGATGTCGTAGATCAGCCCATGCACCGTTTTATGGTCCATCGCCGGCAGATCGATCTTGCGAATGTCCCCATCCACCCGGATCTGTGGCGGAACACCGGCAGAAAGGTGCAGATCGGAGGCGTTGTGCTTTACACTAAAGGCAAGTAATTCCGTAATTTCCATATCAGTGATCTGTCCATAAACTATCTATGACCACCATAGCAGAGCGAGTAAACCAAGCCCAACAACGGATCGCACACGCCTGTGCGCAGGCCGGGCGCCCGACCGACAGCGTACAGTTGCTGGCCGTCAGCAAGACCAAACCCGTAGCGATGATCCGCCAGGCCCATGCCGCCGGTCTGAATGAGTTCGGCGAAAACTACCTGCAGGAGGCCGTGGAGAAGATCGAGCAATTGCAGGATCTTCCACTCATCTGGCACTTTATCGGCCCGCTGCAATCCAATAAAACCCGGCCGGTGGCCGAACGATTCCATTGGGTTCACAGCGTCGACCGTTTAAAGGTAGCTCAACGCCTGAGCAGCCAGCGTCCGGCCCAGATGCCACCACTCAATGTCTGCTTGCAGATCAACATCAGTGGCGAGCAGAGCAAGTCCGGTGTAACGCCTGAGGCACTGCCGGAGCTGGCCGCCGCCGTGGCCGCCCTGCCCGGCCTGACCCTGCGCGGCCTGATGGCCATTCCCGCGGCCAATGATGATCCTCAAGCCCAGCAGAGTGCCTTTGCCCAAATGCAGGCCCTGTATCGGCAACTGAAGGAGCAATTCCCAGACGTGGACACCCTGTCGATGGGCATGAGTGGCGATCTGGAAAGCGCCATCGCCCAGGGCAGCACCCAGGTTCGGATCGGCACCGCCCTGTTTGGTGTCCGTCAGCCCAAACCCCAATCACAAGCATGAAGGATCGACCGTGAGCAAGATCACCCAAGAGCGCCGTATCGCCTTTATCGGTGCCGGTAACATGGCCCGCAGCATCATCAGTGGCCTGGTTCACAATGGCTATCCCAGCGATGCCATCCTGGCCGCCAACCCCAGTCAGCCCAAGCTTGATGCCCTCAAGCAGGAGTTTGCCATCCACACGGGCAACGACAACCTCGCCGCCTGTGACTGGGCGGAAGTGATTGTCCTGGGCGTCAAACCCCAGTTGATGTCCGAGGTGTGCGCTCCCATATCCACCTTAAACCTGAAAGGTAAGCTGGTGATCTCCATCGCCGCCGGGGTAACCTGTGACAGCCTGGCCGGTTATTTGGGAAGCGACCCGACCATAGTTCGCACCATGCCCAACACCCCGTCGTTACTGGGCCAGGGCATGACCGGCCTGTATGCTCCCGAGGGCACCGCTCAAACCGATCGGGACTTTGCGGGAACTCTAATGCAGGCCGTCGGTGAGATCCTCTGGCTGGATCGGGAGTCCGGGATCGATCAGGTGATCGCCTGCGCCGGCTCGAGTCCAGCCTATTTCTTCCTGATGATGGAAGCGATGCAGGAGGCCGCCGTGGCCATGGGGATGAGTGCGGACGATGCCCGCCAGTTGATCCAGCAAGCCGCCATCGGCTCTGCGGCCATGGTCAAAGCCAATCCGGACCTGTCCCTGGCGCAGCTGCGCGCCCAGGTGACTTCCAAGGGGGGCACCACCGCCGAGGCGATCGAAACCTTTGAACAACAAGGCCTGCGCAACAGCGTAGCCGATGCCATGAATGCCGCGGTGCGCCGTGCGCAGGAGATGGCCAAACAATTTTGATGCGGACCCAGTTCGTTTTTACACGGAAACAGACGAGATACTTATGACCGAAGCCCTTACTTTCCTTGGCACTACCCTGCTCAAGCTGTACCTGATGGTGGTACTGCTGCGTCTCTGGTTGCAGTTCGCCCGGGCAGACTTCTACAACCCCTTCAGCCAGTTTATCGTCAAGGCCACGCACCCCATCCTGGCCCCCATGCGCCGGGCCATTCCCGCCATGGGCCGATTCGACAGTGCCACCCTGTTGCTGGCCCTGCTCATCGGGATCGCCATCTGGGTACTAAAGCTGCTGTTCTCCAATAACCCGCTTGATCCCCTGATGTTGCTGATCCTCGGTGCCGTCACCGTGCTCAAAGAAGCGGGGTTGCTGCTGTTCTGGATGCTGCTGATCCGCGCCATTCTCAGTTGGGTCTCCCAAGGGCACAATCCGGTTGAAGCTGTGCTGCAGCAACTGACCGAGCCACTGCTGAGCCCAATCCGCCGCATCCTGCCTCCCATGGGTGGCCTGGACTTCTCCATGCTGGTGGTGCTGATCGGGATGAACTTCCTCAACATCCTGCTGCACAACTACCTGCCCTTCTGGGGCGTGGTGTGAGTCAGCCGGTAATGCAGCAGGACGACGTCCTGCTGCTTAACCTCTACATCCAGCCCAAGGCCAGCCGAGACCAGCTGGTGGGGCGGCATGGCGACGAACTCAAGGTGGCGATCACCGCGCCACCGGTGGACGGCAAAGCGAACAGCCACCTGATCAAATTTCTGTCCAAACAGTTTCGCGTCGCCAAGGGCCAGATCCAGATCGTCAAAGGCGAACTGGGCCGGCACAAACAACTACGGATAGACCAGCCCAAGGTGATCCCCGAAGTGATCGCCGATCTGCTATAAAACCTCACTCGCCAGCTTTTCGACATATTATTTGAAGACAAACGGGCGATCACAGGGTCTATAGTTTTGATCCGGGCGACTGAAAAGAGGAATTCCCATGCTTCGTGCCCTAATGACCCTGATCCTGTCAGGCCTGCTGATGATCGCCCCTGCCCTGGCAGAGCAGAAGATGCAGGTCGGCAAGTACGCCATCCACTATGTCTCCTTCGGCAGCACCTTCCTGACGCCGCAGATCGCCAAGAACTACGACATTACCCGCAGCCGCTTTACCGGCCTGGTCAATGTGTCCGTGATCGACACCAGCCTGAGCAGCGACAAGACCCACGCCGTTGCGGTAACCATCTCCGGCACCGCCAAGAACTTGCTCGGCAGTACAAAGTCGCTGGACTTCAAAGAGATAAGAGAAGGCGACGCGATCTACTACATCGCCGAGCTCAAGCACGCCAACGAAGAGTCTTTCATCTTCGATATTGAACTGACCAATGGCAGCGATCTGCATACCAAGCTGAAGTTCGAGCAAAAGTTCTTTGTCGATTGAGTCGGCTTTCTAAAGCCGGAGTGATTGGTATAAAATCTGCGCCTCGATTTTACGGGGCGCTCGAGGTGCTCCGATCCCCAAGGAGAGCCCATGTCCCAACGCATCGTCCTGGCCACCGGCAACGCCGGCAAGGTCAAAGAGTTCGCCCAGCTGCTGGCCGACTATCCGCTGACCATACTGCCCCAGTCCGATTTTAATGTCGGCAGCGTCGCGGAAGACGGCACCACCTTCATCGAAAATGCCATCATCAAGGCGCGCCATGCTGCCCGTGCCACCGGCCTTCCGGCCATCGCCGACGACTCCGGCATCGAAGTCGATGCGCTGCAAGGACGCCCCGGGATCCACTCCGCCCGCTACGCCGGTGACCACGCCAGCGCCGAACAGAACTGGCAGAAACTGCTGGTCGAGATGGACGGTAAATCCCAGCGCAGTGCCCGCTTCCAGTGTGTTCTGGTGTACCTGCGTCATGGCGAAGATCCTTCGCCGGTGATCGCCCAGGCGAGCTGGGAGGGATCTATCACCGAGGCGCCCCGTGGAGAGCAGGGTCATGGTTACGACCCCGTGTTCCAGGTGTCCGGCGACAGCCGCAACGCCGCCGAGCTCTCCAGCGACGAAAAAAACGCCGCCAGCCATCGTGGCAAGGCCATGGCTCTGCTGCTTGATGGCCTCAAGGCCAAAGGGATCCTGTAAGTGAGCAAACTGCCGCCGCTGTCGCTCTATATCCACATCCCCTGGTGTGAGCAAAAATGTCCCTACTGTGACTTCAACTCCCACGCCCGCAAGGGGGTGATCCCGGAAGCCGAATACATTGATGCCCTACTGGCGGATCTGGAACAAGATCTGCCTCTGGCGGCAGGCCGCACCCTCAGCAGCATTTTTATCGGCGGTGGCACCCCTTCGCTGATCTCCCCACAAGGCATTAAAACCCTGCTCCAGGGGGTTCACCAACGTCTGCCGCTGCAGCCAGGGTGTGAAGTGACCATGGAGGCCAACCCTGGCACCCTTGAAGCGGATCGTTTTCGCCCCTATCGCGAAGCTGGCGTCAATCGCCTGTCCGTGGGGGTTCAAAGCTTCCAGCAGGACAAGCTCCAACTGCTGGGCCGCATCCACGGCGCCGACGAAGCCCGGCGTGCCGCTACCGAGGCGCGCAAGGCAGGATTTGAACGCTTCAACCTGGATCTGATGCACACCCTGCCGGGCCAGAGTGTCGAGGATGCCCTGTACGATCTCAACCAGGCGATCGCACTCAATCCGCCCCACCTGTCCTGGTACCAGCTCACCATCGAGCCCAACACCCAGTTTGCCTCCAAGCCCCCAACCCTGCCCGACGAGGATACCCAGTGGGCGATCTTCGAGCAGGGCAAGGCGCTGCTCGAGGCCGCCGGCTATCGCCAGTACGAGATCTCCGCCTGGGCCAAACCCGGATTCCAATGCGAGCACAACCTCAACTACTGGCGCTTTGGTGACTACCTGGGGATAGGCTGCGGGGCCCATGGCAAGGTGCTCCGTGACGATGGCAGCCTGCTGCGTACCGTCAAGGTCCGCCACCCCAAAGGCTATCTTGAACCCGGTCGCAATCCCATGGACAGTCAGACGCTAGTCCCCAAGGAAGACCAGGCGCTGGAGTATTACATGAACCGGTTGCGTCTGATGGAGCCTATGCCCCTGAGCGAACTGACCGAGCGTACCCAGCTATCGGCCGCTGACGTCGAGGCCCCCCTGGCCTGGGCAAGACAGCGTGGCCTGATCCGGCAGGATGAACAACAGATGCAACTCACCGAGCTGGGGCATCGCTACCTCAACGAACTGTTGGGCCAGTTCCTGCCCGATGACTGATCCTTCCTCGTTCCAAGGTGCGAGTACCGACGCTCGGTACTCGCTGCTGCCCCACTCAGGACGCTTCCATCCGCTCTAGAGCAATCACTTTAGACCGAGTATCCTAGATTTTTTAAAAGATCATTTCCCATGCCATTGAGGCAAAGGACCGAGGAAACGCCATGTACCCCCTGATCCGCCTGCTCACCTGCTCTATGCGCGCCCTGCGCTGTGAGCCTCTGGACATTCATGACACCTGTCTAACCCAGTTCCGCTGCCGCCCTTGGGATCTCGACCTGTTTATGGAGATGAACAATGGCCGGATCCTGACCCTGTATGATCTGGGTCGGTTCGATTTCGCCATTCGCTCGGGTCTGGCCAAAATACTGAAACAAAACCGCTGGGGGTTGGTCGTTGCGGGCAGCACCATTCAATACCGAAAACGCGTGAAGCTGTTCGATGCCGTGACCATCCGTACCCGGCTCGCCGGGTTTGATCAACGCTGGATCTACATCAAGCAATCCATGTGGGTAGCAGGCCAACCCACCTCTTCCGTCCTGCTGCGCACCGGCGTGACGCACAAAGGCAGCACAATTTCTCCCGAGCAAGTGCTGAAGGCGATGGGAATTGAAGGATGGACTGCAGAGCCGACCGACTGGCCCAAAGCCTGGATAGAAAGTGAAACCCTTCGTCCCTGGCCGCCAGGCGTTGACACCAGCCTATCACCGGCTCCGTCGAACAGACGCTCAGAGAAATGAAGTCACCAAATACCCACCCTTGGTAATGGATAGTGGCTCGCAATAAAGGGGGTGGGATCATGTTTAGGGAGGCCCGATCACAGCGAAACTGCAACCGGGCCTTTGCAGGGCGGCCAGTGATGACAACAACTAACCAGTGGAGAGGATAAAACAAGGAAGGGATTTAAAACGCGAGCCGGTTAACAATTACAACAACACCTCGTTACATCCCTGGGCTGGAGGCACTATCACAGGAGCCAATGAGGGTGTCTATCTCGCCGACAGCAACGCATTCCAGCCTCGGCTCAGGAAGCGAAACCCTAGCACACTGACTTAACCTTTCATTTTTTTACCAAGCCTGGGATAGGACCCGGCCCCGCCCTGTGTCAACCTTTAGCCATTACCAAATTTTCACATTTGGCTCCCATCACAAGCGAGATCTCTAACCTGTGGGCACAAGGCGGCATTGCAGCCAGGCCTCGCGAGGACACCGCCAAGATGTCATGCCAAGGCAAGATCGACAAGGAAAGTACGACCATGAAGTTTCCCCGGCTCTTAGGTACCACAGCAGCCATGCTCAGCATCGGCTTTGGCTCGGCGCTGGCAGTAGAGCGTCCCAATATCATCGTCATCATGGCCGACGACCTCGGGATCGGCGATCTCAGCTATAACCCGGACGGTGAACAAGATTTCAAAACCCCCAACATCGACCGGATCGCCGAGCAGGGCGTCTCCTTCAGCGACGGCTATGCCATGAACATGGTCTGCGGTCCATCCCGTGCCGGCTTTGTCACCGGGCGCTACCAACAGCGCTTTGGTTACCACGACAACACAGGCCCCCGGGTTCGCAAGCTCGGGGTGAAACAGGGTCTGCCACTGGAGCTCGATACCATAGGCGACTATCTGAGTGAGGCGGGTTACAAAACCGGTCTGATCGGCAAATGGCACGATGGTGACGAGCAGGAATTCTGGCCCTATAACCGAGGCTTCCAGGAGTTTTACGGCTTCAATAACGGTGCCGCCAACTACTTTGTCGGTCCGGAAAACCAGCGACAGAAGAACCCTTGGCAAGGGGTTTTCCGGGAAGACGGCAAGCGCGTCCCCAACTTCCCAGAGTACATGACCGACGCCTTTGGCAAGGAATCCGTGGCCTTTATCGATCGCCACAAGGAGGATCCCTTCTTCCTGTTCCTGGCCTATAACGCCCCTCACGGGCCGATGCAGGCGACCGAAGAAGACCTCGCCAAGTTTGAGCACATCGACGATAAGATGCGTCGAACCAATGTTGCCATGGTCCATAACATGGATAACAACATCGGCCTGCTGATGGACAAGCTGGAAGCCGAAGACCTGCTGGATAATACCCTGATCTTCTTCACCAGTGACAACGGCGGAATGGGTTATCCGCAATCAAGTAACAAGCCCCTTAAAGGCAGCAAGGGGGGCACCCTGGAAGGGGGGATCCGCGTCCCCTACCTGGTGATGTGGAAAGGGGTCGTGATGGAAGGGGTCGAACTGGGCGAACCCGTCAATGGCGTCGATATCACCGCCACCCTGCTAAACGCCGCCATCGGCGAGATCAAACCTGAGTGGGAGCTGGACGGAGTCGACCTGCTGCCCTACGCCAAGGGCAAGACCGATGCCCTCCCGGAGCGCTACCTTTACTGGGACAACATCACCAACTCCGCCGTTCGCAACCGGGAATGGAAGTTCGTCGATACCTCGGTAAAGCAAAAGGATGGCTTCGCCCGCAACGGCCGCCACCAGGCACTCTACAAGATCTCCGAGGACCCGGGAGAAACCACCGACGTCAGCCGCCAATACCCGGAGATGGCGGAAACCCTGCGTAAAGAGCTGGAACGCTGGCGCGGTGAAAACGAATCCCCGCTGTTTGGCTGGGGCACCCATATTGGCCCCAAAGTTGGCTACCGGGGGAAACACATGCCCGGTGAAGAGAACAAGAAAAAGAATAAAAAGAAGAACCGCGATAAGGATCGCTTCAAGTAAACCCACCAATTAGCCCACACCTAGTGTGGGCTGAATCTGCTGACAAAGGCCTGGCTTTCGAGCTAGGCCTTTTAGCTTATGGAAGAGATCAATAAGCGCTCAACATTGGCGTTCAAATCAATCCCTGGATGATGCTCCGGGCCCAAGCCTCACGCTGTCCGCCCCATATTGCGATACTTGGACCGACGCTTCCGACTGGCTTCCTGCCAACGCTCATGGAGCGCCAGCACCTGCTGCTGGATCGGTTTCATCGCCGGCTCTAGAGTTGCCTGAGCATAATGGCGCGATACGCTGAGCAGCAGCAACTCGAACTGGGATAAGTCCTCACCTTCGATCCCTTTGAGTACCGCTCCCTGAAATGCCACCGACAAAAGCAGCATCAAACGCGCATCGGTCAGCTCCCCTTCCAGTAACTCCGGGGCCTGGCTGCCGATCAACGACGCCAACAACTCGCAGAATTGATCCAAAGTGGTGGCCCCGGCAAACAATCGCGGGAGCCGAGGATCCTGCTTCAACTGGAGTGCCAGGCGTTCGCCGTGTCGGGCCGCCTGCCATCGTTGCGCGACTTCTCGACGTACCGTCATCCTTCCCCCTAACGATACAGGGGAAGGATCTGGGGTGAGGCGTCCAACTCGATGCACCAATGCTCCAGGAACTGAGCCAGCAACTGGGCAAAACCGGCATAGAATCCCGTCTTCGCATGTTCACGAACGGCATCCGTAAATCGGTGACTCCAAGGCAACAGATGCTCCTGCAACAGGATTTGAGCCCCTTCATGGTCGTCCTGTTCGAGCAGCGCAGACAAAGCCGCCAGGATCAATCCAATGTGGTCCAGCGGCTCCCGATATGACAGCTCGAATTTAAGGCCTAAGCCCCGGCAAAACCGCTCGAACGCGACACAACTGTCGCCGAACATCAGGTTTTCCTTGTCGGTATACACCGAGCCCCATGGGTAGGCCTGCATGGGCCCCGGGCCGATAAAGAGCCGATAGTAATCACGCTCCAACGCCTCGATGCTGTCCTGCTCGAGGCTTGTCTGGATCAACTCCATGCTCTCCTGGGACGGTCCACCAAAGTCGGGCCAGCAAGCCAACAGTTCAGACTGGATCAATTCATAAAGAAAAGGCGGGGTGGGTTTGGCGTAAAACACATTATGAAAAACGCCACAGGCACTGGCGGCGTATAGGTGCTGATTGTTCAAGCAAGGTTCCCTTTAAATCGATTGGATCGGCAGCGTAACACTCAGGTAGAGGCAGCCATAAAGCCCTATTGTCGAGAGACAAAGGAACACGACTGCCGTACCGTGTATTACGGCAGTCGTAGCTGGCCTCTAAGGGCAATCAAACCTCATCCCAGTTCTCGATTTTCCCTGCCGTACTACCGACGGGTTGAGTAATCTTGCTTTTACCGATCAGCAGGTTGGGGCTGGTGATCCCAGGACTGGCCAAGGGCGCAATGTCCCCGACACCGGCACCCGGGTATTTGGCTTGCAGCTCCTCCATAGGACCGAAATCCAGTGCCCGGTGAGGACAGCCGGAGACACACAAGGGTTGCTCGCCCTTTTCAACCCGATCGCTACAACCATCGCACTTGACCATCACCCTGCGAATGGGATCGATCTGAGGGGCATCGTAGGGGCAGGCACGGCTGCAGCTCTCACAGCCGATGCACACCGGCTGATCGATCACCACCAGGCCAGTGCTGCGCTTTTTGTAGCAGGCCCCAGTGGGACAGGCTTTGACACAGACAGGGTTGCTGCAGTGGTTACAGGAGATGGAGGTGTAGTAACCAAAGGTGTTGCAGCTCACCGTGCCATCACCATTGTCAGAAAAGCCGCCTCCGACATACTCGTAAACACGACGAGGGATCACCCCCGCTTCCGCATCGAAACGATCCTTACAGATGATGTGGCAGGTTTTACAGCCATTGCATCTGCTGGCGTCAAAATAGAAGCCGTATTGAACATTTTGCATGGTTAATTCCTACCTTACGCTTTGTAGATTTTTACTCGATTGGTGTGTTGAGGATTGGCCTTAACATAAGGGCTACAGAAATCCTGGCTGGTCAGAGAGTTAATACAACCACCGACATCAATGCCGTTTTCCGGCTTAAACCAGGCTCCCTGGGAGAGGGAAACGACCCCCGGCATGATGCGATGGGTAACGCGCGCCCGCACCTTCACCTTGCCGCGAAGGGATTCGACAATGACCCAGTCGCCATCGACAAAATCGGTCACATCATTGGGGTGCAACCATACGGCGTCATGCACCGCCTCCCGCAGCCACTGGACACTGTGATAGGAGGAGTGGGTACGCCCCTTGGTATGGTGGCCGATCAGCTGCAGCGGCATATCCGCCAGCTCGGGACTGTCATCCTCAAAGCCTTCAGGGTGCTTCACATACTTGGGTACAGCATTGATGTAGTTATCCTGATCAAGCCAGTAGGCGGGCACTTCCCAGGTTTGAGCCATCTTCGCCAGTCGATGGGAGTAGATGTCGATTTTTCCCGAGGCGGTATTGAGCACACCGCCGTTCTGTACATAGTCGTACATGCCGCAGTTGGTGTTGGCAGCACCCTCCGACAGGTCATTGGCAACATGCTTTTTGACCACGCCGATCTTCTGAAACTCCGCCAGTGATTCGGGGAACAGTTCGGGATCTCTGGGACGCACATTGTCGTAGTAGTGATCTTCCAGCATCTGTCCGTAGCTCTTACCACCGGTGAACTCCTGCCCAACGCCCATGATCTCGGCCAACTCGGCGCACACCTCCCAGTTGTTCCGGCACTCCCCCATCGGCTCAATGGCCGCCGTCATGGCGGTGATATAGGTTTGAGACCCCGCAGAGTAACTCTGGTTGGCGAAGTCGTCCGTCTCCAACCAGGTGGTATCAGGCAGCAGATAGTCGGCGTAGCGGGCGGAGGGGGTCATGTGGTTTTCACTCACCACAATCAACTCACATTTGCTGGTGTCTTTCAGGAGCTTATCCGTGCCAAAACAGTCGGAGTGCTGGTTAATCATGGTATTACCGGCGTAGTTGATGATCGCCTTGATGTTTTGCCCCAGCTTACCGTCACCGTTTTGATCCAGTTCACCGGCCGGCAACCGGATCCCATCCTTGAACACCGTCATGTTCTCACCATCTTCCACCGCCTTGGTCCAGAGGAAAACCGGAATAACGGCAGATTCGGCGTTCTTCCCCGTTGCCAGACCAGGGGTTGAGACCGGCGGGCGGGAGTTGGGCATGTGGCCCCCGGTATTGGTCCCGCGCTTACCGACCGCCCCCAGCAATAGGGCCAGGGTGCTGACCGAGCGGCAATTGTCCTCGCCGTTGACATGACGCTGGATCCCGTAGCCAGAGGCGATATAGGGGGCCTCGGCGCTCGCCAGCTGATCGGCAATATGACGGATCTTGTCGGCAGGAATGCCACAGATGGCGGCGGCCCACTCCGGAGTACGCTCAGTACCATCCTTGAGGCCCATGATGTGGCCGTAGTAGCTCTCTTCACGGGAAACCGCGGGCAGGGTTTGGCCCGGATTGTGCGGATCGGCCCTCTCCGGCTCGGCATCGAAGCCGTAGCACTTGTCGGCCAGGAAGGCCGCATCAGTCTGGGCTGTGGTGATCAAGTGATGCGCCATCCCCTCGCACAGCGCCGCATCGGTTCCCGGTCGGCAGGGGTAATACTCATCCTCACGACCGGACATGGAATCACTGTAGCGGCAATCGATCATGATCACCTTCTTGCCTTTCCTCAGGGCATCAAACTCATAGCCCTCGCCGCTGCCTCCGTGGCGACACTCCATGGGGTTGTAACCAAAGAACACGATCAGATCACTGTGTGTCATCTCATAGACCGAGGAACGCGCATTGCTGCCGAAAACGTAGGGCATGATCCCGGCCACTTGCGCCGAGCTGTAGGTGCCGTAGCGCTCCAGATACCCCCCCTTGAGATTAAGCAGGCGTTTCCAGGCTGCGCTGCCACTGAGATCGTAGTAAGCCCCTGACTGGTATTGTACATACACGGCCCGACTGCCATAGGTATCGTAAATCCCGTTGAGCTGACTGCCGATCTCCCGGAGTGCCTGGTCCCAGCTGATCCGCTCGAACTGACCCGAGCCGCGCTCGCCAACCCGCTTCATCGGGTAGAGCACGCGGTCCTTGTTATAAACCCGGCGTTTGTTGGAACGGCCTCGAGCACAGGGCCGGACATGACGATCACTGAAGGTGTCTTCGCCATAGGTTTCATTCTCGATACGGACGATCCGCCCTTCGGAGGTGATCACCTTCAACGGACAGTTGGAACCACAGTTTGCCAGGCAGGCACTCCAGTTCACCTGCTCTTCGGCAGGCAGTTCGGGAATGACATTTTCCGGCTTGTTGCCACCACAAGCGGTGACACAGGAGACCGCTCCAGCGGTCGCACTCAGTTTTAAAAAATCACGACGTTGCATCAGGTCTACCTCGGTGATCAAAATATATGGGAGTAAGTCAGCATCAACTGATGGGCGTTGTAGTTATGTCCCTGGCTACCCAGGGTAATTAGCCCGGAAATGCTGCTGTCAGTAACTTCGGCATAGTTGGTGTCGTAGTAGCGCTCGTAGCGATAATCCAACCGCAGGGCATTGCGCGGATTAAGCTGATAAGCGGCGTAGCTCCGCACACTGTGGGACCAGTGGAAATAATCGCCATAGGTTCCCGTTGGTTGCTGTGCCTCGATATTGGTAACCGACTCACTTTCGCTGTACTGATAGTCCAGACCCAGTTGCAATCGATCGGCCATCAGCCCCTGCCAGATCACACCCGCGCCAAGATAATCAAAGCGATCCGCTACGCCGTAGCGCCAATCTGGAGCCGAGAAGCTCTGGGAGCCCGACTGAGTGCTGTCGATCCATTGCTGTCCACCAAACATCTGTAGATGGATCGCCTCATGGAGCTGCCAGGCAGCACTGAGGTCGTAGCTGAGGTTATCGGCTTCCAGCAAGCCGATGGCGGAGTTGCGGTAGTCATCCTGGGCATAACGGATATCGGCATCCAGGCTGAGTCCAGGCAGCGGGGCGTAACCCAGCTCCAAGGTCAGCTCGGTCCGGTCCCGATCTGCCAAGTAGTACTTACGCAACAGTGCGTTATCCTCCGAAGAGGTGGCTTCACTGGCCTGGAAACGGGATCCATCGCGCTGGCCATAGCTGGCCTTGAGGGCCACATCCAGGTTATCCACTGCCGTGATCCGGGTACGGGCAAAGACACTGTTGTCACGGGTCGTTTCCCGAGTCGCATAACTTCGCTCGGTCTGCTCGCCACGATAGCCAGCTTCAAGGCGAATGCCTTGATTGAGACGGGTATTGGCATCCAGGCTATAGCGGTGACGAGTGACGTCCAGGGGAGCATTTTCACGCAGACGACCATTAAAACTATCTAGGGTATAAGACTGCTCATAAGCCAGGACCTGAGTGCGGTTATCCCGATCACTGTAATCATAGCGAGCCGCCAACCGCACCCCGGCCAGGTCGCTGATCAGACGCAGATTGGCATTACGAGTCCGAACCTCAGCGTTAGCCTTGGTGATCCCATTGGGAACCCCTCCGAGCTCGACGAAGCTGGTGTCATTCTGGTACAGCCAACCTTGATTAACGCGAGCACTGAGCCGAGTTTTGCCGATGCGATATTGCCCGGACAGGTTCAACTGGTGCGCCTCATTGTCCGGTGCCAGTGCCTTAACCGCGCCTCGCTCACCGTTGTACAAACCGTCATAGCGGTTCTCAAACAATGAACCCTGGTAGCTCACTTGTGTCAGCCACCGCTGCCCACCAAGCTCAGCCCCCGCCTGAAAACGCTCGGTGGTGTGGTCCACCGGGGCACCAATGTTGACCGGAACTTTCAAGTTCACGCCAATACCTGTGACCGAGTCCCGACGCAAGCCGGTTTTGGTTTCATGGTCATAACGGGCATAAGTGCGCCAGTTCAGCTCATGGACCGTATCCTGCAACGCCAGTCCAACCCCTGCCCGCTCACGCTGCTGTGCAAGGGAAACCGTCAGTGGCTCATCGACATTCACCATATTTCGGCCATCAAACCCGAAATCGGTTTGTGCGATCGCCTCGTGATAACGCAGCTGACCGTAGTCCGCATCCAAACGCAGTGATCCGCGATCGATCCGAACAGCACCATAACCGTTATCCATACCCAGCTGATCGGCCTGCAGTTGCAGCCGGGTACTGCCCAGCAAAGCCCTGGCATTGGCATCGACGCCTGCGGCGAAGCCGTCACGACTGCCAAGCCGATCCGCGGCATGGTAATCATCGGCTTTAACGCTCCCCATGGCGACACTCACATGGCCAGCCCGTTGTGGACTATCACAACGTTTACAGTCCCAACCACTGGTATCGAGCCGGTCGGTATTCGCATCGGACAGACTAAAAGAGGCGTATGCCGGGCTTGCGATAACGGCCAGAATGGCAACGGCAGTCGGTGAGAGTTTCAGTTTCATCATGATCTCTCCTATTTATCCAGTCGGCTGCCAGCGGGGTGGTTAGACCCATGCACCTGACTGTGACAGTTGAGACAGCTTTGCCCACCCACAAACGCGGTGCCGACGCCGTCATACACTCGACTGGCATGGCCATCACTGGCATGACAGCTTTGACACAATTGCGGGGGACGACGGGTAAGCAGGGCTTCATTGACGCTGCCATGGACGCTGTGACAGCTGGCGCAATTATCGGTAACCGGCGCATGCTCCCACAGAGCCGGTCCACGCTTCTCCGCATGGCATTCAAAGCAGGTATCGTTGAGTGTTACCTGGGTTAAACCGGACTCCGTCATACTGCCGTGCGCACTGTGACAACTCGTACAACTCATGCTCGAACCCAGGGCGGCAAAACTATTGCTACCGGCCAACGGATGGCTGGAACGTTTAGCCATATCGGCCCTCTGACGGCGATGGCAACCCGTACAGGTGTCCACCTCTCCAGCCGGACTCAGAACGGGATCCGTCTTGGCGTGGATGGTATGACAATCGGCGCAGGCCAGATCGGCGCCGTCATGGCGACTGCCATGCCAATCGCCACGGCCACCGTCCTCATGACAACTCAGACAAACGGAGTTCTGCAACTGCCCACTGACGTTGGCCTTTTCACCGAAGGCGATCATCGGTTCATTACCGCCTCGATGTTTACCCTGTGGCCCGTGGCAGGTTTCACACTGCATCTTGGCCATCGGCGACTGGCTGCTTTGGATACTGCCGTGGGGGGTGGCGAACAGCTCGGTAAGTTGTTCATTCCGACCGTGACACATAAGACAGCCATCGGCCCCTTTGCGCGAGTACTGACCTTGCTCGAATTTCGCCAAGAGCTCGGCTTCAGCCTCCTGGGCCAGCACCGCGTGGCTTGGCAAGATCAGCAATCCAGCCATAACGCAGAGGGCAAATAGGTGTTTGGCGCGTTTCATAGGTTCTCTACTGCATAAGAAACGTGGAAAAGGTGTCCCCGATCCACCCACAGGCCACGAGTGAACTGATCTGTCGGTTTAGAGACGGTTTGGGCCTAAGCCGTGGCACGGAGTTTTACTGATGAAAAAATTTCGGAATGTCACTGAGGTTGCATTGTTAACGGACAGATACAAGATTCAGCGATGGCATCACAAAATGAGGTTGTCGGTGGTGGCGCCGGCCATTGTGCAGTAGGTAAAAAAACGCTCAAATACAGGGCATTAGAGTTAGTTATCTCCCCCAGTCCCCATTGAATAAACCAATCAAGCCTGATATTCGCGAAGATCAGCTCCTGCGGTTCCGGCGACAGAACTTATGTCAACGCAATCTGGCCTATTGGCTGGCGCTCAGCATCCTCCAACCCGCTCACCCTTACCGATCCCATGGAGTTGCTTTTGCCGATTTCCTGTAAAGAACCCTGCCCCCTCTCTTCCCGCCCCAAGTGGCAACAGAAACTCTGCGAGGGGGGCGTTCATCCAGACACCTTATCCAGACTGCAGGAGGGCAGTAGCTCTCTTCAACTGACAAAACGATCCCAATCCCTTCAGCTCAGCTTCGGCCTTGCCTGGCTCGATTCGGGAACCCTGTTACGTACCGTTGCGTTTCACGAGGGCACAGAAGTTGGCACCAGTCTGCTGTACTCCGGCCATTTCCTTTTCGGCAGCGATTTCTCCGAACCGGTTAACGCCAACCTGTACTACCGAAGCCTGGAAACAGCCCAGTTAACCCTCATCCCCCAGCAACTCCTCTTGAGCAACTGTGCCAAAGATCCAGCCTTACTCCGCTTTGTCTTTGAACACCGCCACCGCTACGAGCGCATGAGGGAAGACTTCTCCCTCCTGCGCATCGTCATCAGCAAAAAAGAGCATATCCTCCTGACTCTGCTCATGATCTTTTCCGCCAAGTTGCGTCGCGGTGAACAGCAGATCCGACTCACCATCGAAGATCTGTGCTCCATCAGCGGCGTCACGCGCCAGTACTGCGGCAAGGTTATCGCTGAACTGTCTGGCCAAGGCCTGTTAGACAATGATTACGGTTCGTTAAAGATCCGCGATTACAAGGGACTGAAGGCCCAGTTGGATCCCAGTGCTCGGTGCCACTATGACGCGATCAGAGCCAAACCCCTTTGCAAGCAATCTAAGCCAGACTGCCAGAGACCCGCCTTACACTGCCCAGCAAGTCACATTATCGAGTCAACATGTGCCAACCCGAGGGGTTCCATCACTCACTAGAAACCACAAGCACCTGAAAAACAAGCATATTTCTACAACCATGGTCCAAATGGCCGAGGTTTTCGAGGTGTAGATCAAAGTATCCTACCGGGGTGGCTCCTATAGTGGCTGGGTAAGGCGATTAACCAGGTTACCGACATGATTCCAGGTTGGAGCATGGACACCCTCGGCAGCTAGAGGGACAGTTCTCACAGTACCCGAAGAGCCTGCGATGGTTCACGGTTCAACTGGGAATGCCTGCCTCAGTGAGATCCGAGTCGACACTTGGAGTGAGATCCAGGGCTCAATTATGGCCAGCTCAAGGTTTTGAGCAATCAAGGATAAATGGAGTAATTCGATGAAAGAGTTTAACCAGAAAGTGGCGGTGATCACCGGCGCCGGAGGGGGCATTGGCCGTGAATTGGCTCTGCAATTGGCGCGTCAGGGGTGCAACCTGGCACTGGCTGACATCAGCGAAAAAAGCGTGGCGGAGACTCAGCGTCAGGTGCAGGAGTTCGGGATCAAGGCCTCCATGCACCTGGTCAACGTAGGTAATGCCGAGGCATACCAGTCCTTCGTGGACGAAGTAATGGACGCCCACGGTAAGGTGAACCTGTTGTTTAACAATGCCGGGATCACGCTGCAGCGCAGCTTTGAAAACCACAGCCTGGATGACTGGGAGCTGGTCCTGCGCGTCAACCTGTGGGGGGTGATCCACGGTTGTAAGTACTTCCTGCCCCATCTCAAGGCCGCAGACGAAGCCCACATCGTCAACCTGTCTTCCATGGCCGGTTTCTTGGGCCTGCCCAATCAAGCGTCCTACTGCGCCACCAAGGCGGCCGTCCGTGCGCTAACCGAAAGCCTCGGCGCCGAACTGTCGAAATTCAACATCGGCGTGACCAGCGTGCATCCGGGGGCCATTGCCACCAATATGATCCGCAACACTCTGGACCGCGCCGACGATGCGGCCAAGGCAAAGAAAACGCTGGCCACGGTCGAGAAGATCGCCATGCCCGTGGATAAGGCCGCCAGCCGGATCCTGTCTGCGGTCAACAAAAAATCCTTCCGGGTTCGCGTCGGTAAAGACTCCGTCCTGTTGGATCTGCTTAAGCGCTGGATGCCTGTGCTGTTGCACAAACTGATCATGCGCTCCATGAACAACCGAAAACAGCCAGCGAATCAGTCATAAGTGAAACGCCTGCCCTTCTTGGCACACTGTGTCACTGCGCCAAGAAAGGTTACTGTGGATCGCGGGATTGGGGGCGCCCTGCTCCCCTCTTCGTCTACCGGCAGCTTACGGAGTGGGTAGCCCCTAGGGGAATCGTCAGATTCTTCGCATGGGGCGCCGAGGAAACAGTCAGACCTCAGGCGAAGTCCAATCACTGCCGGAACGCATTGCCGTGATCAGCGCAGGCCGTGTCCGGAAGAACGCCAGGAGGAAAGGAATGGGGCAATGCACTTACTTCCGCCCTCTCTGGCATTCGATAACCTTCGCCATTAATGACCCTGCCTGAGTCCGACCAAAATCATCATGGGAACCAGGATCCCGGCAATGACGCCGGCCCACAGGCCCTTGAACAGGGAATAGCTGCCGGGGCTGAAGGTCTCTACGCCCACAATCCATAATCCCAACAGGGTGATAGGCGCCAGGATCAACAGGCCGGCACCGCCGAACAGCAGGCCATTTTTGAACAGGGATTGGGGGAAACGTGCCAGCAATGACATCAAGGGTGCGCCGGTGTTCAGCGCAACCGCATCCCGCTTGCCCGCGCGTACCTTTTTTCGCTGCACGGCGATCATGATCAGGGTCACGATAAAAGGCATCAAAAAGGCGGTGGCGAGCAGATCACCGGCAAAACCTTTATCACCGCCCCAGATCAAGGCATCACCGCCCTTAAGCAGCATCCAACTGATCCCGGCATTCAGTAATACATTGAGAAATACATTGAGTGCGACGTCTTTTTTAATGTGAGTTTTGGTCTGTCTGCTCATGCACATGGCGAGCTCTCCTCAGGGTTGAGCCTGTAGACTGGCAAACCCCGGATCCGGCTTCATCATTCGAATAGACGATGTGGGTGGCAATTTTCAATCCGGATAGGATCCCCCCTGATGCTGTGCCGGTAACGCTCTGTCGTACACGATATAAACACAAGGGCACTCCGCGTACGCAAAAACGCTACCGGTAATGGAATTCAGTCAAAGAAGGGGCAATCGAGTCGAGCCTGAAAAGCCTGAGAAGCCTGAGATCCCAGGGTAAGTGGCCCGCCTTAACGCGAGCCGATCCATTCGGGCAGCAGCGTCAGAACGTCGCCCAGTGAGGGACTGATCGCCAGGGCCTGGCGTCGTACGTCGTCCGCCGGTGTCTGCCTGTCCGGCACCATCACCGCCCGGCAGCCTGCGCCAATGGCGGCGCGCATGCCGTTGTTGGAGTCCTCCAGCGCCAGTGTCTGCCCGGGGGTGACGGCCAGCTGCTCACAGCCGAGCAGATAGCAGTCCGGCGCAGGCTTACCGTTTTGCACCGAGTCGCCGCAGACATGGGTATCGAATCGGTGCAGGTAGCCACTGCCGGCGAAGTTGTGCTCCACATCCGGCCAGTGGGAGGAGGTGACGAGGGCCCGCTTGATCCCGCGCTGCTCCAAGGTGTCGAACAGGGCTTCGAATCCCGGCTGAAACTCAAGTCCCTGCTGGCGAAGCTCATGAAAATGGGTGTCGCGCTCCCTGCGGTAGCGCTCGACATCCAATCCCGGGCCGAGCTGCTCGAGGATGCGAGGCTCGAAGTGGGCCCGCTTCATTCCGATGGTGGAGCGGTACAGGGCCAGATCCAGGCTTCGTCCCTGCAGCCTTGCCGCGTGTTGCCAGGCCTGCTCAAAATGGGCTTCGGTGTTAAAGATCAGCCCGTCCATGTCGAACAAAACGGCACGCAGGCTCATGGCGCCTCCTGACTGAGATCGATGGCGGTTTCAAACTTGACCGTACGCAACGACACCGAGGTGTGGAACTTGCGGATATTAAAGTCGGTGCGCAGGGTGTTTTCCACGAAGTCCTCGTAGGTCTGAATATCCTTGACACAGACGATGATCATAAAGTCGTAGCTGCCGGAGATCTGGTAACACTGGGTAACCTGTGGGGCCTTCATGATGGACTGACGGAACAGGCGGTAGATATCGTCCCGATCCCGCTCCATCTCGATGGAGACGATCAGCGTCATATTGTTGCCCGCCAGCTCAGGATCGATGCGGGCAACATCGGCGATGATCACCCCGCCTTCGCGCAGGCGTTTGACCCGCTTGAGGCAGGCCGGCGGCGACAGGCCCACTTCGGCGGCCAGTTCCACATTGGGGATCCGATTGTTGCGCTGCAACAACGCCAAAATTCGCCGATCCAGACGGTCTAACTCCACATTTCTCTCCAGCATCAATTTACCCAACTCAATGTCATGAAGCTTACCAAATGAGAAACTTTGCGACCATTGTTTGGCAAAATACAAAATTTAATTAATCACCGTCTGCGTATCCTATGCGTCCTCTTTTCAACCATTTTTGTCCGGCAGTGACTTGCTCAAAGCACTACCGGGCCTTTTTATGCAAGTAGGTAACAATGGCAAGCGTGGCACGGCAGTGTGGACACTCGGTAAAGCAGTTCTTCGGTGAAGTCACCTCTGTGGTCTGGACCCTGTTTAAGGTGATGATCCCGATGATCATCTTGGTCAAGATCATTGAGGAACTTGGCGGTATCGAGCTGCTCGGCCAGTGGCTGGCCCCCCTGATGAATGGCATAGGTTTGCCCAAGGAGATGGGGATCGTCTGGGCCACGACTCTGGTGACCAATATCTACGGCGGTTTGCTGGTGCTGATGGATCAGTCGGTGGCGCTGTCGGTATCCCAGATCACCGTGCTGGCCAGCCTGATGTTGCTGGCTCACGGCCTGCCTGTGGAGGGTGCCATCGCCCGCAAAGCGGGCAGCCCGTTGTGGGTGACCCTGTTGGTGCGCATTGGCGGCGGCCTGCTGTTTGCCTGGCTGCAGTTCCAGTACTACCGCTGGTCCGGCAGTGGCCAGGAGATGGTGCAAATGGCGTGGCAGCCAGACGCCAGCGGGGATGGCAGCCTGCTCGGCTGGGCCATGACTCAGCTGCAGAATCTGGCGATGATCGTCGTGTTGATCACCGTGCTGATGGCCACCCTCAAGCTGCTTAAGGCGCTCGGCATCGAACGAGTTATGGCCTTTATGCTGCGCCCGGTATTTAGGCTGCTGGGCGTCGGCCAGGCCGCAGCCAACCTGGCCATCATCGGCATCACTCTTGGGGTGTCCATCGGCGGCGGCTTGTTGATCAATGAGGCTCGAAAGGGCGAAGTCTCCGGCTACGATCTCTTCATCACCGTCATGTTGCTTAACCTGATGCACAGCATGATCGAGGACACCCTGTTGCTGCTGCTCATTGGCGCCGACTTCAACATGGTGTTCTGGGGACGCATGGCGTTCTCCATCACCCTGGTGTTCCTGGTCTCCCTGGTGGTACGGGCGCTCAGAGAGCCCACCCGCCAGCGTTATTTGTACCAGCCGGTCGGGGCATAACGGCGCTCACCGGACCCATGGCCGGCTGAGTAAAAAATGCTTGAGCTCACCCCAACTTGAGGTTGTATAGTGCGCCCCGTCATTGTCGCGCTGTTTCGACAATGGGCATGCATGGATCAACAGGAGATCAAGGTGAGCGAACAACAGGCCGGTACAGTTGTCGGCACAAAAGAAACATTGAAGGCGCATCTGGGGGCCTTTACCGCCACACTGCTGGTGGCGGGCTCCTTCCTGGTCTCCGCCCGCCTGGCCGACACCATCAACCCCATCTCACTCACCCTGCTGCGTTTCGTCCTGGCGGCCCTGTGCCTGGCCCCCTGGGTCTTGGCCAAACCGGGCTACCGGCGGGCCATCGTCACTACCCTGCCCCGGGCAGCGTTGATCAGCCTGTTCTACGCCCTGTATTTCATCGGCTTCTTTGAAGCGCTCAAATCCACCACCACCCTCAACACCGGCACCCTGTACACCCTGGTGCCCTTCGTCACGGGCCTTTTGGCCTTCGCGGCCTTCGGCCAGGCGATGCCCAAGCGTCAATGGCTGATCTATCTGATCGGCGCGTTAGGCACCGTCTGGGTGGTGTTCGGCGGCGATCTCAATGCCCTGCTGGCCTTCGAGTTCAATCCCGGCGACCGCCTGTATATGCTCGCCGCCCTGTCCATGTGCTGCTACTCCATCGCGATGAAGACGCTGTACCGCAACGACTCTGTGCTGGTGCTGAGCTTCTGCACCCTGCTCACCGGCGCACTGTGGATGAGCGCGGCACTATTCATGGCGGGCCAACCGCTGCAGTGGGACCAGTTGGCCATCGGCGACTGGCTGGATATGGCCTACCTGGCGGGACTGGCAACGCTTGTCACCTCCTACCTGTTTCAAAAGACCACGCTAGTGATCGGTCCGAAGAAAGTGATGGCGTACATCTATCTGAATCCGGCGTTGGTGGCAGCCATGGTGTGGCTGTTTTTGGGGATCCGCATCCCCCTGGCCGTGCTGCCGGGGATCGCCCTGTCGGCGTTGGCGACGGTTCTGCTGCAGCAGCAGCGCAGTTAGTCTCGATCACCGCCCTGCCCTACCGCAGTCATCCAAAGTGCGGTGATCAACTGCTAGCCTTACTCTTTGAGCGCGGTGATCGACAGGATCCCCTGCCGGTCCGGACCAGAGGAGTCACACGCGATGGCATTAGCAAAGATCGTCCAGCGGGGCTGGGAAGCGGTCGGGGCTGGAGAGTTCGATGCCCTGGTGGCGGATTACGTGGAAGATATGCGATTTATCATGCCGGGACAGACGGATCGGCTGTTGGGGCGTTCGGCCTTTCGCGCCGCCCTCGACGGCCTGGCAACGCTGCTGCCGCCGGGTTTCGAGATCACCGGACTGCGTCACCTGGAAGGAAACAATGAAGTGGTCTCCATCGTCGAATGGCGCAGTGACAAGGTGGCCGAATCGCAACTCTCCGTCCTGTTCACATTCCGTGGCGATAAGATCGAGGAAGAGCGCTGGTTTGTCGATACCGAGCAATGGAAGGGGGCCTTCTAACTCACTCAGGGAGTGTCTGACGTTTATGCCCGCTCATCTTTGGGCGACTCCATCACCACATGGGTACTGATGGTGGACACCTGAGGCAGCATACCCAGCACTTCGCTGTGAAAATGCTTATAGCTTTTCAGATCTCGGGTTTCGACCCGCAACAGGTACTCGTATGCGCCGGTGACATTGTGACACTCCAGCACCTCCGTGGATTGGGTAATGGCTTGCTCAAAGCCCTTTTGCGCTTGCTTGGTATGTTTGGACAACGAGATGGTCACGTAGGCGACAAAGCCCACGCCCAGCTGCTGGTTATCCAACACCGCCCGGTAGCCTTTGATCACCCCTTGGCGCTCCAGCTCCTGTACCCGACGCAGGCAGGCGGAGGGAGAGAGTCCCACGCTGTCCGCCAGCTCGGCGTTGCTGATCCGACCGTTCACCTTGAGTGCTTGCAATATTCTGTCGTTATGGCTGTCTTTTTTCATGGTTTATTGCACGTGGACACTTGTCACTAGACAATAAATGCAACCATTCACCTTGGGAAGCGGCTTAAGCTATTAATCACAATTTACAACTTCATGGAGAGGTAGGGATGCCACTGGAGATCCTGCTGGCCCTGTCGCTGTTTGCCCTGGTGTCGGCCATCACGCCGGGGCCCAACAACATGCTGTTGCTGACCTCCGGGGCCAACTGGGGCGTTGTCCGGACGCTGCCCCATATGCTGGGGGTGATCTTTGGCTTTTCGCTGATGGTGATCTTGGTGGGCATTGGCGTGATGCAGTTGTTTGAGCGTTTTCCACTGAGCTATCTGCTGCTCACCACGGCCAGTGTGCTCTACCTGCTGTACCTGGCCTATCAGATCGCCACCTCGGCCGCCCCCAAAGCCAATGGGAAAGGCCGAGCTAAGCCGATGAGTTTCCTCCAGGCGGTGATGTTTCAGTGGGTCAATCCCAAGGGCTGGACCATGGCGCTGACCAGCATCAGCCTGTATGCCCCGGGTCGCGAGTTCGGCGCGATCCTCTGGGTGTCGCTGGTGTTTGCTGTGGCGAATCTGCCGTCGGCGAGCCTATGGACGGTGCTGGGCCAGCAGATGCAGAAGCTGCTCGGCAGTGAAACCCGGCTTCGAACCTTTAACCTGTCGATGGCGCTGCTGCTGGTGGCGTCGATGATCCCCATGCTGCTGCCCATACTCGCTCCGCTGTCGGGCAAGCTGTGAGTGTGCACCACTGGCTAACCGTAAATTAAGCCTTCGGCTCTGCTGTGCCGATTCTTATGCGGATCACCGGCACTCGGGTGCCGGTGATGGCTTTGCTTCGAACGCCGTCGACACCCCCTAACGTAAGGCTGAGCCTGTGATGGTGCCAGAGCAGGCTTCGCCCATAACGGAAACACTCAAATGGGCAATACGAGAAATCTCTCTATCCTTGATGGCTGTTCGCAACGACCGCGTTTGACGCTAGCTGAGCAGAAGGTATCGAGGCGTGTTATTGCCATTAGTGACGGTACTGTTGCAGGTAGCTTTCGGTGATCTGGCGCAATCGGGCTTTATCATCCTCGGCAATAAAGCTGGCTTCGATGGCGTTGAAGGTAAATTGAGCGATCTCATCACAGCTCATCGGATGGGCCTCGGCCACCGCGATAAAGTTATCCTTCATATAGCCACCAAAGTAGGCGGGATCGTCGGAGTTGAGGGTGACACACAAACCCCGACGCAGTAACGCGACCACATTGTGTTGACCCATATGGTCAAACACCTTGAGTTTGGTGTTGGACAGGGGGCAAACGGTCAGCGGGATACGCTGCTCACGAAGTTGCTGCATCAACACAGGATCCTCGACACAACGCACGCCATGGTCGACCCGGCTCACGCCCAGTAGCGTCAATGCATCGACGATATTTTGCGCCGGTCCCTCTTCTCCGGCGTGAGCGACGGTGAGAAAACCGTGCTGCCGGGCCTGACGAAAGACCCGCTCAAACTTCTGCGCAGGATGGCCGATCTCGGTTGAGTCCAGGCCGATGCCGATGATCTTATCTTGGTGAGGCAACGCCTGTTTCAACGTCTCAAGCGCTGAGTCTTCATCAAGGTGACGCAGGATACACATGATCAGCCGACTGCTGATCTGCAGCTGAGACTCGGCCTGTTTGAGGGCCCGATCGATGCCATTTACCACGGTCTCGAAGGCGATCCCCCGGGCGGTGTGGGTCTGGGGATCGAAGAAGATCTCTGTGTGCATGACGTTATCGTCGGCACAGCGCAGCAGATAGGCCCAGGTCAGATCAAAAAAGTCCTGCTCGTGGATAAGCACATTCGCCCCCTGATAATAGATATCGAGGAAAGATTGCAGGTTGTTGAACTGGTAAGCATCACGCACGGCTTGCGGACTGTCGAAGGGGATAGAGACCTGATTGCGTTGGGCTAATTCGAACATCAGCTCAGGCTCCAGCGAGCCTTCGATATGCAGGTGCAGTTCGACTTTGGGTAAACCGTGGATAAAGGATCTCATAATGGGCTCTCGATCTAAAAAATCAGACAAAAAGCTCTTCTGCTTGCAGGAGAAGGATCAAACATACAAAGAGAAAAGCCATAGATAACTTCACTCTTCGTAATCAGGATTTATCGGATCCTGGTAGAGACCCCCGAACCCTATTATCGGGGTTATACGAAGTGCTTTGGCCCGGGCATTCGCCCCACACCAAATCGCGCCAATCTTCCCATCTTTTGTTGCGGCCCGCAAGCCAGGGCGTTGCCCGAGCAACACCTGGCCGTCACGTCCGCCAATAATCGGATCATCGCGGCGGTGCCGGCCAGTACAGAGAGAGAACCACGACTTTGATGGGCGCAGACGAGATGGGATCTCCGATCCCCTTGTCACTGCAACAGGGCATTTACTCTGCGTAGTCCACTTGTCGGTATACCCTCTCCTGCGGATCTGGGTGGGCCATACCGTCCATGGGGATCGGCAGGCGCTCGTATCGCACCATCAACTCTGGCTCCAGCGGAGCCAACTCAAACGGCAGTACCATGTCCGGAGGGAGCCTGGCGACGTGATACGCCAGTGACAGCAACTGCTGGGGCTCGGCATTGAGCTTTGTCCAACTTCGGGCACCACCCAGGCTGCCCTTGGCATGATAAGGCACCAGATCCGGATAACGCGCCAGCGTATCGGCATCCACCGGCAGATCATGATGGTACGCGCACAGGGGCAACACCTTGAAATGGGCGTCCGGTTTGGTGCGGCCGTCGAGGTGATGCAGGGAGATCACCGGGCTGTAGCGGCCATGAATGGCGCAGCACAGGCAGGGCAGCTGGCCGATGGCATCCATCGCGCGGCGCTCCGCAGCGGTAGCCATGCGGCCGGTCATCCCCGGGCCTCGGTTGGCCTTGGGCTTGATGCCTGCACGATTTTGCAGCGGCTTGCTGTTTTTCAACCCTTCGCCTTTTCGCTGCAATGGTGCGTTTTGCTTCAACGTGCTGTGCTGCGCCACCCCAGATCCGGTGAGACGACTGCGACTCTCCATCGGCTTCTTGTTAACCAGAGGCTTGCGCTGCCGCACCGGCTCCGCCCTGCGTTGCAGCGGGGCACCCTGACTGAGTGAAGCACTTTGGCTGAGCGATCCCTTGCTCGACAAAGGGCTCTGATTGGCCAACCCCTTCCCGTTGGCCAAAGGTTGTTTATTGACCAAAGGCTTACGCTGTCGCACCGGCTCCGCCCGGCGTTGCAGTGGGGCACTTTGCGTCAGCGTGCCGCCGCTTACCAAGGGTTTCTTGTTAGCCAATCCCTTGTTATTCGTTAACGGCCTCTTGTTGGTCAGGGGAGTCTTGCTGACCAGAGACGCTTGCCCCCGAAAACCCTCGCCGCCTTGTGGTGACGGCGCCCCCCCTTCGCTGCGGGTATCACGCCGTGCCTGGGCCTTAAGCTGTGCCCGCTCCCGCGCCTGTAACTGCTTTTCCCTTTGAGCGGCAATGTGTTCGGGATCGGTCATTTTTGCACGTTGACGAGCGATGGCACGCTCCTTGGCTTCCTGAGCCTTTTGCAAGGCGCGGGCACGTTTTTCTTCGAGGGTGAGCTTGGCCATAAAACAGCGACGGGATCCCTAAATCGGTATGAACATAAGCGATTGAAACCGGCATCCAAGGATGCGGGGTGGAGACGCTACCATGTATATATATACAGGTAAATTACCCGTCGACGAGGAAGGTCAAAAAGCCAGCCATCTGGCTTTTTTTCATTCAGAAATCGCCATTTAGCTCAGATCTTGAGCCTCAAATGGTCAGCATCTTTGGATAGCGTCCGCACAACCACACTGGGGCTCGGTCACTGAAGGCAATCGTCATTAAGCACTGCAGGCACTGGAAGCATCAGCCATTCGGATCGCCTTTCACGCCAGTGTCTCCAACCCCGAATGGGTTGACTTACCGTTAAGGCGGTATGACCCCCTGGGTCAAGCCTCGCACTTCTTTACGTACCCTTTCGTAGCCAAAGATTGAGCAGCCGTTCGCCATGATATAAGTGAATGATGATGTTCATTTTATTGGCAGTGATAGCCAAGGAACTCATTTTTAAGAGCTTTGAGCGCTTGCGGAGACAGGAGAGGTCCCTCGAACGCCCGGCTCAATGGACGAACAACCAATAAGAAAAGCAGTTATGACACAACATTTGCGTTTCCCTTCCCATCGCCTGAGTCGGGCGATCACACTGGCGCTGGCCGTCGGCTCCGCTTCCCTGATCGCCGGCTGCGGCAGCCAGCCAGAAGTTCCCAGCAGCACGGCCTTGAAGAACATCGAGCGAATACAGGATACGCTTCATCTGGCGGACTGGGCCTTCGACGGACAGCAAGCCGATTGGGTTGCGGCGGCTCAGATCGCCGGTAAATACGCGGTGGCCGACGCCCAGGGTGAGCGGATTGAGATCCGCAATATTCAGCAAAAACTCAAGTACAGTCTGGATCGCGATGCCATCAAAGCCGCAGTCCCCGGGCTCAACCTGGCCGAGGAAAACGCCCTGTGTGGCATGGCGTTCTCCTCCTCCGGCCGTTTCCTCTACCTGGCCCTGTGTGGCACCGGTGAGGGGCAGGACAAGGACGCCATCCTGGCCTTTAACACCAACACCCAGAGCCTGGATCTGATGGACCGTGTCACCCTGTCCAAGCAAGACGGCGGCCGCTTTGGCATAAGCTACTTCAAGGGGGAGCTGTTTGTCGGCAGCGATGCGGGACTCTACCGTTACCCCGCAAAGCGCAATACCGTCGCGCTCGGCGAGGCCAAGGGCAACCGAACCCTGATCCAAAGCGACGCACCCATCAATGGCGTGGCCGTGGATATGGTCGCGCGCAATGTGTACGCCAGCACCGAGCAGGGCCTGTATCGCGTGGATAACGATAAGCTGACGTTGGTTGCCGAACAGCCGGGCTTAACCGGTTTGAGCATGGGCCGAGTGTTTGGCGCCCAGGGAGAAGGCGGACTGTTTGCCCTCAAAGGCGATCAACTGCTGCGCGTCGAGTTGGCAAATTTGCGCAGTGGTAAAGCCGTTGAACTGAGATCTTTTGCGCAGCTCAACGGTGCGCAGAGCATCGCCGCCACCGCCGATGGCCGCATGCTGCTGGCGGGCGAGCAAAGCCGTTTGCTGTATGACGCCAGCGACAAACGCCTGAGCTATGAAGACTGGATGCGCAATGAGCTGGACAGCTACCTGACCGCCATCAAGAGCCTGGTGGTGCACGGTGGCATGGACGGCACCAGCACCCTGACCGGCAAAGCGGGTTTGCTCAATCGCGGCATTGGCGCCAAGGATGCGGGGCCGATCCAGTGGCCTATCGCCGATAACGTCGGCTGGGCGCTGTTTTTGCTGATGGCGATCGATCAGGTCGCGCCGGATCCGGACATCGAGAAGATCGTCGAGCTGCTCATTCAGACCCACGCAGGCCTGAACCCGGACGGTCACGGTGGCGAGCGAACCGTCGATGGCCACTTTGTCCGGGTCTACAACCGCGATGGTGATCCCTCATTGGGCATGCACCGACACGGCTATCCCAATTCTCAGCCTCAAGTCTACGTCAGCATGAAATACCTTCCGGCGGCCTACAAGGCGGCGGAAATGTACCCGGATAATGCAAACCTGCAGATCTACAAAGAGTATCTGCGCCAGCTGGTGAAACGCTCCTCCGACACCATCCGGGCCGAGCAGCGCATCACCTGGACCAACGATGATCACGGCCCGGTGGACATCAACAACCGAATGTCCAACGAGACCTGGATCTTCGGCGATATCGGCGCCGCGCAGGATCCCACCGTGTCCACCGACTATCACACCTACAGCTATGATCGCGACAGCTTCAAGGTGGACAACTGGCTGGTGGGTGAGCCGGTGATCCTCGCCTCCCACGCCGCCTTTATCGTCAATGGCGCCACCCTGATCCTCAACCACCACTTCGACGGCGATGGCTGGATCGATCAAAACACCAACTACTACGGCATTACCATGGCCACCACGGATGAGGATGGCTTCCCCTACTTCGCCGCCTTCTCCGCCGGTAACCACCCAGGTTGTCCCGGTGAGAAGGCCACCCGGGAGCGGCCCTGTGGTTATTACAACGAAGGTCCGTCGGATCACCCCCACAACATCATCCATTTCCCCGCCGTCTTGGGCCTGGGCCAGCACGGCCACAGCGCTCCCATGGTGGGTGGCTACATGGCCTATCGCGACGGCCTGCGCCAGGAGATGAACAACGCCGCCGGTGGCGATGAGATCCAGATGTTGACCCGCTGGTCCATGGACTTGCCGAACTTCGTGATGAATGGCGTCGGCATCGCCGACTTCTGGTATGGCGGCATTGGTCTGGTGGAAGCGATCATGCCGGGCACCATCGCCAAGCTGCGTGGCGACTTCTACCGGCCCTACGTCAAGGAGCAAGATGGCCAGTTGCTCTACTCCAATATGACGCCCCGCCGGGTGATCGGCATCGACGCCGACGGTTCGCGCACCGAGTACGGTTTCCAGATGGCGCCTTTCACTCTGCCGCGATCCCATGCCGAGTATGAGGTGATCGATCCGGAAGGGGATTGGATCGAGCTGGAAGATCTGGTGGCCCAGCTGGACGGCAAGCCGATGCGCTTCACCAACCCGCAGTTCGAGCGGGGCCTGGAGGCCTGGCAGGTTCAGGGCGACGCCAAGGTGATCGATGGCGTGGGTAGCAAGGCCGTGCAACTGTCCGGCGACAGCCTGATCAGTCAGCCTCTGGCACTGGCGATGGACTTGGACGACACCCGCTTCGTGGTGCGCGCCCAGGGCCGCATGCTCAAAGCCGATGGCGATGCCAGGGGCGTGCTGCGCACCCGTTGGTCAGTCGATGGCACCCTGGAGACACTCGTGGGTGAGGCCACCGAAAGCCAGGCGCTGACCGCTGACAATGTGCAGGACGCACTGGTGCTGAAGAGCCACAAGCCGGCTGGCGCCAACTACCTGCACCTGGAGTACGTCTCCGAGCAGGGCCAGTTTGCCTTTGAGAGCCTCGCGGTGATGCGTCGTGGTGCGGACTCCGGCCTGGCCAATGGCGACTTTGCCCAGGGCGGGCAACACTGGCAGTTGAAAGGGCCACAAGTGGTGACAAAGCCACAACGGGCCACCGCCGGTGACAAGGTACTGCGCTTTAACCGCAGTGCCGGTGACACTGGCTGGCAGAGCGCTAGCCGGGAGATCGATGTGTCGGTGGATCCTCTGGGTACCCGCTACCTGGTGCGTTTCGATGCCAGCACCGAGGGGGAGGACTTTAAGTTTGAGGTGAAGGCCGACTTCTATGACGCCGAAGGCAATCGCATGGTGGAGCGCCGGGACATCGGCGATATCCTGCCGGGCCATGAAGGGGAGCGGGTCGCAACCCTGCGTAAACGTCCGGGTTACCACAAGATGGTGCTGACCCTGCAGATGCAGCGCACCAATGCCAAGAGTCAGGGTGAAGCCAGCGTCTTTGTCGATAACGTACGGCTGGACAAGGAGCGCCTGTTCCACGCCGCCGAGTGTGTCGAAGACAGCCCGACCAATTGCCTGCCGTCGCAGCATGCCCGCCAAGGTGAGCAAACGGCCAAGCGTTAAATCTCAGCCATGATCCATTGAAACGCCGCCACTCATTCCGAGTGGCGGCGTTTTCCTTTCTGGGTATCATTCATCTGGTGAACCGTTGGGGGATGGCTATCGGCTTTGAACCTGGGCTCCGCCAGTTTCACCCTGTACTCGGCCCCATTAGGTGCCCCCGGCACCACCCGTTCCCCCCCTTAGTCCTTTGACGTTCGCCGCCGCAGTACGCGCGCCCCGTTTTCGACGAGCATCAGGCTCGTTGTCACCATCAGCCCCAGACTCATCAGTGCCATCAGCCAGGCAAAAGGGGTGTTAAAGCTGCCCTGGTTAAAAAGATCCATGAAAGCAGGCTGAACATCCAGTCAGCCACCACGAAGGCCACATAAACATCTCCCTTTGCCTGAGGCAGAGCATCAAATAATGGAACTCAGAGGGAATAAGGCGAGCTAACAGCGACGCTTTTAACTGGATGGCAGTGGGGAAGCCGTCTTGCGATCCAAAGCATAAGAAAGGGGGCCCCCCTCTAAAGAAGCCCCTTGACCCACCAGTCCAAGGGGGCAGATCACAGGAATAATAAAAGGGCTGCATTGGCCAAATTTTCTAATGTCGTCAAGCGCCTCCACTTGTTGCCTTGGCCGCTGTGGGTACACTCAGGTTACGACAAACACAATGAAAACAATAACGGTAACCATGACCCCTTCCCAGAACTCTCTTATTGCCGGCGCGGTGGCCCTCGGCCTCGCCAGCCCCGCCATTGCCACCGAACCATCACAGCCCAATATCATCGTCATCTACTCGGATGATCAGGGTATGGGTGACGTCGGCTATCACGGCGTCGATGACATCAAAACCCCGAATATCGACAAGCTGGCCGCCGGCGGCGTTCACTTTCCCCAGGCCTACGTGTCTGCGTCGGTCTGTGGCCCCTCCCGTGCGGGCCTGCTCACCGGGGTGTACCAGCAGCGCTTCGGGGTGTATGGCAACTTCAAAACCACCCAGATCCCCCATGAACAGCCGATGATGACGGCCATGATGAAGGAGTTTGGTTACCAGACCGGTGTGGTGGGGAAATGGCATATGACCCGCCTGACCGGCACGCCCAATGAGCGTGGCGCCGACTTCTTCTACGGCTTTATCGGTGGCTCCCACGACTACTACAAGTCCGATGCCGAAGAAGGCGGTAAGCCCTGGTTGTCCCCCATCTATCGCAACGAGGTGGCCGAGCCGCCCATTCAGGAGAAGAATGGCTACCTGACCGAGCTGTTTACCGAGGAAGCGGTTGGCTTTATCGAGCGCAATGCCGACAAGCCTTTCTTCCTGCACCTGGCCCACTTTGCCGTGCATCACCCCTGGACGGTGCCCCAGTCTTACGTCGATCGGGTACAGCACCTGGATGCGGGTGACGAGCGTAAACTGTTTGCCGGCATGGCGCTGGCCATGGATGACGGGATCGGAGAGGTGATGGAGACGCTGAAGAAGCACGATCTCTACGACAACACCCTGATCTTCTTTATGAGTGACAATGGCTCTCCACGGGGCCAGGGTTTCGCCCAGCCACGCACCAAACAGCGTGGCGAGACCACCATGTCCAGTCCTGGGATCTATAACGGCTTTAAGGGTGATACCTATGAGGGCGGGATCCGGGTGCCCTTCGTGATGCACTGGCCCGATGGGTTACCGGCGGGGGCAGTCTATGAGCATCCGGTGATCAATCTGGACATTATGGCCACCATTAACGCCATCCTGGGTGGCAAAGAGGGCGGTGCCGGTCCGGTTCCCTTTGATGGGGTCAATTTGATGCCGTATTTGTTGGGGGAAAAACCGGCCGAGGCCAAGCCCCATGAGACCCTCTACTGGCGTCGGGATATGGATTACGCCATGCGCGACGGCGACTGGAAGATGACCTGGAACGATCAATCCGGCCCACAGACCATACGCCTGTTCAACATCGCCGAAGATCCGGGCGAGTGGAACGATCTGGCCTTCAAGATGCCGGAGAAAACCCAGCAGATGAAAGACAAGTTCGATGCCTGGGAAGCTGAGCTTCCCGTCAATGAACACACCAAAAAGCGCACCAACCGCAACTATGACTACCACAAGGGCCACCGGGTCAATGTGATGAAGTTCAATAACGAGATGTCTCAGCAGTAGACACTTGCCCCGGACGCCGTCGATCTCTCAATGAGGGCGGCGTCCTGCGGTAGCCAACAGGCACGAACCCAGAGCCCATGGATTCATTCCTTGCTACCAGATCCGCCTCCCCTCTTTTCACCGTCGATTTCACCCCCTGCGCCTTCGATGCAAGGCATTGGGAAAGAGACTGTGCTTGAATCCTGGCTCATCGCCGCCGACACAAACAAAACCTTTACTTTCACAACTTTAATTTCCAACGGTTCTCCTCCCCTAATCCAACACGTAGAATCAAAATCCCGCGCTCTAGGTTTGGACAATAATGAAAACAATCCGCATCTTAGGCCCTTCTCTTATCGCCAGTGCACTGGCGGTCGGCCTCGCCCCGCCAGTCTTAGCAGAGACACAGCAACCCAACATCATCGTGATCTATTCGGATGATCAGGGGATGGGCGATGTCGGCTATCACGGCGTCGAGGACATCAAAACCCCAAATATCGACAAGCTGGCCGCGGGGGGCATTCATTTTCCCCAGGCCTATGTCTCTGCGTCTGTGTGTGGCCCTTCCCGTGCCGGGCTGCTGACTGGGGTGTACCAACAGAAAATGGGGGTTTACGGTAATTTTGATCAGAGTTTGATCCCCCATGATCAGCCCATGATGATGGAGATGATGAAGGGGTTTGGCTATAAAACCGCGGTGATCGGCAAATGGCACATGGGAACGCCAACCGGTTCGCCCAATGAACGGGGGGCCGATTTTTTCTACGGCTTTCGTGCCGGTTCCCACGACTATTACAAGTCCGATGCCAAACCCGGTGGCAAGCCCTGGCTCTCCCCCATCTATCGCAACGACATTCCCGAGCCGCCGATCCAGGAGAAGAACGGTTTCCTGACGGAGCTGTTCACCGACGAGGCCGTGGCCTTTATCGATCGCAACGCCGACAAGCCTTTCTTCATCCACCTCGCCCACTTTGCCGTGCACCATCCCTGGACCGCGCCTCAGCCCTACATCGACCGGGTACAAGATCTGGACGCCAGCGACACCCGAAAGCTGTTTGCCGCGATGGCGCTGGCCATGGACGATGGGATCGGTGAAGTGATGGAGGCGCTGAAGAAGCACGATCTCTACGACAACACGCTGATCTTCTTTATGAGTGACAATGGCTCTCCGGCGGGTCAAGCCAACCATCAGCGCGGCCAGCACACCATGTCCAGCCCCGGGATCTACAACGGTTTCAAGGGTGATACCTACGAGGGCGGCATTCGTGTGCCGTTTTTGATGCATTGGCCGGCAACCTTGCCGGCCGGTGGCGTCTATGAGCACCCGGTGGTGAATCTGGATATCATGGCCACCATCAATGCCATCCTCGGCGGTGCAGAAGGGGGCACAGGCCCGCTAAAGCTTGATGGAAAAGATCTCATGCCCTATGTGCTGGGCGCCAAGCCCGCCACTGAGAAACCCCACGAGACCCTCTACTGGCGTCGGGATGAGGACTACGCCATTCGCGACGGCGACTGGAAGCTGACCTGGAATGACGATCACGGCCCACAAACCATTCGTTTGTTTAACATCGCCGAAGATCCGGGCGAGTGGCACGATCTGGCCTACAAGATGCCGGAGAAAACCCAGCAGATGAAAGATAAGTTCGATGCCTGGGAGGCGACCTTGCCGATCAATAAGCTCAGCGACAAACCCACCAATCGCAACTTCAACTACGACAAGGGCCACCGGATCAATGTGATGAAGTTCAATACCGAGATGGGCGTTCAGTAAACACCGACGTCTCACTCTCCTAAAAAGCGGGTGTAGCCTGATGTCGCTCTACCCGCTTTTGCTTTTTCCCGAGGCAGCCATTCGCAGAGCATGGCGGTCGACCCTTTCCGTATCGCTGAATGGAGTGTGCGTGACGCTTTGTGGCATCGACGCAAGCAAGGCAGCCCACCCTTGCGAGGAATTAGTTGACCAAGTAAACTAAATACCCTCTAATAGCCGCTATCCGACTGCCGTGAGGTGCCTTCGATGCCCAATGATCTGCACACCATCCACCAGGATCTGATGGATCTGGCCCTCTACTTCAGCAACAGCTGCTGTCAGGGTGACACCTGCGACGAGTTCTCCCTACTGGAGTTCAAGGCGCTGCGCCATATCCAGAACCAGCCCTGCTGCCCGGTGCAATCCATCGCCCAGACCCTGAACATCAGCAAAAGCGGTGCCACCCGACTGGTCAACCGCCTGATCAAGCGGGAGCTGATCGAGCGTACTGTCTGTGATGAAGACGCACGCATCCGCCTGCTGAAGATCAGCCCCTGCGGCCAGCAGTGTCTGGAAGCGGTGGATCGGTTCCAGAGCGAACGCATGACCCAGTTGCTGGAGCGGGTTAAGGGCATCGATGCCTGCGACATTAAGACCGTCCTGCGGGCGTTGGCCAAAGCGATTTAACGCCCGCTGAGCAACCGACAGACCCACGAAGAGCAAACGGAAGCTGCCGCTTAGAGCGGACAACCTCCTAATTTTTTCCGCAATTAGTTGACGAAATCAATTAAATGGTTGACGTCGTCAACTGAACCGCGATGAACAGAGAAAGCCATAGGATCACCATGAGCCCCATTCCTTTTCAGCAACGACTCGAGCAGTTGCGTGACTTCCCCTCGGTGTTTGCCGGCATCCGCCGTGGCATCGAGAAGGAGGCGTTACGGGTGCAGCCCGATGGTCAGCTGGCTCAGACCGCCCACCCCAAGGCGCTGGGCTCGGCCCTGACCCACCCCAACATCACCACGGACTTTGCCGAGGCGCAGCTGGAGTTTGTCACCCCGGCGCTCACTGAGCCGAAGCAGGCGCTCGACTTCCTGGCAGATCTGCACCGCTATACCGCCGCGCACCTGGCCGATGACGAGGTGTTGTGGGGTGCCAGCATGCCCGCTGGCCTGCCGGCTCAGAGTGAGATCGCCCTGGCCCAATACGGCAGCTCCAATACCGGGCGGATCAAAACCCTCTATCGTCGTGGCCTGGCCAACCGCTATGGCAGCGCCATGCAGACCATCAGTGGCATCCACTACAACTTTTCCCTGCCCACCGAGTTCTGGCAACAACTGCATGCCTGGGACAACAGCCCCCTGCCGATGACGGAGTACATCTCCGCCGGTTACTTTGCGCTGATCCGCAATGTGCAGCGCCATGGCTGGTTGATCCCATACCTGTTTGGTGCCAGCCCGGTGCTGGACCGCACCCTGGTGCAGGGCGTCAGTGACGAGACGCTGGTCCAATACGATTTCGACACCCACTTGCCGGACACCCTGGCACTGCCCTGGGCCACCTCCCTGCGCCTGAGCGATCTGGGTTATACCAGCGAAGCTCAGTCGAAACTGACGATCCGTTACGACAGTCGCGAGACCTACCTGGCCGATCTGACCGCCGCCCTGCTCAGCCCCAGTGACGCCTATCGTCACCTGGGTCGCCAGCAGCAGATCAACAGCCATGTCCTGCAGCTGGAGAATGAACTCTACAGCAGCATCCGGCCCAAACGGATCAGTCAGGGCCAGCGTCCACTCTACGCCCTGTGCCGGGATGGGGTGGAGTACATCGAGCTGCGCAGCCTGGACATTAACCCCTTACTGCCACTGGGACTGGACGAAGCCCAGAGCCACTTTATCGATCTCTTCCTGACCGCCATGGCCCTGCTGCCCAGTCCGATGATCTCGGACGCCGAACAGACGGTGATCGACGACCGCCTCAAGCGGGTGATCCACCGCGGCCGTCAGCCCGGCCTGACGCTGCCCATCTTTGACGAAGCAAAGCACGACGCCACCGGCCAGACACCGGAGCAGCCATTGGAAGCTCTGGGGCTGGAACTGCTGGATCAGATGGCCGAGCTGGCCCGGTTGCGGGACCAACAAAACGCCGAGCGGGGCGAGGATCCCCTAGGCTTGCAATGGATCCTCACCGCGCAGATGGCCAAGCTGATGGATCCCGCGCTGACGCCGTCGGCGCAGATCCTGGCCCAGCTGAATGGATCATCAGCGCAGGACGCACCCGGGCCCTGCTCCTATCGTCAATGGATGACCGACTTGTCGCAACAGCATACTCAGGCATTTGCCCGCCAGGCGAAACAGCCCGAGGCGCAGGCACGCATGAGTGAGCTGACGCGCTTGGCTCCCGACTCCCTGGCTGAGCAGGCCGAGTTGGAAGCCCGGCCACAGCCGAACTTTGATGAGGTCGTCGCGGCGCAAGCCCTGCTGAGTCCGGAGCAGGCCAGACAACACTGCGCGGCGGCAACGACCGACCACGACACCCAGCCCAGCCTGCAGGAGGCCTGTTAAATGGGACTGCTTTGGCACCTACGCCACTACATCCGACCCTACGCCGGACGCTACCTGCTGGCCTTTGTCCTGCTGCAGGTGGTCGCCGCGCTGAATCTGCTACCCCCCTGGTTGATCGGCCGGGTGGTGGATGCCATCAGTGAAAACACCCTCACCGGCCCCGAGCTGGCCCTACACCTGGGGGCCATCGTCGCCGCCGCGTTTGCCATGTATGGCCTGCGTTTTGGCTGGCAGACCCTGCTGTACGGCGCCTCCATCAAGATCGCCGCCACCATGCGGGCCGATCTGTTCGCTCACTTTACTCGCCAGAGCCCGGCGTTTTATCAGCGCCACAGCAGTGGCGATCTGATGGCCCACGCCACCAATGATCTCAAGGCGGTGGAGCAGGCCACCGGCGGTGGCATTATGGTGATGGTCGATTCCCTGGTGGCCGGCTTTACCGTGCTGTTTGGCATGGTGTTTGTCGTCAGTGGCGAGCTGAGCCTGGTGGCCCTTTTGCCCTTCCCGCTGCTGGTGTGGTTTACCCACCTGTACGGCGGCGCGCTGCACAGCCGCTTCGCCACGGCCCAGGGACGCTTCTCCGCCTTTACCGAGGAGGTGCGGGAAACCGTGTCCAGCATCCGCGCGGTACGGGCCCACGGCATTGGCGAGCGCCAGCAGCAACGCTTTGCCGAGGCCACCGACGCCACCTTCGACGCCAATATGGCGGTGGCGCGGGTGGACGGCCTGTTCTGGCCCACCATTCAGGTGATCTACGGCCTCTCCTTTGTCATCGCCCTACTGTACGGCGCCTGGATGATCAGCCTGGATCAGCTCACCGTCGGCCTGCTCACCAGTTTCACCCTCTACCTGGCCCAGTTGCTCGGCCCCCTGTTGCAGTTTGGCTGGCAGTTCAACATCTTCCAGCGTGGCGCCGCGTCCTGGGACCGATTGCAGAACATCTTGCGCCAGCGGCCGGAGATCACCGATGGCGATGCCGAGCTGAGCGCCGGCGCCTTTGACGCGATCCACTTCAATCTGCCCACCTTCCACTACCCGACTGCGGGGAAGGAGGTGGACAGCGAAAAGCATCCGACAGTGCCGCAAACCGTGTTACACGGTATCGATCTGCGGGTGAAACAGGGCCAGTTTATCGGGATCACCGGGCCCACCGGTGGCGGCAAGAGCACCCTGATGAACCTGTTGCAGCGCCACTACCCACTGCCCACCGGCGCCAGTATTGAGATCGGCGGCCAACCCGTTGAGCGCTACACCCTGGACTCGCTGCGTCAACGCATCGCCTGGGTGCCACAGCAATCGCAACTGTTCTCCGGCACCATCGCCGCCAACATAGGTTTCGCCCGGCCCCACGCCACCCAGGCGCAGATCGAGCAGGCGGCAAAACTGGCGGGGATCCACGATGAGATCGTCGCCTTCCAACAGGGCTACCAGACCCTGCTGGGGGAGAACGGGATCAACGTCTCAGGCGGACAGAAACAACGGCTCAACCTGGCCCGTGCCCTGCTCAGCTGCCTGATCGGCGAGCAAGAAGGCACGCCCGGTGCCGATATCCTGCTGCTGGATGACGCCTTCAGTGCGCTGGATATGAAGACCGAGGCGGCGATCCTCGCCCACCTGCGCGAGCACTTTCATCGCCACTCGGACAAGACCGTGATGCTGATCACCCAGCGTCTGCCCGCCCTGGCCGAGGCGGATCAGATCTGGGTGCTGGATGAAGGTGTGGTTGTCGAGCAGGGCACCCACGCCGAGCTGATGGCCCAGGGTGATCTCGAGGGCGGCTGGTACCGCAAGATCTTCATCCAACAAAGTCGTCTGCTGGGCGCCAAGGAGTCAAGCCGATGAGCCGGAGTCACAACACAATGAAGCACCAAACGCACCACGCCGGCGGCAGCACCCGCCGCCTGCTGGGCTACGCCAAGCCCCATGCACCGCGCTTTGGGCTGGCACTGGGACTGATGCTGCTGGCCACCCTGGCGGAGATGACCATCCCCTGGCTGGTCAAGGTGATGCTGGACGAGGTGATCCTGCCCAGCAGCGAGCCGATGCAGACACTGGACTGGAACCAGCTCGCCCTCTTAGGTGGTGCCATGTTCGGCCTCTACGTCGTTGCGGCCGTGATGCAGTACCTGCAGGTGCTCAACTTTCAGCGCGGCGCCTTGTCCGTGGTCAACACCCTGCGCCGGGACCTGTTCGCCCACCTGCTCATCTTGCCGATGAAGGTGTTCGACAGCCAGCCAGTGGGGCGTTTGATCTCCCGGGTGAGCAACGACACCGAATCGATGCGGGATCTGTTCGTCTCCGTGTTGCCCACCATCATCCAGGGGGCGCTGCGGATCCTCGCCATCTTTATCGCCATGTCGCTGCTGGACTGGCGCCTGATGTTGCTCTCCCTGGTGCTCATTCCCATGCTGCTGGGCGCGATGCAGCTGTATCGCAAGCTGTCGGCACCGCTGTTTAACGGTGCACGGGAGCGGATCAGTGAGATCAACACCCAGATCAGCGAATCCCTGCAGGGCATGCCCATCATTCAGGCGTTTCGTCAGCAGGGCGAGATCCGCCGTCAGTTTACCCGGACCAACGACGCCTGGAGCAAGGTGTCACGCCGCACCATCGGCCTCAACAGCCTGTTGTTGGCCCCCTACACCCGGCTGATCGGCCTGCTGGCCAGTGTCATGGTGGTGGCCTGGTTCGGCCAGCAAAGCGGCCTTACCGGCGAACTCGGCGCGGTGGAGGTGGGCAGCCTGTACGCCTTTATGATCTACCTCGAGCGCTTCTTCGAGCCCTTCCGTCAGCTGTCGATGGAGCTGAGCAAGCTGCAGATCAGCACGGTGGCCGCCGATCGGGTGTTCGAGCTGCTGGATGAACCGGCGGATCCCCATGCCGATAGACAACCGGCTCCGCGTCAGGGCGTGCAAGCCGAACAGCACAGCCCGGCCAGTGAGATCGTGTTCGACGGTGTCAGTCTCTCCTACGACGGTCAACACCAGGCGCTGCGCAACGTCAGCTTTACCGCCCCGGCAGGCAAGATGACCGCCATTGTCGGCCACAACGGCAGCGGCAAGAGCTCGCTGATCAACCTGCTGATGCGCTTCTATGCCCATCAACAGGGCGAGGTGCGGATCGACGGTCGGTCGCTGGCGGCGTTTGATGATGCCGAACTGCGCCAACGCTTTGGCCTGGTGCAGCAGGAGCCGGTGATCTTCAGCGGCAGCATCGGCGACAACATCCGTCTGGGCCGGGACGATCTGAGCCAGCAGACCGTGCAGGAGGCGGCCGAACAGGGTCAGGCGAGCCGCTTTATCCAGCGTCTGCCCGGTGGCTTTGATCATCAGCCGGGCAATGCCGGACAGTCCCTCTCCATGGGTGAACGCCAGTTGTTGGCCTTCGCCCGCACCCTGGCCCACGCCCCGGGGGTACTCTTGCTGGATGAGGCCACCGCCAACATCGACAGCGAGACCGAAGAGCAGATCAAGCGGGCGCTGGCCAATCTGCGCCAGGGCCGCACCACCCTGGCCATCGCCCACCGCCTCTCCACCATCGTCGATGCGGACCAAATTCTGGTGATGGATCAGGGCGAGATCGTCCAGCGCGGTACTCACGCCGAGTTGGTGGTGCAGGAAGGTCACTACCGGGAGCTGTATCTGGCCCAGCAGGTGGAAGAGGAGCTCACCCATCACTGTCACCAAGCTGACAGCGCGGCGTCGGCCGGGTAATGACGGACACGGCATTGCGTCTTTTCACCATGCCGCGCGTCTTAGCAGTAAGCATGAGCAAGACAGAAAGAATTGAAGGTAGAGAGCATGAATTCAAATCTCGATCCCCGCACTCAGGATATGATCGACAGCGCTAACGAGTGGGCGATGCTGCACGGCATGGCGATGAAAACCGGGCCAGGCACAGCCCGCCACTGCGCCTTCAGCCTGGCACCGGTCACCATCAACCACGCCATGTTTGCCCAGCTCAAACAAGTGACGCCCCTGATCGCCCGGCTGATCGATCGGATCTCGGAGGATCACCCCTTCCTGCAACAGGCGCTGGGGCCCATGGGCCAGGCCGATCCCTTCTTCGGCCACCTGCTGCGTCTGCACCAGCGGATCCATGGCACGAGCGCCCAACCCAAAGTTGCCGCCCGTCAGCCGCTGCTGATGATGCGCACCGACTATATGGATGATCGCGAGCAGGGCCCGAAGGTGATCGAGTTTAACGGCATCGCCGCCGGCATGGGCCCCTTCGGCCAGCGGGTGCATGAGCTGCATCGCTACCTGAAAACCCAGTGGCCCGAGGCGTATCAGCAGTGGGCCGAGACCGCCGTGGATACGGTGCTGGCCAGCAATCACGCGCTGGAACAACTGGCCCACGGCGTGGCCAGGGCCGCCCATCAGATCCGCTTTGAGTCCGGCGAGTCCGGCTCACCCGTGTTTCTGATGATCGTGCAGGACAATGAGGACAATGTGTACGATCAGCGCCTGCTGGAGCTGGCGCTGCAGGCGCGGGGCGTGCGCACCGTACGGCGCAGCTTCCGTCAGCTGCACGGCCACTTAAGTACCGGTGACGATCAACGCCTGCTGCTCGAGGGTGTCGGCAGCATCGACGCCGTCTACCTGCGCGCCGGTTATCAATACGAGGATTATTGCGCCACCGACATCGTCGAGGAGGCCTGCTGTGAAGCATTGACCAGCACCCGGGTCTTTATCGAGCAGCACAAGGTGGCGGTCAACGCCACGGTGAGTCAGCAACTGGCCACCAGCAAAACCATTCAGATGCTGGTGACTCAGATGAGCACAGCTGAGCTGGCCCGCTGGGGATTGAGTGACGTTGAAGCCGAGCAGGTCAAACAGGTACTGGCCGAGATGAAACCGGTCAACGCCGAGACCATCGACTGGTTCGCCACACAGGGCGATGCCAGCCAGTGGGTGCTGAAGAACCAGGGCGAAGGTGGTGGCCACTGCATCTTCGGCGACGACATACGGCCCAAGCTGCAGACCCTACCGGCAGCCGAGCAGGACGCCTGGGCACTGATGTTACGCCTGCATCCCCATGAGCGGGAGCGTCCGGCCCTGGCTATCCGCGACGGCAAGGCCAAAATCGTGGATAACCTGATCAGCGAACTTGGCCTGTTCACCGTGCATTTTAACGGTGAGCCAATGACTCAATCCGAGCCCGCCGAGTCCGGCTATGCCGGTTACCTGATCCGCAGCAAGCCCGCCACCGCATCGGAAGGCGGCGTGCACAGCGGCGAAGGGATGCTCGATTCCCTGGCGCTGGTGGAATAACTCTGGATATCTGTGCGAAAGTATTGGAAAGATCACGGCGTACCAACCCATTGCGCCGTGTCTTTACCATGCACCGCACGAGCAACCTTACATACAGCCAACTCACTGACGATGAGACCACGGAAGGCGACCTTGCCGATCCATAAGCTCAGCGACAAACCCACCCATCGCAACTTCAACTACCACAAGGGCCACCGGGTCAATGTGATGAAGTTCAACACAGAAATAGGCGTTCGGTAAACGCCGACGTCTCACTCCGGAAAAAAGCGGGTTTAGCCTGATAACGCTAAGCCTTCTCCATCTAACTTTTGCCGCGACCAGATATGAGCCAATGACCGGCGTGCCCTTCCCTTCGTCAAACTACGCTTTATCGCTCTCCTATCACCTTAACGACGCCATTCACTGCCCAGGCGTTGCCCAAGGAAGAAATTCGATGGCGTCGGGAAGCTGGGGGGTCGAAGCCAGAAAAAGCACCACCCTCAAGCCATCGGTATAATAGGGATCTTTGGTGTAGTTGAAACTGGGACTGTCCACGCTTGCCTGCCCAACACCCTCGACATACCCCACAGAGGCGAGGTAACGGGAGGCAACCAGATCTAGGCTGATATAGAGTCGGGCTTCATCGACAACGGGATCGATCTTATGTGTCACCAGGGTCTTGCTGCTCAACTTGATCCCAATGTCTCGACTGATCTGACCAAGCCAGACAGCCTGTCCATTGACGGTCACCGGTGCCAACCAGAGACGTAAGTGATTGCGTTCGTTTACGCTTAACCGCGCCTTTTGCAAGGCCAGATCTTGTGGGCGATCGAACAGGTAGAGCGGAGATACCGGCGAAGTGCGGTACTTAGAACCAAACAATGACGATGTCATGGTGCGCCAGGCCGAGTCTCTTCGTAGGGTTTCGGTCAGATCCCAGCCCCGGCGGACCAGGGTTGCCAGCAGGTGCCGACCCTCCCCTACGATCACCAGATTGAGCGGATCACCGTTACTGCGCTGGTCGCCGCCCAGGGTGCAACAGGGCAAGGTTTGCAGGTATTGCCGAAACTCGGCCATATCCAGTTCACGGTAGGTCTCCGATCGATACAGCGACTCAAAATCCACCTGCACAAAGTCGGCTTCCAACCCTGGGATCCGCTGAGCAAACTCAAAACTTCGATGCTCCTGCTCGCCAAATAATTCAATGGCGTATGCCTTGGCGCCAGGATCCTCATTGGTAAACACAAAGCCGGACCGTGTCTGTCCCGGGGGGTGCAACACCGATATGTGCTGTTGCAAAAGCTGCTTCTGCAATAGCGCAAAGCTGAGCTGACTGTTCCGACGTAGCCTCCACGCCACCTCTGATGGTGCAAAGTAGTTTGGATCGACACTCAACAATTGCAGATACAACTGGGTGTGGCTGTTATTGCTGATGGACACCCAGATCGGCTGGATGCCTTTCTCTGCCAGAGGCAAACCAAAATGATGCCGCGACTCCTCCGGGCTCAGCGCAACCGCCGAGACACGCACGCCGCCCTGCTCCTGCTGTTCGGAACGGCTCAGGTAGTCGAGGGAGTCGGTCTGTCGAGGGGCGGCACAGCCGATGATCAGGCATGCAAGCTGCAGCGCTATACAACAGAGCACCGACTGCCGGAAGTAGAACGTACGGTAATCTCTTATGTCCACTAAACCCAAGGGATCCAAGTATTCGAACTGGAAGCGTAGCAAATAGAGGAAATACGTCTGACTGACCACGAGCCCATTTGTGTGACACAGCGCGACTTAGCTTCACATTCACCCCTATGCGGACCATCAACGCCACACAGCTTCACGTCGACACTTGGTCTTCATCGATCTGCGGAACTCGCGCCGTCCGACCGATTGTCTGTACTCAGTAGGCACAACGACACGCGCCCGATCTTTTTAACAAGAGTGACACCATGATTCGACTGCAAAAGATAAGGGGGTTGCCGAGGATTGGCTTTGACTTGAAGGGAAAGTTGTCGCGTTTGAACCTGCCAAAGTGTGCCACCGAGTGTATCACCAGAGGCTCTTCGGTATATTTCGCATTGAAATCAAAGATTTTGTCGCTTAAACCATAAATCTGCATAAGCGACGCCCGAACATCAGGCACTTACCTGTAGTTTTGAACCATATGCGTGCATGGAATTAAAGCAAAAACCTGCATAGCGTCGCATTCGCTGACCTTGTTGTGATCAAAAAAACAACTATGTAGAAAGCCACCTAGCTGATGGGCATCGTCAGTAGCGTTCACGCACTGGTTCGATTAAATACCCACTTTCATTTTTTTTGATGCAATGCGCTTGACCTTCCCGCAACGGGAAGCTTTATGCTCCACCGCATGAAATCCATTCTCTCACATCGTCGCTCATCGCTTCACTGGCCGCTGCTGGTGTTGACGCTGATGCTTTTGCTGTTCACCGGGTGGCCGACACATGCCAGCTCAGCCGGCTCGGAGCCGTGCCCGATGATGGCCATGCATGGCGGCACCATGCACGAGTGTCAGCATGATATGAGCGACGGCCACGACTGCCAGATGACCCACAGCTGTCTTGCCTTGCTGCAAGCGTCGGTCATGGTGGGAGAGGCGCAATTTGTTGGGGTACTCGGCGCACTGGCCATCGGCCATCAACGGCTGCGCCCTGAGGCCCTGTATCGACCTCCAAAACACTAAGAGTGCTTCGCCACGGGCCTATCGCCCCCTGTAAGACATTCTTTTAATTTTGGAGTTTAAAATGAAAAAACTGATCTCAATCCTGGCTTTGTCTACCGCCTTGCTGGGTCTGCCAGCCGTCGCTGCCAACCTGATTATCCCGAAAACCGTCTCTGTCCACAGCGTAAACGGAGAGCCTGTCAGGGGTTTGGTGCGCGATCTGGATTTAAAAGCGGGAAAACAGGTGATCGAAGTGCGCTACCAAGATGGTTTTCGCACTCAAGGTGATGATTTTGAAATGTTTCGTTCCCAACCGGTCTACTTGACCTTCGACATTGAGTCAGAGCAGCAACTGCAGTTGAGCCACGAAGACGTTAAAAGCTATGCACAAGCCAAGGACTTTGCCCGCTCGCCCGCCTTTGTGCTGCTCGACAACGGAGAGCAGCAAGCGCTGGAGCAGGTTAACCATGACCAGATGATGTATCAGTTCGCACTGGGTCAGCACTAAACCAAGCCTGTCTAAGCAATCAAATTTAAGAGTAATTACCATGAAGAAAATAGTGATCCCAGGCCTGCTTGCCGCTCTGACAACCCCTCTCGCCCTTGCCGGCAGTTGCCACGGCAGCAGCCATCACCCGGCGCTGCACGGCGACGATCATGGGATAATTGAACATCACCATCAAGCTGACAGCTCCGTTGGCCGACCCGGCGATGCCGATGCTGCCACGCGTACCATCCAGGTGGATGCCTATGACTCGATGCGCTTTGAGTTTTCCGAATCGCTGGATTTCGTTGAGGGGGAGGTGGTGACCTTCGTCATCACCAACCATGGACAAATCAGTCACGAACTGTCCATCGGCAACCCGGCGGAGCACAAAAGACACCGGGAGATGATGCGCCGGATGGTGGGTATGAACCATAACCACGACGATGGGCAAACCCTGACCGTGGCCCCGGGACAAACCGGTCGCCTTACCTGGCAGTTTCAGTCCGGCGACGACCTGCTCTTTTCCTGTAACATTCCCGGACACTTTGAGGCGGGAATGCATCGAGCAGGACAGATCGCCAAGGGCGGAGATCGCCACTGATAGCCCTATAAGCCGTTAACGAAAATGAGTGGCCCAATGCCGGGCCGCTCTTACCATTTTCACAATTCGTCTTGAGTTTGTATCGACCGATGATACACTCTCAGCCGAAACCATATTTTGGATATAGCCACATGCGAAGCTGCAGTTACATCTTGCTGATTTTCGCCTTGCTGATGCAGGGAGCGGTTGCCCGTACCCTGCCGGTGGCTCTATCCGGTGACATGCTGCCCCAGCAGCATCAAACCATGGCCCCTTCGTGCCACGATGTCGTAACCGCAGAGATCGCCTCCAGCGCAGACTCGGCCCACTCCTGTTGTGACAGTAGTGAAGGCTTGACCCACAACTGCCATGCTGACGGAGAGGCGACTGCCTGTTCGGACGGCTGTTCTCAGTGTCAGGTTCACTGTGCCTCCTTCGCCGGACTGGCCTCGACCTCTTTCCTCGCCTCCCGATATTCGAGCGGGCTTGCGCTGTCCAATGCGATCGCGCTGAGCACCCGCTTCTGGGGTGTTCCGACCCCGCCTCCGAGCGCTTAAGCCTTCCCTGTTCGCCTTGATCCCTCTTGACTAGGATCAGGGTACGTTCACGGAAGGTCAGTGTGTGGGGGTAAGATTCTAAATATGCCTCTCGTGTGAGTTCGCGCTCAACGCCCGCCTCTGATCTTCTTCAGCTCAGATCCTTGATCTGATGGTTTGGCCCCAGGCCAACTGAAGGACCACTCCCATGTGTAAACACTGCCGCCGCAACCGGCCCCTGATCGCGCCCGCTCTGGTATTGAGCGTTGCCTTGACTCCCATCGCCCAGGTGATGGCGATGGATGCCGAACACTCGGCCCATCTGATCCCGACCGCCGCTGCTGCCGAGCAATCTCTGGCTCAGTCCGGAACTCACGAGCACCATGAGCACCAGGCCACCCACGCCTGCCCGATGCACCCGGAAGAAACCGGCCAGGAAGGCGATCGCTGCCCCAAGTGCAACATGTTTCTGACCCCCATCGAAGAGGAGGAAGAGGAAACCCAAGCGCCCCACGCCGGGCATACCGCTGCGAGCGATCCTCATGCTGACCACGATCAGCCCAGGATCTCACCGGTTGATGCCAGCGGCAGCGAAGGCACCGTGAAATACGTCTGTCCCATGCACCCACACATCATCTCCGATGAGCCCGGCACCTGCCCCATCTGCGGCATGAACCTGGAAAAGGTCGAGATGGGCGCACCGGCAGAAGAGATCGTAGTCGGCGTGGCCGGCGGCATGCAGCAGGCCCTGGGCATGCGCACCGAGCGGGTTGAGCGGGGCACCCTGTGGCGTTACGTCAAGACCCTGGGTACCGTGGAGTACGATCAGGACGCGATCAGTCACGTCCACGCCCGAGTCAGCGGCTGGGTGGAAAAACTGGCGATCACCAACGTGGGCCAGCAGGTGAACCAAGGCGAGCTGATGTATGAGCTTTATTCGCCGGAGCTGGTGAATGCCCAGGATGATTACCTCCAGGCATTGGACTACCTCAAGAGTGACCGGCAGCGTGGCGCAGAGCTGCTGCGCAAAGCCCGCCTGCGCCTGGAACTGCTGGGCATGGCCCCGTCGGTGATCAAGCAGCTGGAGCAGTCTGGCCAAAGCCTGTACCGGGTCCCCTTCTATGCGCCGCAAGACGGTTTCGTCAGCGCCCTGGCGCTGCGCGACGGCATGTATATCCAGCCCGGCGACACCATGATCGAGTTGGTGGACCTGTCCACCGTCTGGGTGATCGCCGAAGTGTTCGAAAATGAGCAGAGCTGGCTGGAAGCCGGCCGTCCGGCAGAAGTGACCGCCTCGGCCCAGGGCCTGTTCAATATCGAAGGCACCATTGATTACATCTACCCGGAACTGGACACCACCACCCGCGCCATGCAGTTGCGGGTCAAGCTGGACAACCCGGCGCAAAAGCTGCGTCCCGGCTCCCTGGTCGATGTTGCCCTGTTTGGTGGCCCCAAGCGCAATGTGCTGACGATCCCCACCGAGTCCCTGATCCTCACCGGTCGGGAAAACCGCGTGGTGGTGCAACGGGACGACACCCGGTTTACCTCGGTGCCGGTCAAGCTCGGCATGATCACCCAAGGCCAGGCCGAAGTCCTCGAGGGACTGGAAGAGCAGGATAAAGTGGTGGTTTCCGGCCAGTTCCTGCTGGACTCCGAAGCCAGTATCCAGGGCAGTCTGTTACGACTCAGTGGGGCGGCACAAGACGCGGCCGATCCCCACGCCAACCACTAAAGGGGCGCTCCATGTTAGAGAAAATTATCAGCGCTTCGTTGCGCCACCGGATGATGGTACTGATCATGACGGTCGTGGTGGCCCTGATCGGCTACCAGGCGATGCGCACCACCCCTCTGGATGCCCTGCCGGACCTGTCCGATGTGCAGGTCATCGTCAAGACCTCCTATCCGGGTCAGGCGCCGCAGTTGGTGGAAGATCAGATCACCTATCCCCTGTCGAACGCCATGCTGGCCGTACCGGGGGCACAGACCGTCCGGGGCTTCTCCATGTTCGGGGATTCCTACGTCTACATCATCTTCGAGGATGGCACGGACATCTACTGGGCCCGCTCCCGCGTGCTGGAGTACCTGTCGCAAACCCAGGAGCAGTTGCCGGAAGGGGTGACGCCGACGCTGGGGCCGGATGCCTCCGGGGTGGGCTGGGTGTTCCAATATGCCCTGGTCGATCGCACCGGCAGTCATGATCTGGCCCAGCTTCGCAGCTTGCAGGACTGGTTTTTAAAGCTGGAGCTGCAAAGCGTGGCGGGGGTTTCCGAGGTCGCCACCATCGGCGGGATGGAGCAGGCCTACCAGATCGTGATCGATCCTCACAAGATGGCGCTCTACAAGCTCGACTTGATGGCAATCAAGCAGGCGCTGGATAACGCCAACGCGGCGGTGGGCGGCTCGGTCATCGAGATGGCGGAAGCCGAGTACATGATCACCGCCTCCGGCTATCGTCAGTCGCTGGAGGATTTTGCCGAGATCCCGTTAGGGATCGTCTCCGAGTCCGGCAGCCCGGTGCTGATGAAGGATGTGGCTCAGTTGCGTACCGGACCCGCCGCGCGGCGAGGCATTGCCGAGCTGGATGGTCAGGGCGAAGTGGTCGGCGGGATCGTCGTCATGCGCTATGGCGAGAATGCCCTGGCCACCATCGACAACGTCAAAGCCAAGCTGGATGAGATCGCCTCCGGTCTACCCGAAGGGGTAGAACTGGTGATCACTTATGACCGCTCCGAGCTGATCTTAAGCTCCGTCGACAACCTGATGAACAAAGTGATCGAGGAGATGTTGGTGGTGGCGCTGGTCTGTCTGGTGTTTCTGCTGCACGCCCGCTCGACCCTGGTGGCGGTAGTGACCCTGCCGCTGTCGATCCTGATCAGCTTCATCATCATGGGCTTTATGGGGGTGAATGCCAACATCATGAGCCTGGGGGGGATCGCCATCGCCATCGGCGCCGTGGTGGATGCCGCCATCGTCATGGTGGAGAACGCCCACAAACATCTCGAGCATTATCGGGAGGAGCATGGCAAGGCCCCGGAGGGGGAGGCCCATTGGCGCCTGATCAAAGAGGCTTCGGTGGAGGTCGGCCCGGCGCTGTTTTTCAGTTTGCTGATCATCACCCTGAGCTTTGTTCCTGTGTTTGCCCTGGAAGCCCAGGAGGGGCGCCTGTTCCACCCCCTGGCCTACACCAAGACCTTTGCCATGGCGGCGTCCGCAGTGCTGGCGATCACCCTGATCCCGGTACTCATGGGTTACTTCGTTCGGGGCAAGATCCCCGATGAGAGAAAGAACCCCATCAGCCGCGTTCTGATCGCCCTGTACCAACCGACACTGGATCTGGTGCTGCGCTTTCCCAAGATCACCCTGCTGGTGGCCCTGCTGGCCCTGGGAAGTGCCTATTACCCCATGAGCCAGATGGGCTCGGAGTTTATGCCCGAGTTGGAGGAGGGGGATCTGCTCTACATGCCCACCACCCTGCCTTCGGTCAGCGCCGGCAAGGCGGCGGAGATCCTGCAGCAGACCGATCGCCTGATCAAAACCGTACCTGAGGTGAAACGGGTGTTTGGCAAGGTCGGTCGTGCCGATACGGCCACCGATCCGGCGCCCCTGACCATGCTGGAAACCACCATCATGCTCAAGCCCAGGGAGCAGTGGCGTGAGGGCCAGACCATGGAGGGGATCATCGCGGATCTGCAACGCACCGTGAAGGTGCCGGGGATCACCAACGCCTGGGTACAGCCGATCAAAACCCGGATCGACATGCTGTCCACCGGGGTACGGACGCCGGTGGGGATCAAGATCTCCGGCGCCGACGTCGAAGAGCTGCAGCGGATCGGCACCCAGATCGAGGCGGTGCTGGCCAAGCTGCCCAACACACTCTCCGCCTTTGCTCAGCGCACCGGTGGCGGGCGTTACATCGACATCGAGCCGGATCTCACCACTGCCGCCCGCTACGGCATGACCCTGAGAGACATTCAGGATGTGGTGCAGATGGCCATTGGCGGCATGAAGGTGGGTGAGTCCATCCAGGGGCAGGAGCGCTACCCCATCAATATCCGCTACCCCAGAGAGCTGCGCGATAACATCGAAAAACTGCGCGCCCTGCCGGTACTCACCAAGACCGGCAAATACGTGCCCCTGGGCAACCTGGCGACCCTCTCCATTCGAGATGGCGCCCCCATGCTGGCCAGTGAAAATGGCCGCCTGATCTCCTGGGTATTTGTTGATCTGCAGGATATCTCCATCGGCGAGTACATCGAGCAGGCCCGCGAAGCCCTGGATGCCAGCATCCAGTTGCCGCCACGATACAGCTACAGCTTCGCCGGGCAATACGAGTACATGGAACGTGTCGAAGCCAAGATGAGCATGGTGATCCCACTGATGCTGGCCGTGATCTTCATGCTGCTGATGATGACCTTCGGCTCCTTTGCCCAGGCCTCGGTGATCATGCTGAGCCTGCCCTTTGCCCTGATCGGCAGCGCCTGGTTGCTGTTCCTGCTGGACTTCAACCTCTCGGTGGCGGTGGCCGTCGGCATGATCGCCCTGGCCGGGGTGGCCGCGGAATTTGGCGTAGTGATGCAGGTGTACCTCAACAACACCATCAAGCATTACCGCAAGCAGGGCCGTATGGCCAGTCAAGCGGATCTGAAAGACGCCCTGATCGAGGGTGCAGTGATGCGGATCCGGCCCAAGGCGATGACAGTGGCCACCATCTTCTTCGGCCTGCTGCCCATCATGTGGGGCAGCGGTACGGGGAATGAAGTGATGCAGAAGATCGCGGCCCCTATGGTGGGCGGCATGGTGACGGCCCCTCTGCTGTCGCTGTTTGTGATCCCCGCGGTGTACCTGCTGCTCTATGGTCGCGGACTGGAAAACACCAAAGCAGGAGAGAAGTGATGCACAAATACCCACGCCCCCATGGTGGGCGGCATGCGCTTTTACAGAGCCGAGCCCCTCTGCTGTCGCTGTTTGTGATCCCCGCGGTGTACCTGCTGCTCTATGGCCGTGCCCTGCCCGCAGCCAGCCCAGCCAAGGAGGCGGCATGAAGATCGGCGAAGTGTCCAAGCTCACAGGACTGAGTACCAAGGCGATCCGCCACTATCACGATATTGGTCTGGTGATGGCGGCCCGTAGCGACAACGGATACCGGGAATACACCCCGAAGCAGCAACAGGAACTGATGTTTGTCGCTCGCTGCAAGGCGCTGGGCTTCAGTCTGGATCAGTGTGCCCAACTGTTGTCGCTGGATCAGCAACCGGACCGCACCGCCGAGCAGGTCAAGGCCCTGGCCAACCAACAACTGGTCGGGATCAGGGACAAGATCCACCAGTTACAGCAACTGGAAAGCCGTTTGGGCCAACTGGTTAACGGCTGTCGGGGCGGGAACCAAGCGCACTGCCCCATTCTCGATGCATTAAACGGCGAACCGTGCGCCACAAAACATGAGTCTTTAGACAATACCAAATAGGAAAACACCATGATGTTTAAGAAAACCTTTATCAGCGCAATGATGGTCATGGCACTGGCTGCCTGCAGTCAGGCCGACGCAAGCTCTGAGCAGGCTAAGGCCTTTAGCCAACTGGATCACGAGCAGGCCGTGCTTCAGGGGCACCAGTGGTACAGAAACGATGATGGCATTGTCGTACGCGTCCACCCGGACAAGGTAACTGCCACCTTTGCCAACGGCGAAGAGGCCGACGTGGCGATCCCGGAAGATCAGTTCTTCCTCTCCATCGCCCCCTGGCTGACCTACACCCATCCCTGTGGCAACCACGTTCCGACCGGTTGTACCGGCGAACTGATCGGCGAGCAGATGCACATGTCGGCGATGGATGTGGAGACCGGAGAGGAGATCCTAAACCAGATGGTAACCCTGCAGCACGACGGCTTTATCGACTTCTGGGTGCCCCGCAACCGCAAGCTGGAATTCACCTTCCACCATGGCGATGGCAACGGCGTCTGGCGGGAAGCCAAAGAGGTGCTCACCACCTATGACGACAGCCGTACCTGCATTACCACCATGCAACTGCTGGCGATGAACGAGAGCGTCCAGGACGGTCAAGCCGGGCAGCACTCAGGTCATCACGGCCACCACTGATCAATCCCACTGCGCGCGGTTGCCTGGCTGCAAACCGCGCGTGACGTTTTCCCGGAGAATTATCATGACCAGACACTACTGCGCCTGGACGGCCGCGGCTGCACTATTTTTCAGTGCCAACCCCGCCCAGGCGGACGATTTGATGCAGATCTATCAGCAGGCGCTGGGCAGCGATCCCGTGCTTTTGCAGGCCCGTGCCAACCTGGATGCCAGCTATCAAACCCTGGGCCAGTCGCGAGCCAACCTGCTGCCACAGATCAACGCCAGCTTAGGCTACAGCAACACCTTTAAGGCGGCTCAGCCCACCCAGGAAATGAGCGGCTACCAGGCCAGCTTATCTTTGAGCCAATCTATCTATGACCACGCCAATTACGTCTCGCTGGACATCACCAAGCAGCAGATCAGCCAGGCAGAGCTGCGCTATGAGCAGCAGAAGCAGCAGCTGATCTTGAGAGTGGCGACGGCCTATTTCGATGTGCTGTTTGCCGAGGATACCCTGGCCTTTACCCAAGCCAATACCCGAGCCATTCGACAGCAACTGGAGCAGATCCAGCGGCGCTTTTCCGTTGGTTCAACGGCGATCACCGATGTGCACGAAGCCCAGGCGCAGTTTGATCTGGCCAAGGCCGATGAGATCAACGCGGAAAACGCCTTGGCGAATCAACTTGAGGCGCTTAGGGAGATCACCGGCCTGATCCACGACACCTTAAGCCCACTGGATACTCAGCGCTTCAGCCCCTCCATGCCCGTGCCCGCCCGAGCGGAGCAGTGGGTATCCCTGGCCGAGCAAGGCAGCCAGGCGCTGCTGTCCGATAAACTGGGGGTCGAGATCGCCCGCCAACAGATCGCCCTGGCAAAAACGGGGCATCTGCCCAGCGTGCGCCTGACCGCAAACCTGGATGAAAACTTTGGCTGGGATAGCAGCAATCGCGATGGCACAAATGGCAACCTAGCCGTGCAACTGGCCGTGCCCCTGTTCAGCGGCTTTGCGGTAAGCAGCCAGATTCAGCAAGCCCAATACGATTATGTCGGCAGCCAACAGCGGCTCGAAGAGACCCACCGAAGCCTGGTACGAAGCCTGCGCAACAACCTGAATAACGTCACTGCCAGCTTAAGCTCGATCCGAGCCTATGAGCAGTCCGTGTTATCGGCGCAAAGTGCCTTGAAAGCCACGGATGCCGGTTTTGAAGTGGGAACACGCACCATCGTTGAGGTGCTCAATGCCACTCGGCAGCTTTACAATGCCAAGCAGCAACTGGCGAATGCGCGTTACCGCTATATCCTCTCCAGCCTGGCCTTGAAAGGCGCCGCCGGTACTTTGTCTGAGCAGGATCTCGCCTTGATCAACCGGGGACTGGCTAAGCGTTGAGTTCGTGTTAGCAAAAGGGGAAAGCCGATGGTCTTTCCCCTAGTCAATGCACTCCCCATCCCTCTCGCATTCAAGCACCTCGATCTCTTCACAGGATAAGCGACGCAATATGGCGCAGTCCGGCGTCTCGTCATTGGCGCAGGAGTCGGCCAATTGAGCGAGCACCGTACGGATCTGACTGAGCTGGGCGATCTGCTCATCAATGGCTTGGACTTTCTCCACCACGGAGTCATGGACATCGTGACTGTGGCGGTTGGGGTTGTCGAGCAGAGCCAGTAAGATCCGGCACTCCTTCAGATCAAACCCCGCCGTTCGCGCACGCCGGATCAACCTGAGCCTCGCCAGTTGGCTGTCATCATAGTCCCGGTAGCCGTTGTCTTGCCGGGCGGGCGCTGGGATCAACCCGATGGCCTCATAGTGGCGCACGGACTTGGTGGTTAAGCCGGCTTTGTCGGCGATCTCGGCAATTCTCATCGTTGCACTCCTCTTTTAGCTTGACCTTACTGCAAGGGTAAGGTCTAGAGTCAAACTAAGCCAACAAGAGGGGACATTAAGATGCGCTGTTGTCTACTTATGCTGTTTGCCGGCATTGCACTGCTCTGGTGGTCAGGCTGGCCTCAACTTGCCCTGACTTTTGCCATATTCTTGCTGTTTGCCCTGGTCCTGATGCGCAAAAGCCGCTCTGGTGGCCGCAGTTGTTGCAGCGGCGAGCAACCAACCCAAGGGGAGCACGATGACAGAACGTAAAGCCGGATCGCACGGCTTGGCCCAACCCATAAGGAGTATCGAATTACTCATTGATGGCGCAACCTGCGCCAGCTGCGTCGGCAAGATCGAGTCTGCACTGAAAGCGGTACCCGGCGTGGCGACAGCCCAGATGAACTTCGCCCAGCGCACCGTCACCGTCACAGGCTCTGCCGCGTCCAATGATCTGATCGGCGCCATCGAGCAAGCCGGCTATCACGGCAGGTTGAGTGAAGCGGACAGTGACCATGCCGCCCTGACGGAAAAAGAAGCCGCAGATCTGGCCTACTACCGAAAGCTGATGCGTGAAATGGTCATTGCGCTGGCCTTGGGTGTGCCCCTGATGATCTATGGCCTGATCGGCGGCGATATGTCGGTCAACAGCACCAGCGCTCAGATCGCCTGGCTGCTGGTCGGCATTTTGACTTTCGGCGTGATGGCCACCTCAGGACGCCATTTCTATCTGGGTGCCTGGCAATCGTTTCGCAACCACTCGGCCAATATGGATACCCTCATCGCCTTGGGCACCGGGACGGCATGGCTCTACTCCATGGTGGTCGTCCTGGCCCCTCAAGTGGTGCCTGACATGGCCCGCCATGTCTATTTTGAAGCCACCGCCATGATCATCGGTTTGATCAACCTGGGACTGGCGTTGGAACTGAAAGCGCGGGGACGGACCTCCGCGGCGATCAAGCGGCTGATCGGCCTTGCGCCGAAAACGGCACGTGTCGTCCGTGATCATCAGGAGCTGGATGTCGCCATTGAGCAGGTTCTTCGAAATGATGTGGTGCGGGTTCGCCCCGGGGAAAAGATCCCGGTGGATGGTGAAGTGACTGATGGCCATACCAGTATTGATGAGTCCATGCTCACGGGAGAACCCATGCCCGTAGAGAAAGGGATAGGCGATGAAGTCGTGGCCGGAACCATCAACAAAACCGGCTCCGTGCTGTTTCGGGCCACCCGCGTCGGCAAAGATACCGCACTGGCCCAGATCATCCAGATGGTCAAACAGGCGCAGAATTCCAAGCCGCCCATTGGCCGACTGGCAGATCGGATCTCCGCCTACTTTGTTCCGACCGTGATGATCATCGCCGTCGTTAGTGCCTTGATCTGGTTGAACTTCGGCCCCAGCCCCATCGTTGCCTACGCCATGGTTTCAGCCACCACAGTACTGATCATCGCCTGTCCCTGTGCCCTGGGTCTGGCCACGCCCATGTCGGTGATGGTGGGCGTGGGCAAGGCGGCAGAAGCCGGCGTATTGATCCGCAACGGCGAAGCCCTGCAGACGGCGTCCAAGATCACCGCCATGATCCTGGATAAGACCGGCACCATCACCCAGGGGGCGCCAAAAGTGACCGAGATCCTCACCAACGAGGGCTTTGAGCAGGATGAGGTGCTGCGACTGGCGGCGACCCTGGAAAGTGGCTCGGAGCATCCGCTGGCCCAGGCCATTATCGAGTCCGGCCAGGAGCGGGGCCTGGCGATCGGTAAGGTGTCTCACTTTAGCGCCATCGCCGGGCACGGTGTCCAAGCCGAGGTTGAGGGCAAGACACTGCTGTTTGGCAACGAAAAGCTGATGCGAGATCGCGGTATTGCTCTGGATAACTTTGTAGAGCGCGGCCAGGCTCTTGCCGCCGAAGCGAAAACGCCTATGTACTTTGCCATTGATCAGACACTGGCGGCGATCATCGCCGTAGCGGATCCCATCAAAGCCGATTCCGTTGCGGCGATCCAACGACTGCAACACAGGGGGATCCGCGTCGTGATGCTCACCGGAGACAATCGAGCGACGGCGAAAGCGGTGGCCCGGCAGGCGGGGATCACCGAGTTTTTTGCCGAGGTGATGCCTGAGGATAAATCCGCCAAGGTACAGGAGTTGCAGAGGCAAGGAGAGATCGTCGGCATGACCGGCGACGGCATTAATGATGCGCCGGCGCTGGCAACGGCCAATGTCGGCTTTGCCATAGGGACAGGTACCGATGTCGCCATTGAAAGTGCAGACGTCACATTGATGCGTGGCTCCCTGCATGGCTTGGCCGATGCCATCGCGATCAGCCGTGCGACCCTGCGCAACATCAAGCAGAACCTGTTTGGCGCCTTTATCTACAACGTGGCCGGTGTACCCATCGCGGCGGGGATCCTGTATCCCTTCTTCGGTCTGCTGCTGAGCCCGGTTATCGCGGGGGCGGCCATGGCGTTCTCGTCGGTAACCGTGGTCACCAACGCCAACCGACTGCGTTTGTTCAAAGCTCAAGAGCACTGAACTCAGTGCCTGGACCGCTGCTCATTGGAGGCGATCATGATGTTGATTAATCTTGTCGGGATAGCGCTAATCGTAGGGATCCTATGGTGGTTCTGGCTCTATCAACCAAAAACCGAAGTGATGACAACAGAGCAGGTGATCAGGGTTGAGAATGGGATCTATAGCCCGGCGCGGATCCAGTTGCCCGCCGGAACACCAGTCAGCATTACTTTTTTGCGAAAAGACCCCTCGCCCTGCAGCGAAACTCTGTTGATCCCCGAACTGGAGATCAGCGAGATCCTGCCATTGAACCAGCATAAGGTGATCTCGTTGCCGGCGATCTCTGCCGGCGAATACGAGTTCCACTGCCAGATGCAGATGTACCGAGGGCAGATCCTAGTGCGGGAAGAGAGGGGGTAAAAGACCGCTCAAAACGGCGGCCTTGGGGGCACTCGGCCACTTTTCAGTCATCCCCTCAGTGCCACAGCCACTGGCTGAGCAAATAGAGCACGACGACGCAGATGGCATTCACCACCACACCCACCCGCATCATGTCCGTTTGCTTGATATGACCCGAACCAAACATGATGGCGTTGGGCGGGGTCGCCACCGGCAACATAAATGCACAACTGGCACTGATCCCGATCAGTACCGCCAAGATAACCGGCGAGAGCCCCAGCACCTCGGCAACGGAGGCGAACACAGGCACCAGCAGGGCGGCACTGGCCGTATTGCTGGCAAGCTCGGTCAGCATGATGACAAACAGGATGATCGCCAGCATCAGTAAGGCAATACCGGCGTTGCCCATCAAGGCTATGATGCCATTGGCCATAAACACCGAAGTACCTGTGCTTTTCAGGATACCCGACAGGGTCAGACCGCCACCAAACAACAGCAGCACTCCCCAATCCGTCTGACGTTCAATCTGCTTCCAATTCGCCAGTCGAAAGACTCCGAGGGCAACAACCGCCGACAGGGCTACCAAGGTATCAAACTTGCCATCTCCCCCCAGAGCGGTAGAAAGAGGCTTGGAAAAGATCCACGCCACCACGGTTAACAGAAACACCACCAGTGTCAGCTTCGCCGAACGCGTCATTCCACGGGTTTCAGGCCGAAACTCGAACTTGTGGCTCAGATCCGGCCTCAGGATCAGATACAAAGAGAGCATCACCAAGGGCCAGAGGATCGCTACGGCGCTCAAGCCATACACCATCCAGTCGGCAAAACCCAGGCCCACCTGAGCCGCAGCGATGGCATTGGGAGGGCTCCCCACCAGGGTGCCGATCCCTCCGATATTGGCACTGTACGCACAGCCCAGAAGGACAAAAGTGTAGGTACGACGATGTTCACCCGGCTCCAGCTGAGACAGCATACCCAGGGCCAGTGGCAGCATCATCGCCGCCGTTGCAGAGTTGCTGACCCACATGGAGAGCACGCCGGTCGCGATAAACAGCAGCAAGCTGGCGGTTGCCAGCTTGCCCCCCGCCAGGCTCACCACCCTGTTGGCAATGCGCTTGTCGATCCCCTGCACGTGAAGAGCGGCAGCCAGGGCAAAACCACCGAAAAAAAGGAAGATAATGGGGTTGGCAAAATGACTCAAGGCATCAACTGTGTTGGTTAACCCCAGGGCAACGGCCAGGAGTGGCACCAGAACGGCAGTGATGGTGATATCGATGGCCTGAGTCAGCCAAAGCACGCCGATAAAGACCAACATGGCCAGGCCCTTATTGACTGCTGGTGCAAAGGGCAGCAGGGTGATCATCGAGAGAAACAGCAGGGTATTGATCCCCAGGATCAGCACGCGATGCTCGCGCCCTGCCCCCAAACGCTCCCTCCGCGCTGACATACCGTCTGAATCCATTATTTTCCCCTCAACTCGACCTCGCCCGTGACGAACTTCGGGCGGGAGTCGGTACCTCTCTATTGAAGCACAGAGTCCGTCATGACATAAACCCGGGAGGGTATTGAAAAACAAGCCTGGATTGCCCAGTGAAAGCCACCTTCTGGCAGCTTGCCCCCTGGCTGTCATGGTCAACGCCAAAGAAGCCTTGCCCCGGATCGCATCCTTGACTAATGCTCAACGCTCCACTTTTAGTGTGCCACTACACCCTGAACGTGTTACGGCTTCGCGTCGATACTTAGTCTTCAATGGCTTACGGACTTCATGCCGACCGGTTGCCTCAACTCTGAGGGAGCAACCAAGCGTGCGTACCAGACGCCATGGCGGGACTGAAAAAATACGGGGGTTGCCCGTGAATGGTCAGATTTTTGGGAGCGCTTAAACCATACCTCTGCATAAGCGACGCCCGAACATCAGGCACTTACCTGTAGTTTTGAACCATATGCGTGCATGGAATTAAAGCAAAAACCTGCATAGGGTTACGGCCACGGATTTGAGGTGATGAAGAGTAACACCATATCGGCTGGCCGGTATGGTGCTCGCTCTTCGTTCCGATGCAGGGGCGAATGATCAGCCACTCATCCACCATGGGCACAGGGACCACGTTCCTTCGCCCCGCCTCGATTGAACGCCATCACGCTCACTTTATCGTCGAGAAGTGCCGTTCCAAACACTCTGATAGCAGCGTTTCAAACTGCGCTTGGGTGTATAAGCCTAAGATCTCAGCCGCGGCCGATAACGGGATATTTTGCTGCTGTGCGGTACGGGCGATCTCGGCGGCCACGTCATAGCCCAGATCCGGGGCAAGCAGGGTGATCAGCGACAGATTGTTGCGCATGTTCGTCTCGATCTGCGCGTGATTCAGCGTCAGCCCGGCAATGCAGTGCGCGCTGAAGGCGTTGATGGCATCGGACAGCAAGTCGATGCTTTCCAACAGGTTGTGCAGGATCACCGGCCGATAGGTGTTCAGTTGCAACTGGCCGCTGGAGACGGCCAGAGACACCGTCAGATCGTTGCCGAAGATCTGCAGACACACCATGCTCAGCGCCTCACATTGGGTCGGGTTCACCTTGCCCGGCATGATAGAGCTGCCCGGCTCATTGGCGGGTAGGTGCCACTCGTTGAAGCCGCAACGTGGCCCACTGCCGAGCAATCGAAAATCGTTGGCCATTTTTTGCAGGTAGGCCGCCAACTGCTTTAACGCCGCGCTGTAACACAGCAGAGCGTCCTCACTCGATACCGCCGCGTACAAATTGGGGTGCTGGCTAAAGGGCAACTGATAATGCTCGGCCAACCGTGCGATCACCTGCTGGCCGAATTGCGCCGGCGCATTGGCCCCGGAGCCCACCGCCGTGCCCCCTAGCGCCAGTGAACACACCGCCTCCAGACTCTGCTCTATCGCGCTTCGAGCCGCCGTTAACTGGCTGAGGTAGGCCGAGAGTATCGATCCGGCACGGATGGGCAAGGCATCCATCAAGTGGGTGCGCCCGACCGTGTAAATAGAGTGAAACTCGGCCTGTTTTTGCGCCAGGATCCGCTCCATGTGGATCAGCGCAGGCAGCAATCGTTGCCGGGTTTCGGTGGCCACCAGGATATGCATGGCACTGGGAAACAGATCGTTGGAGGATTGCGATCGGTTGACGTGATCATTGGGGTGAATGGGCTGTCGCAGTGACTGTGGCTGCGCCCCGCCCTGGCCACTGTCCACCAAATAGCCGTTGGCCAGCGAGGCGATGACCTCATTGACGTTCATATTGGTTTGCGTGCCGGAGCCGGTTTGCCATATGCGCAGGGGAAATTGGGCCTCATGATCGCCCGCCAAAATGGCCTCACAGGCCAGCACGATGGCATCACACTGCTTGGCCGTTAGCCGTTGATGCTGGCGGTTGACCAGCGCACAGGCCCGCTTAATGGTGACCAACACGGCGATAAATCGCGGACTAAATCTGTGTTCGCCGATGTTGAAATAGCGCAGCGACGCTTGCGTCTGCTTGCCCCACAGGACTTCGCCATCCGCTGGCTGCGCATTGCTCTGGCACGGCGCACTGCTCTGGGACGGCGGGATCTCTGCGGCCTGTGCCTTTTTCGGGCCAGCGCCATGCTGGTGGCGCTTTTTCATCCCCGCCCCCGCATTTTCATCCCCTGCCCCGATTGGGCGAACAGAGTTGATCGGCCACGTAGGGCAAGATCCCCCCGGCGAAGAAATACGCCAGCTCACGCTCATTGTCGATCGCCAGCGTCACCGGGATCCTTTGTACTGCCGCCGGTTCAAGCGGCGATGGAGGGGCCGCAGCGATCTGCAGGGCGAGGATCTGCCGTGGTGCCAGCGCTTCAAACCCCTTGGCCGATGGCGCGGGTATGCTGATCCGCTCGTCGCCCCTGAGCTTTAGTGCAGCCAGATCGAGATCGGCGGGCAGCAGCAAGGGCATGATCCCCATCCCCACCAGATTGCTGCGGTGGATCCGCTCAAAGGAGCGTGCGATCACCGCCTTGATGTTCAACAGCAGACACCCTTTCGCTGCCCAGTCGCGGCTTGATCCGGTGCCATACTCCTTACCGGCAAAGATCACCAGCGGCACACGATGGGCGAGATAGTGTTGACTGGCCTGATAGATCGAAACCGGCGCTGGCGGCGCCGCCGCTTGCCCTTCCAGTCGGACCGATCCGCCCGGCGCGTTCCAAATGCGGGTGAAGCCCCCTTCCATCGGATCCACCAGGCGGTTCTTTAAGCGCCGATTGGCAAAGGTGCCGCGCACCATCACTTGATGATTGCCACGGCGCGCGCCGTAGCTGTTAAAGGCCTCGGTCTGCACCCCCTGACTCAGCAGATATTCGCCCGCCGGCGTCTGCGGATCGATCTGACCCGCAGGCGAGATATGATCCGTGGTGATGGAGTCACCCAAAATAGCCAGTATTCGGCCATCCACAATCGGCTCAGGAGGCGTGTTGCAAGCCACAAACGGGGCCTGGCGGATGTAGGTGGAGCTCGCTTGCCAGGGGTAGCACACCGCGTTGTCGGTCTTGAGCCCCTCCCAGGTGTCGTCACCAGTGCTCATGTTTGCATAGGACTGGCCGTAGAGCTCACGGTTGATCTGCGCCAGCACCGCCGCCACCTCGGCGCTATCGGGCCACAAGTCGTGCAGGAACACCGCATTGCCATCGCGATCCGAACCCAACGGCTCGGTGTCCAAATCGATGCGGGTATGGCCCACCAGAGCAAACGCCACCACCAGCGGCGGCGAGGCCAGCCAGTTCAAGCGCACAAAGGGATGAATGCGCCCTTCAAAGTTGCGGTTGCCGGACAGCACGCCACACACCTGCAGCTTGTCTTTGGCGATCACCGCCTCCAGTCCATCGTTGAGTGGCCCGGAGTTGCCGATGCAGGTGGTGCAGCCAAATCCCACCCGCTGAAAACCCAGCTGATCCAAATACCCCTGCAGGCCGGACTGATCCAGATAGCGCGCCACCACCTGAGAGCCGGGCGCCAGCGAGGTTTTGACATGGGGTTTGACCCTCATGCCTCTCGCCACTGCCGCCTTGGCCAGCAACCCTGCCAGCACCATCACCTGCGGGTTGGAGGTGTTGGTGCAGGAGGTGATGGCGGCGATCACCAGATCGCCGTCGGACAGCACTTCGTCAGACAGCGCCTCATCGTCCGCGCCCACGCCCAGGCTTCTGGGCGAGTGCTCGCCCGCCAAGGCGATCTCATCCAGGGTCTTCTGCTTGATCGCCGCTAACGGCAGTCGGTCTTGTGGCCGCTTCGGCCCGGCGACACAGGGGACGATCTCGCCAAGATCAACCGTCAGGCTCTCGCTGTAGATCACCGGATTGGCCTGCTCACCCGGCTGATAGAACAAGCCCTGGGCATGGGCATAATCGCGCACCCGCTTCACCAGATCGGCGGGACGGTGGGTCAAGGTGAGATAGTCGATGACCTGATCATCGATGGGGAACAGCGCACAGGTGGCGCCATACTCAGGCGCCATATTGGCGATGGTGGCACGGTCCGCCACACTCAGGTTGGCCAGCCCCGCGCCGTAAAACTCAACGTACTTGCCCACCACACCGTGGTTTCTCAGTAACTCGGTCAGGGTTAACACTAAGTCGGTGGCGGTCAGGCCCGGCGCCAGCGCCCCCAGCAAATTCACCCCAACCACCCTGGGTGCGTTGAGGCTCAAGGGTTGGCCGAGCATGACGGCTTCGGCCTCGATGCCGCCAACGCCCCAACCGAGTACCCCTAGGCCGTTGATCATCGTCGTATGGCTGTCGGTGCCCACCAGCGTATCCGGAGACAGGACGCCATCCGCCTGGCGCACCACCTGAGCCAAATACTCGAGATTCACCTGATGACAAATGCCTCGGCCCGGCGGCACCACGGTCAGGTTGTCAAAAGCGCCTTGCGCCCACTTTAAGAACTGATAGCGCTCTCGGTTGCGTTCCATCTCCCGCTGCCGGTTGAAAGAGAGCGCATCGGCGGTTCCGGCCCTATCCACGATCACCGAGTGATCGATCACCAGATCGACCGGACACAGCGGATTGATCCGTTTGGCATCGCCCCCTTTGGCGTGCACCGCATCGCGCATCGCCGCCAGATCGACGATCGCCGGCACACCGGTATAGTCCTGCATCAGCACCCGGCTGGGGAAAAACGAAAACTCAAACGCCTGTGATGCGTTCCTCGCGCTGAGCTGCTGGATGATCTTGGCTTGGTCGTGATCCCCCGGGCCATGCCTCATGACGTTTTCCAAAAACAGCCGCACGATAAACGGTTGCTGTTCGAGCGAGAAGTGGTGATCCTGCGCCAGTTTCGGCAGCGACCAATAACGCCATGTTTCACCGTCGCTGACGTGCTCGGTCAAATAGCGTTGGCGCCATTGCAGTGCTTGTTTAGACCTCATGATCTTTGGCCTCTATGGATCGTCGCTCAAGGGAAGTCTGCTCTGCGCCCGTTGGGCACTCAGTTCGCGCAAGCGAAGACGGCGTGAAGTAACGCAACAAAGTCAGGCCAAACAGCGCCGACGCAACCGACGCAAGCAAGATGGCCAGTTTCACGGCGTTGATCTGCTCCGGGCTATACGCCAGCTCGGCGATAAACAAGGCCATGGTGAAACCAATGCCGGCTAACGCGCCACCACCGAGGATCAACCGCCAATTGAGATCCGGTGGCAAAGCCGCAACACGCAAGCGCACGGCCAGCCAGCTAAAGAGGAGAATTCCGACCGGCTTGCCGAGCACCAAACCCAGAAAGACCGCCATCATCAATGACGGCGTAAACGGCGTCTCAGTCAGCTGTACCCCCGCATTGGCCAGGGCAAATAAAGGCATCACGACAAAACCGACCCAGGGGTGCAGCAGCATTTCCAACCGCTCCACCGGAGAGAGCGCTTCGCGCGCCGCCGCTTCCGCCGTTTTCAACACCCGGCGACCGGGCGTATCCCCACTCCAATGATCGCCCGGCGGATAAGCCACCACACAATCCATGATGGTATGCAGACGATCATCGGTGACCCATTTACGGGTGGGGGTCATCAAACCGAGCACCACGCCCGTGACGGTCGGGTGAAGGCCTGACGCATCGACCGCCAGCCAGACCAATCCGCCGATCAGAAAAAACAGGGGAATACTGCGCACCCCGAGAAAACCGATAAGCCAGATCAACACCAAACCCAGCAAGGCCAGTCCGATAGGGAGCCAATGGATCTCGGAGCCGTAACCTATGGCCACCACGATAATGGCCCCAATGTCATCGACGACCGCGAGCGACAGCATGAAGATCCGCAAACTTTTCGGAATGCGCCGACCCAGCAGCGCCAAACAGCCGATCACGAACGCCGTGTCCGTTGCCATCACGGTGCCCCAGCCATGCTGGCCGGGCTCGCCAAATTGCAACAGCAGATAGATAAATGCGGGAAACAACATGCCACCCAGAGCGGCACTGATCGACAACATGGCCAGGCGCGGTTGACGTAACTCACCGAGCACCAGCTCACGCTTGAGCTCTAACGCGATTAAGAAGAAAAACAGGGTCATCGTGGCGTCATTCACCCAGCCATGCAGCGACCGTTCAAACACAAGGGTGCCGAACTTGATCCCAACTGAGGTATGCCACACGGCGGCAAATGGCTCACGCCAGGCAGAGTTGGCAAGCGCCAAAGCGAGCAACGTCGAAAAGAACAGGACCAGTCCTGCAGAGGCTTCGAGCTTAACGAAGCGCGTGACCGGGTGAATGATCCAATCGATGTGTTCCTTCGGCAGCTGAGTCGCATGACCCCGTTTCATCCAGGATGACTTGTTACCGTCGGTATTCATGATGACCGCGGGCCCGGCCCCGGTAAGCGCCGGTTATGATGACACACGGCTCCGCACACGCAGCACCTGCAACCGCGTGGATACTCACGCTCGCCATTGATCCACGGCATAGATCACTCCCGTGTACAGCAGAAACCCCACTTACTCAGTCTAGTCCCTTAGCCTCATCGTCCCTGCTTTGATGGGATTGGCCCCACTTCAACAGAAACCTGCAGAGCCAGCTTCTTATGGCTTGTGGCCTTAGGGTAAGGGGTACGATTTGCTGCTGGAGGATCGCTGAGGGGCATTCATGGCGTGTATTCGGACCTGCTGTAACACCGACTGAGGGATCTGGCCATGAGCCCGCTGGGAAAGGGTGTCTAATACCGCCCATGAACGCCGGACAGCTTCGCGTCGACACTTGGTGCCCAATGACTTACGGACTTCACGCCGACCAACCGATTGCTGGAGAGCAACAGGGACAGCTACACGTGCCCGACCTTTTTAACAAGAGTGACGCCATGACGGGGCTGAAATATATAAGGGGTATTCGCCGAGGATTGGCTTTGATTTGAGGGGGAGTTTGTAGCGTTTGAACCTGCCAAAGTGTACCACCTAGTGTATCACCAAAGGCTCTTCGGTATGTTTCGCTTGAATTTCAGAATCTTAGGAAAAGATTTGGGTGGCACCCCAGCCGCATCCCGGCACATGCGTCCTAAGCCGTGGCTGCTCCCTTCCGGGCCTGACCAGGGTAGACAAATTAGCATTGCGAGAGGACCGGGGCACCATAGAAAGGTGCGTCCGAGAACGCAGGGGCATTATCACTATCCCGACGATGCGATGCAAGTAAAGGCCGCCCTAAATGGCGGCCTTTGGGTGCATTCGCACACTTTTCGGTCAGCGCATTAGCTCCACAGCCACTGGCTGAGCAAATAGAGTACGACAACGCAGAGGGCATTGACCACTACGCCCGCTCGCATCATATCGGTTTGTTTGATATGGCCCGAGCCAAACATGATGGCGTTCGGTGGCGTGGCAACCGGCAGCATGAAAGCACAGCTGGCACTGATCCCGATCAGAACCGCCAGGATCACGGGCGAAACGCCCATCACCTCGGCGATGGATGCGAAAACCGGCACCAGCAAGGCGGCGCTCGCCGTATTGCTGGCAAACTCGGTGAGCATGATGACGAACAGGATAACCACCAGCATCAGTAACGCAATGCCGGCGCCCCCCATCATTTCCATGATGCCATTGGCCATAAATACCGAAGTGCCGGTACTCTTTAACACGCCGGACAGGGTCAAACCGCCACCGAATAAAAGCAACACCCCCCAATCAGTCTGACTTTCTATCTGCTTCCAGTTGGCCAGCCGCAGGACACCCAGGGCGACGACCGCCGACAGGGCGACAAAGGTATCAAACTTGCTGATCCCCCCCAGCGCCGCAGACAGGGGCTTGGAAAAGATCCAAGCTGCAACGGTTAACAAAAACACCAGGAGTGTCAGTTTCGCCGATCGGCTCATCTCCTGGGTCTCGGCACGAAACTCAAACTTGTGACTCAGATCTGGCTTAATCATCAGGTACAGCGCCAGCATCACCAAGGGCCAGAGGATCAACATGGCGATCAAGCCATATTCCATCCAGCCCGCAAAATCGAGGCCTACCTGGGCGGCCGCAATGGCGTTAGGCGGACTCCCCACCAGGGTGCCGATCCCACCAATATTGGCACTGTACGCACAGCCCAACAGGACAAAGACATAGGTTCGGCGATGTTCACCCGGCTCTAACTGAGACAACATGCCCAGCGCTAAGGGCAACATCATCGCTGCCGTGGCGGTGTTGCTGATCCACATGGAGAGCGCACTGGTCACAGAAAACAGCAGGAAGGTCGCCGTTGCCAGCCGCCCTCCCGCCAGGTTCACCACCTTACTGGCGATGCGCTTGTCGATCCCCTGCACATGCAGGGCGGCTGCCAGGGCAAAGCCGCCAAAAAACAGGAAGATAATCGGGTTGGCGAAGTTGGCCAGGGCCTTGGTGGTATCGGTCAGACCCAGCCCCACCGCCAAGAGGGGCACCAGAATGGCCGTGATGGTGATGTTAATCGCCTGAGTCAGCCAAAGCACCCCGATAAACAGGAGCATGGCCAGGCCTTTATTCACCTCACTATCAAACGGTAGCTGGGTGATCATCAAAACAAAAACCAGTAGATTGACAAGAAAAATCATGGCATTGCGATCAAGCCAAGTTCCACTGGCTGTCCATTCCTGAACCGTCTTGGTGTTTTCTGATTGCATCCGCTGTCCCTCTCATTGAGTGAGCTGTTCTCTATGCACATTCGTGGTCCGCCACGTTCGCGCATTGAAGCACAGTTAAACCAACGAGATAAGAGTCAAAAATGGTGTTAGACCAAAGGATGATTGCGTGAAACACCCACAAAGCGAACCCAGATCACCCAGGTAATTTCAGAGTATTACTCCACCAGAGCGGGCCATAGCAGTGGAAACAACCGGTCCAATTCGGCGATTCAAGCCGCCACAATCCACACCTTCCTTGATCTGGGTCATTGGCCAACTGACTAGATTCAGAAGCTCGTCACAACACAAGGAGTGTGTCATGAAAAAGTGGTTATTTATCTGGCTGGCATTACTGAGTGCACCGCAAATTTTGACGCCCGTGATGGCGGAAAGCGCCAAGTCCACATCACAGGCGCAGATCCAACCGGTCAACATCAATACCGCTGATGCCAAAACCCTGGCGAAGCAACTCAAGGGAGTTGGCGAGCGCAAGGCCGAGGCAATCATCCAATATCGCGAAGCGAACGGTCCCTTTACGGCCATAGAGCAGTTAAACAAGGTCAAGGGGATCAGCCCAGCCATCATCGCGAAAAACCGGGAGCATATCGCCCTATAGGCCCCATGCCGGAGTTTCGCTCCGGCATTTCCCTCCATTTATCCGTCACCTCTCGCTAACAGCAACTACACTGCAGATCCAGTCAATCACTCTGACACAGAGCATTGCGGAGGTGTTTATATGACGAGAAAAGTGCGTAAAGCGGTGATCCCGGTTGCCGGTTTGGGGACGCGTATGCTGCCTGCAACGAAGGCCATTCCTAAAGAGATGCTGCCCGTTGTAGACAAACCTTTGATCCAGTATGTGGTTGCGGAAACCATCGCGGCCGGGTTCAAGGAGATCGTCCTGGTCACCCACTCATCAAAGAACTCCATAGAAAACCATTTCGATACCTCATTCGAGCTTGAGGCAACCCTGGAAAAACGGGTAAAGCGCCAATTACTCAGGGAAGTTAAAGCGATCTGTCCCGATGATGTGACGGTGATCAGCGTCCGTCAGCATGAGGCCCGAGGGCTGGGTCATGCCATCTTGTGCGCTCAGTCTGTCGTCGGGAACGAGGCCTTTGCCGTGATCCTGCCGGACGTTCTTATCGATAAATACAGCAGTGATCCCGTCGTCGATAACCTGGCTGCCATGGTCCAACGCTTTGAGCAACGGGGCCATAGCCAGATCATGGTCGAGTCGGTTCCCATGGAGCGCGTCTCCAGCTACGGCGTGGTGGACATCAATGGCCATCAAATAGGACCCGGCGATGATGCGCCTATCCAGGCCCTGGTCGAAAAACCCCACATCAGCGAAGCACCGTCCAACCTGGCCGTGGTCGGCCGTTATGTGCTTTCTGCTGCGATCTGGCCCCTGCTGGCGGCTACGCCTCCCGGCGCCGGAGACGAGATCCAGCTAACGGATGCCATTGCCCAGTTATTGGCAAGTGAAACGATCGATGCCTATTTCATGCAGGGAAAAAGCCATGATTGTGGCTGCAAAATTGGTTATATGAAGGCCAATATGGAATATGCGCTGCAACACCCGGAGCTGGGCGAATCGCTGCTTTCCCATCTGCGCCAGTGGACCGCATGACCGGTTCCATCTCGCTGTTGAAGGGTGCGCTGAGCACCCTTTTTTCTTTCAGTAAAAGAGGCATCCTCGGCAACGGCTCAGCACCAGTCGATTTTCCCTTCGAGCTTCAGTTTTCCATGGTTCGGGTCGCCATACGGAGTTTATGACGGTGGATTTTTTCTGACATCGGCTGCATATTCGCACCAAGCCGGTGGTGATTTTGTTCGATCGCCGTACACTGCCTTGAACCTTAATTAGAGACTGACCGACGACCATGTTTGGAAAGAAAACCAATACCAATACCAAAAGCAAAAGCAATGCCGCCCCGACCTACATCTCCACCGATTGCCGCCTCAGCGGTGAGCTGACCCTGGACAGCGATTGCATGGTAGATGGCAGCATCGAAGGCACTGTGATCGCCAAAGGCAGCGTACTGATCGAGGAAGCTGGCCGTATCGAAGGGGAACTGGAAGCGGAAGAGGTGCGTGTATCTGGCCACTTCAAAGGCAAGATGAAGTGTAAGCGCCTGTCCATCACTGCGAACGGCATGGTAGATGGCGAAGTCCTGTCCGAAAAGATCGAGATCTTCGAGGGTGGTCAGTTTGTCGGTACCCGTCTCAAAGAAGAGATGCTGCGCCTGGAGAGCCCCAAAGAGGCCCCGGCCAAGAAAGCCGCCAAGCTGGACACCAAGGCCGCTGCAACTGCCTGATCCCTTATGCTAGGCTGATCGTATGAAGACGATAAGCCTAGCCCCGATGAGCCGTCGCAACAGCATTACCTTGCTGCTGGGCGGCTTTTTACTTTGCGCCTTCTCCCTGCTCCTCTACGCTTTCCAGCTCAACGCTGCCCTGGCCTTCTCCTTCTGCGTGATCGCCATCGCCCTACTCTTTCTCGGCACCATTAAACGGCTCGATCCCGAGGTGAGCCTCACACTCACCCCTGAAGGCCTGCATTATTACCATCGCAAGGGCCATTGGTTCGTGCCTTGGGAGCAACTGCAACGCTTCGATCAGCCCCGCCACCAAGACAACCATGAGCCCATGGCCTTCGTCGGCTTACGCCTACGGCAGAATGAACAGCATATCCATACCATAGAGCCCAGGCTGGCCCTGGCCCTGCTGATGGAGCAACGCCCCCTGCAGCAGATGGTACAGCCCTGTGACAACGGCAGCTGCATGCCCACCATGACCGAGTCTCGAGCGGGCCTGACCGGAATCCTGGCGGCCTATGCCGGCCATATCAACCTGCTGCGCCAGGGCTTGGGGTTTGATCTCTACCTGCCCATGTCCATGCTCGACCGCTCGCCAGAGCAGATGATCAACTTGTTGCGCCACTACCAGGCCGAGGCCCTGGCGCCCGACGGCTCAGCCACAGCGACAAGGCCATAACCATACCTCCCAGGCCCAGACGCAGCAGGTCGGCATCCCGATCCCACAACACCAGGTTCACCAGGATCCCGGCTGGGATCAGGATATTGTTCATCACTGCCAGCTGATCCGCATTGACCCGGGTCGCCCCAAGGTTCCAGGCAAAATAGCCCACGCCCGACGCCACCAGCCCCAGCCAGAGGAGAACGCCCCACTGCAGCGATGTGTTGGGCAGGCGTTCGGCGTTACCCAGCAATAACCAGTTGATCAGGGCCAGGATACAGGCACCGACAAAGAACCAGCCAAACGCCTGGTGATGGGGGACCTCATGCCGGGGGGCAACGGCCCGGTAAGCCACCTGGCCAAAGGCAAAGCTCAGGTTGGCGCCCTGAACCAGCATAAAGCCGAGCCAGAAATGACTTTCGATCGACTCGTAACGAATGATCACCGCCCCCAGTACGGCGGCCAGCGCTGGCAACAGGCCGCGCCAGTGGAAACTCTGGTATCGCAGATCTTCCAGCAGGCGCACCCATAGCGGGGTCATCACGGTAAACAGCAGCACTTCCGGCACCGACAGGAAGGCAAAGGCGTGGTACAGCAGGGTAAACATCAGCCCCAGTTGTACCGCCCCGATCCCGGCCAGGCGGACGGCGAGAGAAACCGGCACGGGCCGCAGTAGGGGAATAAACAGCAGACACGCCAGGATCATGCGTGACAGTACGGCAAAGTAGGGATCCACCTGGCCGGCAATGTAGACATCGATCAGGGAAAAGGAGAATGCCCAGATCAGGGTAACAAACCAAAGGAGAGACATAGATAAACTTCAGTGTTGCAGTTGCAGCCAAAGCAGGCCGAGGTATTCGTGGATCGCCCGTTGGCTGCTCCACAGATTCAAAGAGGTCAGGTACCAGGGGTGCGTCGGCCTGGCGATAAAGTCCGTGGGTGCCGCCGTGGGGGCCAATCCGGCCTTTTGATAGCTGAGCATGGAGCGGTGCATATGGGTGGCCGAGGTCACCAGTACCGCCGGGGCCTGATCGATCAGGGCCGAGGTCATCTTCGCTTCTTCGAAGGTGTCCCGGGCCTGTGCCAGCACCTTGATCTGAGCGTCGGGGATCCCCAAGCTCAGCGCTGCCTGGCGCATCAAGTCGCCATGGGCCACGCTATCCGTCCCACCATACCCGGAGACCACCAGGGTGGCCGTCGGATTTGCCCGCCAGATCCGAACCCCCTCCATCAAGCGAGCCAGTGCCGTCGTCGACAGTTGCTGCAGCGGATGGCGAGCGGGATCGCTGTGGTGAGCACTGCCCAGCACCAGCACATAGGCAACAGGCTCCCCCGGCTGCCAAACCGGGTAACGCTGCTCCAGCGGCCCCGCCAAGATCTGGCTGACGGGTGAAAAGCTCAGCAGCAGGAGGTAGAGCGGTCCGGCCAGGATCAGCCCGAGACCCAAACGCTGCCGACGCAGGATCAGCAATGCCCCCAGGGCCATTACAAGACAGGCCAGGGGCACAGGTAACAGGGCGGCCGTCACCGCTTTTTTCAACCAGAATCCCACTATGCCCGACCCCACAGCCAAGCCGCACCCCGAACCCCGGAGGCATCCCCGTGCTGGTTGCGCAAGATCGGGGTGACACACTCGCCACCAATCACATATTGAGGCAAGCGGGCGGGCAACTGGGTGTACAACCACTCCAGGTTGGAGAGGCCACCGCCGAGCACGATACAGTCGGGATCCAGCATGTTGATCACCTGGGCCAGGGAACGAGCCAGTTGATCGGCATAGGCGTCCTGAATGGCCAATGCCCTGGGCTCGCCTTCACGGGCATTTTGCTCAATCTCCGTGGCGGTGAGCGATTCACCAAAACGCTCGGCGTACTGGCGGGCCATGCCGCTGCCCGAAACATAATGCTCAATGCAGCCCCGCTGACCACAGAAGCACTCGGGCCCCGGGTATTCGGCTTCGCTCATCCAGGGAAGTGGGTTGTGCCCCCACTCCCCGGCGATCCCATTAGCGCCGACGTGTGCCTGCCCATTGATGGCGATCCCGGCACCGCAACCGGTCCCCAGGATCGCCCCAAACACCAGCCGGTGTCCTCGACCCGCCCCATCCACCGCTTCGGATACGGCAAAGCAGTTGGCGTCATTGGCACTGCGCACCGGCCGATCGAGCAGGAGGCCCAGATCGGCATTCAGGCTGTGGCCATTGAGGCACTGGGAGTTGGCGTTCTTGACACGTCCGGTCACAGTGGAGAGTACACCGGGGATCCCGACGCCCACGCTGCCCTGCTGACCCAAAGCGCGTTCACAGCCAAGTACCAGTTCGACGATGGTATTCAGGGTTCCCTGATAATCGCCCTTGGGGGTGGGTTGACGCTCACGCCAAAGGATCTGACCGGCCGGATCCAGGGCGACCAGCTCAATTTTGCTGCCACCGAGATCCACCCCGATCCGCATTCGGCTTGAAGTAGCCATAGACATATTTTCCAAATTCCATTCACTCCCCCGTGAGTTTAACAAGCTCACAGGGGAGCGTCGTGAAAGACAAAAAAGCCCGCAGATGCGGGCTTTTTCCTGGCGTTATCGTCAGCCCTGGCTGTCGATACGCTGCACTTCATCGGCGATACGTTGCGCCAGCGCCGCCACATCGAAGCTGGGCTGGGCTTCCACCATCACTCGGATCAGCGGTTCGGTGCCGGATTTACGCAGCAACACGCGCCCCTGCTCGCCCATCTCGGCCTCCACCTCGGCCACGACGGCCTTGACCGAATCGGCCTCCAATGGCGCCGTTTTTCCGGAGAAACGTACGTTCACCAGGATCTGGGGCAACATGGTGAGATCTGCACGGGCCTGACTCAGGGTTTCCCCCTGCAGCTGCAGGGCATTGAGCACCTGCAAGGCAGCGATGATCCCATCCCCTGTGGTGTGATGACGCAGACTCAGGATATGTCCGGAGTTCTCGCCCCCCAGTTGCCAGTTGTTTTCCTTAAGCAACTCGACCACGTAACGATCGCCCACCTTGGAGCGGGCAAAGGGAATGCCCAGCGCCTTGAGTGCCAGCTCCAGACCCAGATTGGCCATCTGGGTACCGACCACGCCGCCTTCCATCACGCCACTGCGCTGCCAGTGGCGGGCGATGATGTAGAGGATCCCGTCACCGTCGACGATGGTGCCGTCACGATCCACCATCATGACCCGATCGCCATCGCCATCGAAGGCGATCCCCATGTCGGCACCGGTTTCCGCCACCTTGGCCACCAGGGCATCCAGGTGAGTGGCGCCGCACTCGGCATTGATGTTCAGGCCGTTGGGCTTGTCACCGATCACGGTGATCTTGGCGCCCAGCTCGCGGAATACCGCCGGGGCAATGTGGTAGGTCGCGCCATGGGCACAATCCAGGACGATGTGCATCCCCTTAAGGCTGCCAGATTTGGCAAAGCTGCTCTTACAGAACTCGATGTAGCGTCCTGCGGCATCGTTGATCCGGCGTACCTTACCCAGTTGATCCGAAGCCACACAGCCCATGGGCTGATCCAGCTGGGCCTCGATGGCCAACTCGTTGGCGTCGGTCAGCTTGGTGCCCGTGGTGGAGAAAAACTTGATGCCGTTGTCATGGTAGGGGTTGTGCGAGGCACTGATCACCACACCGGCGTCGGCCCGAAAGGTCTGGGCCAGGTAGGCGATGGCCGGGGTCGGCAGTGGCCCGGTCAGGGCCACGTTAACGCCAGCGGCAATAAAACCCGCCTCCATGGCAGATTCCAGCAGGTATCCGGAGATCCGGGTATCTTTGCCGATGATCACTTCACGGGTGCCCGCCTGGGCCATGATGGAGCCAGCGGCGTACCCGAGGTGCATGGCAAACTCAGGGGTGATCGGGAACTGGCCTACCAGGCCACGAACCCCATCGGTTCCAAAATATTTTCGACTCATACGCTTCTTTTGATCTTAAGGGCAGCGCAAACTCTGTGCACTGCCGGAACATCCTTGCAGACCGTTTATCGGTATCTTTGCGGTCAGTTACCCGCCATTTTGCCACCGTTTACCGCGAAAACCCAAGTTCACGTTACGGCAGCTTGCAAGCAAGGGACGGCATTATGCCACTAAAAAGCGATGAAATTCTGCCTTACTGGGCGTAATGCTGCGCTAAATGACGTAAGAGATCACCCCGGCGCGCGTTGGGTAAACGATTGATCCCCGCCGCCAGCGTCCGTCCTCCACCACTGGCATACTGGCGACAGAAAGCATCCGCTCCTTGAGGGTCGTTGAGGGGCGCGCGCAGAGACACCATGCAATGATCGTCATCGAGATCGATCAACAGGAGCACGGCCCGCTCGGGATGGGCTCGGGCCAGGCGATTGGCCAGGGTGCCTGCGATCCTGTGGGCCCAGGCCTGATCCGGCAACGCCACCCAGAGCACGCGCTCCCCCTGTCGATGCGCCGTCCTTTTTTGCGCCTTGGCCAGATCCTGTTCAAACCCATCCGCCAGCTGATGCACCACGGAATCCGGATCGGCCCAGGCAGCCAGGGGCGACTCATACTGCAGCAGGGCACGATAGAGGGCCTCCGGCGTGATGTGCAGATCGACCAGGGTGCGCCCATAACCGTTGTAATTGACCAACTCACCCAGGCGCCGCAGTTGACTCGCCTGCTCCGGGGTCAGTCCCGACTCGGCCGCCAGTGCATCGGCACGAGGGATCAGGTTATCGCCATAGGCTCCGGCAATGGCCCATTGACGCTGACGACCCGACAGCAATCGATCGATCAGCAAACTGGTGCACCAATCTGCCCCGGTTTCGATATGGGCCGTCAGGTTGGGCAGCGCCGGGATCGTGCCGGCAAAGTGGTGATCGACATAGAGCACCTCACTGCCCGCCGCCAGCATCCGCTCAAGTGGGTCGCGGTTCTTGTCCAGGGAGAGATCCAGCACGGTGACCGAGTCGCCCGGCCGGGCGGGAACACGGTCTAGCAGGGCGATGTCCCGCTTCACCCCGGTGATCAAGGTGGCATCGAGGGGGTGGCTCTTGCGCAGCTGCAGCAACGCGCAGATCCCGTCCGCATCCCCATTGAACACATCAAAATGGCTCATAGCACGCCGCGGCTCTCAAGCAGCCCCAGCAGGCTGTCGATACAGGCATCCAGGCTCTGCTCGGCCGTGTTCAGACGCAGCGCCGGGGCGACCGGGGCCTCATAGTCGGAGTCGATCCCGGTAAAGTGGCGGATCTCCCCGGCTCGAGCCTTCTTATAGAGCCCCTTGGGATCGCGCTTTTCACACTCGGCCAGCGGCGTATCCAGGTGGATCTCAAGAAACTGCCCCTGGGGCAGAAGCTGCTCTACCAGGGCACGGTCGGCTCGAAAGGGTGAGATAAAGGCGGTGAGCACCACCAGGCCGGCGTCGGCAAACAGCTTGGCCACCTCGCCGATGCGGCGAATGTTCTCTACCCGATCCGCATCGGTAAACCCCAGATCCCCGTTGAGCCCATGGCGCACATTGTCGCCATCGAGCAGATAGCTGTGCACACCTCGCGCCGCCAGTGCCGCCTCCAGGGCATTGGCCACGGTGGACTTGCCCGAGCCGGACAGTCCGGTAAACCAGAGTACGGCCGGGCCGTGCCCCTTCTGCTCCCGCCGCTGGGCGGGGGAAACACTGTGTTGATGCCAAACGATGTTTTCGGTCATTCCATTACTCATTCTTGAAAAGCAGTTTTTAGCTAACAGCTAACAGCTAACAGCTAACAGCTAACAGCTAACAGCTAACAGCTAACAGCTAACCACTAATCGCTAACCGCTAACCGCTAACCGCTAACCGCTAACCGCTAACCACTAACCACTAACCACTAACCACTAACCACTAACCACTAACCACTAACCACTAACAGCTAACAGCTAACAGCTAACAGCTAAACGCTAACCACTAACCGCACTCGCGGTTAGCGGTTAGAAAGGGAACACCCTGGGGATCAACACCAGAACCAGGGCGCTGTACAGCAAGGAGAGCGGCACACCCAGGCGGACGTAATCCCGCTTACGGTAATTTCCCAGGTTCATCACCATCATATGGGTCTGGTAACTGAAGGGGCTGACAAAGCTGGCACTGGCACCGTAGGCCACCGCCATGATAAAGGGCATGGCGGAGACACCAAAGGCATCGGCCAGCCCCAGGGCCAGGGGCAGCACCAGGGCCGCCGCAGCATTGTTGGTCATCAGCTCCGTGGTCAGCAGCGCCGCCAGGTAAACCCCAACCATCGCCGCCAGGACGCCTCCACCGGCCAGGTGACTTTGCATCGCCAGGGCCAACTGCTCAGCCAAACCCGTCTGGGTAAACGCCTCCGCCAGGGCCAGGGCGCCGGTGATGATCACCCACAACTCAAAGGGGAAGCGCTGGCGGACATCGTTACCGGTAAGGATCCCACTGGCCAGGAAAGCGGTCAGCAAGACCCCAAGACCAACAAACAAGGAGAGATCCAGCAACAGATTGGCTGCCAGGGTCAGGGCAAAGCCCCCCAACACCAGCACCTCCTGCCAGCGCAACAAGGGCCGCTGCAGCACGGTGCCGCCGATCTGATAGAAGTGGCGGTTGACGCTGCGCCTTGCCTGGTAGCGTTCTCCGGCAGCCAGCACCAGGATATCCCCCCCCTGCAGTGCCACGTTACCCAGCTTGCCAGACAGACGCTCCCCCCGACGCCGCATGGCCACCACGGCGGCATCGAAACGGGCCCGGAAGTCACTGTCTTTTAATGTCCTTCCCACCAGGTTTGAGGTGGGACTGAGCAACACTTCCACCAGGTTGCTGCCGAGCAAGCCATTGCTGCCGGCAAACAGGCTGAGCCCCTTGAACCGCTCAAGCTCATTGATCTTTTCCACTTCGCCACAGAACACCAGCTTGTCATGGGCCTGCAGGGCCAGATCGGGCGAGACCGGCGCAATTAGACGCCCCTCCCGGACGATCTCCGCCAAAAACAGGCCCTGCAGTGAGCGCAAGCCATTGTGCTGGACCGAGCGGCCGATCAGGGGGCTACCCGGCTCGACTTCGGCATCGATAAAGTAGGGGGGCTCCTCGTTCGCTTCCCCTTCGCGCACCGGCAGGGTTCGAGCCAGCATCAGCAGCAGGGCCAGTCCGGCAACAGCCACCACGATCCCCACGGGAAAGAAATCAAACAGCGCCAGCGCCGGACGCCCCTGCTCCGTCAGCACCGAATTCACCACCAGATGAGTCGAAGTACCGATCAGGGTCAGGGTGCCGCCCAGGATGGCCGCATAGGAGAGGGGCAGCAGCAGGCGGGAGGGCAGATGGTCCGGATGACGACTGACCACCCCCGCCATGGTGGCGACCACGGCGGTGTTGTTCAAAAAGGCGGAGCTGATCATGGTGCCCGCCCCCATGCGTGCCAGGGTGTGGGTATAGCCCTGGCGAAACAGATGGCGACCGATCAGGGCCAGCAACCCGGTTTTTTCCAGGGCAGCGGAGACCAGCAAGAGCAACAGCAGGGTGATCACCGCCGGGTTGGCGGCCAACTGTGGCAGCCGGGCGGCGGGGACCAGTCCGGTCACCGCCAGCGCTAACCCTAATGCCGCAAACAACAGCTCAGGTCGAATACGGGTCAGCACCAGGCCGGCGATCAAGCCCAGCCCGAGGACGAGCACCGCCAGTTGGGGCCAGGCCAGTCCGCCCGAATCCAAGGCTGCCCAGAGTGTGCTCATTGATCCGACTCAAACAGCTCATCCAGGCTCAGATCCCGCGCTCCCCAGTGTGGGAAGTGTTTGCGGACCAGGGCATTGAGCTCCAACTCAAAAGCGCTGTAGCGCTGCTCATTGGCCCTCTCTACCGCTGCGTTCAGGGGATCCTGCACCATGCCGGCCGCCACGGTGACATTGCTGATCTTGTCGATCAGGATAAAGGCCCCGGTGGTGCGGTTATCGCCATAGCGATCAAACAGCAGCGGCTTGGCGGCACTGAGCTCCACCGTGCCGATCTCATTGAGTGCCAGCTGACTCGCCCCCTGACGCTCCAGGGTATTCACATCCACCCGCTCCTGCACCTTGTCCACCCAGGCCGTGGTGGACTGGGTCGCCAGCTTGATGCCGTACTCCCGCCCCGGCTGCATCGGCTCATCCGCCATCCAGACCAGGGTCGCCAGCAGGCGAGCACTATGACAGGGCAGTTGCTCAGGGCTGACCAGCATCTCGCCGCGACTCACATCGATCTCGTCATTGAGGGTCAGTGTCACCGCATCGCCCGCCTGGGCCGACGCCTGCTCTCCGTCGAAGGTCACTACCGCCTTGACGGTGCTGCTCTTGCCCGAGGGCAGCGCCACCACGACGTCACCCGGTGCCACCCGGCCCGCCGCCAGGGTACCGGCGAAGCCGCGAAAATCCAGGTTGGGACGGTTAACGTACTGCACGGGCAGTCGCAGGCCCGACGCACCGCTCTGCTCACCACTGTGGGCGGGCTCGACAGGCAGGGTTTCCAGCAGCGTCATCAATGGCTGCCCACGATACCAGGGGGTGTGCTCACTGACGCTGACCACATTGTCCCCCTCCAGCGCCGACAGGGGCACATAGTGAACATTTTCCAATCCCAATTGGCTGGCCAGCTCGGCGTAATCCGCCTGGATCCCAGCGTAACGGGCCTGGTCGTAACCGATCAGATCCATCTTGTTGATGGCCACCACCACCTGCTTGATCCCCAGCAGGGACACCAGGTAACTGTGGCGCCGGGTCTGCACCTGTACCCCATGGCGGGCATCGATCAGGATGATGGCCAGATCGGCGGTGGAGGCACCAGTGGCCATGTTGCGGGTGTACTGCTCATGCCCAGGGGTGTCGGCAATGATGAACTTGCGCTTATCGGTGGCAAAGTAACGGTAGGCCACGTCGATGGTGATCCCCTGCTCCCGCTCCGACTGCAGACCATCCACCAGCAGGGCCAGATCGATCCGCTCCCCCGTGGTGCCCACCTTCTTGCTGTCGGATTCAATCGCCGCCAGCTGATCTTCAAAGATCATCTTGGCATCGTGAAGCAGCCGCCCGATCAGGGTGCTCTTACCGTCATCGACGCTGCCGCAGGTGATAAAGCGCAGCAGCTCTTTGTTTTCATGTTGATCCAGATAAGCCAGGATATCCTGCTCGATCAGTGCATTTTGTGCGTTCATAATCATTCCTTTCAGGAAGCTATCAGCGTCTAGCTACTAGCTACTAGCCATGCATCACTCCCACCAGATACTGGTGGAATTTCCTTATTTGCTCTGCTCAAGCCGCTTCATCAAGCCGGTGAGCATGGCACCGAGTTCTCGGCTTTCTGCCAGGCAATAGCGAGAAAACTCGGTGTCTAAATATCCAATCTCTGCGCCTATCAAGACCTGCGTTCTCAGCTCTGCTAAAGAGGCCCTGGCAATATCCAAAAAACGCAGCTTGTCCCTATCGCTTTTTCTGGCCATGCCTTCGGCGATATTGCTGGGAACAGACAACCCGGAGCGTGTTAGCTGGCTGCGAAAAGCCAAGTCAGAAAGCCTATTGGTATGCTTGTACAGCTGACACGATAAACTGACCGCCCGTTGCCAAACTTCCAGCTTCTCAAAGTCCATTTCGTCCGCCCCGCTCCTTGCTCTTAGCTAACGTCTAATGGCTGCCAACTAACCGCTGCTCCTCAGAAGTAACCTTCGACCTTTTTCTTTTCCATGGAGCCGGCACTGTCATGATCGATCACCCGGCCCTGTCGCTCGGAGGTTTTGGTCAGCAGCATCTCCTGGATGATCTCCGGCAGGGTCTGGGCATTGGACTCCACGGCACCGGTCAGCGGGTAACAGCCCAGGGTGCGGAATCGCACCATCTTGTGCTCGATCACCTCGCCCTCCTCAATCGGCATACGCTCGTCATCCACCATGATCAGGGTGCCATCACGCTCCACCACCGGACGCTCTTTGGCCAGGTAGAGGTCGGGGATCTCGATATTCTCCAGATAGATGTATTGCCAGATATCCAGCTCAGTCCAGTTGGACAGGGGGAAGACGCGGATGCTCTCGCCCGGGTTGACCCGGCCGTTGTAGAGATTCCACAGCTCGGGGCGCTGGTTCTTGGGATCCCAGCGATGGTGTTTGTCACGGAAGGAGTACACCCGCTCCTTGGCCCGGGACTTCTCTTCGTCCCGACGAGCCCCGCCAAAGGCGGCATCAAACTTGTAATGATCCAGCGCCTGCTTAAGGCCCTCGGTTTTCATCACATCGGTGTGGGTGGCACTGCCATGGGTGAAGGGACCGATCCCCATCTCCAGCCCGCGGGGGTTTTTATGCACCAGCAGTTCAAACCCATACTCCTTGGCGATGCGATCGCGAAACTGGATCATCTCCTTGAATTTCCAGTCGGTATCCACATGCAAAAGGGGAAAGGGGATCTTACCCGGGTAGAAAGCCTTTCTGGCCAGGTGCAGCAGCACCGAGGAGTCCTTACCGATGGAGTAGAGCATCACCGGATTATCAAACTCCGCCGCCACTTCACGCATGATGTGAATGCTCTCCGCCTCCAGGCGCTTTAAATGGGTGCGGCGCTCATGATCTTGCATCCCTGTACCTCAATCTCTGGAACGGCAACCGGCCTATCCGCTGCCGAATGAGGGGAATTATTGCTTATAAGAACCATGCCTTCTATTCCCTTATGGAATAACAAAGAGCATCCTTTCCTAGGGACAAACTTAAGGGGTCCACTGCATCAGATAATAGACCTCATTGGTCAAACCGATGATCTCAAAGCCCATTCGCTGATAGAGCTGCAAGGCGGGGTTGTACTGCTCCACATGGATGGTCAGTGGCAGGGAACGGGAGCGGGCTTCACCCATCGCCCCCTTGAGCAAGGTGCCACCTATCCCATGACCGCGATAGGCTTCCAGCAGAGCGATATCGACAATGCGGATCTGATCGCGCCAATAATCCAGGTAAAATCGTCCAATCGGTGTGTTATCGGCCCAGATCACATAAAAGTGCTGAGTGTTGTAATGGCTGAAATAGTGGTGGGTCTGCGCTCGATACTGCTGCTCAAGAAACGCCAGTCGATCGGCAGGGGTTAATTGGGTCTGCTCAAACTCCTCCTGCCTCAGGGCAAAATACAAACGCCGCAGAAAAGCCTCATCCTCCGGACGTACCGGTTCCAACCGTACTGCGGCCACCGCCTGTCCTGTCATCATATTCACCTCCCTGTGTCCCTCCGCTCCACGCTGATCGCCAATATTCAGCGTGAAAAATGGGCATTTATGCCCAGCTTACGCCCATAGCCAGCCAAAAGTTGATCAATCCCACTAAAAACACGCGCGAATTCAAACCACCTGTATTAACATGTTATTTACAACAAGCAGAGAAGGATCTCGGCAATGTCTCAATATGACTTTGAGCACTTTTTACAGCACCTGGCCCACCCCTTGTGGCTCAGTGACCATCAGGACAATCGAGTGGAAGTCACCGTCAGTGACGTCGCTCGACAGCACTCAAACGATCAATTTGAGGCCTTCTCAGTCACCCTCGACACCCAGATCCCGGTGCAATGCTCTCAAGGCCAATACCGGCTCAGTAGCGACAGCTTCGGCGATCATTCCTTCTTTCTTGTCCCCATCGGCCCACAACAGTTGCACCTGGTGATCAGCCGGGTTCGCACCATGGAACCTGCCTGACGGCAGCCCCCCAGTCAACGAAAAGGAACTTCCACATGGCTGAACCCTTTATCAGTGAAATTAAGATGTTTGGATTTAACTTTGCGCCCAAAGGCTGGGCGCAATGCGATGGTCAACTGTTGGAGATCAATCAAAATCAGACACTCTATGCCCTGCTTGGAACCCAATTTGGTGGCAATGGCCGCACCACCATGGCACTGCCCGATCTTCGAGGTCGCGTGCCGGTCCACGAAGGGGATTTGGCGGGCCAGGTCTTCCAGCGCGGTATGCCTTTTGGCCGCGAAAACGTGACCCTCAGCGCCAACGAGATGCCGGGTCATAGCCATAACCTGGTGGGATCTCAGCAGGATGGGAAAAACAAAGACTATACCGGTCAAGTACTTGGCGCTGGCAGCCTGGTTTACAGCACAAAGACACCGGATGTCAGTCTGAACGCACTGCAGATCACGGCAAGCGGCGGTGGCCAGCCCCACACCAATGTTCAGCCTTCTCAGGTGATCAATTTCTGCATCGCCCTGACCGGCCTCTTCCCATCCCGTAACTGAAGGAGAATTCATCATGGCAGACCCCTTTTTAGGCGAGATCCGCATGTTTGCAGGCAACTTTGCCCCCAAAGGTTGGGCCTATTGCGATGGGCAATTGATGGCGATCTCCCAGTTTGATGCCCTCTTTTCCCTGCTGGGTACCGTCTATGGTGGCGATGGCCGGGTAAACTTTGCCCTGCCGGACATGCGCGGCCGCCTGCCGATGCACATGGGCGCCGGACCCGGCCTGACCCCCAGAGCCCTTGGTCGACGCTTCGGTGTTGAGCAGGTCACTCTGCAACCTGAGCAGATCCCCAGTCATACCCATACCCTGCAGGCCAGCAGTCAGCCTGCAACGGATACCCAGCCTGATGGCAGAGTTTTGGCCCAGCAGATGGACGACACCCTCTACACCGCTACCAACCCCACGGTCGAGCCCGGCACTCTAGTGGCGCTCGCCGATGAAGCGGTAGCACCCAGTGGTGGCAATCGAGGGCATAGCAACCAGATGCCCGCCCTGGGATTGCACTTCATCATCGCCGTGCAAGGTAGCTACCCTTCACGTAACTGATTTTCGACCCGGAGTTTAAGGAGAAACCCATGGCCGATCCCTTCCTTGCCGAAGTGAAAATGTTGCCCACCAGCTTTGCCCCCAGGGGCTGGGCCTACTGTGATGGCCAGCTGTTGCCGATCAGTGAAAATACCGCCCTGTTCTCCCTCATCACCACGACGTATGGCGGCGACGGCCGTACTGACTTTGCCTTGCCCAACCTGCAGGGGCGGGCGCCGATCCACCCGGGTCGCGGCCCGGGCCTGAGCTCGGTGCGTCTTGGCGAGCGGCTGGGCACCCCCAGCGTTGCCCTGACCGATTCACAGCTGCCATCCCATACCCATACCATGACGGCGCTTAATGAAACCGGCACTCAAGCAGCACCTCAGAGCAATGGTTTTCTTGCCAAGGACAAGGGGGGAAAACCTGAAAACATTAAACTCGCCGTCCCACCCGAGTCCGGCCAATTGACCAACATGAGTCCATACGCCCTGGGGGCTGCCGGCGACAGTGCTGCCCATGAAAACCATCAACCGGCTCTGGTGATCCCCTTTTTCATCTGCCTCAATGGGCTCTACCCCGCTCGAAACTGAACCCGAACCAGCATGATGTTGACGCGCTCACGCCAAGCCCCCTCTAGGTCGCGCCTGCCGACAGGGGGCAGGATCGCCCTGGCCGCCCTGGCACTGCTGGGGCTGGGCGCCTGTGCGAGCAAACCGGCGATCCCCGCCCTGGAAAACTTTCAACAGCAGCTTGTGTTGCTCCCAGTTCACTCATCGAACTCCTCCGCCGAGGATCAGTCCCTGCAACTGCACCTCAAGCAGGGCAGATTACGAGTGCGTTTAAATGGTGCACTGGTGATCAAGGCCCGGCCCGATCTTGGCCTCCAGCAACTGGGCAAGGCCTGTGGTTGCATCCTGCAGCAGCCCCCCCAGCAACTCTACCTGGGCCATGACTTTCATTACGTCAAACTGACTCTGGCCGCCCAAGCGTCATCCGCCGAGTTGTTTGCCCTACAACGTCGCCTACAGCAACACCCAGATATCCTTCTGGTCCAGCCCGATCTGCTGCAACTGGCCTATGACGTCGCGCCCAGCGCAAGGCCAACCGCACCATCCACGCCACCAAGCCCGTCAGCGTGGCGAGGCAATCCGTTTGCCACAATGCCGTCGGCCAGCGCCAGCGGCCGAGGGACAGTGATCGCCATCATCGACGATGGCTTCACCCTGTCCCACCCACAGTTGGCCGAACTCAAGCTGCGCTTTGGCTTCGATGTCACCCTGGGAGCGTTCGACGTCGCCCCGCCCACCCCGTCACTGCACCATGGCAATCGAGTGCTGGGCCTGCTGGCGGGCCGCCACGACGGCATAGAACCCGAGGGGCTGGCTCCCGCCGCCGAATACGTGCTGATCCGCCAGCCCGACAGCTGGACCAGCAACACCCTGATCGCCCTGCAACTGGCCAAACTGGCCGGTGCGGACATCATCAACAACAGCTGGCACACCCAAATGCTGCTGGAGCCCATTGCCGATGCGGTGGCCGATCTGCGTCAGTATGGCCGCCACGGCAAGGGCATTGCCGTGGTGTTTGCCGCCGGTAACCAGGGCCAACGCCTTGGCCCCGACAGCCATGAGGCCAGCCTGCAAAGCGCCATCGTCATCGGCGCCGGTAATGCCCGGGGCCAGGCCCGCCGCTACAGCAACCTGGGCCCCTCCGTCGATGCCCTGTTCAGCACACCACCAACCCTGTCCCTCGGCCCGGATGGCGGCTACCGGCGATTTACCGGCACCTCAGCCGCTGCCGCACGGGCCAGTGGCTGGCTGGCCCAACAGTTGACCCGTGATCCCGAGTTGACCATAGACCAGCTCGAACACACCTTACGCCAGCGATCTCAGCCCCCAACACAGCAGGACACGCCGTAATGAGCCGCGAACCGCAAAAAACCAGTGATCACCATGCCGAAACCGAGGCCCATACCGCCCGGCAGCAAAGTCCCTATGCCACCATGGATTACCAGTGTGAACACTCGGGTAATCTGCCCGGCCTGCTCAAGGCACTGAACATCTCCCTGGCTTTTACCTCCTACCAGGCGGCGCGGCTGATGCTGGTGCGCAGTGACGGCGAGTCCATCGATGTCAACTTCACCCAGTTTCCCCGACCCATGGGCCTGGCCGCGAACGAACAGGGCCTGACCCTGGGCACCTTCACCCAGGTGATCCACTTCAGTCGGGAAGATCACCTGCTGGATCAGCTGAAACAGCCCCTACCGGGGATCGAGCAGGATATCACCGCCCCCAAGCTGCATCGCCTCGATAAAGAGGAAGGCGCACCTGCCGATGAACCAGAATTGACGCCCGAGCAATTAAAGCGCCAGGAAGAACACCAAGCCTTTGTGCGCCAGCAGTTTGAGCCGGTGGACGCCCGGACCGATGCCTGCTTTATTACCCGCAGCAGCCACCACACCGGCATGATCAATATCCACGATATTGCCTGGGGCGAGGCGGGCCTCTGGGCGGTCAATTCGAGCTTTTCCTGCCTCTGCACCCTGGAAGCCGACTACAGCTTCGTGCCCCGCTGGCAGCCCCATTTTATCTCCGACTTAGTCCCCGAAGACCGCTGCCACCTCAACGGCATGACCCTGCGCGACGGTGTACCGCGCTACGTCACCACCTTCTCCACTTCCGATGCCCCGGGGAAATGGCGTGACAGCGACAAGTCCACGGGCACCCTGATGGATGTGCAAACCAATGAATTCCTGCTGCAGGGGCTGACCATGCCCCACTCGCCGCGCTGGTATGACGGCAACCTCTATCTCTGCGACTCCGGCCATGGACTGTTCTGCCGCTACAACTTTGAGACCGGGGAAAAAGAGGTGTTGGCCGAGTTACCCGGCTTTACCCGGGGCGTCGACTTTATCGGCCCCTTCGCCATCGTGGGCCTGTCCAAGGTGCGCCAGTCCGATGTCACCCGCCCGGCGCCACTGGCACAGAAATACCCCGAGACCCAGTCAGGACTCTGGTTTATCGATCTGCGCAGCAACGAGGTGGTCGCCACCCTGAGCTTCAGCGGCAACGTGGATCAGATCTACGACGTGGCGGTTTTACCCGGTTGCAGCTTCCCGACATTAATAGAACCGACGCATCCAAGAATGCGCAATCACTTCACTTTCTCAGAATTACAACCTTTATAGGACAACGACCATGGACCACTCCAAGGACGGAAAGATGTCAGCCAATAAAATCAAAAAAGACACAACCAAACGTAACGGTAAAAAACTGGCGTCGGGGTTGCTGCCAATGATGGCAGCATTCATTCCCAACGCCGTAGCCAGCAGCCGTCCCGGCTCATTCGCCAGTATCAGTCGGCAAAGGTTGGCACTATCAACGCAACTCAACGGGCAGAATAAAGATCCTCTTAGAAAACAAAATCCCAGTAACAAGTACAAAACCAGCTTCCCCAAGACCCGAACTCAGGTCGTTCAAAGCAAACCCATCAACAAACCCAGAGTGCAAACCAAGCAAACGGGTCCATTTCGCTCCTTTGGCAGCTACGCTGCGAAAAGCATGAGCACCACCGAGCCGGGAACAATAAAACAAAAAAGCCAAGACCCCACTCAGCTCCCTATAGATCTAATGACCTACCTGACAGAGAACAGGCTTCTCACCCTAAAGAGTTCACAGCCTGCGGCACTGACCGGCGCAACCAACAATTTCGAAAGTGGTAACAAGTTGCTTGCTACGGTCTCAACCTACATAAACTGTAACGCCCCAGGACTCATCGGTCAGCGCTATGCTCGAACTAACTCCTCTTGTTGGCTGTCTGGCGTGGCTTATATCGGTAATCATGATACCCGCTTCCCGGCCTACTGCCCCAACCTTAAAGCACAATGTACTGTGTCTGTTGATTCCACAGCCCCGGTGGTCACAGATATCACCCTTTCGGGCAGCCCGGCCGCCAACGCTAGCAGTGTAGACTTCGTCGTCACCTTCGATGAAAATGCCAACAACATCAGCACCGACGACTTTGCCTTGACCGCGGCGGGCACGGCTACCGGCACCATCGCCTCGGTCTCCGCCGGTTCGGGCAGCTCGGTCACCGTCACCGTCAACGCCATCAGTGGTACCGGCTCCCTGCGGCTGGATCTAAACAGCAACAGCGGGATCGCCGATGATGCGGGCAACCCCATGACGGCGGGCTTTACCAGTGGCTCCTCCCACACGGTGGACCTGGATCAACCGATAATCACCGCCAACACAGGGTTAACCCTTGATGAGGGGGCTGCGGCCACCATCGGACTTTCTGCCCTGGCCGCAAACGACACAGGGAGTGCCAACACGAGCCTGACTTACACCCTGAGCTCAAGCCTCAGCAACGGTCAACTGGAAAACAGCGATAACCCAGGCAACCCGATCACCAGCTTTACCCAGCAAGATCTGACAGATAACAAGATCCGCTATCTGCACGATGACAGTGAAACCACCAGCGACAGCTTCACCTTCAAAGTCAGTGACGGTAATGGCAATGAGCTGACCGGCCAAACCTTTACCTTCACCATCACTGCCGTGGATGATCAGGCACCCACCCTCAGCGTCAACAACGGCTTAACCCTTGACGAGGGAGGGACGGCCACTATCGGACTCACCGACCTGGCCGCAGACGACGCCGATAGCGACAACAGCACCCTGATCTACACCCTGACCTCAGCCAGCGCCAACGGCCAACTGGAAAACAGCGATAATGCTGGCGTCTCGATCTCAAGCTTTACCCAGCAAGATTTGACGGATGACAAGATCCGCTATCTGCACGACCACAGTGATACCACCAGCGACAGCTTCACCTTCAAAGTCAGCGACGGTAATGGCAATGAGCTGACCGGCCAAACCTTTAACCTCGCCATCAATGCCATCGATGACACCGCCCCAACCGTCACCTCGGTATCGGTTCCAGCCAATGCCAGTTATGGCGTCGGCAACAACCTGGATTTCACCGTCAACCTGGATGAAGCCGTCACCGTCAACATCGGCGGCGGCACACCCCGCCTGGCCCTGACCGTGGGCGGTGACACTCGCTACGCCAGTTATCTCAGCGGCAGTGGCAGCAGCGCCCTGCTGTTCCGCTATACGGTGCAATCCGGCGATAACGATAGTGATGGCATCAATCTGGGCGCCAGCCTCGATGCCAACGGCGGCACCCTGCGCGATGACGCAGGCAATCACCTGACTCCCACACACAACAGCGGGGGCCACCTCAGCGCCGTGCTGGTGGATACCACGGCGCCGATCGCCCCCACCGGGCTGGATCTGGCCACCGGCTCCGACAGCGGCAGCAGCGACAGCGATAACCTCACCAACAACACCACCCCGACCATCGGCGGCAACGGGGAAACCGGTGCCACCGTGACCCTGTTCAGCGATCTCAACAATAACGGAGTCCTCGATGGCGGTGAAGTCAGCGCCACAACCGGCGTCAGTGGCGGCATCTGGAGTGCGGCTCTGCCCACCCTGGCCGAGGGCAACCACAATCTGAAAGCTTTCCAGGCCGATACGGCGGGCAACGTTTCGCCGGTTAGTGCGGCGTTGAGCATAGAGATCGACACCACAGCACCGATCGTAGGCGGTGCCACCCTAGATCAGGACCCAATCAACAGCGGGAATGAGGGGACCGCCAGCTTTACCTTAAGTGGTATCGATCACAGTGCAGGCGATGGCTACACCTACGAAGCCGCTATCTTGGATAGCGGTGGCACCGTGTTGCCATCGAGTGGGGATATAACCGGTGCCAATACACAGATCACTGGAATCAATCTGAGCGGCATGCAGGATGGCTCCCTGACGTTATACGCTACCGTCAGCGATGCCGCTGGGAACAAGTCCGCCCCCGTTACTGATACTGCAACCAAGGATACCACCGCCCCCAGCGGCCACAGCGCGGCACTGGATGAGAATACCTACAATGCCGACAACGCTGGTGCCGCCAGCTTTACCGTCACCGGGGCTGAGCCCAATACCAGCTACAGCTATCAGATCAGCAGCAGTGGCGGCGGCACCCCGATCACCAGCAGTGGTACGCCCTCCCTTGCCGCCAATGGTGAAGTCAGCGGGATCGATCTCAGCAGCCTGCCCGACGGCACCCTGACCCTGTCGGTCATACTGACCGACACCAACGGCAATGCCGCCCCACCTGTGTTCGACACCGCCAACATGGATGCCCTGGCGCCACAGATCAGCACGGTGTCCCTCAATAGCGGCGATCTCAAGGCCGGCGATATTATCACCGCCACGGTTAACTTCGACGATGTCGTTACCCTGTCCGGCAGCAACAGTACCGCCAGCCTGAACATCGGCGGCACTGCCCAGAGTGCCAGCTACGTCAGTGGCAGCGGCAGCAGCAGCCTGATCTATCAATACACAGTGCTTACAGGCGATAACGACGCCGATGGCGTGGCCCTGACCGCCCTGGCACTCAACGGCGATACCGCACGGGATGGCAATGGCAACGATGCGGATCTCAGCTTTACGGCCCTGACCGAAGTGGCCCTGCGGGTGGACACGCAAGCTCCGGCGGCGGTCGCACCAGACCAGGTCCTGAGCCAGACACTCAATGCAGACAGTCTCCCCCTGTCCCAAAGCGGTTATAACGAAGATGGCATTACCATCACGCTGCTGGCCGACGCCAATGGCGATGGGGTTGCCGACAACAGCACTTCACTGGCCAGTGATACCGTCAACGGCGGCAGCTGGTCACTCAGTGCCAGTTTGGCCCAGGACAGCGCCAACTATTTTGTACTGAGAGCACAAGATGCGGCAGGTAACATCGCCGATCAGCCTATTGGAAATTTCTACGAAGATTCCACACCACCAGCAGTTCCCGCGATCACTTATCCGGTGACGGAAGCATTTCAACAAACGACACATGTTCCTTTATCCGGCACCCACTCTGAGGATCAGGTCGCTATCGTACTGTTCGCCGACAGCAACAATGATGGAATTGCCGACAATAATACCCAGCTAGGCACTACCACCGTTTCCGGAGGCTTGTGGCGACTGGATCTGACGCTAACGGAGAACGCTACCTCAGACTATGTCGTCGCCGCACAGGATAGCGCAGGCAATCGCTCCGAAGATGTTGCAGTTGTTAGCCTCACCCACGACGACATAGATCCGACGGCCAGCGTCATCAGCCACCTGACCAATGACACCACGCCCGGTCTGTCCGGCACCCTGACCGATGTCGGGGGTGTGGCCAGCCTGACGGCCATCCTGGAGAACGTTGGCGGCAATCAGTTTGGCCCCTACAACGTGAACATCACGGCGGGCCAGCAAAGTGGCCCCTGGAGCCTCGCCGAGGCCGGTGACACCCTGAGTGAAGGCGTCTACGACATCCACCTGAGCGTGACCGATAGGGCCGGCAACAGCCAGATGCTTAGCAACGCCGGGACGGTGGAAGTGGATACCACGGCGCCCGAGGGCTACGGCGTGGTCATCGATCAGGGCCGTATCGACGGCAGCAATGAGGATGCCCTGAGCTTTACCATCAGCGGCGCTAACCGCGGCGAGATCTACCACTACCGCATCAGCAACGGCAACGGAGAGGTGACCGGCACCAATACCCTTGATGACAACCACAGTGTGACCGGCGTCGACGTCAGCACCTTGAACGAAGGCACGTTAACCCTAAGCCTCACCCTGACGGATGCCGCCAACAACCTCGGCAACCCGGTCACAGCGACCGTCACCAAGATCTACAATCTGGCTCCCGAGATCGCCCAGGGCACCAGTACCAGCGTCACCATGAGCGAAGATGGCGCACCAACGCCCTTTGCCCTGACGCTGGATGCCAGTGATCTGGATGGCAATCCGCTGCAATGGCGGATCAGCAGTGTTGCCAGCCAGGGCAGTGCGGCAGTGACGGGCAACAACACCCAAGCCTCTATCGCCTACAGCCCAGCGGCCGATGTCAGCGGCAGCGACAGCTTCCAGGTCGAAGTGAGTGATGGTGCCCTGACCGACACCATTACCGTCAACGTCACCATCGAGGCGGTCAATGATGCGCCATCGATGACTGCAGCCCAACTGAGCACAGATGAGGACCAGCCGGTCCCTTACCAGCCCGAGGGCAGCGACAAGGAGAGCGATGCCCTGAGCTTCCGCGTCACACAGGCGCCTGAGCACGGCACCCTGGACGACAGCGGATCCCCCTGGATCTACACACCGGATCCGGACTTCAATGGCACGGACTTTTTCACTGTGGTCGCCAGCGACCTCAGTGCCGATTCCCTGGCCGAAACCATCGCCGTGGCCGTCTCGGCGGTCAACGATCCTCCCGTTGCCCAAAGCGATCACCTGACACTGGCGTTTGATCCCTCCGGGACCTACCGCTTGCCGGTGCTGGCCAACGACACGGACGTGGACGGTGATCGGCTCGCCCTGCTCAGCGCCCAGTCCAGTCAGGGCAGCCTCACCCTCGATAACAACGCCATCGTCCTCACCCTGGCCAGCGGCACCACAGGCGCCATGGAGCTTAACTATGTGATCGCCGATCCCGATGGAGAAACCGCCCGCGGTGCGGTGGCACTCAATATCGAAGCCGATCCATCCCAGCTGCCGAGCCTGACGCTTCCCGCCGATCTTCGCGTGCCCGCCAGTGGCCTGTTTACCCGAGTTGAACTGGGCACGGCAACGGCGCTGGACACCGATGGTACGCCGCTGCCGGTCACCCTGCGCGACAAGAAGCCCCTCTATGCTCCGGGTCGTCATCGGGTGTTCTGGGAAACCCAAAGTCAGAGTGGTCTGAGCGCCGTCGACAGCCAGCAGATCGATGTCATGCCGCTGGTGAACTTCCACAAGGATCAGACGGCCACCGAGGGCAATACCGTCACCGTGGGCGTTTCGCTCAATGGCGATGCGCCCGAATATCCCGTCACCATAGGCGTCAGCCTGAGCGGGGATGCGACACAAGGTGAGGACTTCCAGATCACCCCCGACCTGTTAACCCTGGAGAGCGGCCGCACGGCGCACTTCACCGTAACTCTGCTGGAGGACGACCTCGATGAGGGCGAAGAGCAACTGGTACTGACCCTGGATCCCGCCCTCAACGTCGGTGTCCACAATGAACACCGAGTCACCATCACCAGTGACAACCTGCCACCGGCACTGACCCTCTGGACCGAGCAGGAGGGTGAACGGCGCACCCAGTTGAGTCAGCAGGGTGGCCCGGTAACCGTCCAGGCACAAGTACGGGATCCCAACAGCCAGGACAGCATTGCGCTTCGCTGGGACTGGGGCGATCTGACGCTGACCGATCTGGACCTCGCCGATGAGGTGTTCCGCTTCGATCCCGCCGAGTTGGCCAGCGGCAGTTACCCGCTGGAGGTGGTGGCCTCGGACGGCACCCTGGAAACCCAGGCGCGCCTGAGCCTCACCCTGCAAGCTGCCCTGCCCACGCTTGGCGAAGCGGACAGTGATGGCGATCTGATCCCCGACCGCAACGAGGGCCTGGGAGACGACGATCAGGATGGGGTGCCCAACTACCTGGACGCCTACAACGACTGCAACATCCAGCCAGAGCTGGCCGACAGCAGCCGCTTCCTCTCCGAAGGGGAGAGCGGTGTCTGCCTGCTGCTGGGCAACCGGGCCCTGGGAGGTGAACAAAATACCCTGTTGCTGGATAGCGCCGATCCCCTGCCGGAGGATCTCAGCCACCGCTTTGTGGGAGGTGTCGCCGACTTTATCGCCACGGGACTGCCGATCCAGGGCGGCCAATACCGCCTGGTTCTGCCTCAGCAAGCGCCGGTTCCCGCCCAGGCGGTGTATCGCAAATACAGTGAAACCCTGGGCTGGTATGACTTTGTCGAAGACGCGGATAACCAGTTGCATACTACCGCCGGTGAGCCCGGCGTCTGCCCGCCTCCCGGCGATCCGCTGTGGCAGCCGGGGTTGACCGAAGGCCACTGGTGTCTGCAATTGACCATTACCGATGGCGGTCCCAACGATGACGATGGCGTCGCTAACTTCCGGATCAGCGATCCGGGTGGCCTGGCCATCGCCAACAATGGCAACCTGGCACCCGAAGCGTTCGACGACAACCTGGCGCTGATGGCCGCCACCCGTTTGGTGTTTGATCCCCGCAGCAATGACAGGGATCCCGAGCAGGACACCCTTACCCTGCAGCATGTCGCCAGCCGGATCGGCCAGGCCAGCATCGGCAACGATGGCCTGCTTCACTACCTGCCCCCGGTCGACTTCCTCGGCCTGGATGAGGTGGCTTACCAGATCGGTGACGGCCAGGGCAACAGTGCCAGTGCCACCGTCTTTATCGACGTCCAGGCCAACCAGGTGCCCATCGCCGTGGCCGACAGCGCACACACAGATGATCGCACCCCATTGATCGTGGACGTGCTGGCCAATGACACCGACGCCGATAACGATCCCCTGAGTCTGATCGGCGTCAGCGCCGTCCATGGCCAGGTCCGGATCACCCAGGACCACCAGATCCAATACCAGCCACCGGCCGGTTTCCAGGGAGAGGATATCGTGACCTACCAGATCCAGGATCGTCTCGGTGCCCAGGCCCAGGGTACCCTGACCGTGACCGTCGATGCCTATGAAACCATCACCGTCACCCACAAGGGCAGCGGTGGCAGTTTGGGCTCCGGGGCCCTGCTGCTGGCCCTGGCTGCCCTGTTGCGTCGCCGTCGCACGGTCCGGCTGCTGGCCCTTTCCACCATGCTGGTAACCAGCCAGGCCGCCGCCAACTGGGCACTGTCCCTGCAAACCGGCTACAGCCGCACCTCGGATGACACGGCCCGCTATATCGGCCAGTTGAACGGTGTGGGATTTGAAGTGGAACAGGCAAGAGTCCATAACACCGACTGGAGCTGGGGGGCTGGCCTGGGCTATGAGTTCCGCCCCCAGTGGTGGCTACGCCTGGGTTATCAGGATCTGGGGGAGTACAGCCTGAGCTACATCGCAACGGCGCTGGATCCGGCGGCCAGCCAGAAAGCCGGTACAGGGATCGGCCCTCGCTCCACCACAGGGGTCAACCTCGGACTGCACTATCGTTGGCAGTTCAGCCAGCCACTGGCCCTGGAGTTTGGCGGTGGCCCCTGGTTTTGGGACAGCGAAGTCACGAGCCAATCCAACCTCACCAAGGGTATTCACAAGGAGGATGGCACCGACTGGTTCACCGATATTACCCTCTCCTGGCAAGGGGGAGAGCGCTGGTCCCTCGATACCGGGTGGCAGCACTTCTTCCAGGATGGGCGATACAGCGAGGCGATCGACAACCTCTATCTGCGCCTGCAGGTAGGGTTCTAAGGTGAGCGAGCTTAAGCAAACGCTCAGATCGATCATAGGGCGCCTGCAGCGGATCCCGCTGGAGGCACCCGGACTCATCAAGCAGGAGCAGGACGCCTACCTGGAACACCTGTGCGATCACCTGGGGATCGCACTGCGCCCCAGCCTCTTTATCGATCACGGCTACAGCCATACCGAGGCGGGCAAGGCGGTCTCCCCCCAGGTGGCCGCCATGTGCGCCATGGAGTACCGCAGGGTCCAGCAGTTCCAGCAGGGGATCCTGGCCGCGATCCAGGAGAAAGCCTCATCGGGCCAACCGGTAGAGCTGCTCTATGCCGGGACCGGTCCGCTGGGCACCCTGGTCTTGCCCCTGCTGCTGTTGCTCAAACCTGAGCAGGTCCGGGTAACCCTGCTGGATATTCATGCCGAGTCACTGGCGGCTCTGCGCCGACTGCTGACCGATCTGGATCTCTGGCCCTTTGTCGGTGAAGTCGTTCAGGCCGATGCCATCCACTGGCACACCGATCAGCGCTTCGATCTGATCGTCTCGGAAACCATGAAGGCCCTGCTGGAGCAGGAGCCCCAGGTGCGGATCTTCGCCAACCTGGTTCACTGCCTCAAGGCCGACGGCAGCCTGATCCCCCAGGCCATTTCATTGGCCGCCACCGGTTACCATCGAGGCGAAGGAGAGACCAGGCCTGAGGCCACCCCCCTGGGGTCCTTCTACACCCTGGACAGGTCAAGTGCCCAACTCCTGTCACAGGATCTGACCATCGCAGGGCAAATCGACTGGCCTGGCGAGGGGCTGCCGGAGTGCCTCGATCTGCACACCCATATCCAGATCTACCGCGACACTTGGCTCACCGACAACCAGTGCAGCCTGAACCTGATCAAGACTCTCCCCCTGACACAGTGGCAACACCTTGAGCAGATACGTTTTCACTACCAGTGGGGGCAGGAGCCCAGCTTTCGGTTTGAACCCCAAGGAGTACTGAGACATGACACTGCCCTTTGCCCGGCTTGAGCAGGTTGATCCCCAGCCCCTGTTACGCGAGCTGGCACCGGTCCTGAGCCAATGCTGGTACGCCCATGTCAACCAGCGCGACTACCAGGGGCAGTGGGATGCCCTGCCGCTGCGCTGCGCCCAGCCTCACCTCGACGCCCACCCAATCCTTCAGCTGTTTGCCCTGGAGGGACAGAGCCACTGGCACGATCTGCAGGCTCTGCAGCAATGCCCTACCCTGCTTAACCTGCTGGCCCGGATCCCCGCTCAGATAGGCGCCGTTCGCCTGATGCGCCTGGCACCGGGCAGCCACATTCGACGCCACCGGGATCCCGGACTGTCCCTGGAGCAGGGCGAAGCCCGCCTGCACCTCTGCCTTAAGGGCGGCGCCGGGGTTGAATACCGGATCGATGATCAGTCCCTCTCCATGGCCCCCGGCGAGCTGTGGTATTTCAACGCGGATCTGCCCCATGAGGTCCGCCACACAGGCGAGCAGGATCGCATCCAGCTGGTGGTCGACTGCCAGGCCAGCCCGGCATTAAGGGCGCGGATCGAGCAAAGTGCCGCCGCTTCGGCCAGCCACCCCTAGCCCCAGGATCCATTCAGACGTTGTCGTTCCACGGTCATGGCATTAGGATCGCCCCACGCGTGACGACTTTGCCTTTTGGAGCCCTGGATGCTGGACCAGCAAGAATACCTCTCCCAACGTTTTGAACAGCTTGCGCTGTCCGGTGACACCCTGGAGGATCAGCAGTTCGATGACTGCACCTTTGTCGACTGCGACTTCAGCGAGGCACATTTCGATGGCTGCACCTTTATCGACTGCCACTTTATCCGCTGTAACCTCAACCTGGCTAAATTAGGCTACAGCCAGTTTCGCGACGTCGCCTTCGAACAGTGCAAGATGATGGGGCTGGACTGGACCAAGGTGAACTGGCCCAGCTTCCAGTTTTTTGCCCCGGTTCAGTTCGAGCAGTGCATGCTCAGTGAAAGCAGCTTCTATGGACTGAATCTCAAAGAGCTCAAGCTGCTGGAGTGTAAGGCCCACAACGTGGATTTTCAGGAAGGGGATTTTACCGGCGCTGACTTTGGCCACAGTGACTTTACCGGCAGCACCTTCCATAAAACCAACCTCGGCGGCGTCAATTTTGCCGAGGCCACAAACTACGAGATCGATATCTACGCCAATACCATCAAGGGCGCCAAGTTCACCCGTTTCGAAGCGGTCAGCCTGCTGGAGAGCCTGGATATTGAGTTGCTGGATTAACGGTTGAGCATGTCAAACCTGAGCGTGAACGAGCGGTCTTGCCACTCTCTGGCAGGTCGCGGTGGGATGGCGATACCGTTTTCGCCCAGCTGAATAAACGCTTTTATAACGGAGGCATAGGCTAAATTTATGCCTATGCCCGTCAATTTAAGTGCAAAAAAATTATTTATTTTTCTTTTTCCGCTTTTCCCTTTGGTACTGATTGAACTTATCGAAACGTTCCTGACCTACCACAGCACGGACTTCGTCATTGTAAGCCTTGAAGTTCTTTTTATTAACACTTTTTAGCTTGTCACCGGAATATTTTGCTTGGGCATCCTTCTTGGCCAGCGCTAATTCCCTCTTTGCCTGATAGACTCGTTCCTGTTCGTTCTTATTCAGACCAATAACCTTGGTCATCTCACGAGCCTGGGCGCGAAACGCTTTTTCTTCCTTGTCATTAAGCTCCGCGGCTTGAATACCAAAAGATAAACACAAGGCAAGCATGACAAAAATGGATCTGGTTAGCTTTTTCATCAACAACAACTCCTTTTATTACATACGCATCAGTACAGATCGGTAAAGCAAGAATGCCATGCCGATGGGCGGCACCCCCATTAATCATTTAAAGCTCAGTGGTAAAGGTGGCCATTGGCAGGTTTGCACTGTTGTAGATCAGCACATCGCCAGGCATATCTGACCAAGCGTACCTCAGCGCTTTGGCCTGCTTGACGACCGAGCTGCTGGCCTTAAGCATTCCTTTCCCCAGTTCAATCTTGTCAGCCCAGTGCCATCGCCCCTTCTCATCTTGAATGGCAATATGGGGATAGCCATCAACATCGTAATCAACGATCTTTCCAGGCTTTTTCTGTCCCATCCTCAGCCCTTCGGCAACGAAATCAAACTCGACGGTCACAGAAGCCCCCTCCAAGCGATGGGTGCGGTAAAGTGGACCGGAAGGGACTCGATCCAGGCCATAATCCTGTGCAAGAGCCTGTTGAGCCAGGCGGTAACCAACCGTCATCTTGTCGTGCGGGTGAATGTCTTTCGACTCTCCAACGTCCAACGCAGAGCTGATCCCGACCCCGGATAACGCGGTGGCCCGGCGCTGCTGATCACGAATAACAGCAGATGATGCCTGCTCGGACGGCTCTCGACTCACGCTTTTAAAACCTGCCAGCTCAACCTGGTAGAATGAAAACTCCTGTCCCCAGCGTTGACGCCAACTACGGATCATGGTCTGCAAACGCTCGGCATACTGATCACTAAAATGGCGTGTATTCGATTCGCCCTGATACCACAATGCTCCTTTGATCCCATAACCTTCCAGGGGGGCGATCATGCTGTGATAAAGGGTACCCGGGAACTGCTTATTCGACCGAGGCGCCTTTTGTTTTCTGGGTCTTTTCGGCTTCTTCCCCTTTCCCTCGGCCTCGTAGGCTGCCGTCTGTTGTTTCCACCGAGCCAGGGCGTTCTGCTGAGCCTTGTCAGCCGCTTGAGCATCAAAGGAACGCTCCTGCGTCAGCCACTCCTGATAGTAAACCTCCAAAGTCGGGTCGGTGGTAAACGTCTGTGGCGGGATCCAGGCTTCGACACGCGTGCCCCCTACCGCAGCACTGAGCAGGCCCACTGGGACATTGAGTTCACGACGTAATTCACGACCGAAGAAATAAGCTGTCGCACTGATCTGCTCTAGGGTCTCGGGTTGGATCGAGTGCCACTCTGTATCTGCATCATCAAGGGGTTGAAAGGCCGACACGCGATCTTGTGGCAGGGTAAAAACCCTTAACAACGGATCCTTATCCTCTTTAATGATTCGACGCAGATCCTTGACCAAAGGCTGATAGATAGACTCCTTGGCATCTTTCTTGGTTAATGTTCCCAGAGTAAAACGCATATTGGATTGACCACTGCACAGCCAAACCTCACCAACCACGACATCCTGCACTTTCACTCTATGCTCGCCCTGCTGAACCTCGAGAATTCGGCTCTGAGCGCTGACCGCCAGCGCAGGCAAAGTCACTCGCCAATGGCCCTGCTCATCGACAAGCCCCTGCACCTGCCGCCCGGCAAAACGTACTTCGACGCTTTCTCCCGCTTCTCCCCAGCCCCAGATCGGCACATCCTGCCCCTGCTGCAGCACCATGCCATCGGAAAACAGCGAAGCCAGGCGAAGATCGGCGGCCTGAAGGGGAATAGCCAGTAACAGCCAGAAAAGCAGTATGGTCCTAATCATTTCAAACTCTCAGATCAGCAATCAAAAGCCAGAACCAACGTAACGCAACAAGGCGATGCCGATCACCTTTGCGTAGGATTATTTACCTATCTTTAGCAACTAGAACAAAAATGAAACGACACTCATGCAGGCAGGAACAGAACACCCTGTCTTGAGATCCTGAACCAGATATTTAAAGAGCATCAATGACAGCACACAATAATTCGCTCAGCTTTGCCTTGACGAATAGTGACAGCCGTGCAGACAGCCCTCTGTTATCGGGGCTGTCCTAATGGTTCCTCTCACTCAACAGATCCGCGGCAGTTGCTCTCCCACTGGCATCGGCAGCAGGCGCTGGCCGCCAAACAATCCGCTGACCGACACCTGGCCCGCGGGGCCCTCGGTCACCTCGCCGATCAACGCCGCATCGGCACCGCTGGGGTGGGCACGCATGGCGGCCAAGACCGCCTCAGCGTGCGGCGGCGGCACGATGGCGATCAACTTACCCTCGTTGGCCATCAGCAGGGGATCCAGTCCCAGGATCTCGCTCACCCCCCGCACCTCGGGATGCAGCGGAATGGCGGCTTCATCCAGGCGAATGGCCACCCTGGCCGCGTCGGCCATCTCGTTGGCGACGGCGGCGACACCGCCTCGGGTGGCATCGCGCAACGCCCTGATCTGTCCCGCCGCCAGCATCGCTTCCACCAGGGCGTTGAGCGGCTGACAGTCGCTTTGCAGCGTACCGGACAAGGCGAGCTCGCCTCGGGCCTGCAGAATGGCGGCACCGTGATCACCAACGGTGCCGGATACCAGCACCTTGTCACCCGGTTGAATAAAGCGGGCGCCTAATTGGCGGTCGCTTGGCACGACGCCGATCCCGGAGGTGTTGATAAAGAGCTTATCGCAGGCGCCCTTATGCACCACCTTGGTATCGCCGGTGACGATCCGCACCCCGGCTTCCCGCGCCGTTTTCGCCATGGAGGCGACGATCCGCTCCAGTAACGCCAGTTCCAGCCCCTCTTCGATGATAAAGCTGCAGGACAGGTACTTGGGGTGGGCCCCGGCCATGGCGACATCGTTGACCGTACCGCATACCGCCAGCTTGCCGATATCACCACCGGGAAACTCCAGGGGATCCACTACGAAGGAGTCGGTGGCAAAGGCCAGGCGATCCCCTTGTGCGGTGAACTCCGCCAGGGTCAGCTGGGCCTGATCTTCCATCAGTGCCAGCTCGGCGTTATCAAACGCGGCCACAAAGTGTTGCTCGATCAACTGCTGCATGGCGGCCCCGCCACTGCCGTGGGCCAGGGTTATGATCTCAGACATTCCGTTCTTCCTTCCTAATTCGCCGCGCGGTACTGATAGTAGGCGGCACAGGCCCCTTCGCTGGACACCATCAGGGCACCCACCGGGGTTCTAGGCTGGCAGGTGCTGCCAAACAGAGGGCACTGATGGGGTTTCATCTGACCACGCAACACCTGGGCACAGCCACAACCTTCGGGCTCGGCCACACTGGTACGGCCGATCCCAAAGTGGGCTTCGGCATCGTGAGTACGGTACGCCTGGGATAACATCAACCCGGACTCGGGGATCGCCCCCAGCCCGCGCCAATCAGACTCCGGGGCCGGGGTGAACACCTCGGCCATCGCGGCTTGCGCGATGCGGTTCCCCACGGTCGTCACCGCACGGCGGTACTGGTTCTCCACCCGGGCTTCCCCGTCGGCAATTTGCCGGACCACCATGGCCAGCGCCTGAAGCAGATCCAAGGGTTCAAAACCGGCGATCACCAGGGGTTTGCCATACTCTTCGGCAATAAAATCGTACACCGCTTCGCCGGTGATCATGGAGACATGACCCGGGCCGACAAAGCCATCGATGCGAATGCCGGGATCGTCCAGGATCGCCCGCAATGGCGGCCCAATGGTGATGTGGTGGCACAGTACGAAGAAGTTGCTCACCCCCTCCATCGCCGCCTGCTTCAGAGTCAGGGCCGTGGCCGGTGCCGTGGTCTCAAAGCCCAGGGCGAAAAACACCACCGGCTGTTGCGGGTTCTCCCGGGCCAGGGCCAGGGCATCCAGCGGTGAGTAGACCACCCGCACATCGGCACCGCGACTCCGGGCATCCTGCAGGCTGCCCTTGTCACCGGGTACCCGCAGGGCATCGCCATAGGAGCACAGGATCACCCCATTGTCTTCGGCCAGGGTGATGGCATCGTCGATGCGGCCACGGGGCAGCACGCACACGGGACAGCCCGGGCCATGGACAAACTCGATGTCATCCGGCAGCAGCTGACCCAGGGCGAACTTGAAGATGGCGTGGGTATGGCCGCCGCACACCTCCATGATCTGCAACGGCTTGCGCTGGGCCGGTACCCGCTCCAGGCACTGCTCGATCTGCGCCAGGGCCGCCTGTACGGCCACGGGATCACGAAACTCGTCGACAAACTTCATCCGCTTACCTCCCCATTTCCGACCGGCGTCGACAGATCCGCCAGTTCATGCTCCAGGCCGCCGATCTCCTCCAGCGCCGCCAGGGTGGCTTGGGCTTCCTCCTCGGACAGGATCCCCAGGGCGAACCCCACGTGGATCACCGCCCACTGCCCCACCAGAGTCTGAGGGTCGCCATCGGGCCAGATGCAGGCGGCGTTGGCACTGCGACTGACGCCATTGACCGCCACGGTGACACTGTGCCGTGCCACATCATCGATGGATTGAATTTGTGCAGGGATCCCTAGGCACATACCGGCACCTTCTTGGCCACCCAGGCCAACCACTCCTCCATGCCTTCACCGCTCTTGGCGGACACCTGGATCACTTCGATGTCGGGATTGACCGCACGGGCATTGGCGATGCAGGCCTCGACGTCGAACTCCAGGTGTGGCAGCAGGTCGCTCTTGTTGAGCAGCATCACCTCGGAGGCGGCAAACATATCGGGGTACTTCAGTGGCTTGTCTTCGCCCTCGGTCACCGAGAGGATCGCCACCTTGGCCGTTTCGCCCAGATCGAAGCCCGCCGGGCACACCAGATTGCCGACATTCTCGATAAACAAAATGCCCGCTTCTTCCAGATCGAGTTGGTCGGCGGCCCGACCCACCATGGCCGCATCCAGGTGACAGCCCTTGCCGGTATTCACCTGCACCGCCTGAACGCCGGTGGCGCGAATGCGCTCGGCGTCGTTGGCCGTCTGTTGATCTCCTTCGATCACCGCCACCGAGTAATCTTCTTTCAACTCGTCAACGGACGCCGTCAGCAGGGTGGTCTTGCCCGACCCCGGGCTGGAGACCAGATTAAGGACCAGCAGACATTCGTTGGCAAAGCGGGTGCGATTGATGTCCGCCAAGGCGTTGTTGGCCCCCAGAATATCCTGCTCCACCTGGACCATCTTGCGCTGGCTCATCCCCGGCGCATGGGCATGGGCCGGGCCATGGCCATAGTCCAGCTCACCCGCGTACTCGACGGGCTCGAACTCATCGGGCTCGAACATGGGTTCAAAGCCGAGATCCCGCAACTCCTGGGCCGACTCGTTCCCGGCATGTCCGTGCTGATGGGGATCTGCATGCCCCGCCACCAGCCGCTCGGCCTCAGCCATACTGGCGACATGGAAGTGGTAGTGGTGGTGCACATCGCCCTGATGAGAGTACTTGTGCAGGGTCTTGTGGATCACCTTGGTTTTACCCTGTCCGGATGGGGCCGGCTCGTGATGATGGTGATGGCCATGATCATCTTGATGGCCGTGGTGGTGATGACCATGCTCATGGTCGTGATGATGAGTGTGTTCGCCCTCGATGGACACATTCCCTTCGGCGCAGCCGCATACAGTACACATGGTTATTCAACCTCCAAAGACGTCACTCTCATGGTATCGCCGCCACACACGTGCAACCGATATCCGCCACAATGGGGACAGGGTACGCCACGCCGTGACAACGGCACCTCCTTGTCGCAGCCGAAGCAGTGTGCCCGGCCCGCCACATGTTCGATTTCAATGCTTGCCCCGTCCGCCACTGTGTTAAGAAACACGGCCTCCAGGGCAAACTCCAGGGCATCGATCTCCACCCCCGCCAGCTCGCCAATGGCCAGCTGGACACTCTTCACACAACCAAAGGGCTCGGCCCGGCGCTGTTGTTCGACGATGGCGAGGATCCCCTCTGCCAGAGACATCTCATGCATCGGTGCCCTCCTGCCATTCGATGGCGACCTCGAGACATGGGGCCACGCCCAACACCAACAACTCAATGGCCAACTCCGCCTGTTGACGACTGGAGAACTGGGATTGGCCGACGGTCAGTCGCAAGCTTTTCAACAAAGAAGGGCTGGGAATGGTGATCCGGTAATCATTGGCTCGGCCCTCTTGCCAGTCGCACTTATGTTCAAGCTGACCTCGGGCCGCCAGAACCCGGCCCGGGGCATCCAGCAGGGACTGGCGCCGGGGATGGGCAAAGCCGTGCAGGGCCTGGGTCATCTCTCCGCGCAGCGCCTCGAACCGGCCGAGCAGGGTCGCATCCCCCATCAGGCAGCGAGCGGTCGGACCTGTCTCCAATGCCTGGATCTGCGCTTCATGGGTCGGGCACAAATCGTCGAGTCCCTGTTGTTCGAGGGCCTGGATCAGAGGGTGATAGATGGACTGGCAGAAGGTATTGAGGGCCGGGGCCAGGTCCAGGCCAGAGAGGGGGGAAGTGTCATGGCCCGGCTGCCAGAGTTTGGGATCCTGCATCCTGGCAACGCGTTCCAGATTTTGCTGCCACAGGGCCAGGGCCTGCATCAGTTCGGGGCGTTTACCCAATACCAGCAGGGCGGCGCGAAACAGCTGCCAACCGTGCTCACGGAGCCACTCGAGCCAGACGGCTTGATCCCGGGCAGCCAGGGTATTCCCGCCGGGGCACAGCTCCAGGGCGCGCTCCTGCAGATCGACCCCGGCCCGAAGCTGGGCCTTACCACAAAGGCGGTAGAGCAACGCCAGCCGTTGCCGGATCTGCTCCGGCGTGCGGCCGTTCAGTGACCCGGCCACATCCGGTAGGAAACAGTGCCAATTGCGCTCAATGACGCGTCCATCTTGCCAAGCCAAACAGAGCTTAGCGGCTGCCATCGTCATGCCGTCTCGCTCCTTATCCTTGTGATCTGCGCCGGTCGGATCCGGGGCAGGGATCTCTGTTACCCGGTTCATTCTAGGGGGCAATCAGCATGGCGTTGTGTGACATTCGTCACTGTTACAACTCTTTTTTTGGCGATCATTTTCACATTTCCTTCTCCCATCCATGCTCGAGAGCGGCTGAGTCAGGCTCAGGGACGAAGAGTTTTGCCAAGGGGACCGATGGGAGGCGGTTGGCATCACCGAACTTTGCTGTTGGTCGGCACGGGGCATTCGCTTGGACCGGCCCCGGAGCATGAGGCCAATCGGCCCACTCCCCTTTGACAGAAGGTCCAGGACGGGAGTATGGCCCTGGTTGGGTTGGCTAACGACAGGCAAGGTACTTCCTCTACGTCCAGGGGAAGAGGAATGGATGAGTATTCAGTGCGACTGGATTTCCACACACGGGGCCGGGGACTGACATGCCACCGGCCCCTGACCGTCCTAGTCGGCTTTGAGCATCTCAAAGATGATGGGGGCAAAGTCGGTGTTGTTCAGGTGACCGGCAAAACGCTCAGCCTGAGCACCGTAGGCCATCACAGGCACATCGACGGCACTGTGACCCCCCGTGGTCCAGCCGGTGCCGGAACGGGCGGAAACGACATCGGCAATGGTGCTGCGCAATGGGCCGTATTCCTGATCACGCTGCGCTTCGATGCGGGCGCTTTCCCCGGGGGTCAGAGGCCAATCGGCGTGCTCGGCCCAGATCGCCTGAACCTCACGTTCGGGCTGCGCCTGCAGCGCTTCCGTCAAAAAGTGCGAGGTCTTGTGGGTGCCCAGTGCGACCGCCGGTTGCCAACCGCCGCGGGTACCCAGGCGACCCAGGGCGAGTCCGCCGGTATCATGATCGGCGGTGGCGATCAGCAAGGTATCAGGGTTGGCATCGACAAAGGCCTTGGCCGCTTTCAACGCCTGAGCAAAGTCTTCCACCTCTCCGAGGGCGCAACGGATATCGTTCCTGTGACCGCACCAGTCGATCTGACTGCCTTCAATCATCAGGAAAAAACCGTTGTCGTCGGTGGACAGCAACTCGAGGGCTTTTTCCGTCATAAGGCGTAAGCGGTGCGGTTCGTCGGTATCGATGGCAAAAGGCATGCCGTCATCGGCAACCAGGCCCATGGCCGGCAACCGGCTCAGCGCGCGGATCCCATCCAGATCCCAGGCTTGCTCGAAGCCGTACGTTGCCAATTGCTCTGACAGACCCCCTTCGGTTCGAGGGAAAAACTGCTGGCCGCCCCCCAGCATCAGATCCAGCATGGTGCGATCGGCGATGCGTTTCTGGACATATTGCTCCGCGATCAGATCCTGAAAACTGCGTCGCTTGGCGTTGGCCACAAAGCCTGCCGGGGTGGCATGGGTAACGGCGGATGTGGCGACGATCCCGGTGGCTTTGCCGGCGATCTTCGCCTGCTCCAGGATAGAGCGCACCGGTTGGTGCTCGGCGTCCATACCCACGACGCCTTTACGGGTCTTGAACCCCGATGCCATCGCGGTGGCCGATGCCGCCGAGTCCGTGATGAACGAGCCGGATGCCGGGTAGGTTCGGGCTGAGCCCACCAGGAGTTCATCATAGATGGTGGGTTCGACCGGCTGGCCCGGCGTCCCGGCTTTGGCATACCGGTGGGCCGTGATATAGGCCGGCCCCATGCCGTCACCAATCATAAAAATGATGTTCTTGGGCGGATGATTCTGGGCGGCTTGTTGGATCTGGGTTTCGGATCCGCAACCGTTCAGCAACAGGGCGGCGGACAGGCAAGCCATATAATGACGCTTCATAGTTCCTCGGAGGCAATATGGGGAAACAGGGTTGAATACCATATCTTTGGCTCAACCGCTTGGCTGCCTTTTGTCGGACGTAAAGTAGGGATCTGCGAGCTCGACCATGAACGCAACTCACACCTTGAGGGGGAGCACCAATTGCGTCGTCGCGGGGCGGTCAGGGAAAAGAGGGAAGCTCCACCGGCTCTCCCCCGGTGAGAGGACACATCCAAAGGATATGGTGGACGCGCTTCGAGGGACTCGAAAGAACAGGGGTGCGGCCACGAACTGTGCGTCGGGGAGACGGAAGAGATCTCCCCCTGCCACGACTCGACCGGGCTTTGATGTCGATGCGCCGAGGGGCAGCCGGAGCCCTTCACACCGTTTCCCTTCGGCAAACGACGGCCCTAATTACGGTTGACATGAGCTTGGCTCAGAGGGACTTTTCCTTCAGTAAATCGAATTTGGCCCAGGCCGTTATCGCGACCTTGCAAGGTCGGATAAGCTTGTAAAGTCCGACTAATATATTGTTATCTTTACAAGGAGGTTGTATGAACAGGTGCTTAAGAGAGCCAATCCCAGAAATATTAGATGCAGCACGCTATCTGGATGCGGCAGTATCTGCGCATCTAGCAGGGAAGTTTGGTGTTGCTGAAGAACTAATTCGGCTTGCTGATATGCCTGAGCTAAGAGAGTGGACAGAATCTCTCTGGGGAACTAATAGTCCATATGTACAAAGACGCACAATTACAAATTCAAGACCAAATCTTCCAAAAAATGACCGTGTAAAAGTTCGCATGCCGAACGCTTCAGAAAAACAACAATGACATAATAGAGATGGGTTCCATTGCCGCTTTTGTGGCATTCCTGTCATACGTAAAGAAGTAAGAGAATATTTTAAGGTTCGATACCCTTTAGTGCTTGAGTGGGGAGGAAGAAACCCGGAGCAACATGCTGGGTCTCAGCTAATGCGGTTATAATATGATCACGTGATACCACATGCGCGAGGTGGAAGTAACGACATTGGCAATATCGTTATAACATGTGCTCCCTGTAATTATGGGCGAGCTGATAGCTTGGTCGAAGAAGTTGGTATATTAACCCCATTTGCCTACGAGCCTGTGCGCTCAACATGGGATGGGCTAGAGCGAGTGCTGCAAGATAACACATCTGAACCTTCCCAGTTCAAGAGGTAAAAGCCACTCCCACCGACAAATAAGCCAGTGCAATGAGTTAACCGAATGACCCTGCTTCGTCTGTCTCAGAAAGCGTTTGCCGCAAAGACAGTTAGAGGCTCCCTTCAACGGCGTTTGCCGATATCTTACTTGCATCCCCATGCCATACAACGCCCCTCTGGTGCCGGAACACCCGAGGGGCGTAGAAAACGAGTGAAGGCGTCAGCGAATAAGCTCGCTCAGATCGTCCCCGCCTCCATCTTTTCGACGATCTCGGCGTACAGGGCCAGGCTGTCCCGGGCCTGCTCCGGGGCGATCTTCTCCATGGCAAAGCCGTATTGCAGCAACAGGTAGTCGCCTATCTCAACGGACTCCGCCAGCAGATGGATGGAGGTCTCCCGCTCACGTCCCAGGGTATCGACTCGGGCGGTCTGGGCCTGCCGGTCAACCGACAGTACTCGGGAAGGGATGGCAAAACACATGTCTCCTCCTTAGCCCTGGGCCAGCATCTTGTCGTCACACGCCAGGGCCGCCGGATCCACAAACAGGGCGCCGAGGGCCAGGGTACTGCCGGCAAAGTCCAGCGGGGTCGGCAGACGAATGGCGACATTGCGATTGAGTCGTGAATAGAGGCGATCCAGCAGGACCGGATTATCGAACTCGTCACCGGCCAGGATCACCTGATCCAGCCCGTAGTCGGCGTCCAGCTGCTCGACCCAGGTACTGACAAAGTCGCAGAAGGAGTCGATAAAGCCGTAGGCCAGGGCGCTGGGCGATTCACTGCCCGCCAGGCGGTAGCTCAGGCAGGACTGCAATGCCCGGTGCCACTGCAACTGGAGGATGCCGTCGACGGAGCGCAGATCGCCGTCGATGCGCGGGGCTACCGGCGAGTCATGTTTGAGCGCGGTCGCCATCAGGGCTTCGGCAGCCAGTGTGGGATCCTGCCCCGAGTCCAGCTGCAGTAGCCAGGCTGCCATGGCCATGGCCCCGCTCAGGGTGCCGGGTACGGCGGTCCGTATCTGTTTTAGCTCGTCCAGCAGACCGCCGGGGCGCTGTTCACATCGGGCCAGCAGACGGGCCGCGGTGTCGCTACGCTGGCGAACCTGTGCCAGCCATTCGCCCGGCGTCTGGCTGTGCGTCGGCAAGGTCGCGAGCCAACGATAGACGCCCTCACCATCTTGATAAAGCAGGCCGGAGTCATGTTCACGACTCAGGTAGAGTACGGCGCTGCGTTTGACGATCCGATCCTGCTGACGCACCCCTTCCAGGGCGCAAGCGGCGGGCAGGGGCATGGGGGTGTCTGGCGCCGAGGTTGGGCCAAACCGGATCCTGTCCTCCTGCCAGCGAGCCTCGGTACCCCGGTAGCAGGCCCGCTGGATCCGGGGAGGATGGGTGATCAATGGGCGTTGCGTCGGCAGGGACAGGGCAACGGGCCGATCATCACAGTAGCTCAGCAGCAGCGACGGCACCTTGGAGCGGATCGCCACCGCATCGATCCCCCGCTCGGCCAGGGCCTGGCACAGCGCCAGGGTCAGGCGATCGTCCGCCAGCTGCACCTGGTAGAGGGGCCGAGGCAGTTGGTGCCGCTCGATGAAGGCCTGGCGCGGTGCCAGCCGCAAACGGGGCTTTTCCAGGCCACTGAGGCACAACTGGCCCTGAGTGCCGATATGCAGGACGTCGGTCAGTGCCTGGGGACGGCAGATCAGCAGGGCCTGATCCTGGGGCTGGATCTGATCCAGCAAGCGCAGTTCCCGACGACCGTGGCGGCAGACATAAGAGGTGCTGCCATCGAGTAGCAGGGCATCCAGGTGACGCTGAGTCCAGCGGGCCTGGCTCTCCTCGCCCTCGAGCCAATGGCTGTCGCTGGTGCTGTCACAATGACGGCAGGAGTGTAAGGGCTGATCCTGGCAATGGCGGCAAAAGGGCAGATCCAGTGGCCCTTCACTCAGCAACTGGGCATCGCCCTGAAATGCATCGATGGCTTGCGTCTCGGTGCCGGTCAGCCAGCAGGAGACGGGAAAGGTCTGGCCGATCAGCTCTGCCAGGGCCTCGAGCTGGGCCTCGTCGCCCTCAGCTTCGATGGCATAGCCCTCGGGATCTCGAGCTAGGGTCTTAACCAGCGGGTGGTGCAGGATCTGGTTGCACAGGCGATCATAGATGGGCACGGCCTGGGCCGTATTAAAGCGAAACCTCAGCTTCATGGGCTCCCTCCGCTGCTGGTAATGTGTCTTGCTGGCAGGACGCCGCCGCGATCACCGTGATATCCGGCTGAGTCTGCTCGGTGAGTGTCAGGCCCAGTGCCGTCAGGTGTTGCACCAGGGCACGCTCCATCAGGGGCACTGCCGCCACCACCTTGTCGGTCAGCTCAAAGCTCATGGCCTCCAGCACTTCGGGGATCACCCCGAGGATAAAGGTCTGGGGCCGGTCCCCCACCATGTCCATCATGGTCAGGGTATGCAGCATCTCCACTTCGTGGGCGCTGCCCTGGAAATCGATGTGGGCCGGTGCCTGGTCGAAGTCAAAGAAGTAGACATCGCCGTGCTGGCCCTGGTTGGAGTGGATGGTATCGAGCACGATCAACTGATCGTACTGGGTGATCATGGGGATCAGGGCGTGGGCCAGGGTGCCGCCATCGGCAAACTCCACTCGGCTGGGCCCCTCGATCCGGTACTTACGTTGGAAATAGTGGGCAAAATGTACGCCGACTCCCTCGTCGGCGTACAGGACATTGCCTATCCCAAGGATCAGGATAGTCTCAGGCATCAGCTTCCTTTTGCTTTCGTTTCAGCTGCATGATCTGCAGCATGCGTGTCGTAACCGGACACTATGGTGTCCATGGAGCTCTTCAGCCGCACCGCGGAGAAGATCGCCATATAGACGTGGATGGGCAGGAAGATGATAAACACCCAGGTGCCGATATGGTGCCACTCACGCACAGGGGCCAGGCCACCAAACAGCGCCACGCCCCACTCGGCCAAGGGATAGATCGCGCCCCCCAGGCCTTGGTGGTAGACGTTGGCGTGCAGGATCAACCCGGTCACGCACATAAAGGCGGCGGCGAGGCTCACCATCAGGTAGCTGACGAACTGCAGCGGACCATAGATCCCCCTCTTATGCAGCTTGGGTCCCATAAACAGATAGGACTTGAGGTTGACGATCCAGCTTTGCGGGCTGATCACATCCCCAAAGGAGCGGCGCTCCACGTCACTGCGGCTGAAGAAGAACAGGTAGGCCCGGTACAGTGTCACGGCACAGAGCACGAAGCCCGCCACCAGGTGGCCGAAGCGCACCCAGCCCTGCTGCAGGTTGTCCGTACCGCCGTAGGGCGTCAGAAACGGCCAGGCGATGTAGAAGCCTGAGATCACCAACACCACGATGCTCAGCGCCCGCAGCCAGTGTCCCCACATGATGGCGGGGCCAAAGACCTTGTCCCGGGTGTATAACGGTTTGCTAGACATACCCCCTCCTTAGGCGGTCACCGCGCCTACTTGGAACTGGCCGAGATCTGTCCCCTTGTAATCCATCACATGGACCGCACAGGCCATGCAGGGATCGAAGGAGTGGATCACCCGGATGATCTCCAGCGGCTGCTTGGGATCCTCCAGCTTCATGCCGATGAGCGACAGCTCGTAGGGCCCCTTCTTGCCGTTGGCATCCTCGGGACCCGAGTTCCAGGTGGTGGGCACCACCGCCTGGTAGTTGGCGATCTTGCCGCCCTGGATCCGCACCCAGTGAGACAGCATGCCACGGGGCGCCTCGATCATTGAGTGACCCACGTACTCGCGGCCGTCGTCCATGCCCGGATCGACGAAGGTCTCCTCGTCCACCAGGATGTTGTCCACCAGGGACTCGAAGGTCTCCAGGGCTGCTTCCGTGACCAGGGTGGTTTGCAACAGGCGCGCCGCCGTCCGTCCCAGGGTGGTAAAGAGCGCCTCGATGGGCAGGCCGGTGGCCGCCAACAGGCCGTCGACGGCTTCGACCACGCGCTTGTTGCCCTTGGCGTAGTTGACCAGCAGACAGGCCAATGGACCCACTTCCACCGGTTCGCCGTCGTAGCGCGGGGATTTCACCCAGGAGTACTTGCCGTCGCCATCCACGGTCGGCAACTCGCCATACACGGTATCGCGCTTAGTAAAGCCGGTGTAGTTGGGCTCGGTCACTCCGTCGTAAGGGTGCAATGCCGGGCCATCCTGGTACCAGGCATGGCTGACGTCTTCCTTGATCAGTTCCGGGTTGATCTCGGCCACGCCGGCCAGGTCGCCTTTCATGATCACGCCACCCTCGAACAGGTACTGACCGCGACCGATGGCGAAGTCCTGGCAGGCCAGGAAGCTGTTGATCCCCACCCCCTTGAGCACTGAGTCTTCGGTCTTGTACTGGGCGGCGGCCATCAGCACGTCCGGCAGGTAGGCGCGGTTGATGAAATCGGCCACCTCGGTGTGCTTCTGCTTCCACTCCTGCAAACGGGCCGGACTGAGGGCATCACGGACACAGGTCACCCCGCCCACCACCAGAGATTGCGGATGGGGCTGCTTACCGCCGAAGATCGCCAGCATCTCCGCCGCCACCCGCTGCACTTCCAGTGCCTTGAGGTAGTGGGAAACGGCGATCAGGTTCTGCTCCGGGGTCAGCTTGTAGGTGCCATTGCCCCAATAGGCGTTGGCGAACGGCCCCAGCTTGCCCGAGGCCACCAGTTTGGCGACCCGCTCCTGCACGGCGCGCAGATCCCCTTCACCGGCGGCGACGGGTTTATCGGTCCACTTCAAGGCTTCCTGGGCGGCAGCGGCGGGATCGGCGGACAGGGCCGAGACCACATCCACCCAGTCCAGGGCGTGCAGGTGATAGAAGTGCACCACATGGTCATGCATGTAGAGGGAGGACTGCATCAAAGAGCGCAGCAGCTCAGCGTTATAGGGGATCTGAACCCCCAACGCATTCTCCACCGCCTCGATCCCGGCCCGGTAATGGGAATAGGTACAGACCCCGCAGATCCGCTGGGTCAGCAGGCCTGCGTCCATGGGGCTGCGCCCCTTGAGGATCACCTCGATGCCACGCCACAGGGTCGAGGAGGACCAGGCATTAGTGATCACATTGTTTTCATCGACTTCCACCTCAACCCGCAAGTGCCCCTCGATACGGGTGATGGGATCAACAACGACTCGCTTGCTCATACCTCTTCCTCATCCTTGTTCTTCTTCAACACCGTGGTCACGGCATGGGCGCCGATCCCCACTGCGGTCAGTCCCAGCACCGTCGCGCCGATGGCATCGGCGGTCTTATCCAGGCTATGGATCTCGCGGCGTCCCAGGGGCTTCTCAAAGTCCGCCATGGTGTCCCAGAAATGGGGCTCGGAGCAGCCGATGCAGCCATGGCCTGCCAATACGGGCCAACTGGTGTGATGGTTAAAGCGTTCGGTGGGACAGTTGTTGTAGGTGTAGGGGCCCTTGCACCCCACTTTGTAGAGGCAGTAGCCCTGCTTGGCGCCTTCATCGCCAAACTGCTCGACGAATTCACCGGCATCGAAGCGACCACGACGCTCACAGTTGTCGTGCACCCGGGCACCATAGGCCCAGCGCGGTCGGTTGAACATATCCAGCGGCGGCAGCTTGCCGAACATGATGAAGTACATCAGGGTACCGACGATGTTCTTCTCCGACGGCGGGCAGCCGCCGAGGTTGACCACCGGCTTGTTGATCACCTCCATGATCCCCTTGGCACCGGTTGGATTGGGCGCAGCGGCCTGAACCCCACCAAAGGCGGCACAGGTCCCGACAGAGACAATGGCGGCGGCGCCGTCGGCGGCGTCGCGGACGATCTGCAGGCCGGTATGGCCCTTACACCCGACGGTTAGGAAGGCGCCATTGTTGGCGGTGGGCACGGCTCCCTCGACGGCCAACAGGTACTGACCCTTGTAGGCCTCCAGGGCGTGCTCAAGGTTCTCTTCCGCCTGCCAGCCGGACGCGGCCATCAGGGTTTCATGGTATTCCAGGGAGATGTGATCGAAGATCAGGGTGTCGACGGTGGGGGTATCGGCGCGAATGAGGGATTCACTGCAGCCGGTGCATTCGGCCATGTGCAGCCAGATCAGCGGCACCCGGTTGGCCAGTTCGGCCGCCTGGGCCACCATGGGGGCAAACTGCATCGGTAGGGAGAGTACCGCGGCGGTGGTCGCGCTCCACTTCATAAAGTCCCGACGGGAGATCCCCTGGGCCTCCATGCTCTCCTTGAGTGAAGCCTGTTTCAGTGGGGGTTGCCCCGCCAGCTCATCCAAACGCTGGCGGCATCGCTCCATTAAGGCATCGTATTTGTTCACAACGCATCCTCCAATCCCTGTGTTAGCGACGCTTGTACCAAGCGAAACCCGCCACGGCACCCACCACAATGATCAGAGTGATCACCTCAACGGCATGGTGAAACAGGCCCAATCCTCCGTGGCCCGGATGCGCCAGCGCAAGCCCGGGAACCATCGCCAATGCCAGTAACCCTTTTTTCATCTCATCATCCTCGTATTCCGTGAAGGATCGTCGGCAAATGGCCGACAAAAGCGCTGGTCAATCTCTGCTCTGACCAGCAGTTAAGTGAATCCTAATGCTTATGAGATACGACATGGCGTGATCCATGTCACCACCGCGTTCGTTGCGAATTGATTTAGGTCAAAGGAGCAGTGAACTTTTGTTCATGACGCAGGTTTTTCCCTAACGTTTCACCAACCTCGCCGCCAGAATGGCTGCCTGGCCCAGGGCGATCCCACCGTCATTGGCGGGCACCAACCCATGCTGAAGGACCCTCAAGTCGCAAACCTGAAGCTGCTGTTTCAACAAACGGTGCAGCAGACGGTTTTGCATCACGCCCCCGGTCAGCAGGATGGTCTCGATGCCACAATTCTGGGCATGAAAACGGGCCACCGAGGCCAGCTCGGTGGCCAGACGGGCGTGAAACAGGTAGGCGAGATCCGCCCTCGAACGCCGTCGTGCCAGGCCATCGAGCAAGTCGTGCCACAATGCGGTGACATCGGGCTCGGCCTTGGCCTTCGGCGGCGGCAGGTGACGCTCGGGCACCGAGCTGGCCAAGGCTTCCAGCGCCATCGCCGCCTCGCCCTCATAATTGAGGGTATCGAAACCACAGTCCAGCAGGGCCGCCACCGCATCGAACAGGCGACCGGCGCTGGAGCCCTTCGGCGATTGCATTCCTTGGGCCATCGCCCGGCGCAAGATCGCCAGTGGCTTGGCTTTGAGCCGACGCAGCGGAGCCAGGGAAGCTTGCTCCCAGTCGGCAACATGGTGCTCCAGATGGGCAAACAGGTTGCGCCAGGGCTGGCGGGTGGCCAACTCCCCGCCGGGCAGGGCGATGGCAGGCAGGCCGGTCAACCGCTGACATTGTCGATAGTCTCCCAGCAGCAGTTCGCCACCCCAAAGATCATGCTTGGTCGTGCCATCGCCATAGCCAGTGCCATCCAGGGCCCAGCACAGCACGGGGCCATCCTCCCGTCCCCAGGCATTGTCCACCAGACCGCTGGCCAGGTGGGCGTGATGGTGGGCGACCCGTTCACTGCCCTGGGTCCGGGCGAGCTGGTGGCTGTGGTAGCCGGGATGGGCGTCGCAGATCCTGTGCGACGGCTCGACATCAAAGAACTCGGCGAAGCGGGCCAGGTTGGCCCGGTAGGCGGCGAAGAGATCGGGATCAGCCAGATCCCCCAGGTGCTGAGACAGCAATGCCTGGCCCCGTCGCACATAGCAGAAGGTGTTTTTCAGATCCGCACCGTAGGCCAGCAGTCCATCGGCCTGCTCGAACCCCTTGGGCAGGGCAATGGGCGTGGGTACATAGCCGCGGGCCCGGCGCAACAGCTGGGGCTTACCATCGACAATGCGGGCGATGGAGTCGTCCACCCGGTTGACGATGGCCCGGTTGTGCACCAGCAGGAGATCGGCGATGGGGCCGAGCTCGGTGAGTGCCACCCCATCATCGATGCAGGGCGGTCGTCCCGAGGCGTTGCCCGAGGTCATCACCAGCGGGGCCTCGAAGGCCGTCATCAGCAGGATCTGCAATGGATTGGACGGCAGCATCAACCCCAGACAGGCCTGCCCCGGGGCAACCGAGTCGGCCAGGAGTGCGTGATCCCGGCGCCGATCCAGCAACACGATGGGGGCGGCCGTATCCTCCAGCAGCGCTTGCTCTGCCTCATTCAGCCGGGCCAGACGATGCGCCCACTCGCTGCTTGGCACCATCAAGGCAAAGGGTTTGCCCGGTCGCTGCTTGCGATGACGCAGGCGTTGCACCGCCGCCTCGTTGGCGGGATCCACCGCCAGGTGGTAGCCGCCCAGCCCCTTGATGGCCAGGATCTGTCCCTGCCTGAGTCGCGATATGGCTTCGTTGAGGGCCGCGTCCCCCGCAAGCCCGGCGATGGGCGAGGCGTCTTGTTGAGGATCGAGCAGGCGGATCTGCGGGCCGCACACGGGGCAGGCGTTGGGCTGGGCATGGAAGCGTCGATCCGCCGGGTGCTCATACTCGGCACGGCAATCGGCACACAGGGGAAAGGCCTTCATGGAGGTGGCGGGCCGGTCGTAGGGAACGGACTCGATGATGGAGAAACGGGGGCCGCAATGGGTGCAGTTGATAAAGGGATAGCCGTGACGACGGTCATCGGGATCCTGCAACTCGTCACGGCAGGCATCGCAGGTCTTGCTGTCCGGCGCTACCCGGGTATCCGCCTTGCCCCCTTTTGAGGGGGTGATCACGAAGGGATAGGGCAAGGCTGCGTCCAGCTGTGACGCCTGTGGCAACACTTGGTCCACCCGCGCCAACGGCGGCAACCGGGCCCAGAACAGCTCAAGGAAGGTGTCCAGCCGCTCGGCCGGGGCTAAACGGATCACCACCCCTTCGGCGTCGTTGAGCACCTCCCCGGCGAGATCCAGTTGATGGGCTAACTGCCAGACAAAGGGGCGAAATCCCACCCCCTGTACCTGACCGCGAACTCGAATTGATACCCATGCTTGCATCAGCCTCTCCTTGTGCTCGTCTCCAGGCTCAGTCTAACCAAGGCGAGCCCTTGGGGATCGGGAGTGGGATCACAAAGCGGACCGATAACCCCCTACGCGCGACACATCCACTGCCACTCCTGACGCGGACAAGTCCTGCACCCAGGGCCACGTACCCGATCGAAGTTGTACTCGCGCCTTTTTGCGGTGCTTTATTGATCCCGGCACTGAAGAACTCGCCCGGTCAAGTCGCCCTGAAAGAAACAGGAAAAACCATCGCAACCGCGCTTGCCACTCCTGGGCTCCCCGGACCCATTCCCAGGCGTATTCCATCGATAGAGAGAAAGATATGATGTCGAACTTACTGCGCTGTGCACTCTTGGTCTGTGCCGCCACCCTCACCACAGGCTGCGCTACCCAAACCACGGCCTTCGTGGCGCCCAACAGCCAAATCACACTGGAGGAAGCGGACAGCCTGTATGTGATCCGTTCCCTCTCCGACAAGCGTGGCCTGGATCGAGAGATCGCCGACAGCCTGTCGCTGATGGGACTGTCCGCCGTATCCGTGCTGCCACGGGAACTGCCCAAGGATGCCAAGTACGTATTGACCTACTCCGACAGCTGGCGCTGGGGGATCAGCGCCAAACTGGATCAGCTGCGCATCGAACTGCGCCAGGCCGATGACCATCGGCTGCTGGTTCGGGCCGAATCCCTCGAACAGTTTCATGGCTGGGCCGATACGGACGGCGTGATCCGTTTGACCCTGGAAGCCCTGCTGGAGAGCGGACAGATCCCATATACGCCGAGCGTTGCGGCAAACAACCTGAGTGATACCGGCGGCGACAACCTGAACGACAACGACAATCTGAGCAAGTCAGACGGCGAACACCTTGTCGCCCGTGAGACCAGCGAGGATCCGGGCGACAACCTGAGCGCCGAGTAAGGATTAGGGGCTGACGTTCGCGCCCCGTCAGTCCCCACATCTTCACGCCTGGCAGACCAATCCCCACCTGTTCATATTTTTTCATCTTCTATTCATATTTCTTCATACCCTGGCCTGTCCTGTTCATATCCCGCCGCTACCCTAAGCCTCAGAATTGTGTTCACGCCGATCCCGAGGAGTCCCCATGCAACGGCGAGAGTTTCTGAAGATGAGCGCCAGCTTAGGTGGGGCCGCCGCCCTGTCCGGCTGCAACCCGATTGCCGGCAAGTTCAGCGGCAAAGCCAGCCCGGACGCGATCCCGCTGAGCGAAGAGCAAGTTAACTGGAGTGCCTGCCTGGTCAACTGCGGCTCCAACTGCCCGCTGAAGGTCTACTCCCGCGACGGCGTCATTACCCGCATCGAGACGGATCACGCCTTTGAGGACCAATACGGTAATCACCAAGTGCGCGCCTGCCTGCGTGGCCGCAGCGTGCGTCAGCGCGTGTACGCGCCGGACCGTCTGAAATACCCGATGAAGCGGGTCGGCCCCCGTGGCAGCGGTGAGTATGAGCGGATCTCCTGGGACGAGGCGCTGGACACCATCCATCAGCGTCTGGGCGGGATCATTAAGGATCACGGCAACGAGTCGGTGTTCTTCACCTACAACTCCGGCGCCTACTACCACTTCGGCGGCAAGCAGAACTACTACCGCCTGATGAACCTCATTGGCGGCTACCTGAACAGCTATGGTGACTACAGCTGGGGCCAGATGTACCAGGCCGCCAAGTACACCTACGGCAGCGAAGCGCTGGCCTACGCCGGCAGTGGTATGAGCGAGATGCGCAATGCCGATCTGGTGCTGATGCTGGGCTACAACCCCTCCGAAATTCGCATGTCCGGCTCCGGCGAGGCCTACGACTTTTTGGTGGCCAAGCAGGAGATCGGCTTTAAGACCATCATCGTCGATCCCCGCTACACCGACTCCGCCCTGGGCAAAGAGGACCAATGGCTGCCCATTCGCCCCGGCACCGATGCGGCGCTGGCCGAGGCGATCGCCTATGAGCTGATCACCGCCGAACGCGTCGATCAGCGCTTCCTCGACACCTACTGCCAGGGCTATGACGAGCGCACCCTGCCGGACGGCGTGGATTACGCCAAGAGCTACAAAAGCTACATTCTGGACAATACGCAGCCCGGCAGCCTGACGCCGGGGGTGGCCGCCAAGACCCCGGAGTGGGCGGCGAAGATCACCGGTATTGCGGCGGACACCATCCGCTCCCTGGCCAAAGATCTGGCCGACACCGCCGAGACCGGCAAGGTGTATGTGCAGATCGCCGCCTCACTGAACCGTCACGCCGCCGGGGAAAACACCATCCGCGCCATGTACATGTTGCCGCTGCTGCTGGGTCAGATCGGCCTGCCGGGCACCAACACCGGCGCCCTGCCCTCCGGTGCCGGTCTGTTTGCGCCCACCATGCCCACCGGCAGCAACCCGGTGGAGAAGGCGATCTCCTTCTTCACCTGGACCCAGGCCATCGAAGACGGGGCCAACATGTCCGTGCTGCGTGACGGCGTGCGCCTGCCTGAGGGCGAGCTGGACGCCAATGGCGACGGCAAACTGGGCACCGGCATTAAGGCGATCATCAACTACGCCGGCAATGCGCTCATTAACCAGCACGCGGACACCAACCGCACCGAGCAGATCCTCTCGGACGAGTCCAAGTGTGAGTTCATCCTGGTGGTGGACAACTGGATGACCCCCTCCGCCCGCTACGCCGACATCATCCTGCCGGACGTGACCTGGCTGGAGAGCGAAGATCTGATCTCCCAGGGCTACGCCGGCGGCAACACCGGCACCCTGGTGCAGATGAGCTCCAGCGTCGGCCCCCTATTCGAGTGCCGCAACTCCTATGACGTGTGCACCGAGTTGGCCAAGCGCTTTGGTGTGGAAGCCGAATTTACCGAAGGCAAAACCGGCCAACAGTGGCTGGATCAGTTCTATGCCGAGGCCCAGGCGGCCCAGCCGAACCTGCCCAACAAGGACGTGATGCTCAAGCAGGGCGTGTACCGCGAGTACCTGCCCGGCGGCAGCCACATCGCCCTGGCGGATTTCCGTCGCGATCCGCAGGCCAACCCGCTGGCCACCCCGTCGGGCAAAATTGAGATCTACAGCAGTGCCCTGGCCCACAAGGCCAACACCTGGGAGTTGCCGGATGAGCAAGTGATCAGCGCGATCCCAAAATACAGCGCCACCAAAGACGGTTTTGAGGACAGTGAGACCAAGGCGCACTACCCGCTGCAGCTGACCGGTTACCACACCAAGGGCCGGGTGCATTCGAGCTACCACAATGTCCCCTGGCTGCGTGAGGCGGTGCAGGACGCGGTGTGGATGAACCCGGTGGACGCCGCCGCCCGTGGCCTGCAAAGCAACGACACGGTCCAGGTGTTTAACGATCGCGGCACCATCGAGGTGGCGGTCAAGGTGACGCCGCGGATCATGCCCGGCGTGGCGGCTCTGGGTCAGGGTGCCTGGTTTCAGGGCGGTCAGTTCAGCCCGCAGAAAGACGCCAAGGGCAAAGGCGTGGACACAGGGGCCTGCCTCAACACCCTGACCAGCCAGCGTCCAACCCCGCTGTCCAAGGGCAACGGCCAACACACCAATCTGGTGGAAATTCGTAAAGTAGAACGCCAGGAGGAGCCAGCATGAGCGCGCCGTCCATTCTCAATCCGAAGCAGTACGGCTTCTACGTCGACACCAGCAAGTGCACCGGCTGCAAAACCTGCCAGGTGGCCTGTAAGGACAAGAACGATCTGCCGGTGGGGATCAACTACCGCCGGGTCTACGAGTACGGCGGCGGTGGCTACCAGGTGGATGCGGATCAGGTGATCCAGGTGCAGGACGTGTACGCCTACTACGCCTCCATCTCTTGTAACCACTGCACTAAGCCCGCCTGCGTCAAGGTGTGCCCCACCGGTGCCATGCACAAACGTCGCAAGGACGGCCTGGTGCTGATCGACGACGAAGTGTGCGTCGGTTGTGGTCGCTGTCATAAAGCCTGCCCTTATGATGCGCCGCAGATCGACCTCGACAACGGCCGCATGACCAAGTGCGACGGCTGTCATGAGCGCATTGCCTTGGGCCGCAAACCGATCTGCGTCGAGTCCTGCCCGATGCGGGCGCTGGATTTTGGCCCCATGGACGAGCTGCGGGCCAAGTACCCGGATCATATGGACGTGGCGCCGCTGCCCCACAGCAAGCGCACCCTTCCTAACCTGCTGGTCAAACCCAGCCGAGATGCGCGCGAGAGCGGCAAAGGCGACGGCGAAGTGCTGAACTGGGCCGAGGGCCTGGTGAGCTTCCCCTGGGAGAAACAGGGCTCACTGAGTTGATCTGGATTAAGCCCGGACCGATCCAGATCGAAGAATGAAGTCTTTTCTTGATCTGGATCGCGCTCTCTTTCTGCTTGCTACACATACTCTACAAAAAACACACTGGCGGCGGCCTAAAGCGCCGTCAGCCCATCAGCCAGCCCAAGGGGGTTCCATGGACAATGAGTTGCGTGCCAACCTGCAAGCCGCCGCCCAGGTGCTCTACCATGCCCTGTACCGAGCCCCGACCGACGCCTTTCTTGGTCAGCTAGAGGGCGCCCATGCCGATCGCTACTGGCCCGAGTACCAAGGCAGCGCATCACTGCAGCTGGCTCAGCAGGCTGCACTGGAGTTGCTTCACCAGGCCCTGACCAAGCCCGTAGATATCGAAAGGCTAAAACGTGACTACACCGCCCTGTTCGTTGGTCCGGGTCCGCTTAAGGCGATCCCCTGGGGCAGTCCCTATCTGCATGAGAAACGCCTGCTGTGTGGCCCCTCTACCCAGGCACTGTCACACTGGTTGGAACACAATGGGATCCGGGTACTCACCGACAGCTCTGAGCCGGTGGACCACATAGGTCTGCTGCTCTCGGTGATCGCGTCCCTGGTGGTTGAGCCCGAGCGGGACCATGCCCTGCGCCAGCTACTGGGTGAGCACCTGTTGCCCTGGTCTGGACATATGCTGACCCTGATGGAGGAGCAGGCCGAGACCGACTACTATCGTGCCATCGCCGCCCTGACCCAGGGCCTGCTTGAGTGCCTGGCTCAGCAGCTCAATGTCGAAGTGACGCCACAACGTCTCTACGCCTGAACGTCCGATCCACTCACTCCTGCGCCAGCGCCTGGGTAACCGCCTCGATCCACAGGCGTGCTACCACGGCATCACGCCGCTCCGGTCGATAACAAGCCTGATAGAGGACACTGCGACTGTTGTCGGCGTGTCTGAGCGCCTGAAACTTCCCACGACGCAGGCGTTCTCCGAGCAGGGGGGCCGGTAACCAGCCCCACCCCACGCCTTGTTCGATCAGATCCCTCAGTTGCTCGAAACTCGACATGGCCACGTGATCCGGGCTGAGCAGCTGCGCCACCACCACCCGCTCTCCCCGCCAGTACGACAAGGCCACCTGGGTATAGGCCCGCAGATCGGCATCCGTCAGTGAGGAGAGGGCCGACAGGGGATGCGCGGCGGCCGCCACCAGTTGCAATCGTAGATGACCCAGCTCCTCCAGTGCCATACCATCCAGGCGCTGCAGATCCAGGCCAAAGGCCAGATCCACCGCCCCACTGTGCACCATCGCCACCAGCTCCTGGGGCGGCGCCAGCACCATGGTGATCCGAGTCTGCGGAGCCTGACGCTTGAGGCGGGCCATCATCGCCGCCCAGCTCGACTCCGGCAGGGTGTCGTCCCGGGCGATACGGATCTCCCGCTCACCGCCAAGCTGCCATTGGTGACAGCGTTGCTGGATCTGCTGCCCCAGCAGCAGCAAGCGCTGGCAGTCTGCCTGGATCGCCTGCCCCTCATCGGTCAGTTGCACCCGGTTGCCACTGCGTGTAAACAGGCGAACCCCCAGATCATCCTCCAACGCCGAGATCGCCACACTGACGCTGCTGCGGCTGCGATCCAGTGCCCGTCCAGCGGCGGCCAGAGAGCCTTCCTGTGCGGCCGCCACGAAGGCTTGGATCTGCTCCAGTTTCATTGTCTTACCCTATCTTCATCACCACCACGGCCAATATCATCACCGCGATCCCGGCCCACCCTTTGGGCCCCATCTTATCGCCATTGACCCAATATCCCAGCATGGCAGTCCCCAGGATTCCCATGGCCCCCCAACTGGCATAGGCAACGGCCAGCTCGATATGCTCAACCGCAAAGGAGAGCAGGGTAAACGCGGCCCATACCAGGAGTACGGCGACGACCGCGAAGCGCTTCTTGCGAAAGCCATCGCTGCGACTGACAAAACCATTGGCTGCCACGTCCAACAGGGCAGCGCCCATGACAAAACCAAAACCTCCGAACAAAATACTCATGGATGACGCTCCTGCTCATCCAGATGCAGCAGGGCCATACCCAGCAGACACAAGCCGATCCCACACCAGATCACCGGATTGAGCGTCGAGCCCAACAACAACACCGACACCAGGGCGATCAGCAGCACCCCCAGCCCTTCCCAGAAGGCAAAGGCCACGGCAATGGGGATCCGCCGCGCCGCCCTGGCCAGGAAGAAATAGGAGAGCCCCAATAACAGATAGAGGGCCGAGTATCCCAGCACAGGCGCCCAGTCCTGCTGCACCATTAAACTCATCACACTGGTACCGGCGATCTCGGTCATCACCGCCAGCCCCAGAAACACCCATGCCGTTCGCATTCTCCACCTCAAACTCAGCTACCCATCGCAGCGGCACCGAGTTTAAGGGGGAAAATCCTAACGCAAAAATCACTGAGCGTTTGATTACCTAACGCTTAGGCGCTCAGGCTTCAATGCGTACCGGTAGCCGAGTCGCTCCCCAGTTACCTGGCTGGGCCTCAAAGACACCGGGAATGGCATGGCCACACTGACCGCAAAGTCCCCGCCCTAAGGCATCCAAAGTGATCCCCCAGTGGCCCAGTTCATACCAGTCCCGCTCGATCAGGAGTGCCTGGCAGTGAGGGCAGTGAGTACTGCCTCCCTGAGAGTCATGCACATTGCCGGTATAGACATAATGAAGTCCCACCGCCTGAGCTTGCGCTCGAGCCCGGCTCAACGTGGCCATCGGCGTGGGCCCGGGCTCCTGCATCTTGAAGTCCGGATGATAGGCACTGAAGTGGAGGGGGATATCGGCCCCCAGATTATCGAGGATCCAGCCACACATCCGCTCGATCTCCGCTTCGCTGTCATTAAGGCCAGGAATAAGCAAAGTGGTGATCTCAAACCAGCAGTCGGTCTCGTGCCGCAGATACACCAGGCTGTCCAGCACGGGCGCCAGATCCCCCCCGCAGATCTTATGATAAAAGTCCTGAGTGAAGCCTTTCAGATCCACGTTCGCCGCATCCATGGCGGCAAAGAAGTCGCGCCTGGGCTCGGGATTAATGTAGCCCGCGGTGACCGCAACGGTGTGAATGCCAAGCTCCCGGCAGGCCGCCGCCACGTCCAAAGCATACTCATAGAAGATCACCGGATCATTGTAGGTAAAGGCCACGCTACGACAGCCCAGTTGCCTGGCCTTGTGGGCCAGGGCCCGGGGCGTCGCATTGCTGGCCAGGGTATCCATCTCCCGGGACTTGGAGATATCCCAGTTCTGACAGAACTTGCAGGTCAGGTTGCAGCCGGCCGTACCAAAGGAGAGCACAGGTGTGCCCGGCAGGAAATGGTTGAGGGGTTTCTTCTCGATGGGATCCACACAAAAGCCCGATGAACGACCATAGCTGGTCATCACTATCTCGCCACCTCGTGCCATACGGACAAAACACACCCCTCGGTGCCCCTCACGCACAGTGCACAAACGGGGACACAGGGTGCACTGCACCCGCCCATCTTCCAACTTGCGCCAAAACCTGGTGGCCACCGTGCTCATACCCGCTCCCGTCCATACACGCGCCTTCTATAATTTTAGAGTGTCCCGAGCCGGATCCGAAAGCGATGAACAACAGCACCACCCGACCCGCCGCCGTTGCCGGTGCCTTCTACCCCGGCGAGCCAGAGGGGCTCAGTTCCCAACTTGAGCAGCTGCTGAAGGCGGCATGCCCCGCTGCCGACGCCCCGCCACCCAGGGCCCTGATCGTCCCCCACGCCGGCTACCTCTATTCCGGTGCCACCGCCGCCAAGGCCTATGCCCGGGTGGCGGGACAGCCCTACCGCCGGGTGGTACTGCTGGGGCCGACCCACAGGATCGCCATCCGCGGCATGGCGGGCCCCCAATGGCGGCGATTTAACACCCCCCTGGGCCCGGTTGAGCTGGATCCCGCTGGCCTGGCGGCCGTCCAGCAGCACCCGGAGGGTACGCTGCGCAATGACACCCATGCCCTGGAGCACAGCCTGGAGGTACAGCTGCCGTTCCTGCAAACCTGTCTGCCCGGTGTCCCCATCGTTCCCATCCTGGTGGGCGAGATGGCGCCGCAAGATCTGCAGGCGTTCCTTATTCAGCTGTTACAGCCGGACGACTTGCTGGTGATCAGTACCGATCTGAGCCACTTCCATTCATTGAGTGATGCTCGGCAACGAGACAAGGCAACCGTCGACAAGATCCTGGCCCTGAACAATGATCTCCATGGCCACCAGGCCTGCGGCGCCCGCCCCCTTAACGGTGCCCTGGGCTGGGCCCGTTCCCAGGGGCTGGCGATCGAGTTGCTGGCCCAGACCACCTCAGCCCAAGTTAATCAGGATACCCAACAGGTGGTCGGCTATGCCGCATTCGCCCTCCATTGATCCCCCAAGCCCGCAAGAGGTGCAGCGCTGGTTTCAACGGGTGCGCGACAGCATCGCCTCTCGCTGGCAAGCACAGCCCGAGCCCGTCCCCCTGGAGTGGGATGGAGTGATCACCAATGCCTTTGTCAGCCTGCACATTCAGCATCAGCTGCGTGGCTGCATCGGGACGACTAACAATCGGGATCGCCCCTTTAACGAGCTACTGCCTTACCTGGCCCGGCAGTGCGCCTTCGCCGATCCCCGTTTCCCGCCCCTGACCCAACCCGAGCTGGCCCAGTGTCAGATAGAGATCCATATTCTGGGCCCCCGCCACGAGGTTGCCGCCCGTACCCGCAGCGAACTCAGCGCCCAACTGAAAAGCGGACAGGGCTTGGTCTTAAAGCAAGGATCCCGTCAGGCCCTGTTCCTGCCCGTAGTGTGGAAACAGTTGCCAGATAAGGACGACTTTCTCAATGCCCTGCTGCGCAAAGGCGGCTGGGATCCTGGCGCCTGGCCGGAAGGAATGCGGGCCGAATGCTTCGAAGCTCTGGAGCTGGAAGAAGTGCCACCCAGGGGTGAATAAGATTCACGCCCATTGGCCAATCAGGACCCCTCACCCCCCGGCCTTTGTGTGATCCGGATCGGCACCCAGTTCAGTTTTTCAGCAAATCTCTTGCTTTTATGTTTGATTCCGTTATGATCCGCGCCGCTTGAGTTCCCCCCCTTGAACGGAACTTGATTACCGGGGTGAGAAGCGCCATGCGACCGTATTTTTTTAATGGGACCGTCGCTGGGCTATCACCTCCTCGAATTTCCGCAGGATCCTCTCCTGCCTATATACAGAGCATCTAATGTCAAATAGCTGTGATTTTTCCAGCCTCGGTCTGCCCGAAGCGCTGCTGAACGCCATTTCCGCCATGGGCTTTACCGCCCCGACCCCGATCCAGGCTCAATCCATCCCGTACATGCTGGATGGCAACGATATCCTGGGTGAAGCCCAAACCGGTACCGGTAAAACCGCCGCCTTTGGTCTTCCGGCCCTGGCTGGGATCGATCCGCGTCAGCGCACTTCCCAAATGTTGGTGATGGCACCAACCCGTGAACTGGCAATTCAGGTGGCGACCGCCCTGGAAGAGTTTGCCGTCAACATGAAAGGCCTGCGCGTAGCCACTATCTACGGCGGTCAGCCTTACGGCCCGCAGATCCGCGAGATCGAACGTGGCGCCCAAGTGATTGTTGCCACCCCGGGTCGTCTGATGGATCACATCCGTAAAGGCACCCTGTCTCTGGACAGCATCCAGTGCTGTGTCCTGGACGAAGCGGACGAGATGCTCAATATGGGCTTCCTCGAAGATATCGAGTGGATCCTGGAACACCTGCCAGAGCAGGCCCAGATGGCGCTGTTCTCTGCCACCATGCCAAATCAGATCCGCCGCATCGCCGAGCGCTTCCTGAAAGATCCTAAGCACGTGAAGATCGCGGCCGATAAGGCCAAGAAAGCCAACATCGTGCAGAAGGCGTGGAAAGTATCCGGTCTGAACAAGCTGACCGCCCTGGAGCGTTTGGCCGAGACCCTGGACTACGACGCCATGATCGTGTTCGTACGGACTCGTAACGACACCATGGAACTGGCCAACCACCTGAACAACCTGGGCTTTAAAGGCGCTGCGTTGAACGGTGACATGAGCCAGCAGCAGCGTGAGCACACCGTTGCCCAGCTGCACAAAGGCAAGATCAACATCCTGATCGCCACCGACGTGGTTGCCCGTGGCCTCGACGTGCCACGCATCACCCACGTACTGAACTACGACCTGCCGATGGACTCCGAGTCCTACGTACACCGTATTGGCCGTACTGGCCGTGCTGGTCGCAGCGGTACTGCAATCCTGTTCGCTCGCCCACGTGAGCTGCGTCAGCTGCGCTTCTACGAGCGTCAGACCTCCAGCACCATCGAAATGATGGAGCTGCCAACGGCTGAGGAGCTGGGCAAGCACCGCATCGCCAAGCTGAGTGTTGAGCTGGCCGAGTGCGTCGCTGGCACTGAGCTGGCCGAGATGCAGAAGATGATCGCCGCCATGGCCGAAGAGAACGAACTGACCATCGAACAGCTGGCTGCGGCCCTGCTGTTCCAGCGTCAACGCACTAAGCCGCTTCAGCCAAGCCCGGATCCGGCCCCACGTTTCGAGCGTGACCGTGGCGAGCGTGGCGAGCGTGGCGAACGTCGCGAACGCCGTGAGCGTCGTCCTGCCACCGATTTCGAGACCTACCGTCTGGAAGTTGGCCGTGAGCACGGCACTCAGGTGAAGGACATCGTCGGTGCCATCGCCAACGAACTGCAGCTGGATTCCGGCAACATCGGTCAGATCCGTCTGCACGATGGTCACTCCCTGGTACAGCTGCCTAAGGCGATGCCAAGCGAAACCCTGGCCAAGCTCAAGGCGATTCACGTGCGCAACCGCGCCCTGAACGCCGAGCAGACCAACGAAGTGATTGAACCACGCCGTGACGGCGGTCGCCGTGAAGGTGGCTTCCGTGGCCGTGATGGTGGTCAGCGTCGCGAAGGCGGTTTCCGTGGTGAGCGTCGTGAAGGCGGCTATCGTGGTGAGCGTCGTGAAGGCGGCCAGCGCGGTGAGCGTCGTGAAGGCGGCCATCGTGGTGAGCGTCGTGACGGTGGCCAGCGTGGCGAGCGTCGTGAAGGCGGCTTCCGCAGCGAAGGTCGTCAGGACCGTCGCCCACGTCGTGACAACGACAACTTCGGCAACCAGTAAGCTGATCGTATCGTCAGCTTACGCGGCCACGCCGCTAAGCTAACCTACGAAGCTGATAGCTGATTGATGAAGGCCGCTTCCCTCGGGAAGCGGCCTTTTTGCTGCCTCATCGCCAACAAGACACTTTGATACATTCCCCGACAAAGGATCCCAACGCCCTTGGGTCCGTCCCGGTAGGCTGAGCACTTGAGTTCAACGGAAACCGGAGAGATCGAGATGTACCATTCCGTTCGCCACTGGGTATGGCTACTGCCCGCCGTTACCCTGATCTTATCCCAGGCGGCCGAGGCGGCCCCCGCCCCAAAACACAGCCCCCACGCCACCAAGAAGCGGGTAGTGGTGGTGCACCCCAAGTACAAACCGCTCAAGCGCCAACCCAGGGTACGCGTCTACTCCCGTCAGACCCTGCCTCGGGCCGCCAGCTATGTCATCATCGCGGGGGCAACCTACGCCGTACTGGACAACCTCTACTATCGGCGCCAGGGCGACACCTATGTCTATGTCGAGCAGCCGCCGGTCGCCAGTGTCACGCCTATTACCGATGCCGAAAATAACCCCACCCCTGCCGCCAATATCGGTCCCGCACCCGGCACCCTGGTCGAAGGACTGCCCCGTGACACCACAGTCGTTACCGTTAATGGCGCCAGCTACTATGTGGACGGCAGCATCTGGTATGCCCCCGTCGCCGGAACCGACCAGTTTGTGGTGATCGCGCCACAACTCTAGAAAAGTCGGCGATCCACCACGGACCAGGCCAGCTGCATGCTGGCCTGGTGCCGTAACTCCCTTTTAACACCTTGAATCTCCAAGGCATCTTGATAAGCTGTCGCCCCCACCCTTGAAGAGAGCCCAGTTATGCGTCAGCTGTTGCCTTTGCTTTTCGTTCTTGTCTGCCTGCCGGCACGCGCCAGCAGCGACGATCTGGCCCATGCCCTGCGCATCGCCCTACCCGCCGTCGCCGCTGGCACCAGCCTGTACAAGGCCGATACCGAGGGCCTGTGGCAGTTTGGCCTGAGCTTTGCCGCCAGCAGTGCAACGGCCCTGGCCCTCAAAGCCACGGTGGACGCCGAGCGCCCCGATGGCAGTGGCAACGACAGCTTCCCCAGCGGCCACGCCACCAATGCTTTCTCTGCCGCCGCCTACCTGCAGCGACGCTATGGCTGGGAATACGGCCTGCCAGCCTATGCTCTGGCCTCCTGGACCGCCGTCAGCCGGGTCAACAGCGACGCCCACCGTTGGGGGGACGTACTGGCCGGCGCGGCCATCGGTATCGCCTTCAACACCTGGCTGGTCGAACCCAGCGACAAGATACAGCTGGTCCCTCTGATCGGTCGACAGCAACTCGGCCTGGCCGGCCAAATCCGCTTCTAACCAGACTGCCGCCAAACCGAAAGCCAACTACACTGAATTCAATACGGATTTAGATGGGAAACGGCTTTCTTGGCTCGCTCCGATACACCCCCACCTCTGCGTCGACAGATCGTGTGGCAGCTGTTGCTGCCCATGGTGCTGCTCCTCGCCCTGGGCATGGGCTCCAACCTCTACCTGGAGCAAAAGCGCTGGTATCAGGCGGTCCATCAGGGACTGGAAGATGAGCTGGTGCTGGTCGCCGAACGGTTGGAAACCCTGTTGGCCAGCGTCAGTGCCACGGTCAACGCCACCGTCTCCCACCTGAGCAATCAGCCCCTGCCGGAGGACGACCGCCTCTATGCCCTGACCCGGCGTCACCTGGATGATAATCCCCGCCTGTACGGCAGCGCCATCGCGCTGGAGCCGCTGCGCCACAACCGTTTGTTTGCCCCCTACAGCTGGCAGGATCCCACGGGGCGTCACAGCATGGACATCGCCGCCAACGCCTATGACTACAGCGACGGCAACTGGTCCTGGTGGGATCTGCCCAAACAGAGCAACAGTGCGGTCTGGACGCCGGCCTACTTCGATGACAGTGCCGGAAACATCCTGATGACCAGTTACAGTGCACCTGTGTTTTTCAACGGCCAGTTCCACGCCGTGGTCACCGCCGATCTGGCCCTGGCCGATCTGGCCAAGCGCCTGGATCTGAGTCAAAGCGAACTGGTGGTAGCCGATGCCGCGGATCGCCTGCTGGCCCACCCGAATACCGAGCTGATCCTCAATACCCGGCTGGCCGATCTGATGGCGGACACCGAAGAGAATCGCCGCCTGCTGGCCGAATCCAAACAACAGGACAGTGGTATCGTCCGGATGCAGCTCAAGGATCAGATGGAGATCGTGTTGGCCTATCGTCGCCTGCCGCGAACAAACTGGCTGACGATCCTGCTCAGGCCAGCAGCCCAGGTCGACGCCCCCATCTACGCCGAGTACCGCCGCAGCGTGACTCAACTGCTGATCTACAGTGGCCTGTTTGCCCTGATCAGCTGGCTGCTGTCACGCCGTCTGGTCCATCCCATGGAGCAGCTGCGCTACCGAGTGATCGCCCTGCAGCACGGCAGCCGCAGCCTGACGCCCCTGACCAACCCGGGTACCGAGGAGATCCGGGCATTGGATCAGGGCCTGCTTTCCATGGCCGCCAGCCTGCAGGAGCGGGAAAAGCGGCTGCAGGACGCCCACGGCAATCGTCTTGCGGGTCTTCTGGAGGGGATGGGAGACAGGGCCTTCTACTTCTCCATGGACACCGAAGGGCGTCTGCAGCAAGCCAGTGACAGTGTCACCGCCGTGCTGGGCTATGAGCCAACCCTGTTCTGCCAAAAGTTCCCCCGCCTGTTGACCGACAATCCCGGCAATGAGGCCAACTGGCGCCACCAACAGCAGGTACTGGCGGGCTCCAGTGTACCGCCCCATCCTCTGGAGCTGCGCCACAAGGATGGTCGGCCACGCCAATTCAACGTCTACCTGCAGCCGATCCGCGACGATCAGGAGGCGATCCTCGGTGCCGAGGCGCTGCTGATCGACATCAGCGATGAGATCGAAGCCGGTCGCTGGTACCAGTCGATCATCGAGGCGGCGCCCGATGCCATCCTGCTGGTGGAAGCCGACGGTCGCATCATCTACCTCAACCACCAGTTGGAGCAGCTCAGTGGCTATAAGAAGCGCGACCTCATCCACCAGAGCGTGGAGATCCTGCTGCCGCCAGACCGGCGTGAACGCCATCCGGCACTGCGGCGCCAATATCTGAGCGATCCTCGCCCCCGGCCCATGGGTCAGGGCCAAGATCTGGCCCTGCGACGGGCCGACGGCAGCGAAGTCAGCGTCGAGATCAGCCTGAGTCAGTTACCTCAGACCCCGGGGAAAAGTGCGAAAACAGCGGCCATTCTGCGGGACATCAGCCAGCGTAAGCTGGGTGAGCAGCAACTCAAACAGGCCAAACAGCAACTGGAGCTGATCACCGAATCTGTACCCGGCGTCGTGTTCCAACTGGTGGCCGATCCGGTCCCCCCCGGGGTACGCTTCAGCTTTATCAGTGGTGGGATCACCAAGGCTTTGGGCCTGGAGCGGGAGCAGGTCCTGGCGGATCCAAACCGGGTCCTGGAGCGGGTACTGGCCGAGGACAAGCCGGCTTTGGAGCAGGCGATGCGTCGCTCCATTCGCCATGGCCAGGACTGGCATATGGAGCTGCGCCTGCGCAGCCTGGGCGGAACCCCGCGCTGGTTCAGCATCGGTGCCCGCTTGACCCGGGAGCCCGACGGTCCCCCCCACTGGAGCGGCTTCCTGCTGGATATCGACGAACGTAAGCAGATGGCCCAGATGCTGGTGGAGTCCGAATCCCATTTCCGTGCCCTGTTCGATAACGCCGGGATCGCCATCGTCACCCTCAGCCCCACCGGCGTGATCAAGGAGTTCAATGAGCGGTTTATCCAGTTTGCCCAACTGCCCCCTGAGCAGCTGATCGGTCAGCACATCAGTCAGCTGCTGCCCGCTCACGACCGGGATGAATTTAACCGGTTCCTGGCGCCGCTGCGAGACAATCGGGTCCCCCACCTGGCCCGAGAGATGCGCTACCAGAAACCCGACGGTGAGATCCGCTGGGCCGATCTGCGTGCGGTACGCCTCGACCAGCAAAGCAAACCCGACAGCGCCCTGGTGTTGACCATGTCGGACATCACCGAGCGGCGTGAGATCAACGTGGCGCTGCAACAGGCCAAGGATGCCGCCGACGCCGCCAACCGGGCCAAGAGCGACTTCCTGGCCAATATGAGCCATGAGATCCGCACCCCGATGAATGCCATCATCGGCATGACCCAACTGTGTCGGCAAACCGAGCTGGCACCACGCCAGGCCGACTACCTGCAGAAGATCGACTCCGCCAGCCAGACCCTGCTCAGCCTGATCAACGATGTGCTGGACTACTCCAAGATCGAAGCCGGCAAGCTGGAGTTGGAGCAGACTGATTTCGCCCTGGATGAGGTGCTCGAACGCCTGTCGGATCTGTTTGCCGCCAAGGCCAGCAATCAAACCCTGGAGCTGCTGTTTGCCATCGATCCCCAGGTACCCAAACGCCTGGTGGGCGATCCTCTGAGGCTCGGCCAGGTGCTGATCAACCTGTTGAGCAATGCACTCAAATTTACCGAGCGGGGAGAGGTCGTACTCTCGATCCAACCCGTTTCGGCACAAAGGGACCGAGTGCGCTTCGAAGTGCGCGACACCGGGATCGGCATGACCCCGAGTCAACAGGATCGCCTGTTCCAGTCGTTCAGCCAGGCGGACAGCTCCACCACCCGCAAATACGGTGGCACCGGTCTGGGGCTGGCGATCAGTCAACACCTGGTCCAGGCCATGGGGGGACAGCTGGAGGTGGACTCCGCGCCCGGCGTCGGCAGTGCCTTCCACTTTACCATCGAGCTGCCTGCCGCCGTCGAGGCCATGCCCGCCCAGGTTTTGGAGCTCGAACACACTCCCCTGCTGCTGGTGGACGACAATGACACGGCGCTGGAGGTGCTAGAGCGCACCTTGAACAGCTTTGGCTTCGTGGTGCAGCGGGCCCGCAGTGGCGAACAGGCACTGCAACAATTCGACGCAAACGGCAGACCCGAGCTGGTGCTGTGTGACTACCGCATGCCCCAGATGGATGGGCTGACCCTGGCCCGTCACCTGATTGAGAAAGGGGTTCCAGCTAATCGGATCCTGATCCTCAGCGCCTACTGTGACGAACCCTTGCAGCGGGGCAGTGACGAGCTGGGCCTGGCCGGAACCCTGGCCAAACCCATCAACCCCTCGCGCCTGCTCGATACCCTTTTGGGGCTGCTGGGCCAGCCGGGCCAGATCCGGCCGGTACGCAAGCAGGGCGCCGCGACCCTGAGCCCACAGCAGCTGAGTCAACTGCAACACAAGAAGGTGCTGCTGGTGGAAGACAACCCCATCAACCAGGAGGTGGCTTGCGAATTCCTCGAACAGCTGGGACTCACAGTCCATGTGGCGGAGCACGGTAAACAGGCTCTGCACAAACTGGAGCAGGATCATTACGATCTGGTACTGATGGATTGCCAGATGCCGGTCATGGACGGCTTTGAAGCCACCCATGCAATCCGCCACCACCTGAAGCTGACCGATCTTCCCGTGGTCGCCATGACCGCTAACGCCATGGCGGGCGACCGGGAGAAGTGCCTGGCTGCTGGCATGAATGATCACCTGGCCAAGCCCATCGATCTCCCCCAGTTGCACCAGATCCTTTGGCAGTATCTGGGGGACAGCACCCCCATGGAGTCCGCTCCCAAGACCGAAGAAAGCCACCAGGGCGGCTGGCCGCTGCACCCCTTACTGGATGTCGACCGGGGCTTGGCACTGGTGCAAGGCAGCAGCAAACTCTACCGCCGCCTGTTACAACGCTTTACGGACAGCCAGGGGGATAGCATCACCCAGCTCAAGCGTCACCTGCGCCGTCAGCAGTGGCAGGAGGCAGAGCGCCTGTGCCATACCCTCAAGGGCCTGTGTGGCAGCCTGGCCAGTCCAACTCTGGTGAAGGCCTTTGCTGAGCTGGAACTTAAGTGCCATGACCATCAGATCGAGCAAGCCTCCTTAGCCCTCCTTGAGGAGCAGATGGAGAGCCTGCTTAAGGCCCTCCATCAATGGCTGCAAAAGAGCACTGAGCACCAGCCCCCTTCGCCACAGGGTGAGGAAGACCCTGAGAAACTCAACCAGCTAATGGCCCAGCTCGGACCTTTGCTGGAGGCCTATGATCCCCAGGCCGCACAGGTGATGGAAGAGATCGCCCGGCTTGCTCCTCCCCAGGCCAAAGCACTGCAGACTCTGGCTACACTGATAAAAAGCTATCAATTCGATGAGGCCAAGGCATGGCTGTCGGCACAGCAGGAGAGCAACGAACAGGACGAGGATCAGCATGAATGACAACCGGGCAACGCTGCTGCTGGTGGATGATACGGCCGCGAACATCGATGTACTGGTGGGGATCTTGCAGGATCACTACCGACTCAAGGTGGCGCTGGATGGCGAAACGGCCCTGCGGATCGTCCAGCAGAGTCCACCGGATCTGATCCTGCTGGACATCATGATGCCCGGCCTGGATGGGATCCAAGTGTGCCAGCGGCTTAAGGCCGATCCCGCCAGCGCTCCCATCCCGGTGATCTTCGTCACGGCCTTGGGGGAGGTGAAGGACGAAGCGGCCGGACTGGCCGTGGGGGCGGTGGACTACATTACCAAGCCGGTCAACGCTGCCGTAGTCAAGGCGCGGGTCGCTGCACAACTGGCGCTGTACAGCCAGGCCCGTCATCTGGAGTCCCTGGTGCAGGAGCGAACTGCCGAACTGGAACGCACCCGGTTGCACATCATCCAATGCCTGGGTCGTGCCGCCGAATACAAGGACAACGAAACCGGCCTGCATGTCATTCGCATGAGCCACTTTGCCCACCGCCTGGCCGAAGCCGCCGGACTGGCCCCCGCCCACTGCCAGCTGATCCTCAACGCCTCCCCCATGCACGACATCGGCAAAATAGGGATCCCGGACCATATCCTGAAAAAGCGGGATCGGCTGGACGATCAGGAGTGGCAGGTAATGCAGCAACACCCACAACTGGGTGCTGAGATCCTCGGCCAGATAAGCTCAGAGCTGATGCAGATGGCGTCGCGCATCGCCCTGACCCACCATGAACGCTGGGACGGTACCGGCTATCCTCAAGGTCTCAAAGGAGAAGCGATCCCCATCGAGGGCCGCATCGTCGCCATCGCCGACGTGTTCGATGCCCTCACCTCGGAGCGCCCCTATAAACACGCCTGGACCATGGCAGACACTCTGGAGCAGATCAAAGCCGAACAGGGCCGTCAGTTTGACCCCACCCTGGTGGATCTCTTTCTCGCCCTGGAACCTGAGCTTGATGCCATTCGCCAGCGCTATCAGGACGACATTGCCTAAAACGGGCACTTGAGTTAGCGTGATACGCCTGTTCCTCAAGCCCTTTGATCATTATGTTTCAACTGCACCCCCGTCTGGCGGCGGATTCCAGCCTACTTGGCCACCTGGCTGGCTGCCAACTCCGTCTCAGTCATGACAGCCGCTACCCCTGGCTGATCCTGATCCCCGAGCACGAAGGGATCCAGGAGATCCACCAACTGCCAGAGGCCCTTCGCCAAAGCACCTTTGAGGCCTCCTGTGCCCTGGCCGATCTGATGCAACGCAGCCTGGAGGCCGACAAGATGAACATTGCCGCCCTGGGCAATATGGTGCCACAACTGCACATCCACCACGTGGCACGCTTCGAAGGCGACGATGCCTGGCCCGCCCCCATCTGGGGCGCCCTGCCAGCACAACTTTATGCCCCAGAGCGACTCGCGATCACCCTGAACGAATGGCGACATCGTCTAACGGCACTGGAAGGCTTTGTCTCGGCCGACGCCTAACTGCGAAGGCGGCCACCTCCAAGCTGATCGGGCACCAATAAAAAAGGGAGTCGCATAGACTCCCTTTACACCTGGTGCGAACTCACGCCCGTTTAAGAAACTGAGGTTCAATATGGGCGTAACCCAGATCCGAGCTGATCCCCACCTGGCCATCACTGATATTGACAGAAAGATCCATGGTGCGAGCCGCCATCGCCGCCAGGGCTTCACCGGCCTCATCATCGATCTGGATCACCGTCAGGTTATCAAAGCGGCTGAACTTACCCTGGTTCTTCTCCCACCAGATCGGCACACTGCGATCACCATAGGCAAATACCACCACCTGCTGGGCACGACCACAGGCTTTCTTCAGGCGTGCTTCATCCGGCGAGCCCAGCTCAATCCACAGCTCAATCTCGTCCGAATAGCTTTTCTGCCACAGCTCAGGCTCATCGTCTTCACACAGCCCCTTGGTGAACTCCAAACGCTCATCGGCGTATAGGCCCCAGGCCAGTACCCGCAACATCATGCGCAGATCGGTTTCAGAAGGATGACGGGCCAGGGTCATGCTCTGCTCGGTATAGACATGACGATCCATGTCAGACAGCTGGATCCGGGCTTTAAATACAGTGGCTTTCAGCGCCATACAATGCTCTCTTTACGGGGCCGGGAAGGATATGGCTGGCAGAGTACTGACACCGAGCCAGGCAAACAAGGCTTAAGCAAGCCAATCTCTCGTGTTTATCAAACTTTTACGCCATTAAACCCATTTTTTATGGAACTTGAGGGCCTCAATAAAGTCACACCAGACATTCTTGCGGATTTGGGGTTGCACTTTGCCACCCCAACCCCAATAGTAATCCGAACACTCATTAGGGAGAAAATCCATGAAAACCATGTTTAAAGTCGGCTTGGTCGGCGCAGCAATTGCACTGGCAGGTTGTCAAGACGACGCTGGCAAAACCGAAGCCGTAGCGGCCCAGGTACAACTGGAAAACGAAGATCAAAAAGCCGCCTACGCTATCGGTGTTTCCATGGCCCAGTACATCAGCGGCAGCCTTGAGCAGCAGGCAACCCTGGGTGTCGATCTGGACAAGCAGGTGATCCTGGCTGGCCTGCAAGACGGCATCAACGAGACCGCTCAGCTGACCGACGAACAACTGCAAGAAACCCTGATGGCCTTTGACCAGCGCGTCAATGAACTGGCCCAGGCGAAACAAGCCGCAGACATCGCTGCAGCTCAGGAAGAAAGCGCCGCTTGGCTGGCCGAGATGGAAGCGATGGAAGGCGTCGTGAAAACCGAGTCTGGCCTGCTGTACAAAGCCATCACCAAAGGTGATGGTGCCAAGCCGACCGCCGAAGACACAGTGACCGTACACTACCGCGGCACCCTGCCTTCCGGTGAAGAGTTTGACTCCTCCTACGCCCGTGGCGAAACCATCTCCTTCCCGCTTAACGGTGTGATCCCTGGCTGGACCGAAGGCCTGCAATTGATGACCGTAGGTTCCAAGTACGAGCTGTACATCCCGTCTGAACTGGCCTACGGCGAGCGCGGTGCCGGTCAAATGATCGCCCCGAACACCCCACTGCGTTTCGAAGTTGAGCTGTTCGCCATCAACGGTGAGCCAGCTCTGGAAGAAGCGGCAGAAAAGTAAAAGCTTCTTTCTGGCCGTAAAAAAGCGCCCTTGGGGCGCTTTTTTATTGTTTGAAACATCCGTCGATGATCACCCACCCTCGATCCCGGCCCGCTGCGTTTCGACCTTGAGCTGTTCGCCATCAAGGGTGAGCCAGCTCCAAGCAATTCTACGCAGCAAAAATAGAGAGAGCCCCAGCAGTTATTCTGCTCCACCACAGCTCTAGCCACCGACATTGCCAGCCTAAGAATCAGGTAAAAACCTCTCACCACAAAATTTCCAATTCAAATACAATATGTTAATCAGAAACGTAGTTCTGGATTTTCCGTGTAATTCCGCTATTCCCCAAGCATAGAGTTCAGTAGGGTGCTGCAACGTCTTACAAATCACCGGATGGAAGGAACCAGATGAAAAAAATCGCCTTCGCGATCAGCGCCACCCTGCTGATCGGATGCAACAGTAGCAGCCAGAATAACAACGAAAACATCGTAGACAGCCTGAGCCTCCTTGCTTTCGACGCTGAGCGTCAGTGTTACGCGGGGATCAAGGAGATCGCTCTCTGGCAGCACAACTCGAAAGGCCAACTGGCAGGCGAGTTGACCATTGACGAGCTGGGGCGAGTCGATTTAAGTGCACTGGCCCAAAACGATTATCTTACCCTGCTGAATCCAGCCGAGTCAGGCGCTCGCGTGAATATGCTCAATAGCTACGCTCGCGCCTTAATCAAAGGCGATAAAGTACTGGTGCTGGGAGATGAATATGACTCCGTCGATCCTGGTAGTCTCGGTGACTGTGTGATTGAGCAACCTCAGCTAAGCTGGCAGCCCTACAGCGTTGACAACGCCGATGAATACCGACATATCCAGGCGGACGAGGTGCGCACACGCTCTGTCAATGGGCAGAAGGAACTCAGCTATAGCCTTGGCCCTGCACTCTTCCTTGGCCAGCGCAGCAATGCCAGCACAGGCTATCAGGACTATGCCTTACTTCGGCCCGGCGATAATCCTTCCTTCCAGCTCAATGCTCCGCTGGACCGAGTCCATGTCCAACACAGCTATAACAACGCACTGGAAATCGCCGCCGGCCAAATCACCATTGGTAACCAAGCCATGGCATTACGATCCGGGCACTACCAGTCCGGTGATGATCTCTGGCTAGATCTCATGCCCGTTGAGGTGGCGAGTCAGTACATTGACTTTGATACATACGGCGACCACCCCAGCCTGCAAGACGTCGAGTACTTTATCTCTGGCAGTATTAAGCGCGGCGATGCACTGACCACTACCCTGCCTCAGCTCCCACTGGATATCGTTCAACGCTTTGATGTGGATGAGCAGGGGCTGCACTTCGAAGCTAAGCCCTTTGACCACCAGTTCGTCGTGGCCGCCCGAGCCTGGTTTCGTCTACAGAGTCTGACTCTGACCATGCAGGCTGTTTTCGATGGCCCCAATACGACCAACTGGCCAGAATTTGAATTGCCGGAAGGGATGGGAGGCATTCACACCGTTTCTTCCGTCAACCTGTTCCAGCTTGATGGAGAGCTTTTTTACGAGGCCGGTCTAAGCTTTGCAGCATTGCAAGCTCCCCATCCCGAGGTCATACGCTATGGTGCAACACGCAGCCACAATGTGAGTCCACTGGCGCACACCGAGCAACAGCCCCTATGGCACCGAACCAACCCGTTCCGTCGTTAATTATTCAGGCGCATGCTTAATAACGGTAGCCCTCTGGCTACCGTTTTTTGTTGCTGCCCGAGATGATCGCCCACCCTCGATCCCGGCCCTCTGCGTTCCGAAGTTGAGCTGTTCGCCATCAAGGGTGAGCCAGCTATGGAAGAAGCGGCAGAAAAGTAAGCATTTGCTGATAGCTGATCCTATCGTCAGCTTACGCGGCTGCGCCGCTAAGCTAACCTACGGAGCTAGAAGCTGATAGCTGATAGCTGATAGCTGATAGCTGATCCTATCGTCAGCTTACGCGGCTGCGCCGCTAAGCTAACCTACGGAGCTAGCAGCTGATAGCTGACAAAAGCGGTTCGCGACACACAGTCTGCGATTTACTCTTGCGCCACCTTTCGGATCGATAGCACCACCCGTCCCACCTCGAAGCCCCATTTGCTCATGACCGCCACGTTGAGGATCTCATTGGGATTGACCAACACCATGGTGTCATCAAAATGGATCACCCAGCCCCCCTGATCCTCTGGCAGCTGAAGCCGGTAACGCCACTTAAGCACCGGTCCCACGGCCAATCCCTCGGCTATCCCCACCACATCGGCGGCCGTACCCTGGTACTGGCCATCCCCGAGTGGGGTCAGGGTCCAGACACGCTCACTCACCTCACCATCGTCCCAACGGAAGATCTCCGCCAGCACCCCGGTATTGCCCTCCCAACGACCGGTCATGGTGACCTCAAAACGGCGCAGTACCTCACCACCGCGCCCCTGAACCATACCGGTTGCAACAAGGGGTCCATCAAAGAAGGTCGAGAGGTCCAACTGCGGCAGCTGATCTTGGTAGCGCGTCAGCTCATTACTCGAACAGGCTGCAAGCAATACCAGCCCCGCCAGAACCAGGCTTCTTAGAACGCTCATGGGCGCCCTCCTAATAATTCATTGCGCAGCTTTGGGTAACGGGCATTGGGATGCAGCCAGATCGCCGCAAAATTTGGCCCAAACCCCGTGTCATTAACCCGCCCTAACGACTGGCCGTTGTGGAAAAACTCGCTGCTATCGCCATCGAAATGGAACAGCAGCGTGTCCCCTTCGCGGACATCGGGCCACATTGATTCAAGCAGAAGAAGCCACTCTTCACTGGGCTCAGATTGGTACAATCCCATCCGCTGCCATTCGACGCGCGTCTGTTCAACCAACTTCGATGCATCAATATTGCGAAGGTACCTGAGCCTCAGTGCGAGCGGGGCGTTCAATCCGCCATAATCTCCGTCAGGGCTGTAGAGTCGCGCGTCATAGACAGGAAACCACAGGACCTTCAAGCGAGTCTCTCCCACCGGTACATATTGCGCCAAAGGATCGGGCCCTTGGCTGGGCCAGACCTGAAAACTGAGGCCCAGAAGCATCACGAGCCACACTTTAAGACTTTGCATCTTCAGACTCCTGGCTTGCATTTGAAACCGCTTGGCCGCCTGCCTCTGTGCAGAACGCCCATGTGTCGTTGACAGCCCATCTTTCGACTGCGCCCTTTCAAACGCTTCAAAGGATGAAAAGGATCATCGACGCCTGGACCAAGGCTGAACAGTGACCGTCGGTTCGAACCAGACACGACGCGATAAACGTCCTATCAGTGAACCTTTTCTGCGCATTTCCCGTAGTGCCGATCAACTGATGAGGAGAAATCATGACAGACCACACCCCCCTGGCCCTCTTCCCTCTGCCGAGCGCTCTCTATCCCGGTGGACGAATGGCGTTGCGGATCTTCGAGCCACGCTATCTACGCATGGTCAAAGAAAACCTGAGTGATGCGCAGGGGTTCGCCCTGTGCATGCTGAACCCTGAAGGCAAGCTCGAAGACAACTCACACATCATGCCTCTGGCAACCCGAGTCTCCATCGTGGATTTCGAGCCGCTGCCCGACGGATTATTAGGGCTCACCGTCGAGGGGATCGAATGGGTCACGGTGTCAGCGATTCAAACCGATCCGGATGGTTTGCGCATGGGCCAGGCGTTGTTCCACCCTCAATGGCCAAGTCAGCCTTTGACCGCCGACGAACAGCCGATCGCCGATGGACTGTCCCGGGTACATCATGATTATCCCGAGCTGGGTGATCTCTATCCCCAACCCAAGCTGACCGATGCCAGCTGGGTCGCGCTGCGCTGGCTCGAGGTGATGCCATTATCCGCCCAGCAAAAGCTGGCCTTGTGCCAACAAGAAAGTCCAAAAGCCACCCTGAAACTCATCGCACAGATGTTAAAAATGGATTGATCCATTCTCTTCTCTTTTGCGTACTTGGTTAAAACGTCAGAACGAGGAATACTCTCCCTATGGCTTCGACGATCCTCCGAGAGGAGACAATGAAAGTGTCAGGAAATGCCAGCACCGACGCACACAGGGAGTGGCTCCTGCGTGTTGCCGAGCATAGGGACAAACATGCCTTCGCCCAGTTGTTTCGCTACTATGCGCCGCGCCTGCTGAGCCATGCACGCCGACAGTTTGGTAACAACGCCCAGGCTGAAGAGCTGGTGCAGGAGACCATGACCAAGGTATGGCTCAAGGCGCACCTGTATCAAAGGGGTAAGGGACAGATCTCAACCTGGCTCTTCACCATTGCACGGAACGTGCGTTTCGACATGCTCAGACGTATTCAATCTCGCCCGGAGCAGTTGTGTGCCGACGAGATCTACCAGGAACAGGACAAAAGCCACGAAACTCTGGGGGAGCAATCCACCATTGAAAGCCCCATCCTCAGGGCGCAACTGCGACAGCACTGCCAGCAGCTACCCAAAGGGCAGAGGCAGGTAATAGAGCTGATCTATTTTGAGGATATGTCTCAGATGGAGGTGTCCGAAGCCCTGGGGATCCCCCTGGGCACGGTCAAATCAAGGCTGCGGCTGGCTTTGTCAAAGATCAGGGAGATACTCGATGAGACCCATTAAACATCATCCCAGTGATGCGCTGCTTCAGCAGTACGCTGACGGCTCTGTTACGGCAGACACTGGGCTCCTGCTCGCTGCACACCTTGAGCTGTGCCCTCGCTGCCGTCACCGTGTGAGTGCGCGGGAGGCTGAGCTGGCGACGGAATACCTGGACTGCGAGCCAGATCAAGAACCGAGCGATACCCGTCTGGAAGCGATGCTGAGTGAAACCCTGGCAGCGTTACCAGAAAATATGCCCACTCAGGCCCAACCGGACGTGCATGATGAGCTGACCCTGGACGGCAAACGATTTGCCCTGCCCGAGGTGCTGTCCAAGCAGCTTGGTAAACTGCCTTCCTGGTCACGACTCCCAGGTCGTCTGCATCAGGCCAAGCTGGCACTAAAACACAGCCACCTGCACTTCATCCATATGGATATCAACAGCCAGGTGCCCCCTCATACGCATCAGGGCACGGAGCATACCTTGGTGCTGCACGGTGGGTTTGCCGATGAAATGGGCGATTATGTGGTCGGTGACTTTATCACTCGGGACCAGGCCCATCAGCACCAGCCTCACACCGATGACAGTGAAGATTGCCTGGTGATCAGCGCCCTCGAGGGGCCCCTGTACTTCACCTCAGGGCTAGCAAGGCTTCTCAACCCCCTCTCCCAGTTGTTTTTCCGATAAGCGCAATAAAAACGCCGTGGTGAACACCACGGCGTTTTCTTATTCTTGCTGTCCTTACTTTTTAGACAGGTAGACCATCAGCTCCACCAACTGCGGCACAGTTTCGATGGTGCGCATGTTGATCTGGTAGCGATTGTTGACGATAAAACTCGGCACGCTGTTCACCTGGTACTGGCGCTGCTCTACGGCCCAGTTGGCCACGTCCGCATTGACCGCATCGCTGGAGGCCGCGGCATCAAAGGCGGCACCATCAACACCGGCTTCGACGAAGATCGCCCGCAGATCCGCCAGGTTTTCCACATCATTGCTGTGATCGTCGTCTTCGGCACCATGGTTGTGATGCTTGCCACCCAGGATCTCAAACAGCTGCTCTTTCAGCGCCTTTTGCTGCCCCTTATCATCCAGCGTCTGCAGGATAGAGAAGCTGCGCACTACGTCTTCGCCGGTCTGGTTACCAGCAAAGTTCACGTGCTTCTGCTTAAAGCTCACGCCCTTGTCCGCCAAAGCCGGCAGGATCATCGGCAGGAAGCGGGACTCCATGTTGTAACAGGCGCCACAGTAGAGGGAGAAGTACTCGGTTACCAGAGGGCCATCACTGGTACCTTCAGGATTTACTTCGATGTAGTGCATCCCTTCAATAAAGCCGGCGGGACGCTCCATGGCCTGCTCCTCAGCCGGAGCAGAGGCCGGAGCGGATGCAGAAGTCACCTCCTGCGGTTGTTCGGAACAACCCGCCAGCAAGGCGGCAAACAGCATAGAGCACAGAGTAATTGTCTTTTTCACAAGAACCTCAAAATTCATCTTTAGCCTCACTCAGAGGCCTTTCCAACGCTAAGGCTAAACCCTGACCCCACTCCCAGGTCAATGATTGCCCTGAACTATTTCACAAATATGTGACTTCATCTGAAAAGCACTAAAACACCTTAGCCGCCCCGGAACTTCTTGGTCAGCGGATGAATTAAGATATAGTGGCCTCCCGGCCCACAGAAGGACCCATCCTATGCATAAATGGCTGATCGCCCCCCTGCTCATCCTTGGCGGCTGTGCTCAAAACATCAGTCCGATAGGCGAGCAGGATTACGCTTTTTCGGTGCAGAACGAGGAAGGGCAGCCCAGGTTTCGTCTGACCTATTTCGGTCACCCGGAACCACGCGCAATGAACCCATCGCAAACGCCGCAACGCACTCAAGCTCGCCATGCGAGCAACAGTGACGCCTCAGTTCCAGGTCAGGGGGCTCTGATCCCGGAACACACCCTGTTCACCCTGCTCGAACAGCAACTGGATCAGCGCAGCCTCTGCCTAGACGGCTACCGGATCCTGTCCCGCCGTCCGACCGCTCGCGGCGTCACCCTCGAAGGGCAATGCCTTAACTGAATGCGGTACGGATCCGAGCATAATCGCCCCTCAGAAGGAACGCCAGCCACCACAACAGCGGGAGTATCGTCAGCAAGGCAAGGCGAAGCTCAGGCCCAACAGGGATCAGGCTTACCAGGGCCAGCGAGATCGCCGCACCGCTCATCTGAATACACACCAGCAGGGCCGACGCCGTACCGGCACGCTCACCAAAAGGTAGCAGGGCCGCACCACCGGAGACGGCCAGCAGGAAACAGAACCCCACGCTGGCAACAAAGATCGGCCCCATAAACGCCAAGGGGTGGGACCAGCTTTGCAGGGCCACAAGGCCGGTACAGGCCAACAGACACAAAACAACACCTATCCCTAAGCCATTGCGTTTACCCACCACGGCGATCACCGTCGGGGCGGCAAAGGCACCGGCGATGTTAATGGCAGCATTGGCACCAAACCAGAGGGCGAAGGCCGTGGGACTTTGCGCCTGTTCGACCATCAGCACCGCCGGGGCAAAGGAGACGTAGGCCAGGATCACCGCCATCCCCAGCATGTTCATCACGCTGAAAAACTGGAAGACCGGGTGACGCAGCACCGGTGCATAACGCGCCCAGCTGATCAGCGCGCCTTCACTACGGGTCGCTTCCGGCCGGGTTTCCGGCAGGCCGCGCCAGATCATGACCCCGGCCACCAGGCCATAGAGCGCCATAAAGACAAAGTTGGCCCGCCAGTCCCACTGGGCTGTCAGGACGCTACCCAACAGGGGGGCCAGCGCCGGCACAATACAGATAACCCCGTTGAGGTAGCTGTACAGGGCAGTCAACTTATCCTTCGGAAAGCTGTCCCGGACCCCAGAGAAGGCCGCCACCACGATGGCACAGGTCCCCAGTCCCTGCAGCAAACGGGACAACCAGAGCAATTCGATGCTGCTCGCAACGGCCCCGAGCAGACTCGAAAGGATGTAGATCCCAATCCCAACCAGCGCCACGGGTCGGCGTCCGTAGCGATCCGCCAGGGGGCCGGCGATCAATTGCCCCGCGCCCATGCTCAGCACGAACAATCCAACCAAGGCCTGCACCGAGGACAGATCCGCCTGAAGTGCCTCGGCCATGGCGGGGACCGCAGGCAGGAAGATATCGATCGCAAGCGGACTGAACACCACCATCAACATAAACAGATAAAAGGGTGCAAAGCGTGGTGTTTGCGGCATAAGTCCTCCCGGCGAATGAAAAAGTTCGCGCAATTCTAGGGAAAGGTAAATATGATTAAAAATGATTTATAGGCAGCTTGAAAATTCCCAATTGGAATAACATGACACCATGTCCCGACTCGACCGTATCGATCTGAACCTGCTCCACCTGATGTTGATCCTGCTTGAGGAACGCAGTGTCAGCCGCGCCGCGCAACGCCTGCACCTGAGTCAGTCGGCCGTCAGCAAGCAATTGGCCAAGCTTCGCGTCCAGCTAGGCACCCAGTTGGAGGATCCCCTGTTTATCCGCTCGGGGCAGGGCCTGCTGCCCACGCCCCTGGCCCAAAGCCTGGAAGCCGATCTGCGCAGCTGGCTGCAGCTGGGCTCCCGCCTGATGCAGCCCAAGGGCTTCGATCCCTTAAAGGATCCCGCCAATTTCCGCGTCGCCCTGGCCGAGACCGCCTTCCATACTATCGTCCCCAGGCTGCCGCACCTGGCTCAACAGGCGCCGGGCCTGAAACTCGATATGGTGCCCCAACCTGCCAACCAGTTTGAGCAGCTCCAGCGCGGCCAGCTCGACCTCCTGATCTTGCCCCGGGATCAGGATCCCCGGGTCAGCTATCCTTGGCACGTGGATCACCTGCCCAGCGAGCTGTCCAATCAGGAGCTGTATCAATCCAGCCACGTCTGCCTGCTGCGTAAGGATCACCCGGCTCTGGGGGCTCACTGGGATCTCGACGCCCTGCTGGCACTGCCTCAGATCCATATCTGGGTCGAAGGCTCGGAGTTCTGGCTGATGGATACCGTCCTGGCCAGCATGGGCCATCGACGAATGCCCGGCGCCAAGGTACCGGATTTCCACAGCGCGGCCCTGATGGCTCAGCACTCGGACATGATGTTTGTCTGTGAAGGCCACTTTGGTGCCCAGCTGCAGGCGCGGTTTAACTTAGTGGGTCTGCCCCTGCCTTTCGAACTGGGCAAGATCAGCTATCGCATGCTGTGGCCCAGACTCAGGGATGCCGATCCGGCCCATCAATGGCTGCGGGCTTTTCTCATCGAGCAATGCGCCACCCTGCGCCAGGACTGACGATATCGTCAGCTTACGCGGCTACGCCGCTAAGCTGACCTACAGAGGGAATAGCGGAGAGCTGTGCTTTAAAACACCTCATTGACGGCAAAATAGAAACCACTGTCACCATTGCCCCAGGCCATGTCCAGCCTCAGGTTGACCCGCTGCTTTACTTCGAAACGGTAACCCAGGCCAACGCTGTGCAGCCACTTATCCTGGCCAAGATCCGATACCTCCTCTGCCAAGGTGCCGGCTCCCACCCAGTAGACCATGCCGTGACGACGCGGCAGGTTGTGGCGATACTCCAACTGAGCCAGGGCCATCTGCTTATCCCGGTAGCGGCCCTGCTCATAGCCACGAAGACGTGTCCCGCCCCCCAGCTTGGCTAGCTGGTCCCAGGGCACATCGCCATGGTTGAATTCGCTGGCCAACTGCCAGGCCAGGATCCCCGGGCCGATCTGCCAGTAATCCCGGTAGTCCAGGTTGACCTTCTCAAAGTCAGTATCACTGCCATAGGCGCTGTTATAGATGGCAATATCCGCCTGAAGCAGGCGGCCGCGACTGGCATTGAGGATAAAATCCCTGGAGTCATACAAGAGGTGCGCCGTCAGGGCCATATTGCTGCTGCTGTCGGGAAATGGAGTTTCGCCGGTTGACGGCCCTGGAGTCTCACCACTCACCTTTCGGGCCTGATTCTGGCTGAAATCGAACCCAAGTCCGACAAAACTGTTGGGCAGCGCCTGCATTAAGATCTGGGGCTTCACCCGGTAGCCGCGACGATCGAAATCGAGGCGATTTCCTTCCCGGCGCCCCGCGCTGATCCCGATGCCATAATAGACTTCCGGCGCATCCACTATCTCGGCATTGACAAAGAGCCGGTAGCGATCCTCCTTGAGAAACGTCTGGCTGATGATCTCCGCCCCCAGCGCACCGTTAACGGAGGCAAATCCGTTAACGGTGAAAGAGGACACCTGGGATACCCGGTCGTTGCGATCCGGCATATATAAGCCAACCGCAGAGACACCGAGCCCAAGCTCCATTTCCGGCGTGTAAAAAGGGCCGGGCAACACGCTCCAATCCATCCCCTTGTCCGGATCAAACCCACCATCGGCCCCCAGGCTTTCCAACAGCTCCTCCATCCAGGAAGAGAGCTTGGTAAAGCTGCCCTCCTCGGCCAGTACAATCTGGGGGGGCAACAACAGGGCCAGGGCCAGCAGCATTCGTTTCATGGGTTCCCTTAATCGTCAGAAGCGTCGACTGGCGGACACAAAGCTGGTGCGGCGCGCACCAAAGCCGGTTTCCACCAGTACTTCCCAATCACGGCTCAAGGCATATTGGGCACCAACAACCGTGTTCCAGCGAGACGTGCCGCTTTGCTCAACATGGAACTTCCCGTCCGGAGCCAAGCCATTGATCAGCTCCTTTACGGCCTGGGGCAAGCCGAGATCCACCAAGTTACCGGACAGGCTCTGATCGACCTTTTGATACATGGCACCGGCAAACAGGCGCAATTCCCGCCCCCCGCCAAACTCCCAGCGACGCCCCACTCGAGGCGCCGCAGTGAAAGTTTGGATCTCACCGTCAATGACGGAGAGATCAGTGTAGGTGTAATTCATGTCCACCAGTGCAAACCAGTTACCGACACCACCGGCCAGGGTGGTGCCCGCACCATAGGTGCCACCTTTCAATTCCAGGGCGAAGGGGGCACCAACGGCCTGATCGCTCAAGCCATTGATGGCGCTACACAACAGATAATCCGCTGACGGAGGTCGGTATCCCGGTGCCCAGGGAAAACCACCAGTCCCTCCATCGAAGCCTGAATCATCACAACCCAGGCCCCGAATGGTCGCAACGCTATCCCCACTGGTGTATCCCAGGATCCCGTACACATTCCAGAAGGGCAAGATCCACAGATCGCCCCGTAACGTCAGGTTATAACCCTCAAACTCTGCGTCCGGCGCTTCGATCTCCAAGGCTTCCAATACCGGGTGGCCGGACAGGGCGATGCTATGCACCTGAACCGGATTGCTCATATCCATATAGGAGAACGACACACCATAAGGCTTAGGCAGGGTATAGCCCCGGGCAGCGGCTTCTTCGCCCCAAATCGGAAAAAAGGACTCCGCTGATGCGGCAGGCATCACCACCGCCATCATCCCTATAGCTAAGCCATTCAGAGTGTTTCGCAACAAGCCCATACCTACTACCTTTAACTACAACAAAAAAAAGTCCTACCCAAGTAGATAGGACTGAATAAACAAATAATGACGGCAACCTTAAGCGCGATCAGTATGCCCAGAGAAAACTGCATGCAAGCTGAATCGACGGACAATCCTAACTTGCACCTCCATGGGGGCTGTCGCGTACTATCCCGCGCTCAGTTTTGGGGGACGGAAGGATAACGCCCCAAATCCGCAAGTGGAACTTTTTTTACCGGAAACGCCATGACCCTACGCATCCTGCTTCTCGTCCCACTCGGCCTCCTGCTCATCGGATGCAGCTCCACCCAATGGCTCGGCCATCCCGCCCCTGGAGCCGAAGCCATCGCCATGGCACTCAATGGTGACGATGACCGCATCGACTTGTGGGATCTGCCGGTCGAAACCCTGCCACAGTTTCCGGTACCACAAAATGTCCGCCCCTGCTGTGCCTTCGGCAATTTACAAAAAGTACGGCTGGGACCTCTTCCTATCCCACTGTTTAGGCTAGGAAACACCGTAGGTCCCGACAAGGTTGGCCCCCACCGTTTCGATGGCGGTACCTTCAGCTATACGGCTTCGGGAATGAGCGCAAACGGCAACCGGGGCAGTGAGAGTAACGGCATGATCTATACCCTGCGGGGCGGCTTTATCGATCTGGCCCATGTCCGCGATACCGCCGACGACACGGTCGCCCTGTTTTTCGAGATCGTCCGTTATTTGGGGCAGGATCACGTTATCGAGGTTCCGGACGAGATTGGCCGTCGCTACATCCAACTGAAGGCTTTCGATACCCAATCCCTCTCTGCCGAAGAGCGCTGGCACCTGGCGGCAGGGTTGGCAGCACGCTTGGCCTACTTCAAGGCCGAGTCCCATGAGATCGCCCAATGGCATGGCTACACCAGCTTCGTGGGTTGGCCAGAAACCGTCTCAGCTTACTCTCCGGAAGATCTCTACTCCAATATGCTTGGCGCCAAGCTGACCCGAGCCCTGATCAGCGCCAACCTGGTGATCACCAGCGATCTCTACAATCAAAGCCTGACGGTCTGGCTCGATGAAGCGCTCGACTGGCTTGGAGCCGTCAATAAAAAACAAACCAACAGGTTATTCGATGTGATCGACGGCCACTGGTGGGACTCCAGCCGCCCCATCCCCGACAAATACATGGTACTCAAACGTCACTACGATCTGGGCGATTGGCAATACCCTCACCTCGTACCAGAGGAGTGGGCGCGACAAAGCCCTCACTGGTCTCGGCTGGAGCGGCTGTTTGAGCAGCCCCAGGAGCCCCACGATCTGCGTCTGAACCAGTACATGTATGGATTTGATCTGGATGAACTGGCGGACCTGGTCATGACCGTCTCAGCCAAATATCAGGAGAGTTTTCAGGTGATCCCGGCCGCACTCTGGGAATCAGGCTTTACCCAGCGGGAGTACGCCCAAATTGCCTACTGGGCTTCTAAGGAAGACGCCCGTCAGTTATCGGCTCTGGAAAGCAAGGTACCCTGATCCTCTGGCGAGCTCAACATCACACTGAGTCGGCGTGCCACGGGATCGTCATCCAACTGCAGAGGCCCGTCATGATACGCCCGAAGCGATTCAAACAGGACTCGAAGGCGTTCGGGGGAGGGCACCAACTCATAATGCCAGGTCACCACACAACGCTGCGCCGCACAGTGAAGTGACTCCTGTTGCAGTTCGGGCCAGGACAGGTGATTGAGCCTTTGGAACTCATCCCCCCAGGCCGCCGGGACCAGGAGCAAAAGTGAGGCAATAAACGACAGCAAAGGGCGCATGAGCAGACTCCAATGACGATCGGAGGCTAAGTGTAGTTAAGACTGGTTCAGGACAACGCACAATCTGGACTCTTTGCCATTATTGGTAACACTGGCTCATCGGCCGCAATTGTGTATAATCGCCGCCGCTGCGCCGCAGCACACTGTGAATGCACTGATCCATCAGGAGTATTCACAGGAGGGCGGTTGCCAAAAGCCTGCTTGTGCCGGCAACCAAACTCGTTGGGGGGGCGGTAAGTCAAACGATCAGAACACGCTTACCAAACCAAAAGCGCTTGCCTTCAACGGGAGTCACACAATCATGATGTTTTTTGAAGGTTCCGAGAAAAAGGTCGAGGCCGTCCTCAAGCCTGGCCAACCTTCACTGCGCCAGTTGGGCCAACCTTTTTGGGCCAAAATGGTGGCCCAGGCCAACGCAGAGATCCTGTCATCCATCCACAACGATGACTGCGACGCTTATCTGCTGTCCGAGTCCAGCCTGTTTGTCTGGGATGACCGTTTCCTGATGCTGACCTGTGGTACCACCACCCTGGTTCATGCCGTCACCGAATTCCTGCAACACTTCAGCCAGGATACCCTGGCCATGCTGACCTACCAGCGCAAGAACGAATATCAGGCTCAACTGCAAAAAAGCAGCTTCAGTGATGATCTTGCCTCCATTGCCCCTCACCTCAGCGGCAAAGCATGGCGCCTGGGTCATCTGGATGGCCACCATAACTACATCTATCACCTGGATCGCCCCTATCAGCCCAGTGCCGAGGACGCGACCGGCGAGCTATTGATGTACCACATTACGGGAGATGGCGCCGACTACCTGCGCAGCCAAGAACAGTCTCTGGATGGGATCCGCCAGCTAATGGCGTGGCAAACCCTGTTGCCAGCATTCCAGTTTGACGATTTCCTGTTCCAGCCGTTTGGCTACTCGATGAACGGTATCTGTGGCGATCGCTATGTCACCATGCATATCACTCCGCAGGAAGACAGTTCCTACGTCAGCTTCGAGTCCAACTTGGCGGCCGAGGCACTGGTTCCCGTGCTGAACCACCTGCTGGCCGTGCTCAAACCACAAAGCTATGATTTTATTAGCTTTAACATGCCTTGCGAGTTGGATCACCAAGCGCAAAGCGTGATCATAGATCACGCTGCTGTTGCCCTGGATAATGGTTATCAGATGGCGTTTAAGCACTTCTTGCTGCCCAATGACCAGGCACGAGGCGCCGATCCTCTCTAAATACGCGGTTACCACTTTGTCCTTTACTGGACGACAGGATCATGGCGGCTTTCGGGCTGCCATACCTGCCAACTTTGACTAGGATCCTGCTTCGCAGCAAACAGGGCGTGTTCGGCATGACCCTGCAGATCCGTCAGGTGAAGCTCAAGTTCCTTGGGGTCCCTCCCGTTTGGGATCAATGCCACCCCAATATTCACCGCTAAGATCTCAGGTCCGCCTTCCGGCATGGGGATCGCCGCCAACTTCCCCTGCAGGTGGGCAAGCAGGCGCATTAGTTGTTCTTCATCCACTTCCGTCAGTACCATGGCAAACTCATCACTACTGCGCCGGGCCGCCAACTCCCCCCCGCGTCGTGTCACGGCACGCAGGATCCGGGACAGTTTGATCAACAATTGATCTCCGTGACCATAGCCCTGAGTTTCGTTATAGTGCTGTAAACGCTCCACATCCAACAGAACCAGAGCTAAGCCCCGATGATAGCGGGTGAGGCGCCGCCACTCCTGCTCCAATAGCGCCTCCAGAGCAACCCGGTTGGCCAGGCCGGTCAGGGGATCGGTCCGGACCAAGCCCTCCATGCGCTCCCGTTGAAGCGAAAACCGACGCATCAGGCCATTAAAAACCTTGGCCAGTTGATGAAACTCCAGCAACATGGCTCGACTGTTGACCGAGCGAAACTGTTGATGCCGCTCCATCGCCCGAATGGTCGACACCCCACGCTCCATCGGACTGACCAGCAGTTTCCACAGTAACAGCAAAAGGGCCAGGGAAAGCAACATCACTAAGCTGATCGCCAGCCATTCGATCCGGCCCAAGCGCTCCGGAGGCTGGGCCAAATGACGGATCTCCAGCACCGCAGCGGGCTGCTCCAAGGCATCCATTAACAGCACCGACCGCGTGCGGCGTGGCTCGCTGATCTGCTCGAATTTATCCAACTTTGCCAACTTGCCATCCTCCAAGCTGGCCAGGCGCAGGGACAGGGCCATACCACTGCTCTGACTCAAGTAGTCCACCAACTCCTGCTGCAAACGCCGAACCAGCATCAGATAGCCATAGCCGCAGTCCTCACCATTGTGGTGACAGACAGTGCTGGCACTGTACAGATACAGTTGGTCGTTCTGACGTAGCAGGCCACTGCGAGAGCGAGGCTGCTGTGGATGTAATATGGGCATCAGGCGCGCACGACGATAGGCTTCGTCACTCTCCAGCAGACTTCCCATCACCCCACTGTGACGCTCCATACGTACCAGCTCCAGGGCACTGTTGAACAGGTAGATCCCGTCAATAAATGGGATCTCGGTGACCAGCGCTGGCGGAGTGAGACCCGCCGCCAAGGCATCAGACAGCTCATCAGACAAGGCCAATTCCCGAGATAACTCCTCCAAGACCCCCTTCCGACTGTCGAGCTGATACTGCAGCCGGTTCAGTTCATGGCGCTGCGAAAGCAAGACTTGCTGCTGTACGTAGGGCAATACGACCCATTCCCGAATGGTCAGATAGCTGAGGACCAGGATCCCAGCCATTGATGCGGCGCATATCACCGATAATTGTCTCAGTGTCATCACTCTCCCCCTTGCTCACAAGTGTGGCACGTTCTGCCGCTGGCATTCTCAGCCCTCAGAGTAAACAAACGCTTCCCTCGCCGAGAAGCCAACTAGGGTTTTATGCAAACTTGGGGGTGGACTTTATAAAATGCTTAACTATCATGTAGTTCCAAGAACTCATCACGTTCTGACACTCGTTTTTCCGCCCCTATTCGGGTCAATGAATAGCTTAAGGATTGCTCAGCCCAATGCCTCATTTTCGTCTCGAATACGCCCAGGAACTCGACGGGTTTTGCGACATCGGCGATCTGGTTGAACAGCTTTATAAAAGTGCCAGCCAAACCGGCCTGTTTGACCCGGCCAACATAAAGCTTCGAGCCTATCCCTGCCGACAATACCTGATCGCTGGCAGCGCCCAGCCCTTTGCCCATCTGGAGGCCAAGATCCTCCCGGGCCGTTCCCCTGAGCAGTGCCAGGCACTGAGTCAGGCGCTGCTTGACTGCCTGATCGCCCACCTGCCGCCCCTGGCCAGCATCTCGGTCAACGTCGACACCCTTTCGCCACACGGCTACTGCAAGATCCAACAGAACTGACACTGCACAAAGCTTGCGCGAACACACCACCAGGACTTGCCGCACCGCCCCCGGACAGTAAATACTGATCCTAGCCCGTCGCATCCTTATCGTTGGAGTCGCACTATGGAATTGGATCTCAGCCTGAACGAAGCCCGGATCATCGGTTGCCTGTTGGAAAAAGAAACCACCACACCGGATCTCTACCCCCTTACCCTCAATGCCCTCAAAAGCGCCTGCAACCAGAAAAGCAATCGGGATCCCGTGCTTTCCCTGTCCGACGGCGAAGTTCAACACACCCTCAACCAACTGCGCGACAAGCGTCTGGTTCATGAAGAGGGAGGAAGCCGGGCCAGTAAGTACAAGCACAGGTTTTGCAACACCCCCTTCGGCGGTCTGCAACTGAGTCCACAGGAGCGCGGGATCATCTGCGTCCTGCTGCTGCGCGGCCCCCAGACACCGGGAGAGCTGCGCTCCCGGACCAACCGTCTGTGCGACTTCAAAGAGGTTAGCGAAACCGAAGCCGTCCTTAAGCAGATGGCGGAAAAAGGCTATGTAATACAGTTACCTCGGGAAGCCGGCAAGCGAGAGAGTCGCTATGCCCACCTGTTCAGCGGTGACGTCGAGATCGTGACCACCGCCGACGTGGTCGCCGACGACAAGGTCCGGCTGTTGGAGCTCGAGCAGGAAAATCGCATCCTCAAGGCGGAAGTCGCCCGCCTGCAACAGCAACTGTCCGCCTATCAGGAAGTCTGAGGCAATCCCCCAAGGCGGGCCTCCAGGCCCGCTGATGCAGAACTTACAGGGCGTTCAGCGCCCGCCATTCCCGCCACAACATCCCGCCGACAATCAAAGAGAGGGCCGCGTTGGACAGGGGAACCGCCAGCCAGATCCCACTCACGCCCATCAGTTTGGGCATCAGCCAGAGAAAAGGTAGCTGGATCAACATATTGGCCATGGTGACAAAGGTCGCCTTGCGACCCATTCCCAGGCTCTGGAAAAACACACCAACGGCGAAGATCAACCCGTCGAGAAACAGCAAGGCTAGGTGCAAGCGCATCCCGAGTCGAGTGGCCTCAAACAGTGCCGGATCCTCACTGTTGTAGATCAGGATAATCGGCTCAATCAAGAGGTTGATCCCAACGACCGCCAACACCCCCGAGCCCATCGCCACCCAAAGCATCCAGCGCACAAACTGCTTCATCCGTTCGATCTCACGGGCGCCGAAATGATAGCTGATCAGTGGCTGGGTACCTGCCGCGACCCCTTCGGCAAACAGGTAATAGAGGGTCGCGGTATACCCGACAATGGCAAAGGCGCCCACTAATACCGCATCACCATGTTTCATAAACAAATAGTTATGTATGGCAACGATAAAACTGAAATAGGCATACATCAGCAGGCTAGACAGGCCCAGGCCACAAGTACGCAGACTCAGCGCCCCTTGGGGACGCAGATCCGGCCAGGCCAAGCGAGTCCGGGCCTGCTTTGAAAAAAAGTGGGCCAGCCCCAGTACCACCACCAGGCTTTGCGCCAGTGCCGTGGCCACGGCTGCCCCCAGCAGCTCCCAGCCCAGGTAGGCGACCAGCAAAGCATCCAGCAACACGTTTGCCACCGCACCTGCGGCGATCAGCAGAGTCGCCTTGTTGGGCGACTCGTCATTGCGCACCATAAACGGCAAGGCCATGCTCCCCATGGCCACCGGCACCACCAACATGAAGATCTGCAGATAGTCCGAGGCATGACGCAGCGCTTCCCCTTGAGCATCCTGCAACCTCAGTAGCTGATCGCCACTGCACACCAGCACTGCGGTCGCGATCAGGCCGATCATCACCACCAGGCTTAACCCATTGCCCAGGGCCTGGCGTGCCAGGGTGGGCCTCCCCTCCCCTCGACTCAGGGAGCTGATGGCGCCACTGCCCACCCCGATCATCATTCCCAGGCCGTAGAAGGTACCGATCACAGGCCAGGCCAGGTTGATCCCCGCCAGGCCATCGGCCCCCACGTATCGTCCGATGAAGATCCCGTCAATCACCTGGTACAGGCCACTGACCAACATGGCTCCCACCGTGGGTAAAACGTAACGCCAAAATTGGCGACTGACACTGCCTGTTTGAACCGACATAGAACCCCAAAAGGTTAGAAACACTAACTAGTTGAAACAATAAAAAGGCGGCACACCACCTAGGGCAACTTCTGCCCCTGGCTGACCATACGGGCCAGCAGCGCCTGCAACTGCGCTTGCTCCGATCCAGACAAGCCGGTTAGGAGCTGATCGACAAACCGACCGAAGATGATCCTGTCCTCCGCCAGCAACGCATGACCCTGCTCGCTAAGAGAAAGCAGGTAGGCACGCCCATCCAGCGGGCAGGCTTGACGAATTAACAGCCCCTTGCGCTGCAGCCGAGCCACCATATTACTCACCGTCGGCTTGCTCACCCGCAACAACAACGCCAAGTCTGACAGGCGTGTGGCTCCAGTCTCCTCAAGGGTCTGCAGGTAATCGTACTCGGCATAACTCAGGGACATGCCGGCATTGTCGGGTACCTCACGCCAGCGCCTCGTGATGTAGCGCTCCAGCGCCATTAATGACTGATCAACATTCATGGCAGCAACTTTATTAGCCAGGCTAACTAAAGTCAAAGCCGTGTACGCTGAGTAGCTCAGGGGGATTACGGAGGCGCCTAGCTCGACCGGGTCATCTTCTTAAGCAGCACCGACAACTGGCGCTGCTCATTCTGATCCAACCGACCGGCCAGCTCTCTTAAGATCTGTCGATAGATCACGGCATCCTGACGCAACCAGCGCTGCGCCTTGGCCGACAGGCTCGCCTCACGGCCTTGATAGTGAATCAACTCTTGGGCCAACAACTGCTCCAGCAGCCGGTTGATCGCCTCTCCCGACAGCTCGAAGCGAGCCGACAGCCTTGAGGCGCTCTGATCCCCTTCCTGTTCCAGGCTTCGTAACAGCTTGTACTGAAGGAAGGTCAGCTCGTTGCTTTGCGAGGCCGCCGTCAGATCGCCCCACTGTGACCAGATCAGGTAATCGAGTTCAAAAAAACGAAATTCCAAATTCATACGTCGCAAGCTTACAGAGATCCCATCGAAAGATCTTTAGCCCTGGGCTACCAATCCAGTCCCTTCTGCGCCTTGATCCCGGCGTCAAAGGCGTGCTTCACCGGTGCGATCTCCGACACGGTATCGGCCATCTCGAGCAAACGACGGTGGCAGGCCCGCCCGGTCACCACCACATGCTGGTGCGCCGGACGCCCGGCAATGGCGTCACAGACCATGGACACATCCAGGTAGTGGTAGGCCAACATGTAGGTCAGCTCATCCAGCAACACCAGATCGATCTCTGGGTTGGCCAGATCCTTCCTCACCGCCTGCCACACCGCCTCGGCCGCATCGATATCGCCCTGTCGATCCTGGGTATTCCAGGTAAATCCGGTACCCATCACATGGAACGGCACGCCCAACTGCTCCAGCACATTGCGTTCGCCGCACGCCCACTGACCCTTGATAAACTGGCCGACACTGCAGCGCAGGCCATGACCCACGGCGCGTAACACTGTGCCATAGCCCGCCGTGGATTTGCCCTTACCATTGCCGGTCAAGATCAGCAGCACACCGCGCTCATCCGTCGCCGCCGCCACCCTGGCATCCACGGTCTCCTTCAGCTTTTGCTGACGCGCCTTATGCTTCCCCGCATCACGCTGGTCCATCGAGTCACTCCACCGACTTAAAATTGGCTATACAGTGCAACAACTTAATCCTGGATACCAGTACCGTCGGCGGATCGCTCCGACGATGAACCCGGGTATAATGAAACCCTACCGGATCCTGACAGTGACTCGCCGTGCAATCCATCATCGATATCGCCTGGTGGCAACTGGCCACCTTTATGCTCATCCTGCTGGTGCCGTTGGGGATCAACCGGCACTACCGGCTGGGACAGGGCCTTGATACCCTGATGGCCGTGGGCCGAATGACCCTGCAACTGCTCTTGGTCGGTCTCTACCTCCAGTTCCTCTTTACCCTCGACAGTGCCCTGCTCAACCTGGCCTGGCTGGGTGTCATGACGCTGGTGGGCGCCAGTGCCATCCTGACCAACGCCAGGCTCAAGCACCGCGCCCTATTCCTGCCGGTGCTCGGCGGACTGCTGCTTAGCCTGTTACCGGTTCTGGCCCTCTTGCTGCTTGGCCTGCTGCGCCCGGCCCCGCTCTACAGCGCCCAATACCTGATCCCCCTGGCCGGCATGCTGCTGGGCAACAGCCTCAGCGGCAATATCATCGCCCTGCAGCGCCTCTACGGCGCGTTAACGGAACAAAGGGCTCAATACGAAGGCGCACTGGCCCTGGGCACCACCCCGGCCCAGGCGGCCCACCCCTTTGTCCAAAGCGCGCTGCAGCAGGCCCAGGCCCCTATTCTGGCCACCATGAGCGCCACCGGCCTGGTGACCCTGCCGGGCATGATGACCGGCCAGATCCTCGGTGGCAGTGATCCCATGATCGCCATCAAGTACCAACTGGTGATCATGGTTGCCATCTTCGTCATGCTCAGCGCTTCGGTAACAACCACCCTCTACCTAGCCCTGCGTGCCACCCTGGCTCCCACCGGCCGCATCACCCTCCCGCTGACGCCGTCAGCATGAGATTAACGAGCCCTGGTAGCTGGCAATAGCCCATCTCGCCCTCGCCTTCGGCCGCAAACGGCTCTATTGTGCACTCCGCCACAGAAACAAAACGAACAACCGACAAGTTACGGCCATTATTCTCGGTTATGATGGGCACAACCCAACATAACTCCGGATCACCACCATGTTTTCCTATGAACACCTCCTCGCCTTCTGCACGGCCTACGAGGCCCAGAGCTACAGCGGCGCCGCGAAACAACTGGGCAAAGACAGGACCACAGTGCGGGAGCAGATCAAGGCCATCGAAGAGCTCTATGGCATTGCCCTGTTCGATATCCTAGGTAAGCGGGCGGTCCCCACCCCGGAAGCCGAGCACATCTATCAGAGTGCCAAGCGCCTTGTCACCAGCACCAGCAAGCTCGATACCACCCTCAGCACCCTGGCTCATGAGGCGTTACTGTCCCTGGAGATCTACCACGATATCTCGTTGCCCTCGAAATTGGCCGTCAAGCTGGAGCACGCCCTCGCCCGGCAGTGCCCCGAGCTCAAGATCCGCTGGCTGCATCGCAACCGGGATGAGGCCTTTTCCCGGATCGAGCAGACGGGGAACGCCATTGCCCTGATGCAGCACCGCAACCTGCACTCATCCCAAAACGCCATTAGCTTCTTCACCCTGGGTTACGGCAAGCTGGGGCTCTACGCCGGTCGCAAGAGCCCACTGAGGCACCTGAACAACCTGTCGCTGGAAGATCTCAAGCTGGAAAAGCAGTATCTGAGCGAGAACCACTTCGACACCCTGCCAGACACCTATTCGGTCTCCCAACAGTGCCACATCGTCAGCAATAATGATCTGCTGCTTGAACTGGTCAAGCACGACGGCTGGGCCATCATGAACACGGATCTGGCCCAGCCCCTGGTGGCGCAGCAGCAGCTGTTTGAACTCCAGCCCAAAGAGCTGTCCGGCTATTTCACCTTTGGCGTCACCCTGTTTTGCCCCATGAAACTTGAGCAGCATCCGGCCATCCGGCTGATCAAGGAGATCGCCCAGCAGCACTTTGTCTCAGCGGGATCCGACTGGCATTGACACCGCTTTTAACGATGGATTTTACCCCGCATTTGGTTTTTTTATGATGCTGACTGTAGTGGCATGATGATGCGCACTTCCTGACGCAGCTAGGCCACAAGAAATGAGTAGAAAACTGTTAAGCACCGCCATCGTCGCCGCCCTGACCCTCGGCACCATCGCCGACGCCGAGGCCTGCAGCCGAGTGCTCTGGAACACCGACACCCAGGGCACCTTCGTCGCCCGAACCATGGACTGGTCCGAAGCCACCAACCCGCACCTGGTTAACTACCCGAAAAACAGCCAATACCTGACTCACCTGGAGCGTGATAACCAGGTCGTCTCCAAGTACGACGTCACCGGGTTGACCACCTATGGCCAGATCACCGACGCCATCAACAGCGCCGGCCTCAGCGGTAATGTCCTGTACGATCGCGGCATGGATACCCCGGATCCCACCGGCGCCAAGGATGTGGGCGCCGTCAGCTATCTGCGCCATATCCTGTCCCAGTTTGATTCGGTCGAGCAGGCGGTTCGCTACATCGAAAAGACCCCGGCCACCACCGAATTCCTGCCCGGCGTGCCGATCCGCATCGCCGTGCACATCAGCTTCCAGGATCGCAGCGGCGACTCCGCCATTATCGAGTTCAAGCAAGACGGCGCCCAGATCTGGCATGGCCCGCAGTATACCGTCATGACCAACCAGCCTGGCTATGATCAACACCTGGCCAACGTCCAGCGCTCCAAACGAGGCTGGGGTGAGCAGGAGAGTCAGTTCTCCCAAACCAACCTGGGCACCGGCGGTAACACCAACCCGGAAGATCGCTTTATCCACGCCACCTACTTCTCCGGCCACCTGCAGGAGCCCAGCAGCGTGATCAACGGCATGCTGAAGCTGGACTCGGTGACCTTCAAGATCCCTCAGGATGCACCGAACATGCCGATCAACGGCGTGATGGCGGGCTACGCCACCGAATACAGCGTCAACACCCACCTGCAAAGCGGTGAGACCCTGATGCGCTACCAGTGGGGCGATCACTTCACCCAGTTGCAGTACAACGTTCAGGCGATCCAGAGATCCGGCAAGACGATTAACTTCCCGTTGATCCAGCCCGGTCAGATCGGCGAGATCACCGACGTCATCATCGACTCGGCACGCTGATCACGCCAGCGTCCTGACGTCTCCCAAGCGCCCGGTAGAGGATCTCTGCCGGGCGCTTTTGGATCTTCCGATCAAACGAATAGCCTCTGGCACCTGACGTCGGCGAGGAGAAAAGATCCCTACTCGGGCGGCGGGAGCCATTGGTTCCTGTCGCCACAAAGGGGCCATCACTCACTATGTGGTGGACGGCTGACGCCGTGGAGCTTTTGCGGTTCACCAACTTGGGTTGTCGCGCCGGCGACGGCAGCTTAGCTCGTTGAAGAGAGTGGGGCTTCGCCCCCCCAACAACCCCCTTTGCCTTCACTGCGGCGATGCGTGACACCAAACCTGTCGAAATCGCTTCCTTCAGTGTCTCCTTGCAATTCGCTACGCCAGTGCTGGCATCGTCCTCGAAGTCGGCGAAGAAGCCGGTGGGGCATCGGGTTTAGGAGGCTGGTTTCGCCCCATACCGGGCAACTATCAGATGTCTAGCTTCGTAGGGTTGGTTAGCCGCGCAGCGGCGTAACCTACCGGCCTCACCAAATAGGATCGTCGCCTACCGAAATACGCGATATCGGCACAGGCAACGTTGGCTTACGCTTCGCTAAGCCCCCTACGTAGAGGACTGGTTTCGCCACAAAGGAGTCACTGGGGATTTCAATGACTCTGACCCCTTGAACCACCCCTACCGAAATACGCGATATCGGCACAGGCAACGTTGGCTTACGCTTCGCTAAGCCCCCTACGTAGAGGACTGGTTTCGCCACAAAGAAGTCACTGGGGATTTCAATGACTCTGACCCCTTGAACCTCCTGACCCCTTGAACCTCATCGACTCGGCACGCTGATCACGCCAGCGACCTGACGTCTCCCAAGCGCCCGGTAGAGGATCTCTGCCGGGCGCTTTTGGATTCCGATCAAACGAATAGCCTCTGGCACCTGACGTCGGCGAGGAGAAAAGATCCCTACTCGGGCGGCGGGAGCCATTGGTTCCTGTCGCCCAGGAGCAGTCATTGAGCACCTGTACGCATTACCCAGACGTAGGTTAGATTAGGCGCGCACCAAAGTGGCCAAAACGAAAAGGGTTGATCCGCCGTAATCTGACATAGCGGCATCGCTATTGGCACGAGATCATCGGTCCGATCCGAGCTATCAATGTCAGGTTACGCGAAAAGAGCGCTCGCTAACCTAACCTACGGCAAGCATTTTTCTCCAACCGAACGGCCGGTTTTTGCCCCAGTCCGGCCAGTGGGAGTAAGCATCGGTATGAGGCGATCGTTTCCATACCGCCTCACTCTGACAGAATAAGAGCCACCCTCCCAGTTGGTCCTGTACGATACGCTATAACTCTCTGACACCGGCCTCACCAAAAAACACAAGACCACACCGGCGTCAGCGCCCTTCATCCTTGCGCAGAACCGGTAGACAGGGGTTCATCTGGGATGACAGAATCGACCAAAGAGAGGATGACGGACGAGTGAGTTCGAGGGGGCGCTATGGAAAAGTGTTACCAATACCTGGGATGTAAGGAAACCCAGTGTCGCATGCGGCAAAGCGAGCAGAACGCTCCCTGTTGGGAGGTACCGGGCACCTCCTGCAACCATGCGGCACTCCAGGTGGTCCTCAAAGAGCATCCCAAGCTGGAAAAACGGGCCGCCTGCCAGGCAGCCCGCTGCATCTATTTCGAGGCGATGAAACCCTACTTTTGATCGGCTGCGATCACCTCACTCCATGGACAATACTGCCTGCACTCGACGCAATGAGAGGCAGGGCCCTCACCGACATCAAAACGGCTCCAGATGGACTCAGGCCAGCGGCGACACAAAGGTGAAACCCGAGCCGTCCGGCTCACTCCAGGCGACACCGGGCGTGATGCAGGGCGATCTGCTGACCGGACTCGAAGTGAAAGAGCACGCAAACCTCACCCGATCTGCGCAACTGCAGATTCTCCGGGCTTTCAGTGCTACGCCCCATGATCAGCCGTCCCTGATCATCCTTAAACGGCGGCCGTTCTAAGGTAATGATGCTGGTCGTCAGCAGCACATCGGCCGCCAACCTTACCCGCTCTATACCGAGCAGCCGGGCCGCCGCCCCTTCAAGCTCCCGGTGCGTGACGTCGCTGGGGGCGATAAGCAGCGCCCCGTGTGCGGCGAGCCCCTCCGGCGAGGGCACCGCTGCAGCAGGCTGGCCGTGATCCGCCAGTTCATTGCTGCAGCCTAAAAGCGTCATCATCGATGCGGCAAGGAGGAGCAAACATCTCCTTTGAAGCATCACTCCTCCCCGCCGGTTGGCATCAGTATTCGGTTCGTTTGCCAAAGGGCCTGATCACGTGTGTCGTGCAGCATAAACCCTGGATCAATAAAGGGCCGCATTGGCACACTCGATACCGCTGACGCCGTTGCGGCGGGGCACTGATCGTTGTCGCGGTAATGGAGCGCGGCACTGAGTAGCGCTTCGTCGGGATCGCCAAGGGCGTGCGTCAAATCATCACTGATCAGACAGCCTGGAACCTCGCTGTCGAGCGTGGGGTTGGAGGAAGGGCTAAAGCCATCGGAGTACTCGCCAAAGCCTTTGTCGTTCACGCCCTTAAACTGAATCGTGAAATAGGTGATGTCACAGTTGGGGGTCGGATAGAAGCCATAGGGCTTGCCACAGGTGGTTCCACCTATCTGGATCACCTCAACATCCACGCCGCGCAAGCCATTGATCAAGGCCTCACTGGCCGAGCAGGTCCCCGGGGAGGTCAACACAAATACCCGTTTGAGCCCCAAGGTTGGCAATGCCAGGCCATCCGTAAGCAACCCCTGATTAAACCCCAGGGTTTCCGGAATAAAGGGCATGGGGAGAATGGGTCGCTGAGTCACAGGATCGGTCGTTGGATACTTATCATTGAACTGGGTCAGTTCAAAGGTTTTATCCTGTGTTGTCTCCGGGCCCGCCACCATGTAAGCCAGTTGACTGGCCATCGCCAGCAATCCTCCGCCGTTGTAGCGCAGATCGATCACCAGATCCTCGATATCTTCAGCTTTTAACTGGTTGATTGCATCGAACAAACCACGCTCGGCGGTGGCGATATGGGAGTTAAACTGCAGGTAACCCACTTTCCCCGTTGCCGTAGAAAGCGCACGGGTATTCTGCACCGGCGTCGAAACGACACTGGTCGCGCTCAGTGTCACGGTGCGCGCTGCTTGCGCGCCGAGATCCAGCACTTCGAAGCGGGTCAGCTTGCCGCTGCTCGTCGGGAACAGGCCCCTATTGAGGATATCGATACTGGCCTGATCATTGGCATTTGCGACGTTAACGCCATCAATGCTCACGAGGATCGCGCCACGGCCAATGAAGGCATCGCTGGCGGGCGAGTCCGGCTCGCTGTAGGTCACAGTCACCTGTCGCGTCACGCCCAGCCCTTGTTGAATGCTGATGTTCAGGCCATAGCCGAAGGAGGCCCCGGACTGAGTGAGCTGCTCCCACTCATCCGATGGCATCGAAAAGTGAAAGTTATCTTTTCGATTACCGCTGGCGGACAGGTTCTCGGTCACCAGGAGATCGAAGTACTGGGCAAGGGTATAGGGGGCGGGATCCCTATCGATGATCTCGTCATACCAGAGGTAAGTGTCATTGCTCCAGGAACGCATCCACAACTTTTCCGTTAATGCGGAGCCCGAACCATCGGCGGCGCACTGCTCGGCAAGCGCCGCATAATCGGTAAACTCTCCCTGGACCCAGGTTGGCTCCGAAGGGCCTGTGGAAGGCCCCGTAGGACCTAGGGTCGAACCCGAGCCTGAGCCACCCCCACAGGCCGCCAGGCCCAGGCTGGCGATCAGGAGCAGATGAAAAGGTGTTTGTCTTGCGGTTAACAGCATAAATAGTCCTTTATTTACTTTGCGTTGCGGCCTGATAGCACCGCAACGTCTGCCAAAACCTTAAGTCACACAGTGTTCAAGTTTCGCTTCTGAATCAAGCCAAATGACGGGGTCCCTAACCAAGCCTGTCGAGCGAAACATCTGTGTTCAGAGTCTTAATAGACCCGATACTCGGCATTCCAGCTCAACGACTGGCCTGCCGGAACGCTCAATGAGATGAAATTCTCCGGCGAGATGGCCCGATCGTTGGCCCATACCACCAGGCGCTCCAGCGGCCGGTCCATGCGGTACGTGATCCCACGGTTCGAGCCAAGATGGCGCACGTTGATCTGGTGGTCGGACACGACTTCTGAGCCATCGACCTCAAGCATCAGGCGAGTTTCATCTTCATCGCCAATCGCCTCGGTCAATGCCAGGGTGCCACCGTCCAGACGTACCCGGGGATCCAGCGTCTGCGGCTCGCCATGCAGGGTCGCCGACGCAGCCAATTTGTAGGGCACGGAGATCTGATACTGTTCATCGATGGGGTGATCCCCGAACACCAGGAAGTTGTGGTTGTAACTCTTGGTATCTAGGGTGCGGGTACCGGTATTGTCCAACTGATACTCCAGAAGGAACCCCTGCTCTGTCAGACGAACCGTCTTTTGATAGGTCCAGGACCAGCCATCCGGCCCCTCCATCACCTGGGTAAAGGTGATGTGATCCTCCGCCTGCTGCCATGTCCAATCACCGAAATCCACCACCTTATAGGTGTGATCCCAACGGAAGCCCTCTTCCCCAAAAGGCTTCTCCAATACACCGACGCCGATGCGGACAAAGTAGTCATCACCCGTGTCGTACCCGATAGGATCAAAGGAGTCCACCGGGCCATTGACCGCTTCATGGCTGTACGGGTTGTGCTCCCCTTTTAGCCAGGGACCAAAATATTCGAGGTCGTTGAAGCGCAGCGAGTGGATCAACCCGGCATGATCGAACCGGGTCGCCCGATAGGCCCCCTGTTTGAGATCCGGCAGATGGATCCCCATCTCAATCCGGGCATTCTTCAGGGTGGTGGCTGGAAACTTGGTCTCGGCGCAAGCCAGCAACGGCGCACCCGCCACCAGGCAAGCGCTGACCGCTATCGATGAAAACCTAATCATAACGCGACTCTTCTTGTTCTAATAAAAAGCTGCTCCATGGCAGGCATGGAACGGGCTCGGCACCCAGGAAGAGTACCAGAGCAGTCCCCAATATGGCGAAAAATAAATCAACATATCAACATGTTGTGCGCCTTTAGTGCGGACAATGCCGACTACACCAGAGTGCCTATTAGTCTCGCCAGGCGCTGGATCTTGATATTGGTGAGCTGACGATAATCAAAGTAGGGGCAGACAATCAGCCGGTGTTCGAGACTCAGTGCAAACTCTCCATCGTGCCATTGCAGTTCAATATCCTGAGACCGGGTCACGGCTTTGCCATAGCCGCGCCCCATGAGGATCTGCAGTCGTTTTGAGTGACGCTCCGGTGGGCTGAACAGCAACGCCGTGTTACTGCCGCTTTGCAACAGGTGATCCTCTCGGAAGTGTTGCCATGTAGTGGCTTGCCCGGCATAGGAAAACAGTTCGGGATCCAACTGGTAAAGCAGCTTGGCGTACACATTAAACACCTTGCGCCAGCCGTTGCCGCAGGCCTGGCTAATATCGGCGATCTCTCCCGCGAGCAGGGGCTGGATCCCTTGAGGCCACTCAAAAGGTGTAAGCCCGGGACGATTTCCCATATGGACTCGAAACGACGCCTCCGGATCCCCCAACCCAGCATCCCCATCGATGCCGTCGGACCGTGCCGCCCCACTCACCTGTGCACCCAATGGCCACTCACCCCTGTATTGCCCACTCAGTAGACCCGATATTCATTACTCCATGTCAGCGTTTCGCCGACAGGCACCTGAATATGGACGAAATTCTCCGGGGATATGGCCCTGTCATTGGCCCAGAGCACCAGCTTGGACAGGGGCAGAGTGCCACTCACTTCAATGCCCCGCTTAAGCCCAGTATGGTGCACGGTAAAACGGTGATCGGGCACCCCATCAAAACCGGTCAGGGGAACAAACAAGCGCTGCTCATTGCTGATCGCCTTACGGATCTCCAGCGTCTGTCCCTTTAGGGCGATCCGCCGCTCCGCCTTCGACTTGGCCGGGGCAAACGGGAACTGGACCCGATACCCACTGTCCACGCCCTGGCCATCAATGGCAAAGAAGTTGTGGTTGAACATCTCGGTATCAATATCACGATGGCCGGTATTCTCCAGCACCCGCTCCAGCACAAACCCCTGCGTCGTCAGTCGCACGGTTTTCTGGTAGCGGTAGCCGAAGCCGCCCCTGTTTTCGCCGAACTGGGGTTGCTGCACCCGCTGCTCGAAGCGCACCCAACCCTCACCCTGACTCACCTGCCAGTCGCCGTGGTCGAGGATGGGGTAGGTCTCACGGAAACGAAAATCCTCCTCGGGCTGGGCGATCACCCCGATCCCGATCTTCACGAAGCTCTCGCCCTCATCCAGCCCCAGATTACCGAAGGACTCGGCCGGGCCATTGACGCTGCCATGGGCAGTGGGATCCGGCTCGCCATCCTGCCAGGGGCCAAAATACTCCACCCCCTGGTAGCGGAGGGAGTGAACCAGTCCGGCGTGATCGAAGCGGGTCGCCCGATAGGCACCCAGCTCGAGATCGGGCAGATGCACCCTCAGCTCTATCGCTTCATTACTCAGGGTGAGCTCAGGGTAGGGGCTCGCCAGGGCGGAGCCGGCGAGCAGGCATGCGCCGGTGAACAACAGCTTTTTCATCGTAAAACATCCGGTTCATTTATTATTTAGCCCAGAATACCAAAAGGTTATGGCTCTGACGAAGCGAGGTCCCGCCCTTCCTGAATGCGCCTCCCTTCGGCGACCACAGTAAGCAGCCGGGACTCAATAAACCCCTGGGTGCGGTCGAGCAGATAGGGAAAGAAAGGGTTCCACTGTTGGCGCAGCAGGAGACTCGGAGACAGTGCCAGGACCCCCCGCTCGCCTCGAACTGCGGTGTTGCCCAGTTGGATGTGATCGCCCAGGATCTCCCCGGCCCCCAGCAGGGTATCGTCCGCAGGAAATGGCAGCGCAATGTGGGACAGGGAGTGCACCGAGACCGGCCAGGCCAGATCCAAGGGCTCCGCCTGGCCATCCGGCCAAAGTCTTGCCTGCACCCCGGCATCGTATCCCCCTGTCGCCAAGCGCTGGTTCTCAATCAGAGTAACCGATTGCGACACCCCATAGCCCTCGAGCTTATCCAGGGGATCCTGCAACAGCAGGCTATGGGTCGCCCACTGACGGTTCAGATCGAACAGGACCAACTCATCGTCATCACGCTGACGCAGATTAAGATGAAGCTCCAAAACCGAACCCGGATCCACCGTGGCATCGGTCAGAGACTGAAACGTCAGGATGGGGGGCAACTGCTCCCGGTGCCGCTCGGGCAAACTTCGCCATAACTCTCGATTGCTCTGCAGCAGACGATACACCACGTCCCCGGCATTAACCGCAAAGGAGTTATATTTGAAAGGGTGATATTCCGGCAGCACGCTCTCCCAGGCCAGCTTATCGAGCCCCAGCAGCCTCCCTATGCGGGCCTGCCAGCGGGCACCGGCTGCGGCAGGACTGATCCCCAGTGCTGGCGAGACAAACACCATGGCATCCGCGTGGGGCACTTTGCCCTGTGCCAACCGCGCCAACTCATGCTGCAGCGCCAGCGGTGCACCAGTGGAGTACCCTATCACCACCAGAGGGCGCTCGGGCGCCTGCTGCTTAAGATGGTACATCGCCAAAGCCACGGCGCTGCTGAGATCCCGCCAATCGAGCTCCACCAGCGCCGATGGCAAGGTGCCATGGCCCGGCAGGCGTAATCCCAGTACATGGGCACGCGGTTGAAAATGGGACGCAAAGTGAGACAAGGAATAGGGGGAGTCCGACATGCCATGGAGCAGGAGCAGAGAGAACTCCGCATCGGCATTGGGCCATTCGTAGCTCACATTCCAATTGACTGGCCAACGCTTAGGATCTGCCCGGCTGTTGGCCTGGTATCGATTGAGCGGATCCGTTTTGTCGCGAATGGACGCCAGCTCCAGTGCCTGCAACTGCCGGGACAGGCCTTGCTCCAACCCCATGTAGGCATGAAAATTCTCAAGGGGCTGACGATAGGTAAATTCACCGTGCAACCGATGCTGATGCCAGACTGCCAGGTCCGTTTTGTGCTCCAGCCATAGCACTGCCGCAACAAACAACGTCAGCACCACTCCGAATAAGATCCCCCCCACTAACAGCAAGGTGGTCCGAACACTTCGCCTGGATATTGCCAACACCATGTTTAATAAGCCTTATTTCACTAGGTTCACGAGCCCGCAAGACGGATCTGAGCGATGAATACCAGCCGAGACATTCACCCATCACTTTGGCTTACTAAGTTATTCCATCCTCAGACCATTGGAAACTGGTCAACGGCACTCAGCTTTGGTTAAATGGACGTCCATACGGATAAAAGGCCATTTGGTGCACCACGGCTCGGCCGACGTCAGACGCATCAAAGCACGTACAAGAATTAAGGAAGTGGCAGTATGTCGACCCCTCACTCAATCCCACAAGCACACCCCGTCAAGCAAGCCGTGATCGACGCGCTGGCACAGCGCATTCTGATCCTCGACGGCGCCATGGGCACCATGATCCAGGCCTATAAGCTGGAAGAGGAAGACTACCGGGGCGAGCGTTTCGTCGACTGGCCATCGCCGCTCAAGGGCAATAACGATCTGCTCTCCCTGACCCAGCCCGAGATCATCAAAACCATCCATACCGAGTATCTTGAAGCCGGTGCCGACATCGTCGAAACCAACACCTTCAACAGCACCACGGTGGCGATGGCCGACTACGACATGCAGGCGCTGTCCAAAGAGATCAACTTCGAGTCCGCCAAGCTGGCCCGCGCCGCCTGTGATGAGGTGGCTGCCAGGACCGGCATTCCCCGTTATGTCGCCGGTGTTCTTGGGCCCACCAACCGCACCTGCTCCATCTCGCCGGATGTGAACGATCCCGGCTTCCGTAACATCTATTTTGATGAGCTCAAGGACGCCTACGTCGAGTCGGTGGAGGCCCTGCTCGATGGCGGCGCCGACATCATCCTGGTAGAAACGGTGTTTGATACCCTCAACGCCAAGGCGGCGTTGTTTGCCATCATGCAGGTGTTTGATGAGCGCGGACAGCAGTGGCCGGTGATGATCTCCGGCACCATCACCGACGCCTCCGGCCGGACCCTGACCGGCCAGACCACCGAAGCCTTCTACAACTCACTGCGCCATATCCAGCCGGTCTCCATCGGCCTCAACTGCGCCCTGGGCCCCAAAGAGCTGGTGCCCTACATGGCCGAGCTCAACCGGATCTGTGAGTGCGGCGTCTCTGCCCACCCCAATGCCGGCCTGCCCAACGAATTTGGCGGCTACGATGAAACGCCACAAGAGATGGCGGCGATCATCGGTACCTGGGCCAAAGATGGCTGGCTCAACGTGGTCGGAGGCTGCTGCGGCACTACGCCCAAGCACATCGCCGCCATCAAAGCCGCGGTCGAGATCCACAAACCCCGCGCCACCCCGGACATTCCGGTGGCCACCCGCCTGTCCGGCCTGGAGCCGTGCAACTTCGACGCCGACAGCCTGTTTTTGAACGTCGGTGAGCGGACCAACGTCACCGGCTCCGCCCGCTTCCTGCGCCTCATCAAAGAGGGTGACTTCGATACCGCCTTGGAAGTGGCCCGCCAGCAGGTGGAGAACGGCGCCCAGATCATCGACATCAACATGGATGAGGGGATGCTGGATGCCAAGGCCTCCATGGTGAAGTTCCTCAACCTGTGTGCCTCGGAGCCGGAGATCTCCAAGGTGCCGATCATGATCGACTCCTCCAAGTGGGAGGCGATCGAAGCGGGCCTGAAATGCATTCAGGGTAAGGGCGTGGTCAACTCCATCTCGATGAAAGAGGGCGAGGAGATCTTCATCGAGCAGGGCAAGCTCATTCGCCGTTACGGCGCGGCCGCCGTGGTGATGGCGTTTGACGAAGTGGGCCAGGCCGACACCTACGCCCGCAAGGTGGAGATCTGCACCCGCGCCTACCAGGTGCTGACCGAAAAGTGCGGCTTCCCGCCAGAAGACATCATCTTCGATCCCAACATCTTCGCCATCGCCACCGGCATCGAGGAACACGACAACTACGCGGTGGACTTTATCGAGGCGTGTCGCACCATCCGCGATACTCTACCCCACGCCCGCCTGTCCGGCGGCGTGTCCAACGTGTCGTTCTCATTCCGCGGCAACAACCCGGTGCGCGAAGCCATTCATACCGTGTTCCTCTATCACGCCATTAAAAATGGCCTGACCATGGGGATCGTTAACGCCGGCCAGATGGCGATCTACGACGATATCCCCAAGGATCTGCTCGAACGGGTCGAAGATGTGGTGCTGAACCGACGCCCGGATGGCACCGAACGTCTGCTCGAAATTGCCGAGGATCACCGCGGTGGCGGCAAGGTCCAGGCCGACCCCAAGGACGCCGAGTGGCGCAGCCTACCGGTCAATGAGCGGCTGGCTCACGCTTTGGTAAAAGGCATCACCGAGTTTATCGACGAGGACACGGAAGAGGCCCGTCAGGCCGCCAGCAAGCCGCTGGAGGTGATCGAGGGGCCGCTGATGGACGGCATGAACATCGTCGGCGATCTGTTTGGCGCCGGTAAGATGTTCCTGCCCCAGGTGGTCAAATCCGCTCGAGTGATGAAGAAGGCGGTGGCCTACCTCAACCCCTACATCGAAGCGGAAAAGGTGGTGGGCCAGTCCAACGGCAAGGTGCTGATGGCCACGGTCAAAGGCGACGTCCACGACATCGGCAAGAACATCGTCGGCGTGGTGCTGCAGTGCAACGGCTATGAGGTGATCGACTTAGGCGTCATGGTGACGGTGGAGCAGATCATCGAGGTGGCCAAGGCCGAGAAGGTGGATGTGATCGGCATGTCCGGTCTCATTACTCCCTCGCTGGATGAGATGATCCACAACGTCAAAGCCTTCAAGAAGGCCGGGCTGACCATCCCCTGCATCATCGGCGGTGCCACCACCTCGAAGATCCACACCGCGGTGAAGATCTTCGAGCACTACGAGCACGGCGCCCTGTACGTGGCGGATGCCTCCCGCGCCGTGCCCACCGTGGCGAAGTTGATCAGCCCGGAGCGCGACGCCTTTATCCAGCAGCACTACGACGAATACGCCGCCCTCAAAGAGAAGCGGGAACAGCAGGGGCGGCGCAAGACCTTGATCCCACTCTCGATCGCCCGTGCCAATCGCAATGCCATCGACTGGGCCAACTATCGCCCGGCGGTGCCCAACCAATTGGGCGTGCAGGTGTTTGACGACTACCCGCTGACCGACTTGCTGGATCGCATCGACTGGACGCCGTTTTTCCGCAGCTGGGGCCTGCTGGGCAAATACCCGCAGATCTTCAACAACACCACGGTGGGGGCCGAGGCCCAGGAGCTGTTCGATAACGCCCAGGCGATGCTGAGATCCATCATTGACGAGAAGTGGTTGACCGCCCGGGCGGTGATCGGCCTGTTCCCCGCCAACACCCTGGACAACCACGATGATATCGCCATTTACGCCGATGAATCCCGCACTGAGGAGCTGACTCAACTGCACATGCTGCGTCAGCAGGTGGAGCGGATCGACAACGACAACTTCGCCCTGTCCGACTTTGTCGCCCCCAAGTCCTCCGGCAAGGCCGACTACATGGGCGCCTTCGCGGTGACCGCCGGGATCGGCATCGATGCGCACATCGAGCGCTTCGAGGCCGATGGCGACGACTACAGCGCCATCATGCTCAAGGCCCTGGCCGATCGTCTGGCCGAGGCGTTTGCCGAGCGGATGCACGAGCGGGTGCGCAAGGAGTTCTGGGGCTATGCGGCCGATGAGCAACTGGATAACGAGGCGCTCATTCGTGAGAAGTACAAGGGCATACGTCCGGCACCGGGCTACCCCGCCTGTCCGGATCACACCGAGAAGGGCCTGCTGTGGGATCTGCTCAAGCCGACCGAGAACATAGGTTTGAACATCACCGAGAACTTCGCCATGTACCCCACCGCCGCCGTCTCAGGCTGGTACTTCGCCCACCCCGAGTCGCGTTATTTTGGGGTGACGGACATCGAGCAGGATCAGGTGGAAGACTACGCCCAGCGCACCGGCATGAGCGTGGAGGAAACCCGCAAGTGGCTGGCGCCGCTTCTTGGGTAAACCGTCAGGGAAAGCTGACGCTTCACCTTGCAGCCGGCTTGATCTGCCTTGGGCACCTCAAGTGGGCTGCGCCCACTCCATATGCGGGATTTTCGTATAGAAGGATCCCTGCGACGGGCTCCTTCATCGTTAACCCCTAACCTCTTGTCACACTGGCGACGCCAGCTTAGCTCATTGAAGTGAGCGGGGGTTCTCCCCCGCCCCCTTAACCTCCATCTGTGCTGTTTCCTCGTTTTCGTTGTGGCCTGCCGAAGCCCACGCTCAACTCACCATCCCTGATCCGACGGGCGACTCAGGCACTCCCTGCCTTCGACTTTGTGACCAGCAAGGTCAACGGGCAACTCGAAGTCGGCCAAAGAGCCAAAGCTCCCCATCATCCCCCTTACCACACAGCCCCCAAGTATGGGTATGGGGTCTCTTCGAAATAACCTCTGACATACAGTTTGTGATCGGGCATCACAGAGCGCACTGCCAAAGGAAGAACTTAGGCGTCTAGGGGATTGTGCCACCAACACAAGAAAGGGCTGTGTCCTAATTAGCTGTTGAAACTTCAGGTTGGCGGGAAGAAAAGACAAACATCGTGCCCCACCCCGTATCTTCGCCGACTTCGAGGACGATGCGTGCACTATGTGTGTTCGCAATGCGAAAACTCAAGAATCTGAAAAACAGCAGGGATCCGTGTCTGGCATCGCCCCCAATGCAGATTTGGCGAGGCAAACGGGGAGTCAGAGCGGGGCGCGCAGCCGGGACGAGTCCCCTTGCTCTTACTCGCAGAGATGACCGTCGCCAACGCGACAAGGATGCTGGTGGCTAAGTCTATGAACCCCTGAGGTTGATTCAAAGCAACCGTTAACTAGAACACAGCCCAAGAAAGCCCGCTGACAAAGGTCGGCGGGCTGGGATCTGGGCTTACTCGTATTCGGAGGCGTAGGTCTCGGCGTAGGTGTGGGAGTAAAGCTCAAACAGGTTGCCGAAGGGGTCTTCCAGGTAGACCATCTTAGCGGGCTTGCTGTCGTCTTCCGGGTGGTAGCGCATGATGTCCATGCGAACCTTGCCGCCGAACTTCTCGGTGCGCTCGATCACCCCTTCAAAGTCATCGGTCTGCAGGCAGAAGTGGAAGATGCCGATGCGGTTGAAGTTCACCTCGTGGCGCTCCTCGCGATCTTTCATCTCGAACAGCTCGACGCCAATGCCATCTTTGGTCAGCAGGTGGGCAATGTTAAAGCCCTTGAACCCCTCACCAAATACCGCAATGCACATCCGACCGATGGCCGTTTCCCGCTCCTCGACGACCGGAGTGTTGTTCATGACCACCGTCAGCCCCAGGGCCTTGGTGTAAAACTCCACCGCCTTGTCCATGTTGCCCACCATGATGCCAATGTGATTCATTTTCATAACTGCTCTCCAACCGCGCTGCGGCATTAATTTTGATGCGGCAAGTATAGGCAGGCGGAATGAGCACATAAAATTATCATTTGTCATTATTTTGATAACGCCACGCAATTACAATGACGGTGTCTGCACCCAATATAGAGGTTTCTCTCTTGTCCGCAGGCTTGAGTCCTTCCTGTTTGCACTCCGTCGTGTCGGTTTCACATGGCTGCTTGGTCGTCATTGTTCACCTCGGTAAACGACCTGACTCGTTTAGCTCGGTGTCCAGGGACCAAGTGCGACACACGGCCCGGTGAAAACTTCGAGTAGCGTTATGTTGTTTAGTATGGATCTGGTGTCACCTTGATGACCGTGAGTTGCCGTTTAGGCTCCTCATCGGAGAAGCTCGATAAGTCTCCTGATCCAGGGTCTGGATCATGCGTCGGCTCGCCGTTTCATCCCGCCATCCCGGCAGGATTGTTCCCATTCAAAGGCTCAACAGGCAACGTTCTTTCTAAGGGCTGGCCGCTAAAACGAAAAATACCGATCAGCGTTGCTGACCGGTATTGAGTCTGATGATTGACTTAGCCTACAGCGCCGGCCAACCGTCCGGCACGTCGTATTGCTTGCGAAGCTTCGCCAACTCCTCCTTCAAGCGTGCGATCTCCTGCTTGTACTCCGGATTATCGATGGCGTTGTTGATCTCTTCCGGATCCTGCTTATTGTCGTAAAACTCCCAGAATTCACCGCCCTCGAAATCCTCACCGTAGAAGCGGATCAGCTTGAACTGATCGGTGCTCACTCCCTCATGGGGCCGTACCCCGTGGGCCTCGTCCACATAGTGGTAGTAGAGGCTCTTGCGCCAATTTGCCGGGGTATCCCCCTTGAACAGAGGCACCAGGCTGCGGCCCTGCATGTCGTCCGGTACCTCAACCCCGGCCAAGTCGAGGAAGGTGGGCGCGAAGTCGATGTTTTGTACCAGATCGGCATTGACCGAGCCGGCCGCAATGGTGCCGGGCCAGCGCACGATCAGTGGCGTCGAGTAGCTCTCCTCATACATGAAACGCTTGTCGTACCAACCGTGCTCACCGAGGAAGAAGCCCTGATCCGAGGAGTACACAATAATGGTATTCTCCGCCAGGCCGCTTCGCTCCAGGTAGTCCATCAACTCACCGATACTCTCATCGATGGCATAACTGGTGCGCAGGTAATCCTTCACATAGCGCTGATACTTCCACTCGAACAGCGCGTTGCCGGACAGTTTCTTGGCCAGGAAGGCGTCGTCCATGGGTTTGCGCTTGGCGTCCCAGGCACTGCGCTGGGCCGGGGTCATGCGTTGATGCCAGCGGGTGCCGCCCATCCAGGTGCCATCCTCCAACTCGGGCATATCCAGCACCTTGAGGTCATACCAAAACCCCAGGTTGGTATCGATGTGCATGGTCTGCATCGCTGCTGCGGGACGGTTTTCATAATCGTCATACAGGGTTGAGGGCTGGGGCAGCTCGATATCGTGCCATTTGTCGGCATGGCGGATCGCCGGCAGGAACTCGCGGTGCGGCGCCTTGTTCCACAGGGCCAGCATAAAGGGCTGATCCGAGTTGCGCTGGGATTCCATCCAGTCGATCCCCCGCGCCATGATCAGATCCGTGACATAGCCTTCCACCTTGGTGCGCTTCTTGTCGTGTCCGTGGAAGATGGGGTTGTAGTAATCCCCGCCGCTGGGAAAGTAGTCGAGGTGATCAAACCCCTGCCAGCCATGACCCAGGTGGGTCTTGCCGATCAGTGCCGTCCGGTACCCCCCCTGCTGCAACAGCTTGGGAAAGGTCTGCTGATCCTGATCAAATACATTGTCTTTTTGGTTATTGAACTTGCCATTCTTATGACTGTGCTTGCCGGTCAGCACCGTCGCCCGGCTCGGGGCACTGATGGAGTTGCCGACGTAACAGCGGTCGAAGCGCATCCCCTGCTGGGCCATACGGTCGATATTCGGGGTGGGATCCAGCATCTCAAAACGGTCGTTGTACGCGCCGATGGCCTGGCGGGTATGATCATCATTAAATACGAATACGATATTGGGTCGCTGTGCCGCGTGTGCCGCCCCAAAGCCCCCCAAGACCACCAGTGAAAGTAACGCTCTTTTCATTATTATTCTCTCGTTTATCAGAACCACCAGGTTACATCGACGACACAAATAGCCACCCAAGGCATGAACGCAATTCGAGCTACTCCTTTATCATTGGCAACTTGCAACCCAAACACACATGTCAAAGGACTTGAATCAAAGCACAGCTCAAGATCGTCCAACAAGCTATTTTCGGTCAGCAAACGTAAGACTGCGAATAAACCCGAATGCCCTCACTAAGGGTAAGTTTCGAACGTAAACAATGCGAGGAACAAGGTCCCTCTGATGTTGCACCATCTCGCCGCCTCATTGAGCTTATTACCAAACTGAGTGGCACCCAGTGGGTGCCATTTTTTAAGTGAGGATGGTAACCAAAGGAAGTCAAACGACTCCCTTATCTGTATCCACTTACCCGTGAGCGGGCTTAGTTCAGGGTGATTGACTGACTCTGTGTGATATTGCGCGAAGAGTTGCCCACATGGAGAGTGAACTCGCCCGGCGTGACATGCCACTGGCCGCGCACCTTGCTCCAGAAGGCAAAATCGCTGCGGGATAGCGTCAGGCTGATACGCTCGGACTGCCCCGCTGCCAGCGCCACCTTGGCGTAGGCCTTCAGCTCCTTGGCCGGACGCACCTCGGTCGGGGCCATCTCCTGGATGTACACCTGCACCACCTCCGCGCCTTGACGCTTGCCCGTGTTGGTGACGGTGAGCTTGAGCTCAACGTCCTCGCCCACCGGAGTCACCTGCAGATCGGAGAAGGCAAACTCGGTGTAGGAGAGGCCATGGCCAAAGGCGAACAGCGGCTCGATCTGCTTGGTGTCGAACCAGCGGTAGTCCAGCAAAATGCCCTCACCGTAGTAGAGCTCCCACTCCTCGGCGTCCTTGTTGGTAAAGCGCGGTTTCTGATAGAGCTCGGCGCCCTGGGGCAGATAGCGGCCATACCAGTGGTGATCCTCGGCAGTGCGGCCCAGGGTAAAGGGCAACTTGGCGGAGGGGTTGGTCACCCCCGCCAGTACCTCGGCAATGGCCGGGCTGCCATGCTCGCCGGGGAAGAAGGCCTGGACGATGGCCGGGACGCGATCGGCAAAGGGCGCCATATCAAAGCCGGTGCCGGAGACGTTGATCACCACCACTTGCTCATTGCCCGCCAATGCCGCATCGATCATCTGGTACTGGGCCTTGGGCAGGGCGAAGGGTTGATCCCGCCCCTCCCGCTCCAGGCGAAAATCACTGCCGGTGCCAACGATCACCAGATCGGCCTGGGCCGCCAGCGCCTTGGCTTGCTCAGGCGTCAAGCTGGGCTGCCCCTTGTCGTTCTGATAGGCCACCTGGTGTACGCCGACAAAGGTTGCCTTGGGGAACTGGGCCTGCAGTGCCTCGGCCAGGGACTCGTTGGCATAGCGCTTCTTGCCATAACCCGCCGCGCCGCCGCCACTGGCGGCGGTGCGATGCACATTGGTGCCCAGCAGGGCGATGGTCATGGAGGTGTCCGCCGCCAGGGGCAGCAATGCATCGTCGTTTTTCAGCAGCACTATGCTCTCGCGGGCGATATCCAATGCCACGTCGGGGTGATTGGCGGGCCACTGATCTTGATCGGCTTTCAATTCGCGATCGTACATGCCGGCACGCATGGCGGCGGTCATGATCCGCGACACCTTGGCATCCAGTTCGGCGTGCTCAATGGTGCCATCTTCAAACAGAGGCTCAAGCGCCTCCAGGCTGAAATACTGGCCTCGCGGGGACTCCTGATCCAGCCCGGAATTGAACGCCTGGGCCGTGTCATAGAGGGAGAGCCAGTCGGAGGTGAAGTAGCCGTTATAGCCCCAGTCACCCCGGGCGATCTGATCGATCAGGAAATGGCTTTGACCCGTGTAAGTGCCATTGACCATGTTGTAGGCGGTCATCATCGACAGGGGATCGGCCTTCTCCACGGCGATACGGAACGGCGTCAGGTAGATCTCGCGCAAGGTACGCTCCGACATGATGGAGTCACTGAAGGTGCGGTTCCAGTCGCTGTTGTTGGCGGCGTAATGCTTGAGTGACGCCCCGGTGCCGGTGGATTGCAGCCCGAGGATGTATTCGGCGGCCAGATCGCCTGCCAGGAAAGGATCGGCCCCCAGGTACTCGAAGTTGCGGCCATTCTGATGCACCCGGTACAGATTCACACCCGGTCCCAGCACGTAATCGACGCCCCAGTGGCGCGCTTCCTCGCCCACGGCGCGGCCGTATTGATACGCTAACTCGGCATTCATCGACGCCGCCAGGCCGATGGTGGCGGGAAAGTGGGTCGAATCCTGATGCTGACGCAAGCCCAGGGAGGCATCGCCGTAGGTCAACTCACGCAGACCCAGACGGGGCACCGCCTCGATGCCAAAACGGTTCTCGCCGCCGATGTAGGCCACCTTCTCCTCAAGGGTCATCTGCGCCACAAGATCGGCCACCCGCGGGGACACCGACGCCACGGGTTGCAGTGTGATCGACTGCGCCATCACAGGTGCCGAGACGGCACAGAATATGGCCAGCGCCAACCGAGAAGCTGTGTTCAATCCTTCACTCATTATTCTTTTTCTTTCCCGTTCAATGCGCATCGCTGAATTTCAATCTTTCTGACTATCACTAAATGTTTTACGGTACCACTTGTTAGCTAAAAAAATAGCGCCTAGGCAGTGTTGATGATCAAAGTTGTGAGATAGGCATATTGGCACACAAGAGGGTTACAAAGGGGGTAATATGGCGAGCACCTCAAGTGTTGGTGATCAGGCTTGGCCTACTGAGGCTCTATTGAGTTGCTAAGGTGAAATCATTGCGGGTGATGCTCTGGAAAAATGGCATTAGCCTCTGAGTCGGGTTTTTCGACTGCATCACAGAATGACGATAAACGTTATTACTTTACCCGAGTTTACGTTTTTAACTATCAGTATCTTGATACTGACCATTTCCCATATATGGGTATTTTTCCTGTTATCCAACCGTTCTGTTTATTTCTCAAAGAGAGGAAGCGATGACCGAACGGCAAGCGTGTATTTTCGCGATTTACACGATACTTGGGAACCTTGAAGAATACCGCACCCTTGAGCCGTTCGAGACAATGAAAATAAAACTCATCGCAACATTCACCGCCGCACTCTGTACCTTCCCGGCCTGGAGCAACTCCCTGTTTGAGTCCGGTGTGGAAAAATTTGAACCCAACTGGGACTCCCTGTCCCAGGTCAGCGCCCCGCCCCAGTGGATGCGGGACGCCAAGTTCGGGATCTACCATCACTGGGGTCCGCAAACCTTTACCTCCGCCAAGGGGCTGCCCGCGGGTGGCCACTATCACTCCAACATGTATAAGCCGGGCACCGCAGTCTACAACTACCACAAGCAGACCTATGGGGATCCGGCCGAGTTTGGCTACAAGGATCTGGTCGACGAATTCAAGGGTGAGAAGTTTGACGCCGAGGCTTGGGTGGATCTGTTCCACCGCGCCGGTGCCCGCTTTGGCGGCACCATCATCGTCCACCAGGACAACTTCCCCATGTTCGCCAGCGAAGGCTTCCCCATTAACGTCGCCAATAACGGCCCGAAAGTGGATGTGGCCGGCGAGCTGGCCCAAGCATTCCGCAAGCACGAGATGCCGTTTTTTGCCTCCTTTCACGCCCTGTCGGCCTGGACCCACAGCTACCTGGAAAGTTACAAGTATGATGGCGCCGATCCCCAGTACGCCGCACTCTACAACGAGCCGCACCTCGCCACCGACAAACCGACCCGGGTATTCCTCGACCGCCACTTCAACCTGATCACCGAGGTGATCGACAAGTACGGCCCCGATGGACTCTACTTCGATCATGGCCTGTTTACCGAGTTTGAAACCCAGGATCTGAAGAACCTCAGCAGTTACTACTACAACTGGGGCATAGAGAATAACGTGGATGTCGCCTTCATCCACAAGCACGGCGCCCAGATCCCCACCGGCATGCACGACACCGAGCGCACCCGTCCGGGCGAATTGCAAGAGGTGGCCTTCCTCAACGACGAGTCCGTGGGTCGCAACATGTGGTACTACAACACCGAGGAGCGACGTAAGAAGCTGTTCCCGGCAGAATACCTGCACCACTCCCTGATCGATGTGGTCAGCAAGAACGGCAGCTTCCTGTTGAGCGTGGCACCGGATAAGGAGGGCACCATCCCGGCCGATCAAGTGGCCATCCTCGAGCATATCGGCGACTGGCTGGGCGTGTACGGCGAAGCCATCTACGAGACCCGCCCTTGGCATGATTATGGGGAAGGCCCGTTCCAACGCCGTTTCCGCGGTGCCATCGCCGGCGATGCGCAGATCCGTTGGGACATGGTGGATTACAGCGATGAAGATATTCGCTTCACCCGCAGCAAGGATGGCAACACGGTGTACGCCACCTTCCTGGGTCAGCCAACCCGCGCCCTGCCGATCCAATCCATGTTGGTCGAAGACAAAGCCAAGCTGCAGCAAACCCGCTGGCTGGGCAAGGGCAAGATCGCCGTCACCGTGGACGAGGATGGCCATCCGGTGATCGATCCGGCCCAGTTGGATCTGGCGGATGTCAGCCACTTTCAGGCTTATTCTGTGGCGATCCCCGCCGACGCCATCCGCTTTAACGAAGCCGTGAACGCCAACCTGATGGCGGTGCTGGACTACTCGGCGGACTTGGCCCATCTGGACGGCGACAGCCTGGCGCTGCTCTCCATCGATGGCGATCTTGGGATCCGCGCCCTGGGCCCCTGGACCCATGCCGACGATAAAATCAGCTGGAATGTCGAGATCCCCAGTGCAGGCTCCTGGGTGGTGGAAGTCACCGGCTCCCTGCCCCAGCGCTACCGCACCGCCTTCAACATCGACTTCGCCGGCGAGCGCAAGCGGGTACGGGTTGTCGGTGCCTTGGTCCGCGAGATGATCAGCGGCACCGCCGTCATCGACGCGGGCACCTTCAGCGTCGACAAGCCAGGCAGCTACCCGCTGACGCTGAGTTCAGAGCTTGAGGGCGATGAGTGGAACCCTCTGCTGGTTTACCACCTGCGCCTGCGTCAGATCGACTGAACCGCGCCCGGCAGGGTCGATAAACCAGACAGGGAGCCGTGAGGCTCCCTGTCTGGTCTGTGCTGCCCAGACTCAGCCCCCTCTGCTTCCCCCATCCCAGCCATCAACCCACAGACCATCAGCAAAACACCCTTTCTCATACCGACTCCCTCGATGAAGCGTCAATCCAGTAACCCCCCCTCGACTAAAAATGGATTGAAGGCAGCGTGAATGGACACCCGAGTCAGATCAATCTCGGCATTTTGACAGGTGTCTGTAACGGGCCGGGGACCGGCCTCATCCTCTTCTGAATAGAGGAAGGGGAATGGGAAAGAAGGAACGACGCCGCCCGACTTATCGTCGTCCAGGCGGCCTGATGAATCAAAGCCCCAACTGGCTGGCTTATCCCACAATTGCTATGGTGTTCGGCCAGCCTCACACAGGCTTATCAGTGCAACTTCATTTTGGGCCGGAGCAACTGGTTGATCCCATCTGACAACGCGATCAGGCCAGCTCGAAACGCACCATGAATCGCGATCTGGTGCTTTCGATACAGGGAGATATACGCCAGACGAGCGATCCGTCCCTCCACATTGAGACTGCCACTACCGATCCCCCCCATCAGCTTGCCGAATGCGGTGTAGTTACTCAAAGAGACCAGCGAACCATAGTCCTTGTAGACAAAGGGCTTAAGTGGCTTGTTACGTGCCAGGTTAATCAGGTTCGTGCCAACGGTCGTCGCCATCTGGTGGGCACTCTGTGCTCTGGGCGGTACCCAGCACTGACGCCCGTCCTTGTCCGGCAACTGAAAGCCCGCACAATCCCCCAGGGCAAAGACTCTCGAGTCCCCTTTGACTTGTAACGTCGGCTCGACCAGCAACTGATTGGCCCGGTTCGTCTCGAGCCCATCCAGTCGGGTTAGAAACTCCGGGGCCTTGACGCCTGCCGCCCACACCATCAGATCACAGTCGAAACGACTGCCATCGGATGTTTGCAGCCCTTCGGATGTCGCCCTGGCCACCTGGGTCTCGGTATGAACCTCCACCCCCAGCTTTTCCAACTCCTCCTTGGCACCCTGAGAGATCTTGGGAGTCAGAGCCGGTAACAGGCGGGGACCCGCCTCAATCAGTGACACCTTAAGATGGTCTGGCTCAAGATGGGTCAAACCATAAGTGGAAAACCACTGCCGCGCCTTGAACAACTCTGCCGACAGCTCAACACCCGTCGCACCACCGCCAACAATGGCCACGTGCAGGGTCTGTCCGTTCTGTCCCTGCGCCAGGACCCGATTCACCTTCAGGAAGTGGCTGACCAGGCGATGTTGAAAACGCCGCGCCTGATCAGGGCTATCCAACATAATGCAACTGTCGGCCACACCCTCGACACCAAAATCGTTGGTTTGGCCACCAATGGCCATCACCAGGTAGTCATAGGACTCTTCTCGCTCTGGCAAAAACTCGGTACCCTCGTCATCGAGAAAGGGCGCGATCTTCACCACCCGCCTGTCTCGATCAATCCCGGTTACGTCGGCAACCTGAAACTGGAAACCGTTTTTGTGCCCATGGGCTCGATAGCTGACCGAATCCACTTCCGCATCCAAAGAACCGGATGCCACTTCATGCAACAAAGGCTTCCAGATATGGGTATGGTTTCGATCCAAGAGCAGGATCTCGGCCTTCCCGGTACGCCCCAATTTTTTCCCCAATCGGGTCGCCAAGCCCAGACCGCCAGCCCCACCACCGACAATGACAATTTTCATAGTTACTTCCTTCGTGCATCCATTGCTGTGGTCCAACATTACCCATACGAGATCTCCCCAAAGGGTGACACAACTCGCAAAATCACAATTGCCTTGACCTTACCCCACAACGCTGTCAGCGGTGAGCGAGATTTCACCATGGGCGGATTAATGAGGCTCATCCGACGACAACAGGACTTAAACATTCTGGAACGTCATCGTCCCCCCCGAAGTATTTACAATTGTTAGATTTCCTCATTCCTCACAAGAGCCGGCACCATCTAGACTTACCCACAACACCGACACGGACGTCGCCATTCTCCAGTCGGCAAAAATAATGAAAATTCTCAAACGAACCCAACGTGGTCTGACTCAAGTCGAATATGCGGTGATCGGTGGTCTACTGGTGGCGACCCTGGCCGGTGCATTCAACGCATTGGGCAATAGTGCTGGTGGTCGCCTAAGCGATCTGGCCAACGCCATCCCCACTCCTCCCTTCATCGGTGGCACCAGTCCAGGTGGAACCAGTCCGGGCAGCACCAGCCCCGGCACCAGCCCCGGCGGCACCAGTCCAGGCTCGGAGACAGGAATCAGTCCAGGCTCGGAGACGGGAATCAGTCCAGGCTCGGAGACAGGAACCAGCCCAGGCAGCACCAGTCCAGAGACGAGTCCTGGCGGCACCCCCCCAGGCGGCACCAGCCCCGGTGGCACCAGCCCCGGTGGCACCAGCCCCGGCGGCACCAGCCCCGGCGGCACCAGCCCCGGCGGCACCAGCCCAGGCGGCACCAGCCCGGGAACCAGCCCAGGCTCGGAGACAGGAACCAGCCCAGGCTCGGAGACAGGAACCAGTCCAGGCTCGGAGACAGGAACCAGCCCAGGCTCGGAGGCAGGAACCAGCCCAGGCTCGGAGACAGGAACCAGCCCCGGCACCAGCCCTGGCGGCAGCAATCCAGGCAGCCCGGGGGGCAGCAGCCCAGGCGGCACTGCTCCAGACACTGGCCCGGGCGGCGGCAGCCCCGGACAAACTAGCCCAGGCGACACTAACCCAGGCACTAACCCAGGCACTGGCCCGGGCGGCACGAATCCAGGCTCGGATCCAGGAACCAGCCCCGAAAGTCACAGCTCTGGCACAACTCCTGACGATGCCAGTCCCGGCAGCAGCGATCCAACTGGTGATCGGGCTAACACGACTGGCTCTGGCTCTGGCTCTGGCTCTGGCTCTGGCTCTGGCTCTGGCTCTGGCTCTGGCAGAGACAGTGGTAATGACGGTGCCGAAGGCGACGTCGCCTCCCTGGGTGAGGAGACACAAGCCGGAGAAGGGACAGCGCTGCCAGAGGAGGCCTTATTGGCGGCAAACCTCAACTTACCTGAAGGCTCTGCTGCTCCATCCCTCTCCAACTCAACATCAGAGCCAGCGCAATCCGCCGCGCAGGTCGAGGAACAGAAAAAACAGAATGCTGGACTCAGCCCCACCACCCATAACGTGCTGCTACTCGGTCTGCTGGTGTTCCTGCTGCTGTTTGGCGCCCTGATGCTGCTGTATCAACGCCAGCGACGCCAAGAGGAGGATCTGGAGGCAGCCCAACAAGGGGTTAGGTAATCGGTTCGGGTCCCCGGTTTGTGCACAAGCGGGGCCCTCTCTTTTAGGGGAGAGGGGCACTGCTCCCTACTCTCGAGTCGCCCCTGCAGCCGGAGCAAGGGCATTCCAAAGATCCATGTCTCCGCACGCGCTCCCAGCCTCATCAAAGCCGGGGCCGCCACACGCCTTGTCGACACCGCGCCAGCAGCCCTGCGGCACGGGTACAAGCATCCATATCCTCAGAGCAAACAGCAAAAAGCCTTGCTCGAATGAGCAAGGCTTTAATTGCTAGGAGGTTCAATTCAAACGGCTATCACACAAGCCCGAAATAAAACTGATGGATCTGAATATTAAAAGTCAAAACGCTCCTCATCAGAACGGTGTTTGTCACGACGATGCCCTCTCGGATGTTTATCCTTACGACGAGGTTCATAGTCGTCCATTTTCATGCGGCGTGGTTTCTTGCCAGATGGCTCCAGCCATTCATTCGGGATCGTTTTCATCTCTTAAATACTCAGCGAGCTTGCCAACCCATTCTGGGCTCAGAGTTGCCGTTAGGAAAACAAAAAAACCTTGTGGTCAGGGCCGAAAATTTTCATCAAGCCCCCCGGGCTCAACCGGATCGAGGTTCAGGCGGATTAGAGAGCTCCATACGGCAAAACTTCGCTTACATGATCGGCCAGGGCTCACGAACAGGAAGGGTCATCCTCGCTACAGCCGTGCTTGAGGAGGCAGCGCAATCGGCACCTGCTCCAGCTGTCCCGGGCCGATGCGTCGCACCAGGTGGTTGCGCTCCACCTTGGTCCAGATCGCCGGCTGCCGGGTCAGCGGCTCGGAGCAGATCAACAGAGCGCCGGCATCGTCCCCATGGGCAGGATGCAGGCGAAGGGTGTCGCCCTGCTCCAGCACCACATCCTGGGCGATGAACAGCGACGCCGGACGGATCCGCTGATCCGTATTGAAACGGGTGGCCAGGACGTGTTCGCCATCGGACAGGGCAAAGTTGATAAAGGCATTGGTGTGCGCCCCGTGCGCCTGGCGCAACTGCATGATCCGCTCCAGGGTCGCCAGCAGGGCGGCTTCCAGCTCCGCCGCGCTGCAGGATGCCTTAAAACCCAGCAGATCCAGGAACAGGGCAAAGGCGTGCTCCGAGTCGGTATTGCCCTTGATCAGGGCGAAGGCCCGGTCCGACAAGCCCGCCAGCAGGGGCCGGCGGATCTTGTCAAACTGGTCGAGTCGGCCGTTGTGCATCCACAGGTAGCGACCATAGGTGAAGGGGTGGCAATTGGCCTGACTCACCGGCATCCCCGCCGAGGCATCCCGGACGTGGGCGAAGAAGTGACGAGAGGGCACCTTGCGGGCGATCATTTTGAGGTTCTGGTTGCTCCAGGCCGGATCGACATTAACGAAGGTGGCCGGCTCGGGATCACCGTGTTCCGTGTACCAGCCCAGACCAAAGCCGTCGGCGTTGATCGGCACCTTGCGCTTCTGGGCAAATTTGCTTTGGGCGATCAGGCCGTTTTCCGCTTCAAACAGCAGTGGGGCCATGGGGATCTGAGCCCCTTGATAAACAATGAATCGGCACACGTGATGCTCTCCCTGTGTGGTCAGTTTGTGCTAATTGCCCCGGCGTTGCGCAAAGGTCGCGCCGCCTGCTGCACGACGTACTCGATGATCAGGCCCGCCACGTCCTTGCCGGTGGCCGCTTCGATCCCCTCCAGTCCCGGTGAGGAGTTGACCTCCATCACCAGCGGGCCGCGATCGGAGCGCAGCAGATCCACCCCGGCCACCTTGAGCCCCATCGCCTTGGCGGCGGTGACAGCGGTCTTGCGCTCCTGCGGGGTGATCTTCACCAGGCTGGCGGAGCCGCCCCGGTGCAGGTTGGAGCGAAACTCCCCCTCCGGCGCCTGGCGCTTCATCGCGGCGATCACCTTATCACCAATGACAAAACAGCGCAGATCGGCACCGCCGGCCTCCTTGATGTACTCCTGCACCATGATGTTGGCCTTGAGGCCGAAAAACGCCTCGATCACACTCTCCGCCGCCTTGCGGGTCTCCGCCAGCACCACGCCGATCCCCTGGGTGCCCTCCAGCAGTTTGATCACCACAGGGGCGCCACCCACCATGTCCAGCAGATCCTTGATGTCATCGGGCTTGCTGGCAAAGCCGGTGATCGGCATCCCCACCCCCTTGCGCGACAGCAATTGCAGTGAACACAGCTTGTCCCGGGCCTGCAGGATCGCTCCGGATCCGTTGACCGCATACACCCCCATCATCTCAAACTGGCGCAGCACGGCGCAGCCGTAAAAGGTGGTGTCGGCCCCGATCCGCGGGATCATCGCCTCAAAGCCGGTGAGCTCCTCACCCCGATGATGGATCGACGGTTGGCTGGCGTTGATGTTCATATAGCAGTGCAGGGCATCGACCACCTCAACCTGGTGGCCGCGCTGCGTTGCCGCTTCGATCAATCGACGGGTGGAGTACAGGGTGGCATCACCGGACAGGATCCCAATTTTCATCACATAGCTTCCCCAAAACAAAAGGCGTGAACACGCTTCGAATGCCCATGGCAAGCAAGTCGGTCCAAGGACAACAAGGGCCGGTATGCAGTCATGCACACCGGCCCGTCGTTCGAGGAATAGGATCGGCACAAAGCGCCTCCTGAGCAATCACGCGATGGCACTTTGTTGGCGAAATAAATTAACCCTTTGGGTAAAAGAAATCGTTCGCCCTCAGCAACACAACACTGCTCTTAGGGCACAAACTGCAGGGACAGGGGCTCGGGCGACGACACGGAGGTGCCCACCTGGCTCAGTCGACCGCTGTCCGACGCAATGGCATAGCTTTGCAGGTTCTCGCTGCGGTTGTTGCTGCTCACCAGGTATCGGCCATCGGGGGAGATGGCAAAGCTCCAGGGGCGCTCCCCACCGGATGGCGTGATCTGTACCCGGCTGAGCAAGCCATCCTCGGCCACGGCGAAGACGGCGATGCTGTCGTGTCCCCGGTTGGAGGCATAGAGGAAGCGACCGGACGGGTGCAACCGGATCTCCGCGCCATGGTTAACCCCCTTATACTCCTCGGGCAGGGTAGCGATCACCTGACGCTCACTCAGGTTTCCTTGGCCATCATGGTAAAAGACCACCACCGAGGAGCCCATCTGATTGAACACATAGACAAAACGACCATCGGCATCGCTGATCACATGGCGCGGGCCATCGAAAGCATCAGAAGACAGCTGAGCTAGCGGCTCGATATGACCACCTTGGGGATCAAACTCCAGTAACTGCAGCCGGTTATTTCGCGTATCGGGCACCATCAGGATGTCGGTCCCAGCAATAAAGCGCACCGCATGAGCCCGGGACTCGCCCTTGGCATTGCCCGGCAGGGTAAACCGGGCCACCCGCTCTCCCAGCGCCCCATCGTCGTTCAGCCGATAGCTTTGCACCAGGCCGGAGACAAAGTCCGCCGTCAGCAGGAAACGTCCATCCGGACTCAGCGTCAGATCGGCCGGACCACTGCCTACGACTTCGAGCGAGTTGAGAGCCAACAGTCCTTCCTTCGGCACGATCCGGTAGGACGACAGCCTGGCGCTGTCGCCCGGCCGGGCGGCTTTGCCCCCGCTGTACAGCAAGGAGCCGTTATCGTGAATCGCCAACTGGCCAAAGTGCGGCTGCCGCGCCACCAGGCGGGGGGCACCTAGCTGGCCAGTCGAGGGGTCAAGATCCACGGCATAGATCCCTTGAGAGTTGCCCTTAAGGCTGGTGCCCACATAGAGGGACTCGCCGGCATTCGCCCAGGCAGAGAGTGACAAAAACAGGAAAAAAAGATAGGGCATAACCGCTTAACTGACCGTTAAAAGATAGCGGTCAATCTAATGGAACCCTCCCCCTGGCTCAAGGTTACACAGCGCGAAAAGATCAGGCCGAGAACCACTGGAGCAGCTGCTGATATACCCCGTCATGACGCAGCAGTTCATTGTGCCCCACAGGCCGCACAACCCAGCAGTGAGATTCAGGCAGGCTCAGGTGGTATTGCGCCACGGAATGCCGACCCAAGGCGCTGTGCAGGGTTACGAGTCCATCCCCCACAAGCTGCTCCGCCCGGTAGCCCTCACGGGGGGATCGCACCGCCGCAATCCCGTAGCAATCCACGCCTTCCGGCAGCGGCACTGGGATCCGTCTGTCTTGCCCAAGGGCAAAACGGGAACGACCGCCCCAGTCATGCTCGGTGATATGACCGTGACGCAGATCGGTGATCCCGCGGCTGCGCAACCGGGTCAACCGGGCAAAGGGCGCCGAATAGGGGCTCAGGGGCAGGAGCGCCTCCACCCAGTTACCGCCTTTTTCCAGTAAGGCACCGTGATGTGGCGTCCCCAAAAAGGCCATCTTACCCAGTTGTCTCCGCCAGCCATGTTCCATCTGTGTGGCGTAATACACGGCACTGCGAGCCACCAGTCCCCCCATGCTGTGGCCGATGATATGCAGCTGCAGGGGCAACCCGGCCTGCTCAGACAACTGCTGCAGCATGTGTGACAGCTGCTGGCCATTATCGGAAATATGACGTCCCGTGTTGTAGTAGAGAAAGAGCGGCGTCATATCGAGCGCCTCGGCCAGGGCCAGGCCATGGTTGTGCGCCTCCTGCTGCCACAGGTGATCGTTCATGCAAAGACCGTGGATCATCAGCAGCACACGGCCCTGGGTCGCCCTCAACGGCTCGGCTAACGCTGGCAGTGACACAGCGCGGCCGTCCTGACGAAACTGCATCTCAATGGCCAGCGGATTGCCGCTCGCCTCCAGATGATCGCCCAGCACCCCATTCAAGATGGCCACCAGGCGTTCACGCTGGGGTGAGCGCGCCTGGGCATCGAGGCGCTGCCCCAACGTCGCCAAAGGGGGATCCAGGGCTTTCCCCCACCACTGTGTCGTGGTTTCAATAGAGCGATACACCAGACGGCTGAGCCCCCGGGGACGCTTGCGCGGGACCTTGCGGCGATCCAGCCCCAGGGTGGCGATGGTGTGATGCAGGGAGCCAACCATCTCCGTCACCGCGACAATTGCCTCGACGGTCAGCCGGGTACTGCCTTGCAGATCACCGGCACCACTGTTTTCACACTTCGTGCGCTTGCCCATCACCGCTCCGTTAGGGTCCAAGCCCCGTCCGCGACGCCGTTTTTGTCCCCCAGCCTTACGCCAAGGCCTTACCGATCAAAGCCTGGGCCTCTGAAGGCAGGCTCAACGTCAGTGCAACCTGCTGAGCCTGTGTCGACATCTTAGCCCAGGTTTTCTGCACGATATCGATCACCTTTGCCTCCTCATGCTTGGCGGCAAAGGGCAAAAAGTCATACTGAATAAACACCAGGCAGGCGCAATCCTCCAGGGCTTGTACGTCTGCATCACGCTTAATGCCCTGCTTTCGAATGATCCGGGCTGTCTGCTCACATGCCGCGTCATCAAACCCCTGCTCCGCCATCACCGCCACCGCCTTGTCGGCGTGCAGCTTCGCCAGCTCGGTGCGCCATTTCAGATAGCCTGGGCGCCCCAAGGGGTAGTCACTGCGGGGGATCGACCAGCGACACAGGTGCTGGCTGCGTACCGCGATCTGCAACTCCGGGGAGGCGTCCGGCTTCAGTCGTTCCAGCCAGGCGGTCATCCGTTTGGCGTAGAGCAGCTCGGCGGGTTCGCCGTCACGCTGTTTGGGGTCCTGGGCGTGCAGGGCGTCAATCGCCTTGAGCGTCTGGGTGAGCTGAGACATCTGATATTCCTTTCAATTCAATCAGCTAAAACTGTGAGCAGAGTGTAACAAAATCATGCTCTCGGGTTCATTGTTCTGTGCACGTTCCGTTGGCACCTGAGCCGAAAGGCAAATAATCGAGGAAGGTCTGGAACACCCTCCTGTGTTTGCCTAAAAAAACGACGCCCCCAACCAGGTTGGGGGCGTCGTAATTGTCTGCTCAGAACCGCTCACGCCATCTGGCTATAGTCGGATCACTTCGCCTGCCAGAACACCGGGTTGCTGTAGAACCAGAGATCCTGCCAGGGATCCAGCGGCTGCTCATTGATCTGCGGCTCCAGGAACTTCCCGCTGGTACCGCGCAAACGGACGTAACCATTGACATGCTCACGCGGCAATTCGAGGCTCAGCTCGATGCGGTTGTCTTCGACAGTCCAATCCTTCGGTGTCAGGCGCTGCACCACCTTGGTCGTGACATTGCGATCCGCCTCACTCACCGCCTCTCCACTCACCGCCCCGGTGATCACATCGATACGCTGAAGCTCGGGGCGATCACCGTTAAAGTTCGGGCCTTCGGGCAGGCTGATGCTCATCGACAGCGTCAGGATCTCCTCGTCCGACACCGCCAGGGTTTGCCCCAGGCTGGCCGCTTCTTTCTGTGCGCCACTCAGGGACAGATCCAGGCCATTGATCAGATCGCCAAACACCATGAAACTGCGGCCATGACGCAGGGCATCCATGATGTCTGCCGGCTCGTTACGGGCGTAGACATAGGTCTTGGTGTATTCGCCGGGCCAGAAGTCGCGGCCACCGTCGCTAACGTGAATATGGCTGTCGGAGCCGGCGCTGATCCAGAATTTCAGGCCGCTACCGAGCATATGATCCCAAGGACCACCGACCACGGCGGTCATCTGATCGAAGCCGTTCATGCTCGGGTGCTTGTAGTAGCTGCCACGGTTGTCACCGCCGCCCTGATGACCCGGCGCTGCCACCATGCCGACAAAGACGTCCGGATCGGTCTGGTGCCAGGTGGCTAGGTTTTCCGGGGTCACCCGCCCCCATTCCCCCAGACCGGTGGCCTGTCGGCTGGGGTGATTCTTGATGATCAGCCCCTTCTCTTCCTGTTCGCCAAGGAAGCGGATCCCCGCCTGCAGGTGCTCTACCGTGTTGCGCTGACGGGTCAGGTGACGGTATTCGCGAATGCTGTAGTCGCGCTGGAACTGCACCAGCACCTCGCGCTCATGCTCGTTGATGGGCACCATCACGGTGGCGTGCTCGCCAGCAGGCACGTCCAGTTCGATACCAAAGAACTGATGCACCGAGGGCACCGCCTGGCGGGCCTTGAGCAGCTCAGGATAACCCTTAGTGTCGAGCAGATGGGAGTGGTAGGGGCCGCCATGATCGGTATTGACCAGCCAGCTTAGGCCAAACTTCTCGGCCATCTGGGCATTGCCTGTGTAGGTGTGCAGGCTGTCGCCCCCCTTGATCGGGCTCCAGGGATCCGTGCTCTTGTCCCACTTCACGCTCCAGTGGGTGTGCGCATGGTGGTCACCCGCCAGCCATTGACGCTCAGCCAGGGCCGGTGTACAAGCCAGGGTCGCCAAAACAGCAATCGTCAGATTGCGGGCCAAACATCCTTTCATGACGTCTTGTTTCCGTTTGAGTTCGATTAAAGCCGCCATTCTATTCGACCCACCATCAGTAAATTGAGAGCCCCATCCTAAGGCAGTGAAAGCATATGCAAAGATCGTCAAGGGCTTGCTGTTTTTACCAAGCTGATCCCAAACTGAATGGAGTGACTCAACGGGCAACTTAAAGCACCGAATGTGCTCTAATTTCCACAATGACCACAGTAATACTCTTCCTCGCACAAGCGGAGGTCCCATGCGCAACCCTGTTTTCTTTGTCAGCCTGATGGCATTCCTGTCTCCCCTGGCGCTCGCCACCGAGCTTACCCTGGTGGAGAAGAGTGACTTTGACTCCCTACTGATGCGAAACGGCGATGTTCTATTGCCATACCAGCGCATCGCCCTGGCCCCCTGCGAAGTGAGCTTTCGTAAAAATTGGATGCGAGATCAAAATTTTCGCGGTCTCAATGAGCGACGCCTGCGAGAAGAGGATGTGCAGGAGCAACTCAGCAATATGATTTCAGTCTGCAACAAGAATCTTCTTAAGCAGTTGGAAGCGGACGGCTTTAACCTGGTGGACGCCCACACCAAGGGGGAAGACGTGCTGCTGATACAACCCAGGGTTTACGATCTCGATATCAGGGCCCCAGATATCAATGCCACCCGCATTGAACGGCAATACGTCGATCGGGTAGGTGAGATGAGCATCGAGTTTGGCCTCTATGACAGCCAGCAACTCACCCTGCTGGCACAGATCAACGACTGGCAGGAAGGCTGGGAGCTGGGTCATTTGCAACGGGTTAACCGAGCCACCAACAACCTCGAATTTGGACGAATGTTTCGCAGTTGGGCCAAAGACCTTGGAAAGCTGCTGGACCAATCAAAAGATGACTAAGTGGTTAATCAAAAGGGTAAAAACTATCGTTTTGACCCCCTTTTAGGTGAGTTGTATCCCGATTTGATTTATGGGACGCTTAGGTCGCAAGGCGGCGACTCAGGGACGAGCACGTAACCCAGGCACCATTACAGTGCCCTGTTTTCTGCATGATGTTTTGGGGCAGGCAGCCCCTTAGAGGTTACGTATGATGGATTGGCGGGATCTGATACTGCTGTTGACCCTGGCACTGAGCATATATGCCACACTCAGAATACACCTACTGCTGGCGAAACGCCCACGCACACCGAAAATGGCTCGTTCCTTTGGGGTCCAGGCTCAAAGTGATGAGATCAGTCTAACGGCCCCGACGGCCAAACGATTTACTGCCCATCACGCCCAGGTCGCCGCTCGTTACATCGACGATGGCGATGGGAAGAGACGCCTGAAGATCTGGAACAGTGGAACAGACGCGCTTCAGGACCTTCGACTGGAACTCCCCGAAAATCAACGCCTGCTTAGCTGGCAACAGCTGAGTGAGCACTTCCCTCTGGAACAGCTGGAGCAATTTCAGTCCGTCGATCTGCCCCTGGAGGAGGAACTGGAAGAGGAGGATTTGATCCCCATTAGCCTGGCCTGGCGTGACAGCCACGAGCAGGAGCATCAAGTGACGCTTAACCCCGGCCTGAGCCATACCCACGCATAATTATCGTGGCATACGGCTGCGCTGTAACCAGAGGATCCTCAGCAGGCGCAGCGCGATGGCAAACCGACTCAGGGTAAAACTGAGGATCAGCGCCATCGCACTGCCCCTTGCGATCCGCTCCCCCTGGGTCAATCCCATGTCGCCCAACAGGGCTTCACTGCTCCATCCCGCAACGCTGGCACCCGCCATTGCCATAAGGAGCAGCCCCCAGATCGCCACCCGATCACTTGCCCCAGGCTGACGAAACGGTATCGCCAGCCACTGACGATCAAAGATCGCCATACCGCTCATCGCCAGATAATAGAGACTCAGGCTTCCACAGATCAGCACCACGAAAAAGTCCATCCCTTCCAGGCGCAGCAGGAACAGGAACAGGGTGGTCAGGGCCGCGATGGCGAGTTTGAGCTTGATGGACATAAAAAGCTTCGGGACAGTATCAAAACGAAGGGGTCATGCTATCCGCCCCCCCTTTTCAGCTCAAGCAAAACCGGATCGGCATTGAGCTCGGTTTCATTTAAAGCCCGACAAAGAAACCAATGACGATGGCATTGACAATATCGATGAAGAAGCCACACACCAGAGGCACGATAATAAAGGCTTGGTGGCTGGCACCGTACTGGCGCGCCACCGCGGTCATATTGACGATGGCCGTGGCGGTTGAGCCCAAGGTTATGCCGCCGAAACCGGCGCTGATCACCACTGCATCGTAGTTTCGGCCCATAAAGCGATACACCAGCAAAATGGTGAACAGGATCGACAGGATGATCTGCAACCCCACCGCCACCGAGATATAACCCAGCAGGCCCTCCAGCTCCCACAGCTTTAACCCCATCAGCGCCATGGTCAGAAACATGCCCAAGCAGACATCGGAGATCAGCGCCAGCCCCATCTGCCCTTGCGCCTGCCAACGGCCCGGGGTCTTCTTCAGCGCCCGGGCGACATTGCTGATCACGATCCCCGCCATCAGGCAGCTGACAAAGGTGGGTAGATTGACCCCCGCCTCTTCCAACGCCTCATTCAGGCCATAACCCAGCATCAGGGTGATATTGAGCCAGAGCCAGGCCCAGAGAAAGCCATAGTAGCTCAGCTGGCCCTGCTCATCATCGCCATGACTGACACCGATATCGAGATCATGGTCATCCGAGGGTACGATGTTATGACGTTGGATCAGATAGCGAGCGATCGGCCCGCCGATCACGCACGCGGCGATAAGGCCCATGGTGTTGGAGGCGATCCCCAGCTCCATGGCATTGGCGATGCCAAGTTCAGAAACAAAACGCGGTGCCCAGGCAATCGTGGTACCCACCCCGCCGGTCAGGCTGATGGAGCCGGACATCAGGCCCGCTTTGGGATCCAGCCCAAACGCGCCGGCGACCCCCATCGCCATGGCGTTTTGGATCACGATGAAAGCCGATGCCAGCCCCAGCAAAATAAACAGGGGCTTACCGCCGTTGAGCAGGGATTTGATGTCCGATTTGAGGCCAATACCCGCAAAGAAATAGAGCAGCAAGATATCCCTGACCTGCAGTTCAAACTCCACTTGGCGGCCAAAGCCGTAATACAGGACGGCGACCGTCGCCGCGCAGACAAAGCCGCCGATCACCGGCTCAGGAATGGAGTAGCGCCGCAGCAACTCAGAGCGAGTCGTCAAATGTTTACCGATAAACAACAAGAGGATCGCCAAGGTAAAGGCGATAAACGGGGGAACAGTGATCAACTCGGCGGTCATGATTGATAGATCCCATAACGAAACCTCCCCTCAACATAGGCACAAGCGGTCAAAAAAGCAGCCTAGACTGCATAACCAAACCACGCTGTACTCAGCCTCCTGTCTCTTTCTTGGTAACTGACGGTAACGACTGCTCAGTGAGCAGCGACCTAACCACCCCACTGACCGTGCCTTTTGCTCATACTTTCATGCCACAAAAACCTATAGAAGCAACAAGGTGAGCTTGTTTCGCATGCACCTCTTCGACTGGCTGCTTGTTCTGTCGCTACCGAGCTCAGCTGTGAAACCCTCGATCTCCATGAGGGCTACTTGAACTTTGAGTTACTGCATGGCGCCAACGGCTTGGACATCAAGGGCAATAATTCCCACATCAACGGGAGCCTGAAGCAGCGCCTAGGGGAACCTTCACCCTGGAAAGCCGGCTGGAGGTGGGTGCGCGTCGGCAAACAGTGGGGACTCTATTCCGAGCTTTCCTTTATGGTCGACAACCGCATGGGGTTTGGTACCCAGGTATTGCACGTCCAAGGTAAGGACGACAGTGCCCGCGGCCTAGGCCGTGTCGACCAGGCGGTGAGTTATCGCACGCCTTATGCTCTGCCGCTGGGAACATTGGACACCGGCAGTCAATGGCAGGGCGCCAGCCACCACGATGATGGCAGCCAATACACGCTCAACTTGCAACCTCGCTAAAATACACCCGGAGCCCCTTGGTGCACTCACAGGCCGAAAATACCCTATATCGCGATGACCGCTGGTTCGAGCGAAGCCAGGGGCAGGAGCTGGAAGCCAGCTACGCCTGGCATAACCGGATGATCCTGGCCAGCAGCGACCAGAGCCAAAGGGGTAGTCTCAACCAGCAGCGCCTATACCATCACGCCACACTGCCACTCGAGCGGCGCTTTACCCCATTTTGGGGGTAGCCTGCCATTCGCCCTGAGCGAAGAGGTCGAGCCCGAGTCCCATCGAGTGATGCTCGGTATTTGCCACTTTTCCTGAGCTAGGGTCGCCGTCGTGCCCAAACAACAAAGCCGGGCATCTGCCCGGCTTATTCTTCCCGTCTGGCCTTACTCAGGCTGACCGAAGAGCTTGTTGTTATGCTCGGCATAAGCGGCGTTGAAGGCCGGCTCCTGGAACTTCTTCAGGCCCATGTCGGCAAAATCGGCCATGGGAGGATTACGTTTCATCTGGGCCTTGATCTCGGTGTGAGAGATCAAGTTCACCGGCACGTCACCCAACTGGATGGCCGCTTCCATCTTGAAGCCCACGGCACCGCCGGCAAACTTGCCCTTTTGGGCACGCTGGATGATCACCACTTCATCCACCTGATAATCCGCCATCAGCTTATGGAAGGCAAAGTGGAACTGGCGCATGCCATCCACGGTTTCGTTGGCCTGACACACAATGGAGCGCTGACGGCAATCTGGCAGGTAAAAACTCTCCACCTTGTAGTCCAGCAGACAGAGGACAGCTTCAGAGCCTTTGAGCTCAACACCACAAATTCGCATGACAACCCTTATTTCAAATCACGTTTGCCGCGCATTGTAGCGGAAAATCGCCGCTGCGCAGCGATTTTTGCATACCGGCCAATGCTCAGTCGTTCCGCCGCTCGGGATAATGCTTGCCCTTGCGGCCCCACATCATTTCGGCATTGTCCCGGTTCCAGTCATCAAACGCCTGCTGCAGCCGCTGTGCCTGCTCGGGCTCTTGCTCGATCAGGTTGTGCTGCTCGCCGATGTCGCTGCTGATCCGGTACAGGAAGCGCTCGCCACGACGATCGCTGTGCAGTTTCCAGTCGCGGTCGCGAATGGCGTAGCTGCTCTGATCCAGCCAGTAGAGGTAACGGTCGTCCAACTGAGACCGCTCACCGCGCAGGTAGGGCAGCAGATCGTCCCCATCCAGTGCGACCGACGCGTCAGCCTCGATCCCCGCTGCGGCCATGACCGTAGTGAGAAGATCCAGCGAATTGACCGGCTCAGCCAGAACCTGCCCTCCGGCAAAGCCGTTGGGCCAGGTCATTGTGTAGGGAATGCGGATCCCCCCTTCCCAGAAGGTGCCCTTCTTGCCGGCCAGCGGCGCGTTAGAGGAGTTCTTGCCGCCGTTGTCGGAGAGGAAGATCACCAGGGTATCCTCTGTCAGCCCGTTCTCCTCCAGCGCGGCCAGGATATGTCCGATGTTCTCATCCATGTTGTAGGACATGGCCACCGCAGCGCGGTGCTTGTCGTCCTCGATATGGGCGAAGCGGGCCCAATCCTCGGGCCGGGTCTGCAGCGGTTCGTGGGGCGCGTTGAAGGAGACGTAGAGGAAGAAGGGGTCATCCTTGTTGGCATGGATGTAATCCACCGCCTCCATACCGAACTTGTCGGTCAGGTATTCGGGGAAATCCGCCACTATGGTGTCGTTGCGGTGCATCACCGCGAAGGGCTCGACCAGATACTGCTTCTGGTTCATCGGCCCCATCCAGTAGTCGCTGGCACCGTTGTTGAAACCGAAGAAATGCTCGAAACCTCGGTTGTGAGGCCAGTAGGCCTTGGCATCACCGTCGTGCCACTTACCCACCATGCCGGTGCGGTAGCCGGCATCAGCCAGCCAGTTGGCCATGGTGTTGAGCTCCAGCGGCAGGCCCAGATCGTCACTGCGGCCCAGGTTGGTGTAGTAGCCAAAGCGCTGCTGGTAACGCCCGGTCATCAGGCCGGCGCGGGAGGGGCCGCAGACGTGGGCGGTCACATAGCCCGCTGAGAAGGCGGCACCGCCCTCGGCCAGACGGTCGATATTCGGGGTCAGCGCCCCGGTGTCGTCGCCCTGATAGCCCACGTCGCCGTAGCCCATGTCATCGGCAAACAGCAGCACGATATTGGGCTGGCGCGGCTCCTCTTTGACCGCCCCCTGCGTTGGCTGGGTTTGACTGCAGCCGGCCAGAGTCGCACTGACGGCCAGGGCCGACAGCGGCAGGATCATCGCTTTCATGATATTTCCTTTGGTGTGTTCGTTATGTTCATTCGTTTTAGTGCCAAACCGGTCACAACCTATGACCGGTCCGGCTTACCTGTAAGGGCGACTCATTCGACGCAGCGCACCTGGCTCAAGCCCGACACGCCGGTTTCGTTAAACGCCTCGATGGCGAAGCAGTAGCCGCTGTGCAGGTTGAGGGAGCGGATCGCCTTTTTGCCCTCCAGCTCACCGGCAAACTCGTCGGCCCAGATCTGGTAGGTGTGGTACAGCTTGTCCTTGGCCATGCCGAAGCGGATGTTGTAACCCACCGCATCGGCCTGCGGCTGCCAGGCCACCTGAGCGTCCCGACGGTCGGCCTGGCGTTCGACGGTCAGCCCCTTGGGCGCCTTAGGTGCCTTGCCCGGGGCGTTGCCGAACACCCGCAGGCCGGACAGCGCCAGGTGCTCGTTGGCCACACTGACATTCTCGAAGCGAACATAGCGGGCCTGGATTGATGCATCGAGCTCGACGTAGGCGTTAGCCCGGTTGCGCCGCTCGCCCAGGTTGTCCGTCACCGCCTGCCACTGCTGGCCGTCGCGGGACACCGAGAGGCGGAACTGACTTACGGTGTCGGCCTTGTAGTCGTCCAGGCCACCGTCGCGGGGCAAGGGTGCCTGAGTGTTTTCGCCGCTAACCTTGAAATCCGCGTAGTTGATCTGCACCGCGTTGACGGTCATGGACCGCCCCAGATCGACGATGGCGTACTGATCCTCGCCGTTGTCCGCCGCCACCCAGAATGTCCGCACCTGCTCGTCGGTGATCCGCTCGCCACCGTAGCTCCCCGTCGCGTCCTCCAGCACCGAACTGACGGTGACCGGTTTCTGGTAACTGAGCAGCATCCAGCCGCTAAACAGTTCCTCGATCTCCTGCCATTGTTTAGTGGGCAGCTTCTGGGGGAAGTCGGCGAAGCGGCTGGAGGCGTACATCTGGCCGTCGGCATCGAAGCCGGTGGGCAGCAGGACGATACGCCGCTCCCACACGTGGTTGACCCCGATCCAGCTGGTGCCGGTATGCCACCAGTTGCCGTGTTCATCCTGGAATGAGTTGCCGTGGCCGGCCCCTTGCACATAGCCACCGGGTTTGTAGGAGACCGGGTTGTGCGCCTGATAAGTAAAGGGCCCCAGCGGCGATTGGGCGGTGTAGACACCATCGGCGTAGACGTTCTCACTGGTGCCCGGGGCGGCGTACTTGAGGTAGTAGGTCGCGCCGTGCTTGATCAGCTCCGGCCCTTCCACGTAGGGGCGGCGCGGTGAGCCGTGATCCCAGCCCATCCGCTCCCAACCGTGTTGGTCCGGGTGCAGGGTCAGCACCGGCTTGAGGAAACGATCCAGCTTAAGATCGCCCTCCTTGTTGCGCTTGAGCTCGGTGCCATACAGCGGATGCAGGTTGGAGCTGCCCCAGTAGACGTACCAACGCCCTTCCTCCTCATACAGGCCCGGATCCCACAGGTTGCCGTCGCCGACGTTGGGAAAGCCCAGATCCTCCTCGATCGGCTCCCAGACACCGTTGGCGGGATCCACCGAGGCAAATAGCGGAGTGGTACCGGTGCGATTGGACGACATCAGGTAGATGCGGCCATCTCGTACCAGGGCGGCGGGGGCGGTGATATCCCGCTCCATCACGCCGGCCGCCAACTGCTGTGGTGTCGGGTGCATCCGGGCAATGGGCTCGAAGTAGCTGACCGGCCAGGGGCCCTTGGGGGTGACATGGCGCCACTGTCTCAGATCGGTCGAGTGCCAGTAGCCTCGGGCCGTGGTGCCAAACAGGTAGTAGCCGCGCTGATCCGCCTCGCCATCCAGATAGAGCATGACCGGATCGGCACTGGTGCGCGCCTGCAGGTTGGCCACCTCGGGGAAGTTGGAGCGGCTGAGCGCAACCTTGCCGTAGAAGTAGTCCAGATCCAGCGGATTGATATAGGTACCGGCCGCAACGGCGCTGGCACTGAGCGACGCGGCGGCCAGGACAGCCGCCCATCGTGTGTAAGCCATGGGGTTCTCCCTGTAAAAGCGCCACCCGTAGGTGGCGAAATGGTTCATCCGGGCAACTCAGTCGACGCAGCGCACCGAGCTGAGTTTGGACACGCCGGTCTCGTTAAAGCTCTCCACCGCGAAGCAGTAGCCGCTGTGCAGGTTGAGGGAGCGGATCTCCTTGCTGCCCTTCAGCTCACCGGCAAAATCGTCGTGCCAGATCTGATAGGTGTGGTACAGCTTGTCACGAGCGATGCCGAAGCGGATGTTGTAACCCACGGTTTCCTGTTTCGCTTCGGAAGGCGTCCAGGAGACCAGGGCGCTGCGCCGATCATCCAGCCGTTCCACCTTGAGCCCCTTGGGGGTCTTCGGCGCCTTGCCCTTGGCGTTGCCAAAGACCCGGATCGCGCTCAGCGCCAGGTGCTCGGTGGCCACATGCCCGTTGTCGAACTTAACGTAACGTGCCTCAACCGGCTTTTCCAGCTCGATATAGGGGTTGGCCCGGTTCTCCTTAACGGCACTGTTGTCAGCCACCAGGGTCCAGTTCTCGCCGTCGCTGGACAGGCTCACCCGGTAGTGGGTGTATACCCGCGCCTTGTACTCCTTAAGATCGCTCTCCCGCGGCATCAGCGGGGTCACCTTCTTGGCATCCACCCGATGATCCGCGTAGTTGAGCTGAATGGCCCGCACGGTTTTCTCGCCCTGCAGATCCATCACCAGGGACTCGGCGCCGTTGCTGCCGGCCACCCAGTAGCTGCGTGGATCCTCGTCACTCACCCGCGCCGCTTCATGGCCCTCGGTTTCGGAGCTGGCACTCACCGGTTTCTGGTAGGAGAGCAGCATCCAGCCGGTGAACAGATCATTGGGATCCCGGTACTCGCCGGTCGGCGCGTACTGAGGGAAGTCGGCGAAGCGACTGGTGCTGTACAGCTGGCCGTCGGCGTCGATCGCCCCCGGCAGCATCACCAGACGGCGTTCAAACACCCAGTTGACCCCCAGCCAGCTGGTGCCAGAGCGCCAGACGTTGCCGTGTTCGTCGCGGAAGGTGTTGCCGTGACCGGCGCCGTGGACGTAGCCGCCGGGCTTGTAGGAGACCGGGTTGTGCTCTTGGTAGACGAAGGGCCCCAGGGGCGACTTGGCGGTGTAAACTCCGTCACCGTAGACGTTGTTGTCGGTGCCCGGTGCCGCATAGGTCAGGTAGTAGGTGTCGCCGTCCTTGATCATCTCCGGGCCTTCACCGTAGGGGCGACGCTCCGAGCTGTGATCCCAGCCCATCCGCTCCCAGCCGTGCTGATCCGGGTAGAGGTGGATGAAGGAGCGCGGGAAGCGATCCACCTTCATGCCGTGTTTCTTACTTTCGTTGATCTTGGCGCCGTACAGCGGGTGCACATGGGAGCTGCCCCAGAAGATGTACCACTGGTCGTCCTCATGGTAGAGCGCCGGATCCCACAGGTGCCCAGCGCCCACATTGGGATAGCCCAGATCCTTCTCCAGCATGCGCCACTGCCCCTTGCGCGGATCTTCGCTGACAAACAGCTGAGGCGTACCGCCACGACTGGACGCCATCAGGTAGATCTGACCGTCCTTGACCGCCGCCGCCGGGGCGATCATGTCCTTGTAGATGTAGCCGGTGTCCGGCTCGGTGCGAATGCCACCGGAGTTGCGCTCCCGCTCACTCTTCTCGTTGAAGTAGCTCACCGGCCAGTCGCCCTGAGGCACGATGTGCTCCCAGCTCACCATGTCCTCGGAGAAGTAGTAGCCGCGGTTATGGGTGCCAAACAGGTAATAACCGCGCTGCTCGCCCTCGGCATCCAGGTGGACCATAACCGGATCGGCGCCCATGCGGGCATTGAGTCCGGCCACGCCGGAGTACGCCCTGCTCTGATCGATCACTTCGGCGTATTGGTACTCCACATCCATGGGGTTGATGTAGGTGCTGGCCGCCTGGGCCGGGGCCAGTGCCAGGCCCAGCGCCACGGCGCTAAATTGGATTCTGTTCACAGTAATCATCGATCTTGGTGGTTGTCAGCGGGCCCGGATCAGACCGGTACCCGCTGGGAAAAATGGGATCGGATCGCCGTGACGGCGACCCCACCCTGTCCCTATTTGAGCTCAGGCACACTCTGCTTGAACTGCAGCTTGGCCACGTAGGCCGCCGACGGGGCCATCCCCTTGGGCCAGCTGAGGATCAGCGCACCTTTCTCCTGAGTCCAGGCGATAGGCTGACCGTCCAGGGTGGTCACGGCGACCACTTCGGACATATCGAACGCCTTCGCCTTGAAGCGGGTGACACGGGTCTTGCGATCCTCGGCCAGGTTCAGGGCAGTAACGTACAGGGTGTCGTTGGCCTTGTTACGGGTAAAGCGGATGTCCTCTGGGGTATAGCGGAAGCCGTGCCGCTTCAGCTCGTGACGGTTTTTCGCCGTACGGACGGTTGGGCCTTCGCCATGGATCTGGTAAGGGCGGGTGGCGTAGATCGCCTCGCCGTTGGCCTTGAGCCACTGCCCCATCTCCAGCAGCACGCTGGTGTACTCATCAGGAATGGTCCCGTCGGCACGGGGGCCGAAGTTGAGGAAGAACACACCGTTTTTGCTCACCACGTCGATCAGGCTGTGCAGCATCTCGCGGCTGTCCCAATAATCATCCTGAGTGGAGTAGCTCCAGGAGCGCTTACTGATGGAGGTGTGGGACTGCCAGACGTGATCGCTGATCTGGTTGCGACCGCCCCGCTCGATATCCTGCACCGCCACGTTGCGCGGCAGGGTGCGGCCCTTGAAGTTCATCACCACACCCGGATCACCGAACTTGCCCTTGCCCTGCTCAATGGCCGCGTTGTAGTAGTAGGCCAGGAAGCGTTCCCGCTCACCCTCGAAGGCCTCCAGCATGGTCGGACGGTTCCAGCCCCAGTCGAAGTAGTAGAGATCCGGCTGGTACTTGTCCACCAGCTCTGCAGTGCGGTTCCACCAGCGGTTCATGTACCACTCGTCCGGCTCCCCGCCGTGGCTGTAGAGATCCTGATACTCGGGGGCCCAGTCGCCGCCGTACTTGAACAGGTGCTCGTAATAATCCAGGTTATGGGCGAAGTGGTTGGTCGCCCCCACCTTCAGGCCCCGCGCCCGGGCCGCTTCAAACAGCTCAGCCACCACATCGCGCTTGGGCCCCATCTTCACCGAGTTCCACTGGGTGTGATCGCTGTCGTACATGGAGAAGCCGTCGTGGTGCAGGGCCACCACGCCGTAGTATTTGGCCCCGGAGTCAACGGCCAGCTGGGCCCAGACGTCGGCGTCGAACTTATCGGCGGTAAACAGCGGGATAAAGTCCTTGTAGCCAAACTCGCTGTTGTCGCCATAGGTGGCCTTGTGGTGGCTGTAGTGGCCGGTGGAATCCTGGGCATCGTACATGTGGCGGGGATACCATTCGGCGGCGTGACGCCCCCCAAACGCGGGGACAGAATAGGGCCCCCAGTGCGCCCAGATCCCAAACTTGGCGTCCTGGTACCACTCGGGTACCTCATAGTGACTCAGGGACTCGATGTTGGCCTGGTACTGGGCCTCACTGCCGGCGGTCGCCAGGGCGACCGGGCTTAGGATCAGGGCCAGGCTGCCCAGCAGCTGGCGGGAAATACGGCGTTCCATGGTGTTATCAACCTCTTTATCTCGTTATTGTTGTCTCCGCCGATCTCGGCGCCGATGGTCGAAGGCGAGTCTCCCTCGTCCCGACCTGGCGGTGCCTCGAACCGCGATAATTTCTCTGCGGCCACCCATCCAGGCGGCCAGCGGGATCACTCGACGCAGCGCACCTTGCCTAACTTGGATACGCCCGTCTCGTTGAAGGCCTCGATGGCAAAACAGTAGCCGCTGTGCAGGTTGAGGGAGCGGATCGCCTTCTGCCCGCCCAGCTCACCGGCAAACTCGTCGTGCCAGATCTGGTAGGTGTGGTACAGCTTGTCCTTGGCCATACCAAAGCGGATGTTGTAACCCACGGTTTCCTGTTTCGCTTCGGAAGGCGTCCAGGACACCAGGGCGTTGCGGCGATCTTCCAGGCGTTCCACCTTGAGGCCCTTGGGCGCCTTCGGTGCCTTGCCCGGGGCGTTGCCAAACACCCGGATCGCACTCAGCCCCAGGTGCTCGGTGGGCAGATGAAGGTTCTCAAACTTGACGAAACGCGCCTCAACCGGTTGTTCCAGCTGGATGTAGGGGTTGGACCGGTTCTCCTGGATGGCGCTGTTGTCCGCCACCTGGGTCCAGTTCTCGCCGTCGACCGACAGGCTCAGCCGGTAGTGGCTGTACACCCGCGCCTTGTACTCCTGCAGATCGCTGTCCCTTGGCATGGGCGGCAGCAGATCGGGATCCAGCTCATGGTGATCGACATAGTTGAGCTGGATCGCCCGCACGGTTTTCACGTCCTGCAGATCCATCACCAGCTGCTCATCGCCGTTGCTTTGGGCGATCCAGTAACTGCGCGGATCTTCGTCGCTCACCCGCGCCGCTTCATGGCCTTCGGTTTCGGAGCTGGCGATCACCGGCTTGCGGTAGGAGAGCAGCATCCAGCCGGTAAAGAGATCGTTGGGATCCTGAAACTCGCCGGTCGGCGCATGATAGGGAAAATCGGCGAAACGGCTGGTGCTGTACATCTGGCCATCGGCATCAAACGCCCCGGGCAGGAGCACCAGGCGGCGCTCGAATACCCAGTTGTTGCCCACCCAATTGGTGCCGGTGCGCCACAGGTTGCCAAACCGGTCCCGGAACGAGTTGCCGTGACCGGCGCCATGGACAAAGCCACCGGGCTTGTAGGACACAGGGTTATGCGCCTGGTAGGTGTAGGGACCCAGCGGTGCCTTGGCGGTGTAGACGCCATCGGCGTAGACATTGGCGTTGGTGCCCGGCGCGGCATAGCTCAGGTAGTAGGTATCCCCGTGCTTGATCATCTCCGGGCCTTCGACAAAGGGCACGCGGGGCAGGGTGTGATCCCAGCCCATCCGCTCCCAACCGTGCTGCTCCGGGTGCAGCGACAGCAAGGTTTTGTAGCGACGGTCGACCTTAATGCCGCGCTTGTTGTCCTGGTTCAGGTGGGCGCCGTACAGGGGATGGACGTTGGAGCTGCCCCAGAAGATGTAGCCCTGCCCCTCTTCGAAATAGAGTGCCGGATCCCACAGGTTCTGATCCCCCACCTTGAGATAACCCAAGTCGGTTTCGGCCACCTGCCAGTGGCCCCCCTTGGGATCGTCACTGACGTACAGCCGGGGCTTGCCGCCATTGTTGGACGCCAGCAGGTAGATCTTGCCCGCTTCGGCCACCGCCGCCGGGGCGATCATGTCCTTGTAGTGAAACCCGGTATCGGACTCGGTAAAGGCACTGTCGGTTGCACTGTCATCCGGCATATAACTGACCGGCCAGTCGCCGGTGGGGACGATGTGCTGCCAGCCAACCAGATCGTCCGAGTAGTAGTAGCCCCGGTTATGGGTGCCAAACAGGTAGTAGCCCCGATGCTCGCCATCCACCTCATAGTGCACCAGCACGGGATCGGCACCGGTGCGGGTCTGCAGCCCTTCCAGGCCGGGGTAGGCATGGGAATGCGGCACCTCTTCGGCATACTGGTACTCCACATCCATGGGGTTGATGTAGGTTCCCGCCGCGACGCTGCCGGAGGCTATGCCCATCAAGCCGCACGCCAGAAGCTGCGCCCCTCGATTCAAATTCATTGTGTTCTCTCCTAACGCAAAAGCGCCACCCTAAGGTGGCGCTCTGTTTTGTCTTTGGCTCAGTCGACGCAGCGCACCTTACCTAACTTGGATACGCCGGCCTCGTTGAAGGCCTCGATGGCGAAGCAGTAGCCACTGTGCAGGTTGAGCGAGCGGATCTCCTTCTGCCCGTCCAGCTCACCGGCGAACTCGTCGTGCCAGATCTGGTAGGTGTGGTACAGCTTGTCCTTGGCATGACCAAAGCGGATGTTGTAACCCACCACGCCCTGTTTGGCGTCGCTTTGCGGCGTCCAGGACACCATGGCGTTGCGGCGATCTTCCAGGCGTTCGACGGTCAGGCCCTTGGGCGCCTTCGGCGCCTTGCCCGGAGCATTACCAAACACCCGGATCGCGCTCAGCGCCAGGTGCTCGGTGGGCACATGCAGGTTCTCGAACTTGACGAAACGCGCTTCAACCGGCTCGTCCAGCTGGATGTAAGGGTTGGCGCGGTTCTCCTTGATGGCGCTGTTGTCCGCCACCACGGTCCAGTTCTCGCCGTCGCTGGACAGGCTCACCCGGTAGTGGCTGTAGACCCGCTCCTTGTATTCCTTAAGATCGCTCTCCCGCGGCATCAGCGGGGTCAGCTTCTCGGCGTCCACCAGGTGATCCGTGTAGTTGAGCTGAATGGCCCGCACGGTTTTCTCGCCCTGCAGATCCATCACAACCTGCTCGTCGCCGTTGCTCTGGGCAACCCAGTAGCTGCGCGGATCCTCATCGCTCAGGCGCGCCGCTTCATGGCCTTCGACCTCGGAGCTGGCGCTGATCGGCTTCTGGTAGGAAAGCAGCATCCAGCCGGTGAACAGATCGTTGGGATCCTGGTACTCGCCGGTCGGTGCGTACTGAGGGAAGTCGGCAAATCGGCTGGTGCTGTAAAGCTGGCCGTCGGCGTCGATCGCCCCCGGCAGCATCACCAGACGGCGTTCAAACACCCAGTTGACCCCCAGCCAGCTGGTGCCGGAGCGCCAGACGTTGCCGTGTTCGTCGCGGAAGGTGTTGCCGTGGCCGGCGCCGTGGACGTAGCCGCCGGGCTTGTAGGAGACCGGGTTGTGCTCTTGGTAGACGAAGGGCCCCAGTGGCGACTTGGCGGTGTAGACCCCGTCACCGTAGACGTTGTTGTCGGTGCCCGGTGCCGCATAGGTCAGGTAGTAGGTGTCGCCGTCCTTGATCAGCTCAGGACCTTCACCGTAGGGGCGACGATCCTCGGCGCTGTGATCCCAGCCCATCCGCTCCCAGCCGTGCTGATCCGGGTAGAGGTGGACGAAGGAGCGCAGGAAGCGATCCACCTTCATGCCGTTTTTCTTGCTTTCGTTGATCGTGGAACCGTACAGCGGGTGCACATGGGAGCTGCCCCAGAAGATGTACCACTGATCGTCCTCATGGTAGAGCGCCGGATCCCACAGGTGCTTGTCGCCCACGCTGGGGAAGCCCAGATCCTTCTCCAGCATGCGCCACTGGCCCTTACGGGGATCTTCGCTGACAAACAACTGAGGCGTACCGCCACGGCTGGAGGCCATCAGGTAGATCTGACCGTCCTTGACCGCCGCCGCCGGGGCGATCATGTCCTTGTAGATGTAGCCGGTGTCCGGCTCGGTGCGAATGCCGCCGGAGTTGCGCTCCCGCTCACTCTTCTCGTTGAAGTAACTCACCGGCCAGTCGCCCTGGGGCACGATGTGCTCCCAGCTCACCATGTCCTCGGAGTAGAAGTAGCCGCGGTTATGGGTGCCAAACAGGTAATAACCGCGCTGCTCGCCCTCGGCGTCCAGGTGCACCATCACAGGATCGGCGCCCATGCGAGCATTGAGCCCGGCCACGCCGGGATAGGCCATCCGCTGCTCGATCACTTCGGCGTATTGGTACTCCACATCCATGGGATTGATGTAGGTGCTGGCACTGACGCCGCCACTGAGCAGGGCCAGCGCCACCGCGCTCATTGCAAATTTGTTCACTGAATTCACCAGTTATAACGAGTGTGGGCGGACCCGCCTTAGTGCGAGTCCGCATGGATGATCGGTTCGAGGTGTCGCCACCCGGAACGAACCGACTTAACGCTTAAGTTTGGGCAAGGTCCCCTTGAACTGCAGCTTGGCCACGTAGGCCGCCGACTCGGCCATGCCCTGCGGCCAGGTGAGGATCAGAGCGTCCCGCTCCTGACGCCAGCGGATGGTCTGGCCATCCAGGGTTTGCACCGACGCGATCGCAGCCATATCAAAGGCCTTCCCATTGAGGCGCGTCACCCGGGTCTGGCCATCCTCGGCCATCGCCAGGGCGGTAACGTACAGGGTGTCGTTGGCCTTGTTGCGGGTAAAGCGGATATCCGAAGGGCCATAGTTGTAACCGTGGCGCTTAAGCTGAGTGCGGTTTTCGTCGGTACGGACGGTCGGCCCTTCGCCGTGGATCTGATAGGGGCGGGTCTCATAGATCGCCTCGCCATTCAGTGCCAGCCACTGCCCCATCTCCTCGAGCACGATGCTGTACTCCTCTGGCACCGTGCCATCGGCACGGGGGCCGAAGTTGAGCATCATCACGCCGTTTTTGCTCACCACGTCGATCAGGGTGTGCAGCATCTCGGTGGTGGACCAGTATTCATCCACCTCGGAGTAGCTCCAGGAGTGCTTGCTGATGGAGGTGTCGGCCTGCCAGACGTGATCGCTGACCTGGTTGCGACCGCCCCGCTCAACATCCTGAATGGCTACGGTGCGCGGCAGGGTGCGCCCCTTGAAGTTCATCACCACATTGGGGTTGCCAAATTCGCCCTTACCCTGGGCGATCGCCGCATTGTAGTAGTAGGCCAGGAAGCGCTCCCGCTCGCCCTCGAAGGCCTCCAGCATGCTGGGGCGGTTCCAGCCCCAGTCGAAGTAGTAGAGATCCGGCTGGTACTTGTCCACCAGCTCCGAGGTGCGGTTCCACCAGCGGTTCATGTACCACTCGTCCGGCTCCCCGCCGTGGCTGTAGAGATCCTGATACTCGGGGGCCCAGTCGCCACCGAACTTAAACAGATGCTCGAAGTAATCCAGGTTGTGGGCAAAGTGATTGGTCACCCCCACCTTCATGCCGCGCGCCCGGGCCGCCGTGAACAGCTCATCGACGATGTCCCGTTTCGGCCCCATCTCTACCGAGTTCCACTGAGTGTGATCACTGTCGTACATGGAGAAGCCGTCGTGGTGCAGGGCCACCACGGCGTAGAAGCGGGCTCCGGCCACGTCCGCCAGATCGACCCAGTGCTCGGCATCGAACTTGTCGGCGGTAAACAGCGGGATGAAATCCTTGTAGCCAAACTCGCTTTGCGGCCCATAGGTGGCCTTGTGGTGCGAATAGTGGCCGGTGCTGTCATTGGCGTCGTACATATGGCGTGGGTACCACTCCGCCGCATGGCGGCCGCCAAACGCCGGTACCGAGTAGGGTCCCCAGTGGGCCCAGACCCCAAACTTGGCATCCTGGTACCATTCCGGTGCCTGGTAGTGGCTCAGGGAGGCGATGTTCGCCTCATAAGCCGCCTCACTGCTGGCGCCAGCCAGGGCCGGTGCCAACAGCAGCGCCATACCGGTCAGCGCCCGGCGGGAAAAAATACGATCCATACTGTTCCTTTCCTTTGGTTTTATTTTGTTTTTGGTTGGTGTCGTTCGCATGCTCGAACCGACGCTCACTCGACGCAGCGCACTTTGCCCAATTTGGACACGCCGGTTTCGTTAAACGCCTCGATGGCGAAGCAGTAGCCGTTGTGCAGATCCAGGGAGCGGATCTCCTTTTTGCCGCCCAGCTCACCGGCAAACTCGTCGTGCCAGATCTGATAGGTGTGGTACAGCTTGTCCTTGGCCACACCGAAGCGGATGTTGTAACCCACCGTTGGCTGTTTCGCCTCGGACGGCGTCCAGGACACCAGGGCGCTGCGGCGATCGTCCAGGCGTTCCACCTTGAGGCCCTTCGGCGTCTTCGGCGCCTTACCCGGCGCGTTGCCAAACACCCGCAGGCCGTTAACCGCCAGGTGCTTCACCCCGACATGGAGGTTATTGAAACGCACATAGCGGGCCTGCACCGGCTGCTCCAGCTCAACATAGACGTTGGCGCGGTTCTCCTGGCTGTCCAGGTTGTTGGCCACCTCAGTCCAGGTTTCACCGTCCAGGGAAACGGACAGGCGGTAGTGGGTGTAGATCTGCGCATCATAGGCGTCACGGCTGATGCCGGAGCCTGGCAGCGGTGCGCGGTACTCCTCGCCCTGCACCAGGTAATCGGCGTAGTTGAGCTGGATGGCGCGCACCGTCTTCTCACCCTGCAGATCCACGGTGACAAACTGAGCGTCATTATTCTCGGCGGCCACCCAGAAGTTGCGCGGGTTCTCGTCGGTGACGAAGGCGGCGTCGAAGCTGCGATCGTTCTCCGGCGCCAGGGTCGAGCTGGCGCTGGCCGGCTTGTTGTAGGAGAGCAGCATCCAGCCGCTGAACAGCTCGTTGGGATCCTGGTACTTGCCGGTGGGCGCATGGAACGGGAAGTCGATAAAGCGGGCGGTGGAGTACATCACCCCATCCTTATCGATGGCCGAGGGCAGCAGCACGTTGCGTCGCTCAAACACCCAGTTGACCCCGAACCAGTTGGAGCCGGAGCGCCACAGGTTGCCATGGGCATCCTCGAAGGTGTTGCCGTGACCCGCACCGTGCACATAACCGCCGGGCTTGTAGGAGACCGGGTTGTGGGCCTGGTACTCGAACGGCCCCAGCGGCGACTTACTGGTGTAGACGCCGTCACCGTAGACATTGCCGTCGGTGCCGGGACCGGCGTAGGTCAGGTAGTAGGTGTCGCCCCGCTTATACATCTCCGGCCCTTCGATGTAAGGCGCCCGGTTGTCGTGCATGTGGTCAAAGCCCATGCGCTCCCAGCCGTGTACGTCCGGGTGGGCCATGATCACCGGCTTGGCGAAGCGATTGAGCTCCAGGCCACGCTGACGATGCTGATCGATCTTGGTGCCCCACAGCGGGTGCAGGTTGGAGCTGCCCCAGTAGACATACCACTGACCGTCCTCATGATAGAGCGCCGGATCCCACAGGTTCTTGTCGCCCACCACAGGGAAGCCGAGGTTTTCCGAGGCATACTGCCACACGCCGGACGCCGGATCGTCCGATACCAGCAGCTCGGTCTTGCCGCCGGCACGATGGGACGCCATCACGTAGATCTTGCCGTCTTTGGCCAGCGCCGCCGGGGCGATCATGTCCTTCCACTCCAGGCCGGTGTCGGGATCGATGATGGTGGTGCCCGCATCCTTGGTCTGGCCCGGGGTGAAGTAACTCACCGCCCAGGGGCCGGTGGGGGTGATGTGATCCCAGTGGATCAGATCCATCGACATCCAGTAGCCGCGGCCCTGGCTGGCGAACTTAAAGTAGCCGGCAAACTCGCCATCCACCTCGTGTTTGATCACCACGGGATCGGCGCTTTGCCGGGTCACCAGACCCGGCGCCTTAAAGAACTGGCGTTTCTCTGAGATCCGCTCGCCGTACTGGTACTCGACGTCGATCGGGTTGATCAGGGTGGTGCCCGCCAGGGCGGGGGTGCTCATCATGGCTAGCAGGGCCAGAGAGAGAGACGTTTTCATCGGTGTTATTCCAAATCGCGACGCGCACCGGCGGGGCCGGTGCGCAAAATTAAGTGAAGGTGCTTAGATCAGTCGACGTGCTGACCCATCTTCTGGGTGGTGTCGGCGCGGTCGATCACCAGGCTGGCCTGGGTACCGTCCACCAGATCCACCCCGTCGATCAGCGACTGGACGGTCAGGGTGTAGCGCCCCTTATGGTTGAGCAGCATGTGACCAAACTCCTGCACCCCGGCCTTGGCCTGTGCCGGCACAGTGGCACGGAAACCGCGATCGAAGCTGCCATCTTTATTTTCGATGTGGATCTGCACCACGCCGCCCTGGTGGGCCGGCATCTCCAGCGCCAGGTTGTAGTGGCGCTCGGTGTGACGAATGCGGATGTTGCTGCTCAGCAGATGGGTGTCACCGTCACGGGCCCCCAACGTCAGGGTCTGGGTGGTCGGCAGGAAATGGTGGCCGTGCTTATGCCAGGCCAGATCGAAGCCGGTCAGCTTAAAGCCGTACACCGGGCCGATGGCATCGACGTCCAGCTCGGCCGTGTGCAGCACCAGGTTGCCCGCGTCGTTGACGCTGGTCTTCACTTCGCCCAGCCCCAACAGTTCGGCCTTGGCACGCCAGCGCTTCTTCGCCACGTCCGTGGCCTTGAGCACGATATCCTGGCCCGGTGCCCAACCCATGGCGAAGGCGTAGATCGTCTTACCGTCTTTGCTTTGGGTGTAGCGGATATCTTCCGGGCGGTAAACGGTTGGCGCGTGGGCCTTGGAATCCTTGGCCGCATAGTGACCGCGATCGTTGGCCGACAGGCCCTCGCCATAGGTCAGCCAGGGGCGGGTGTGGTAAATGCCTTCGCCGTTGATCTCAAGCCAGGCACCAATGTCTTGGAGAATGCTCACCTGCTCGGCCGGAATGGCCCCGGTGTGATCCGGCCCAACGTTCAGTACCATGATCCCGTTCTTGGAGGTCACATCCACCAGGTAGTTGATCAGATCGGACGACTTCTCCAGGTGTGGGTTCTTGTGGTTAAACCAGGCACCGGTGGAGGTGTCGGTCAGCCAGGGGAACTCGGACATAAAGCTCAGGCGGCCGCGCTCCAAGTCCAGCATGGAGTAAGGCAGCTGATGGCCCTCGTGCTTCTTCTGCGCCACGGTGGGTTGGCTTTGACCCGTTTGCACCGCATTGTTGTAGAAATTGGCGTACATCTGGTGCTGGATATCCCAGTCGTGCCAGCCCAGGCCGAAATCGAAGTAGATCATGTCCGGCTGGTACTTGGCGGTGTACTCATCCACCTTGGCCAGGAAGATCTCCTGATTAGCGCGGGAGATCCAGCGAAACTCCTGGGTACCACGGCGCTCGGGCTTGAGGAACTCGCCGTACAATTCCGGCGCATCGGCACCGTCATAGTTGTGGGCAAACTCAAAGAAGCGCGGCGCGAAGCCGTGGTGGAAGGAGGAGAAGAAGTACATATCTTCCGCTTTAATGGCCTCGGCCAACTCACCGGCGATGTCCCGCTTAGGCCCCATCTGGACACTGTTGTAGGGGGACAGCTTCGAGTCCCACATCAAAAAGTTGTCGTGGTGCACCGCCACCGGCCCGGCAAACTTGGCACCGGCGGCGGCGAACAGCTCGGCCCACTGCTTGGCATCAAAGTTATCGGCGGTAAAGCCGTCGATCAGATCCTTGTAGCCCACCTCGGCCGGATCACCCCAGTGCTGCTTGTGGTGCTTCTGGATGTAGTGGCCATCCTCATACATGTGGCGGCCATACCAGCCCATGGGACGTTCGGCGTCCTGGATGGCGTGGGTCACCACCCCCCAGTGGGTGTAAATGCCGAACTTGGCGTCCATCAGCCACTGGGGATCCTGGTACTGGGCATTGAGGGACTCATGGGAGGGTTCGAACTGGCGCTGAGGCTCAGCTGCCAGCGCCGTCGCCGCAACGAACTGTGCGGCGATCACCGCGGGCAGCAGGGCTTTTTTCATCATGTTCTTCCTTTTTCGCACCGAAGCAGGGACCCGGCGCCTTTCTTATTGATGGAGTAATGACTGGGTGCATACCACCTTGGGCTTCTCTCCCGTTTTTAGGACGAAGCGGGCACCGGCCAGACCGTTTTATCCCCAACTTTCATGATGCCTTCCAGAAACTTGACGCTTATTTACCTGGATGTGTGGAGCAGATACAACAAGGCCCCACATCTAGCGGGGCCTTGTTCTCCTTTGGCGTCTACCAGACGCCTTTTTTCTTCACCTTGGCGGCACTGGCCAGCTTGGCGTTCAAGCCGTCGTTCTCAACGCTGGAAGAAACGGAGACGCCACCACTTTGCAGTTGTTCAAGCAGGCGAGTCTGCTTAACCAACTGACGGCGCAGTTCCCGGATCTCATCCTGCAAAGCACTCTGACTCTCACCGAGCTCACTGGCTAGATGACGAGCCAGAGCCGCAGTATCCACGGCAGGCTGAGCATTGGATACACTGCCAAAGCTGTCCGCCAGGCGAGCTTCCAACTTGGCCGCCAGTTCGGCCGCATCCATGGATTCATGCTTATCACTGAGATATTGGCCCACTCGCAGGGCAATGGCCTCGACATCAATATCCTGAGCGGGCCCTGGTGTCGGAGCCGTGGCCATCATCGCCTTGAGCTGCTGCCACTGTCCCTCGGGGATCCCGGCCGCCGGTGCCGATACCCCTGCGGCCGCCAACAGGTGCAGCAGGGTCTCCCCTCGAACCTTGTCGACCGTATAACTCTCTGCCAGTTGTCGGGGCAATTGATCGGCCAATTGATGCAGAAAGAGTCCGGCCAGGTAGATCTCCCGGTGAAAATCCGACTGCGCGGTTTTTAACGAGTCCTGGTTCTGATGGCGCTGACGCAACCCCTGCTGCCAGGCCTTAAGGGTTGTCACCGCATGGAGGTCGACCGCCTTATGCTCCGGCTCAACGTGGAAACTGGCACTGATCCGCATCAGGCCGCTTCCACTTCGCCCGCCGAGTCCTCGGCGTGGTAACAACAAATTTCTCGGGCCAGGGCCGACTGGGCCTGGGACACCAGCATCACCTTGTCGCCCAGGGTGGCATAGGCTTCACGTACGGCATCAAAGATCAGCGGCGCTCCGCCGCCCACCAAATAAACCCGGTTGGGATTACGGGCGAAGATCTTGGCCTCGTAGGCCACCGCAGCGCCCAATTCCTCGATCTTGTCCTCAATTTTCTGCAGTACCCAGTCAATCTTGGATTCGTCGTTGACCACCTCAGAGACAAAGTCACGGTCATGGCGGCGCTTGACCAATTCGCTGGCCACCAGGTAGCTGGCATCGCTGTCGGCAGCGGCCATCGCCTTGCGCGCGGCATCCGTCACCATACACACGCCAATATCGGCGTTACCGTACACCGCAGAGACTTCATCAAATTCGCCGACCACCACACCCATATCCAGGGTGGTCCCCCCCAAATCGATGACCAAGGACTTGGTAAACTCGCTGACGCCGGAATCCACCAGGGTGGTGAGGACGGCAGGCAAACTCTCCGGCATCACTTCGACATCCACAATCTGGAACAACTGCCCCTTGTTCAGACTGATCTCCCGCATCAGGTTGGCCTTCTTGCGAGCAATATTGGCTTCATTACGCTGACAGTCATCCGCGTTGTAGTACTCGGTAATGGGCAGGGTCACCACAATGGACACGGGGCACGGCTCGATTCCAGTTTTCAACAGTGCATGGTGCACCGCCAGCAGATTCAGATCATCGTACTGGTACTCGACGTGGGTGGTGGACAGGGCCTTATCGGAGGTGGCGTCATAGGTGTACTTGGTCGCACCAATGGCGTAGTTGTACACCCGCTTATCGGAGAGCAGGGCGGCACTCTTCCAGTCCTTGCGGAACGAATTAGCAGAGATCAGGCTTTTCAGCTCGCCATTGTTGATCCAGCTGATTTTGACGTTGGTGGAGCCATCATCGATGGCAAACTTCATTTTGGCGGCGGTCATAGCAAACTCAGAAAGTCAGTAAAAATAAAGGCGCAATTTGCGCCTATAAAGCGACTGAGTGACGACCTGGCTAAAACCCAGAACCATGAAAATCCCGCCCAGAGATCACATAAACACACTCACCATCAAAACAAAGCGATCGAAACTCAAAAACAACCAAGTAAGTAACGTGAATTAAACTCACCACCAACCAGTGAGCAATAAGTGAGCGAGCACTTTTACATCATTCTGGAGAAAAGTCTCGCCAGGCACGCCCGCGCCAGATACTTAATCTGCAACTAGGCAACCAAGCCGACAAAAACACCGGCACGTCAGGTGTAAAAGATAATCTGCTCATTTTACAACCTTGGCTCTATCCTTCTGTTTTATATAGTTAAAAATCCCCATCACTCGTGATGGAGGTTTCATGAAACAATCCTTTTGGTTATTTCCCCTGCTGCTGTTGCTGACCGCCTGCAGCCGCTCTGGCGGATCGTCAGAGCATCCCCCGCTTCACCCCGAACTGAGCCACCTGAGCTGGCAGATCGCCACCCAGATGGCGCCGGGAACCACCCAGCTGCACGCCCTCAAGGCCCACTACTCTGATGGCCGGGCAGAGGTGGTCACCAGCGAGGCCAGCTTCCACTCGGCGGATCCGACCCTGGCCAGCTTTAATGGCGGTACGGTGATCGCTCATAAAATGGGGTACGTTGAACTGCAAGCCAACTATTCCGGCCTCTCAGTCCATTCGGATCTGGTGGTAACCGACGGGGAGGCGATCCTCATCGGGATCGATCTGGAACTGGCCCCGGTGCTCGCCGTGGGCCAAAGCTACCCGGCACAACTGACTGCACGCTATAGCGATGGCACACAAGAGACGGTTACCGAACTGGCCACTTTTGCCAGTTCCGACACAAACATTGCCAGCTTCGATCAGGCCCGACTCACGGTGCACAACCTGGGCAGTATCTCCCTGTTTGCCCTTTATGAGGGCCAAAGCGATAGCATCTCTCGGCAGATCACCCAAAATCCCGGCGCCGAAATCGGCCATATCAGTGTGGCGATCAGTGGTGAAGCGCCCTACCGGGTTGGCATGACGAAGCAACTCAGCATGAGCGCCCACTACGGTGACGGCACCGTACTGGATGTTTCCGAGCAGGCCCAATGGACGCTGTCGGACCCTGCCCTGGCAACGCTTAGCGGCAACCGGCTCAGCCTGCTGACCACAGGATCGCTTGGCGTCACCGGTCAATTCCAGGGCCACAGCCAGCGCCTGGAACTGGAGATTGAACCCATCGACATCGTCAGCATCAGCCTGGATGCCGACACCTTCAGTCGCCCTGCTGGCGCCTATTACCAGTGGACTGCGATGGCTCAACTCAGCGATGGCAGCGAGCAGGCGATCACCGCCCTGGCCCAGTGGCAGGCCAGCGACAATCAAGCCATCGCCATGGGCACGAACGGTCAATTCCGTACCCTCCAGGCTGGCCAGTTCACCATCTCCGCCCAGTATGATGGCTGGCTTACCAGCGAAGAATTGGTGGTCAAGGAGCCCGAAGCGGTTGCCCTTTATGTCAAAGATATCGAGGACAACCAGCTGCGACTCAAAGAGGCTGAACAGGTAACACTGATGTTTGAGGAGCGCCTGACCAACGACCAAGTACGGCCATTGGCTCGCAACACCAGCCTGCAGTTGGGCAACAACAACCTGGACGACTCCGGCCTGCCCATCCTCAGGCGCAGCGACAACAACACTCTCCATGGTGCTCGGGCCGGGGAAAACTACGTCACCTTTTCCGTTTCCGACATCGGCTATCAGCCCCCTGCCGGGTCCAGCAAGAACCACAGGATCGACGTCACCGTCGAGGACAACCCCGACATCTACCAGTGGCACCGCCACCGGCTTGAACTGCCCGACGATGGTTACAACTGGACCCGCGCCGGGTATGCGGTGGATGGGGATAAGCTCATGCTCCTCTATGGGGTCACCTTGGGCGCGACCACCCCGGTTGGGATCTATCTCATCACCTTTGATGGGGAAGCCTTCAGCGAACCCAAATTGCTGCTCGAAGGGCATCGCCTGCAAGCCATCAGCCACTCAGGCTGGGCCAACGATGGGCGCCTTGCCTTCGTCAGCCTGATCCCCCAAGGCAGCCAGGAGAAGATCTGGCTGTACGATCGAGCCAGTGAAGCGCTCACTCCAATCCCGGCACTGGATTACAACCAATCCCCCTTCAACTCGGATCAAAACCACCCCTTTGTGACCACCCAAGGCACCCTGGCGACCTTTGTTCGACCGGGCAACGGCCATCCACTGTATGGCAGCAGCGTCCTGGTGCGTTTCGATGAGGCTCAGCAGCGCTGGATCGAGGGCCAGGCCGTGAACGTCGATCTGACGAGTGGCTTGCGCCGTCATCTGGACAACCTGCCGGATCATCTGGGCTACTACACCAGCACCAACAACTGGCCGACCATTCGCCTGTTCAGCCTGGAAAGCGGTCAGGAAGATGCATCACTGGCGCTGGCCCTTCCCTCACAGGCCCAGGCACGCCTGCATGACTTTGCCGTGACCGGACGCGATCCCATTCGTGCTGCGGCTGTCGACTTCAACAAGCAGTACCTGTTGTACTGGCACGATGTCTCCGTGGCGCCCGATGAGATCCCGTTGGCGCAGGAACTCAAGTCGGGCAGCTTCACCGCCCCACTGAGGATTCCCGCCGGGCAACTACCCAACGGTGCCCCTTTCAGTTACTGGCCAGATCTGGAAACCCCCGACACGCAGCGCCACTTGGGCCTGTTTGCACAGCACGCGGGTCAGTGGCAAACCCAGCTCAAGCCCAAGACCATGGACTACAGCCGCATCAAGTTCCAGCACAGTGGTCAGTACCTGCGCATCAGCGCCGACGATACCCTGCTGCCCCACCCCACCCTGGAGCAGGAGCTGATCCTCATCAGCCCTTCGGGCCTGCTGATCTTCGACGGTGAGCAGTGGCATGACGATCCCTATACCCACAGCTTCGTTACTACCACTGACGTCGAGCTGGTGCGCTTGGGCAACAGTGCCCTTCTGCTGCCGATCAACAACACGATTACAGACTACTGGTGGTTGCAGATGAGGGATCCTGAGCCCCTGCTCCACTAACATCGCTGCGTTGAGCTTTGCTCCGGTTTTGATGGGCACCTGTGGTGCAGTCATGGTGTTGGCGCTCAGGGCCCAAAACCTGGGAGCACTCGCCGTTGGTCGGGTGTCGCACAGTTCGGAACGATTCGTTAGCGGCCAGGCCACAGGCACCCTCCACAAAAAAATCCGAGTCCCTTGCGGGACTCGGATTTTTCATCTCAATGGGAGGCTTCCCCCCCAATAGAGTGAAACCAGAGGCTTCGTCCTACTCAGTGCAGACGACGTCGAGTCAACGCCCCCAGGCCCAGCAACATCAGCAAGTAACCACCGAAGCTACCGCTATCGTCATCATGTTCGACGACACTGCGCTTGACCTGGATCTGAATCGCTTTCCCCACCGTCTCTCCATCTTTATCGGTGACCCAAACCGAGTACCAGTCAACTCGCTTGGCTGCGTTCTCCGGCCAATCCACCACAGTTGGTGTGCCGGAAACCGTGCCATCATTGTTGACTTGCAGCCAACCTTCATTGGCAACTTTCTCAATCGCGTATCCATTGACATCAATGAATACGCGGTCAGTCGGCTTCACCAGGGTAAAGAGCAGCTCCTCATCCCGATCCGGGTCACGGGCGTAGTTATTCAGATCCTCGCGGTACTCCAGGCCTTCATACGCGCCGAACAAAGTACCACTGGACCACTTAGGTGGCCGGTTATCAGGCATCGCCACCTGGATCACCAGCTCGGCCGTCACCTTCTGGTAGCCATCATCGACGAATACGGTAAAGCGCTGCTCACCCTCGTGTTCCCACTCCAGGGGCATACCACTGAGCGCACCGTCCTTGCCGACTTTCAGCCAAGTTTCTTCACCTTCAAGGCCAAACACCAGGGGATCACTATCGGCGTCAAACGCCACCAGTTGCCCAGTGAACGGTGCCTCCGCCTTCGTCTCGTACTCCAGGCCGGAAACAAACATCACGGTCTCATTAGCCTTAAGCACGGTTACCGACAGGGTGCCTTCGCTGGAAAAGCTGACCTCGGAGTTAGGAATGATATTGCTGGCTTTGACGCGGAACTCAAAGGTCCCCAGTTCCGTCGGCGTGCCCGCCAACTCATGGGGCGATGCCGGGTCAATGGTCAGCCACTCAGGTCCCTCGATGATTTCAAACACCAGATCCCGACCGTTGAGATCATAGAAGAAGTCCGTCAGCAGCGCGTCACGGTAGGGCGAGTCCACCTTAGCGGGCTTAAGAGCGCCCGCTTCGAAGATAGGGGGCAGATCCTCACCGAGTGCAATACCGGACACAGACACGTTATCGACATCCAGGCGACTTTGCGCTTGATTCTTCGGTGAAACCGACGTAAAGCGAAGCGCTAACTCAGACTTATCATTGGCCTGGGGGGGAAGCAGGATGGTGCGCACGTTCCGACGATCTGGACCCTCGCTCGCTGTTTGGGAAACACTATCGTCCCAAGACTCCAGGGCTTGCCAAGAGTTCTCATCATCTGGCGTGGCGGACCATTCGATCGCCGCATAAGCCCCAGGATCCGGATGAGAAGATTTAATCTGACGCCAGCGGCCATACTGCACAACGATATCCCGGTATCCCTCGGTGGAGAGTATCCGCATCATGCTGCTATTGGATCTGCGTAATGTGATCCCAAGACCCGCACCAATACGGCCCCAGTCCCGGACAAGAAGGTCGTCTTTGATGGTATTCACTTGCCAGCCATTAAGCTCTGGCATCGCTTCTTCGTTTTCACTGCCGCCCATCGCGCTATTGAAAACAAAGCCCTCAAAGGTCTCGTCTAGCAATAGCTCCGGCGGCTGCTCACCCAGCACCTCCAGCGTCACCTCACCTTCACCGATCTGCACACCCAAATCATCAACCAACTCGTAGCGGAAAGCGTCGACGCCCTGATAGTTGATCCTTGGCAGATAGGAAAAGCCGCCCTCTTCTGTCAACTCAAGCAGGCGTCCCACTCTCGGCGCTTCGGTCAGTCGCACCTTCGCGGTCACACCGGCCAGCAGTTGATCATTGGCCTTCACACCTTCGGCATTACTCACCATTAATTCGGTATCGGCTTGTACTACATAGAAGTCGTTTTCCACAAAGCTTTCGACCGGCGCATTATCCACGCCCCTTGTGCGACTCATCTGCCGCCGAAATCGTGACTCTTCGCTACGCAGCCAGTGCTGATTCATCACCCAGGGCAGGTTGTGATCATTAACAAAGGCGCTGAGGATAGGATCCCGGCTGGCGACCATCTCCTGCTTCATCAGAGAACGCAGTTGCGCCAATACCCCTTCCAAGGCGATCTCCTGCTCAGTTTTCGCCTCAGGATCCGCAACAGATATTGCCGCCGAACCGTCCGGAGTCTGCAGCATCAGGTTATTGCGCTCATCGGGATCAACACTGACATCGTACAGCTCATGGCGAACCCGATAATAGTAGTAATCCTTATCGTCCAATGACATCTCGCCAAAAGCAGGGCTGGATGCCGATGCGGGAGAGTCCATGGTAACAAGGGCCGAAGTTCGGGCCTCGTTGACGAAGGCTTTCTCAGACCAGGGATTGAACAGGTAGTGGTAGCGGGTGCCGTCGATATCGGCCATCACCGAACGCATCTCAGTGGCAACCCCTCCCACCGTTTCCGAGTGGGTAGTGAAGATCACATTGCGTGGCGACGCGACATTGCTGTCCTCCAGCCGAGCCTTGAGGGAGTATCCCTTGCTGTCGGCCGTCACCTCGGCATAGTCCAGCACGGTGGCATGGATATCCAGCGACGAGGTCAAACCGCCCAACTCCATCTCTGCACTGGCCCCGGGGGCCTTGATCAGCAGAGGCATGCGGGTGCTGTTGTGCCACAGGTTGCCGTCGGCATAGGGCATGGACCAAGACTGAGGGGAGTAGAACACCACCAGGGTATCGTCGGCGTAACTGCTGTTTTCCAGTGCCGTCAGCACTTCGCCCAGCGCCAGGTCCCCGCGGGACAGGGTCGACAGGTACCGATTCACGTCTTTTTTGGTATTGCCCGAGTCATCGTCCACCAGAGGCGCCTTCAACGCCGGTAACGTTGCAGAGCCATTAACGTAGTTGTAACCCGGTGCGGGCTGCTCCACGGTCGGATCCGGATCCCAGAAATCCCGCTGGGGATCCGTGATGCTCACCAGGTAGAAAAAGGGCTTACCACCGGTCGCCGTCGGCGCAAAGGCCTGCGCTGCCCAGTGCTTATACATGTCTGGATCACGATCGAAGAACTCCTCGTCCGGCGTCAGTGGATCGTTGTCCAAGTCCACAAGCATCGATTCACGGAAGTCATCCCAACCGTCATAGGGGTAGTAAGGCGTCAGATAAGTCGCATCCCCGATCCCGCCAGTGAAATAGCCATTTTGCTTGAGCAGGGTCGGCAGGGTCGCCGAGGGGCTGGTCCAAACCTGACTCAACCCCTTGATACCACTGACGGATGGGTACTCACCGGTCAAGATGGCGTTGGTCGAGGGGGCAAGCAAAGTCGTGACGTTGTGGGCATCCTTGAAGTAGTAGGCCCCCGACTTGAATGTCTCCAAGCCAAGTAAAGGGGTGGGACTGACACCCGTGGCAAAGTAGTCGGGATTCACGCCATCCATGCTAATCAACAGGATATTCTGGGGGGCCGCATTCGCCAAACCAACGACCCCCAGGCTGAATGCCAAGAGGGTCAACCGTCCCTGTCGTGTTAGTTTACTCATTCTGTATCCTCCAGCTTCCCACAATGCTATCGGCACCGCCGCAGCCAGTATCATGGCAAGCCTTTGCTAATCTCTGTTTTTCGTTAGCATTCTTCAGGGGCCAACCCGCCCCCACAAATAACACACAGACAAATTCCGTTATCACACCACTTACATGCCGCCTACAAGGCTATCACCTGTCCAACAAGTGAACACAGCCCCCCGTCGTAAAGAAAAGTAAAATCCAAGACTTACATTAAATAACTCAGATTAGGCGGTCGGCGTCATTGACAACCCAGTCCAGCCAATGGGAAGCTTGCCTGGCAACAAATCCTTATCTTTTCCGCCACCATGCCAACCACATCGTCGCAACGTGCGACGACCGAGCGACTAGATAAAGGACTTATAGCGTGATGAGAAAATGTGACAGAAAGTTACAGTTGTCGTCATTGTCGACTTTGATTGCCCTGATTTTGGCAGGCCCCACTTACGCCCTGGCGGAGGAGCCGGTCAAGGTGCAAGACGATGCCAAAGTCGAGAAAAAAAACGAAAAAACAAACGAAGAGATCGAAGTCATCAAGGTGACCGGGACCCGGGCTAGCCTGAGCAACGCTCTGAACGAAAAACGCTTTAATGATGCGATCGTCGACGCCATCTCCGCCGATGAGATCGGTTTTTTCCCCGATGACGATATTGGTGACTCCCTCGAGCGGATCAGTGGCGTCCAGGTTGGCCGGGACGACGACGGCACCGTTCGCGAAGTGAATATCCGGGGCCTGCCCGGGGGCTATGGCAACACGGTACTCAACGGCCGCCCCATCACCACGACGTCAGGCAGCCGCAGCTTCAACGCTTCGATTATGCCCACCGCCTTCGTTTCTTCGGTCGTGGTGCAAAAGTCCACCTCGGCGGATCTGATCGAGGGGGGGATCGCCGGTACCGTCAATATGCGAAGCCACCGAGCCCTGGATTACAAGACCCGGCGCGCCTCCCTGCGGGTGAAATCCAACTATTCGGATAACAGTGACGAGCCCGGTTACAGCACCAACTTCCTGTTCTCCGATCACTTCTTTGACAGTGAATTCGGCTTCAGTTTTGGTTTGGATGCCGGCAGAAGCGTCAGCCATAACCAAAATACCAATACCGGGGATAATGGTAACCGGGGGCCCTATGACTCTGAATCCCTGGGCTTGGAGATCGCAGGAGAGGAGGGCCCGGTGGAGGTGTTTGGCTCCCCCTATCGCAGATATGATCTCAAGAACAGCGAGCGGGAGCGCCAGGCGGTGTTTACCAACCTGGAGTGGCGGCCCACCGACAGCCTGAACCTGCTGGCGGAGACCTTCTACACCCAGAGCCAGACCAAGGCCAACAGCAATACCATCAACTTCCTGATCCCCAACAACGCTACCACCCGCAACAACATGCGGGCCCTGACCCCGGACAGCTATGTCCGCTCGGCGGATGGTCGCTACTTCCTCACCGACTTCACCCTGGACAATATGGCCGTCGATGTCGAATCCTCCCCCAGTGAAAACGAGGTACAAACCTGGACCTCCAGCTTCGAAGCCAAGTATGAAAGCTATAACTGGCAGCTACTGGGCGGGGTTACCTATTCGGTGTCATCCAGTGAGCAGTTCACGTCGGTGATCGCCGATAAGACCCAGACAACCTCGATGACCTTTTACCAGCAGTCCACCAGCCAACCCTGGGCGATGATCTACAACGATCCCAATGCGGCAGACTTCTTCCTCAGCCCGGAAACCTATACCGGGGCCCGCATTCGCGGGGCCAACTACGGCACCGAAAACGACAACACCTCCCTGTCCGGCAACCTGGATTTCACCTACCTGCTGGATACCTTCGTGGGGGACAACCTGGAGCTGCAAAAGCTTAAAGTCGGCGGCATGTTCGCGCAGACCGACCGAACCAGGCTCCAGCGTAAGCTGACCATGAGTGTGTCGGATGTCGACAAGTTCCTCTACCGTTACGGTGACGGCTATCAACATGAGTACTCCGTCGTCACCCCGGCCCGAGGTGACTGGTTTGACGGCCGCACTGGCGGCAACGTTAACCTGCTGCCCTGGCTGGCCCCGGATGCCAACCACTTCTTCGACACATTCGGCCGGGAAAACCTGGTCAACATTATCGAAGGCACCCCTGGGTACGGCGCCTATGAGGAGCTGGCCGATAACACCCTGCAGGAGGACAACCTCGCCGCTTACGTGCGCCTGGACTTCAACTATGCCGGATTTGCCTACGGTAACATTGGCGTACGCTATGTCCGCACCAACCAAACCTCCACCGGCCAGGGGGCCGTGTGGACGGATGGCTTGGTAATGGATGAAGATGGCAAGCTCCAGTTCAAGACCATCAGTGATAACGTCACCATTGATCGCGACTACGACTTCTGGCTGCCCAGTGCCACCATCAACTTCAATATCGGCCCTGAGATGGCGTTGCGTCTGGCCGCCGGGCGTGCCATCACCCGCCCCAGCCTGGCGGGGCTGGAGATGAAGGTCGATCACAATGTCAAGGACGAGGGGGGCTTCTTCAAAGGCAATATCAATGCTCCGGATCCGGATCTCGAGCCCACGGTGGCCGATACCGCCGACGCCAGTTGGGAATGGTACTACACGCCGGAATCCCTGTTTGCCGTGTCGGCCTTCTACAAACACCTCAAGTCCCTGAACTACAAGTGGTATGTCGACATCATTCCGTACACGAATGATGAGGGCGAGGTCATCGGTCTGCCCATCTATGATATCGATGGTAACCCTATCAATACCATCGAAGACGAGATCACCACCGATGCCTATCGCAATGGCGACGGCGTGGTCCTCAAAGGGTTTGAGCTCAACATGATGCAACCCTTTGGCTTCCTGCCGGGCTTCCTCAGCAATACCGGTATGCGGACCAATTACACCTTCCTGGATAACTCGAGAAAGGACCTGATCAAACAGGTCTCCAAGCATAACGCCAACCTGTCACTCTACTACAGTGTCAGAAAATTTGATCTCAGGATGAACTACACCTACCGGGATGAGTACATGGTGAACCGTAATGTCGAAACGCGCACCGAGCACATTCGGGCAGCGACTCACCGGCTCGGGCTCAGCAGTACCTACAAACCCACCAAGAAACTGCGCTTCACCGCCTCCATCAGCAACCTGCTCGATGATGCCAGCTACGATTATCACGAAGGGGATATCGCAAGGCGCTATGGTGATGTTGGCCGTAGCTATTCACTGGGCGTTGCCTACAATTTCTGATGCAACAGTGAATGATGAAAAAGGAAGCCGAAAGGCTTCCTTTTTTATGTTTTACCCGCCTGAAACAAGGCACGGATCCAGTCGTTCCTAGGGTGAAAACCTAGCCTCGAATGCATGCTCTATCCCTCTAAAGGAGCTATGAGGCTCACCAGGCAAGGGGCCCGGGAGACATACCGCCCCTGTGCCAGGGTCCGCATTTACCTTACCTGATAGCCTGTCATCTCGATAAATCCGACGCCCCGCTCCTGGGCCGTGTCAGCATCCAGGATCCGCACCGGCCCCTCCCAGTAGGGAAACGCCAGTTGGTTACGCTGATCCCGGCTTCGAGTCTGAACCACGAAGCGGCGCACCCCGGCTTCCGGCCTAGGATCGGTCACCGCCAGCCGCCAGGCCACCGGATAGGTGCCATCATCCAGGGTCGACCAATCGGTGGCCTGCCAGATGATCGCCTCATGTTCCAGCGGCCAGAGACGCCCTTCCGGGGTGATCACCGAGCCCGCGCAGTTGAGCTTGTCTGCCGAGGCCTCAGCTGAGGGGCGCATGCAGAACAGCATCAGGGCTTCGCCATCGTCCATCTGAACACTGAGCCAATCCCAACCGGCGTAGTCGTCGTTGAGAAACGCCGACGACCACTCCCGATCCAGCCAAGCTTTGCCCTGCACCCGGTAGTCACCGTCCGGCCCCCTGAGGGTGCCACTGACCGTTAACAGCGGATAGCTGTAGTAGAAGGAGGCCAGGGCATCATCGGCGCTCTTGCGGCTGTAACCGTCGGCACCATGGGCCACGCGCGGACTGTCCGACAACGTCAGGTTCATTGAGAACTCGCCCTCCGAGGCCTGTAACTGCAGGGGCAGGAAGGCGTCACCGGTACTGCTGAGCTGCCAGTGATCCAGCCAGGCAACAAAGGGCTCGGCCTGTACCCCGGCCTGGGCGGTCTGTGGTGTGCCACTGCCGCCCCGCCCCCAGCGCTCCCAGGCCCGGTGTTTGCCCACGGACATCGGCGGCGACCAGGCCAGATGGCCCATATACCACTGTCCCTGCCACCAGGGGTTGTCGGCCTGCACCTGCCCCTCCCCGGCAAAGCGGAACAGGGTCCACTGCACGCCGTGATGGCGTCCCTGCTGGTCGGTCAGGTTGGCGGTGATGTACCACCACTCGATGCCATAGTCATTGTGGGGGCCATGATCCCCAGGGAATTGCAGAGGCGTCCCCGGCACCACCGCCTTGCCCAGGCTGAGGCGACGGGGATCCGGCTCCGGCTCAGCCGCCGGCTGACAGGCACAGAGCAACCCACTCAGACAGATCAGAAACAGGTGTCTCATCAGGCTTCCTCCCGGGACAGCTCCGTCGACAAACCGACTTTCGAGCGCCACCAGATGGGGCCCACGGCCACCCCCAGCAGCAACAAACAGGCGCCAAGCAAGCCGCTCAGCCAATCACCACTGCCCAGGGCCACCGGCATGCTCCAGCCAAAGGCCAGGGGGTTGAGCACCTTGACCAGTTGCCAGCCCAGCACCAGACCGGAGGCGATAGCGGTCACGGCCACCAGGGCGATCTGACAGGCCAGTTGCGACAGGCGCGCCGTGGCGATCTGCCCTCGGGTCATCCCCAGGCAGGCCACCACCGCCTGCTGCCGCTCCCAGCCCCGCTGTTGCGCCGCCAGGGAGGCAAACCAGGAGATCATCGCCACCCACAGGGTCAGCCAGGCCAGCGCATCGGTGATCACAAAGGTGCGCTTGAACAGGCCGTTGGCCTGCTCACGCAGGGTGGCCTGGGCCACCAGGGAGGAGCTGGAGAAGCCATATTGGCGTTGCAGCTGGGCCAGGGTGGGCTCGATGGCCTGCTTGTCATGGAGGATGAGCGAATAGCCATCGGAGGGGGCCGAGCCAAACCGCTGGGCCATGCGGGATTGCCACAGGGTGACTTCACTCCTCGGGTTGCCATAGTCGTAGTAGACGCCCGCCAGCAGGCAGGTCCACTCACTGGCACCGCTGCTCAGCGATAACCGTTGACCCAGCCCCAGATCATGACGCATCGCCATGGGCTCATTGACGATGCAGCCGGTGCCCGCCGCCAACTGCGCCCACCAGTCGCTCTGCACCTGCTTAAACTGCATAAACTGCCAGGGCGGACTGTCCTCGCCCGAGTAGCCGATCAGATCCAGCGGCTGGCCCTGGAACTGAGCCTCTCGCTGGCTCCGGGTCTGCAAACGCTGAACCTGGGGCAACGCCTCCAGCTTAGGCCGCAGCCTGCTGAGCGTCGCATCATCGGCGTACAGGTAGATATCGGCGTGCAGTCGGCTGTGCAGATAGTCTGTCAGGGCCAGCTCGAAACTGCCCACCAGGATGCGGGTGGCGATGGCGGAGGAGAGCGCCAGGGTGATGGCGACAATGGGGATCACCAGGCGTTTACTGGCACTGCGCAAGTCCCACAGAGCCCAGGCCTGGGGTGCATTGAGCCGAGGTGCAAGGCGGCCGAGCAACGCACTGCCGTGCCCCAGCACCACGGGCACCAGCAAGATGGTCAGCCCCACGGTGCAGGCCACCAGCAGCAGGGCGGCGTACTGATCCCGCGCCAACCACAGCAACAAACCCACCGCCACTGCCAGAGAGATCACCGCCGCGCCGTGCCAACGTCGACTGCGGGTTTCACTGCGCAACTGCCAGAGGATCATCGCCAGCAAGGCGACAAACAGGATCGCCACGCAGAGCAGGCCATGGCCCCAGCTCCAGGCCAGTTGCAGTGGCTTGTCCATCTGATACAGGGTCACCAGGGTATCGGATACCCCGGGGGCCAGAAACCGGGCCAGACGAATGCCCAGCACACTGCCCAGCAGACCGGCCAGGGCCGACCAGATCGCCAACTCGGCGATCAGCGCCCCCCGCCACTGACGGCGGGTAAAGCCCAGCTGATTGAGGATCCCGATGCTGTGCAATCTGTGCTGCACCAGGCGCTCCAACGCATGGAAAGCCAGCAGCAGGCCCACCAGGAAACTCAAGGTGGAGAGCGCGGTAAGATTCAGGCTGAAGGCGGAAAGCAGGTTGTTGTTGCCCGCCTGGGCCATGGCGCTGAGCACCCGATCGGGTCCCAGCAGGCTTTCAACCCAGGTCTTTTGCTGATCACTCAGCGTCGGCAGCTCCAGGTAGCTGAGATCCTCGACCGGCCCCAGCAGGGGCGCCGCCTGACCTATGTCCATCAACAGCCAGGGGCCGACGTCACGCTTGAGCTCCAGGGGCGGCAGGGCAGCGCCGGACAGGCTATAGAGCACCTGGCCTTCGCGCCAGCCGGAGCGGGCCGCCCGTTGCTCATCGACAATCGTGCGCCAGCCCCGCGGCCCTTGCCCGCGCCCCTGCAAAAGGGCCGGAGGCAGGACAATGCCCCGCACACGGATCCCGGTGCCATCCTGCAGGATCAACCGCTGCTGCAGCACGGGCCGGGCATCGATCCCCGCTCGGCGCAGCGTCAGATACAACTCGCGGGGGACGAACTGGCCATCCACCAGGGAGTGGACCCGCCAGGGATAGTGGACCGCCAGGCCGGAGTCGGCCCGGGCAAAGCTCTGTTTGGCCGCCCGGTTCAGGGCCTCGACCCCACTGAGCAGGGCCCCGGCCAGCAGCAGGCCGAGGAACAACCAAAGATACAGCCAACGGTGGCGGCGCATGTCCCCCAGGCTCAGGGCGATAAAGTCCCGGATCAACCAATGACGACTCATCGTCTTAGTCATCATGACACGACCTGCCACTTAAGATCCTGATCCTTCAAACGCAGCCGATAGGGAAACTGCGCCGCCAGCGCCTGGCTGTGGGTCACCATCAATAAGGTGGCGTTTTGCGCCTCGGCCAGTCGCCGCAACTGACGCACCACCACCTGGCTGTTGCCCTCATCCAGGTTGCCGGTGGGTTCATCGGCGAGAATGAGTTTGGGCCCGTGGATCAACGCCCGGCACACCGCCACCCTCTGCTGCTCGCCGCCGGACAGGCGGTCCGGGTAGCGATCCAGCAGCTTTTCCAGGCCCAGTGCTTCGCTCAGCGGCGTCAACTGCTCGGCGCGATCATGGCCAAAGCGCAGGCGGTGGGGCAGCAGGATATTGTGGCGTACGGTCAGTGCCGGCAGCAGTTGAAAGCCCTGGAACACGATGCCGATCTCCCGCCGGTAACGGGCCAGTTGATCCGGACTCATGGCATCGAGCTGGTGCTCACCAATGCGGATCTGCCCTCGCTGAATGGGCTCCAGCCCCGCCAGCAGGTTCATCAGGGTGGTCTTGCCGCTGCCGCTGTCACCGACCAGGGCGCAGTGCTGGCCCTGCTCGATGACCAGGTTGAGATCGGCGAAGATGGTGCGGATCTGCTCGCCATCCTGGCGGGTAAAACGAAGTGACTGGATCTGGATCATGTCGGCTCCCAAGCTGCGGCCCGGATCCCAGTGTACGCAGCCTCGGATCGGGCACAAAAGCACAATCGCATTCGAGCCCCATTAATATGAATGCGGCATCGGCTTTAAACCCCGCCGACTGCCGTTTGGATCACCCGTTATGATCCTGGCGCTGACCTCGGTGCCAACGAACCGCCCTCCAGCCAGCGCCGGGCCCGTTCAACTTCTTCGGTTGGGTTCCCCAGCTTGTCGAGCTCAATATCCGGGAGGATCCCGGTTCTGTCTATCGAGGTCTCGGGCAAACCGGCACGACGGGTGGTCGCATACATTAATGTACGCTGACCCGAAGGAAAGACCCATGGGCGTAGATTCGAATAATCCAGCGCTCCCAATGTCGGCCGACCCAGTAAGGTCACCAAGTCACTTTGTCGCACCGTCAGCACAAACTGCTCACAGGAGCTGACGCAACCCCGATCGGTCAATACCGCCACCCGCTCAGGCTGAAACGAGGCGGGCGGGATCTGGAACTTCACCACCGGCTCCCGCCCCAACAGGCTGTATTCACCTTCGGCCACCGCGCCCAGTTTCTCTCTCATCGCGGCGGCCCTGGCCTCACACTGTGGATCATTGCGTGCCCAAAAGCGGCAAACCTGCTGGTACCCCTCGATAATGGCCGGGGTCGAGAGATACTCGACCGCATTCACCGCTACCTCGTCGTTCAGCAGATAGGGCAACAGGGGCTGAAAATTGCTGTCCGAGCCGCCGCCGTTTCGCCGCACGTCGATGATCCAGTTAGGATGGCGCGCCAGCAGCATCGACTGTTCCTCGATAAGCGTTTTCAGAGCCTCTCCCTGGGCATAACCAAAGCCCGGTAGCACCATCAGCAAGGTCTCCTCTGACAGCGACTCGACGTTGGGCAAATGGCGAGGCCCGCTGAGCCTGTGCCGCAGCCAAGCAAATAGATTGAAGTTAGAACTGCGCGATGACCTCACGCCCAGATGCACCGTTCTCCAGGCCTTCAGGTAATTGCGCAGCACGCGGTCGCACTGCTGGGCGCTCCTGGCTTTAGCTGCGGCCGCTTCTGCTTTCGCCATTGCACGGTCAAAATGGGTCTGCCCTTTTTGCGCTAAGTGATCCGGCGCGCCGGTGTCGTTGGTCAGCAGGAACTCAGGCAACGCCGCCAAGTCGGCCTGACACGCCTCTATCCGCTGAGCAACCCGCTCGGTCGGCGGCCCCAGCCGGCCCAGCGCATACACCGCCGCCAGCGCAGCGATCACCCACACCCCATATTTCACTTTCATCGACGCATCCCAGCCCAACGGAAAACACCAGCATAAATGCAGCGCGGTGATCGCCACCATTGCGATTGGCGATCTGTGAGGGCCCCGTTGAACTGCGCTTTCGCCGCTAGCAAACCTTTAACTTGGTGGGCGCGGAGCCTGGGCTGAACAGCACCTTTCAGTGGGCGATGAAGATGACCTAGGCAGGACGGGTCCCGAGCAACAAGGCTGCACACCAGTCAGAGCGGGGACTCAATCAGGGACAGAACTTCCACCTCAGGCGGAAACGGCATTCAGTTAACATACTGTATATAAATATGATTTAACATTACCCTAAACATAAACACGCCAACGGACGGCCCCTTATGAAGGAAAAATTTTTACTCGCTTTGCTCCTAACCTGGCTCACCACTTCGCTGGCTCAGGCCTCAGAGCCCCTGCCCCTGGAAGCCTATGCCGGCCTGCCCCACTACAGTCAGGTGCAGCTCTCGCCGGGGGGACGCTACCTCTCGGCCCTGCGCAGCATCAAGGGATACCAGGTTCTGGTGGTCAACGATCTGGAAGCGGGCAAGTCTCAGGCGGTGGTGAAAACCGACAACCTGGAGCACTTCCTCAACTGGTATCGCTGGGCCAATGACGACACCCTGGTGTTCAGCGTCGGCCGCTCGGTGCGCCATCACGATATCCGTTACCGGGTCCATCGACTGCAGAAGATCACCATGGGCAGGGACAAGGCCCCGAGGGACGTGGTCCGATTGAAGGACAACGTCGGCGAGCTTGGTGGTCACCGCCCCCAGTTTACCGATCATGTGGTGGACTGGCTGCCCGACGATCCCGACCACATACTGATGGCCATCGACATCGATGTTCCCCTGAATCCCTCTCTTTATCGGGTCAACCTCAACAGCGGCCGGCAGTTCCGCGTGCACCGGGGCCACCGAGCCATCAGCCAATGGTGGACCGACCGCCAGGGCCGGCTGCGACTGGGCAGGGGCCGGGAGGGCGAACAGATCTATTACCACCTGTATGACGAAACCGGAGAAAACTACCGGGTGCTGTGGCAATACCAGGCATTCAAGGATCCCGAGATCCAGTTCCTCGGCTTCGATCTGGACCCCAATCGGCTCTATATCCGCGCCGAACATGAGGGGCGCTTTGCCGTGTTTCAGGTGGACCTCAGTGGCGAGCGCCCCAAGCGCACCCTCTTTTTCGCCGATCCCCGCTACGACATCGATGGGGCGCTGATCTACTCGCCCAGCAGTGGTAAAGCCGTGGGGATCCGCCACGGCAACGTGCCCAATGGGGTGCTCTACTGGGACAAGGATTATCAGAAGCTGCAGAAAGCCATCGACAAGGCGCTGCCAAAGAGCAGCAATCGCCTGGTCGCCTTCAGCGACGACATGGGTAAATATGTGCTTTACGCCACCAGTCGCACCAGCCCCGGAGACTACTACCTGGGGGATCGGGAGGCGGGTACCCTCGACTATGTGGGCAGCCGCTACCCCCAGATCAGCGAGCAGACCTACGCGGGTAAACGCAAACTGAAATACACCGCCCGTGATGGCCTGACCATCGAAGGCTACCTGACCCTGCCGGTGGGCGTGGGGGCCAAAGACGCTTCTCTGCCCACGGTGATCCTGCCCCATGGTGGCCCTCGGGCCCGGACCTGGGGCCAGTTTGATTACTGGTCTGCCCTTCTGGCGGGGCGCGGCTTTGCCGTGTTTCAACCCAATTTCCGTGGCTCCAGCGGCTATGGCTCGGCCTTTGCGAGGAAAGCGATCGGTCGTTGGGGCGAAGCGATGCAGGACGACCTGCAGGATGCCGCCCAGTTTCTGATCGACAAGGGGATCGCCAACCCAGAGCGGATCTGCATCGCCGGTGGCAGCTACGGCGGCTATGCGGCCCTGATGGCCACCGTTAAACACCCGGAAACCTTCCGCTGTGCCGCCAGCTTTGCGCCGGTCACCGATCTCGCGTTACTGGTGGATCAAAAACAGGCCTACGCCAATGGCGATCTGGTGAAGAAACAGTTGGGCGAGGATCAGCAACGACTGGAGGCTGCCTCCCCCGCCCGCCAGGCCGAAAGGGTGCAACGCCCCGTCCTGCTGATCCACGGTGATCAGGACAACGTGGTGCCCGTTTCCCACAGCCGCAGAATGCACAGCGCCCTCAAGCGTCATGACAAGGTGGTTCGCTATGTGGAGCTGGAGGAGGGGAGCCATACCCTCAATACCGAAGCCCACCGGCTCACCGCCATGGGCGAGATCGTCCACTTCCTGGAGCAGCATCTGATGGAATAACCCGACCGCCTTACGCCGGCTGCGCCATGTCCAGGGCAGCGACCAGTCGCTCAATCAGCAGGGCCATCGCCCTGGGCTGATGCTCACGTTGCCGATAGCTCAGGTAGGCCTGGCGGGGCGGGATCTGCAACTCTGGCATTACCTCGATCAGCCCCTGCTCCGGCAGCAGGGAGTAGGGGATCAGGGCCAGCCCCAGCCCGGCCAAGGCGGCATCGATCTTGGTGCGCAGATCATTCACCACCAGGCGCGTCCTGGGTTGAAACGATGTGTTTTCGCCCTCCAGGATCACCGACACCGAATTCTCATCGAACTGACGGATCCAGTCGTGGGCCAGCAGGGCACTGAGGCGCTCCGGCGTGCCCCGGCGGTTGAGATAGTCCGGGCTGGCAAACACGCCCACCGGGGAGGCCAGCAGGGGCCGGACGATCAGATCCTGACTGCGGCCCAGCTCAAACCCGATCACCAGATCCCGGTCGGTCTGGGGCACGGCGCCATCCAGACTGAGGGTCAGCTCGACCGAAACATCGGGAAAGTCCCGCAAGAAATTGAGCAAGATGGGCGCATAGCTGCGCTGGTACAGGGTATAGGGCACCATCAGGCGCAGGTGACCGTGGATCCGGTTCTCGTTGGCCAGCAGATGCTCCAACTGCTGCTGCAACTGTCCCAGATCGTCATGCAGACGCCGATAGAACTGGTTTCCGGTCTCCGTGGCCACCAGCTCCCTGCCCCGCCGCTCCAGCAGGCGGATCCCCAGCCGCTTCTCCAGCGCTGCCAGACGACGTGAGAGGGTGGAGACCGGCATCGCCAGTTGCTCTGCGGCCTTCAGTTGCGAGCCCGCGTGGATCACCTGACAGAAGAGGTGCAGATCATCCATATTTCCAAAAGTGGGATCCATGTTTCCAATATTGGTTATTTTTTCCATTAATGGATCATTGTAGCCTTTGCATCAAGATCAAAAAACCGTTAGGGCGCCGAAATGAACCTCTTCCAGACCTTTCTGACCAGCCTACTTTGCACCCTGGCGATGGGCATTTTCATGTCCGGCCTGATGACCTGGATCAATCTGTCACCAGACCGCGCCTTTTTCCCGGCCTGGCGCATGAGCTTTTTCCTCAGCTGGCCCGCCGCCCTGATCTTCAGCCTGGTGGTGCTGCCCCTGGTTCGCCGCCTGGCTGAGAAAATCGGCAGCCTGCTGCAGCCCCAATCCCGCACCCAGTAGGACAGGCAACAAAAAACGCCAGCGTTGTACCGCCGGCGTTTTTTGTTCTCTCGGGCTACTTGCCCCGCCGATGCAGGGTCACCAGCAACTGGGCTTCGGCCCTGGGCAGCTCACACTCACGCATGATCTCCTCCACATCGGCCCCCAAGTCCACCATCTTCATCGCCCGGTTGTAGAGGCGTGCCTCCGGATCGGCCTGTTTGACCTCATCCTGGCGGGCCCGCAGCAGTTCCAGCTCCTGCTCCAGCTCCTTCACCCGACGTCCAACGCCCAGGGCCCCACTGCGCAGCTCGGCCAGCTCACGCTGCAAGCCCTCATTGGTGTTCTGGGCCACCTTATGCAACAGCTTGAGGGCATCGCATTTACGCTCCAGCTGGTGCAGCCTGCGCCGTACCCACCAGATCACCCCCAGCCCCAGGAGCAGCAGGCCAGCAACGAGGATCATCAGGGCTTGGAGAGGTGTGATCACAGGGAGGCCAGCTCCGCCCACTCTTCATTGGAAAGCAGCTTTTCCAGATCGACCAGGATCAGAAGCTTGTCATCCCGATGACAGACACCCTGAATGAACTTGGCACTCTCCTCGTTGCCCACGTTCGGTGCCGTGTCCACTTCGGAGCTCTTGAGGTACACCACCTCGGCGACACTGTCGACCAGGATCCCAACGACCTGATCTTCCGCCTCGATGATTACGATGCGGGTATTGTCGGTGATCCCAGCCTCGAGCAGACCGAAACGCGCACGGGTGTCGATCACTGTGACGACGTTGCCCCGCAGGTTGATGATCCCCAGCACATAGCTCGGCGCCCCAGGAACCGGTGCGATATCGGTATAGCGCAATACTTCGCGCACCTGCATCACATTGATCCCATAAGTCTCATACTCCAGCTGGAAGGTCACCCACTGTAGCACTTCATCATTCTTATCCAGCGTTTCGGCAACGCCGTGTTGTTGCATGCTCATTCGCCTAGGACTCCTTAAAATTGATATCCATGCCTGCATCCAGCAGGGCAATCAGTTCTGGCACATCCAGAACCACACACATCTTTTTCCTGACGATACCTGCCAAATACCGGCGTTTATCGTCGGCCTTACGCCAGTTCACTTCATCCTGACTGAGGGGCTCGGCATTGATCAGGGCCTCACACGCCAGGCTCCAGCGACTGGTGCCCAATTGCACCAGGTACTGGTAATTGAGGGAGGGGGCCAGCGTCTCTATCCGATCCGGCATCAGCCATCGGCAACTGTCCACCACATAGTGTTTCTCCTCGCGCTCGGTTTGAACCCCGAGTAACCACTGAGGCTGGCCGGGCAACTTACTGCGCTCCCCGATCCGCCGGATCCCCCCAAGCAGTTGCAGTGGGACAGCCAACGTCAGGCCCGCCACCTTAAAATAGAGGCACTGGAACTGCTGTTCCAGTTGCTCCTGCCAGGCGATCCCCGGTTCAAGCTCTGCGTGCTCCGGCAGGGACTTTGGTGCCAGCCCCGGGGCTTCAACTCGCAACGGTGCGGTGGACACTTCCACCACAGGCGCAGCGGGCGCTTCCGGCAAGGGAGCAACCGGGACGATCTCTGCGTTCGTCTCCACCGGTTCCACCTGAGCCAGTAAGGCACTCACCCTGGCCTGTTGAACCGACGACACCGCCGGCTCAACCTGGGGCTCGGTCAGCAGTACATCGAAGTATTCATCAACCGCCTGCTGCGCGTCGCGGGACATGGTGCTGACCTCGTTCTAACAAAACATTGAGTAACTCATTGTAAGCTTTGACACCCCGGCAATCACCCTCAAACTGCGGTGCGGGCAGATGGGCGAGACTGGCGTCACGTAATCGAGTGTCCACCGGGATCACCGAATGCCACAGGTTATCGCCATGCTGTCGCGCCAACTCCGCCAGGGCCAACAGGGACGCCCGGGTGCGACGATCAAACATGGTGGGTGCGATCAGGTAGGGTGGCACCTGATGACCGGCCTTGCGCATCCGCTCCAGGGTTTGGATCATACGGTCGAGCCCCTTGAGCGCCAGGTATTCGGTCTGCACCGGGATCACTATCTGTTCGCAGGCCGCCAGGGCATTGACCATCAACACGCCCAGCACCGGCGGGCAATCGATGATCACCGTATCGTAATCCCCCTCCAAGGTCGCCAGAATACGGCCGAGGATAAACCCCATTCCCGGCGAAGTCCCCAGGCTGCGGTCCAGCGTGGCCAGTGCCGTCGCCGCAGGCATCAGATCCAGTCCGACCACCGAGGTGGGCACGATCACCTGACCAACCCGATCCCGGTCGAGTTCACTGTGATGGTGAAACAGGTCAAACAGCGAGCCGGGCAGCTCCTCGGGATCCAGCCCGAGGTAATAGCCGAGCGAAGCCTGGGGATCGGTATCCACCATCAGCACCCGCTGCCCCTGGGCCACCAAAAGTCCCGCCAGGCTGACCACGGTTGTAGTCTTACCGACACCGCCCTTTTGGTTTACTACGGTCCAGATCTGCACGATTTACTCCGGGGAGGCGGTGTAACGCACCGCCCCATTGGGTTGCTGCATCAGGGTCAGTCCCTGGCTCTGCTCAATCACCTGGGGCTCACCGCTGCGTTGCGCCTGAACACGCAGCGCCTCCCGGCGTTGGTATTCCGCCAGGCGACTCGTCAGCTCCCGGTTCTGCTCCAGCAGGGTGATCAACTGGTCATGCTGCTGCGTCGCGTCGGCATGCTGGCTGGCCAGATCTGCCGCCAGTTCCTTGGCATAGAAGTGTTTATCCATCGCCCACACCAGAGTGACCAGGGAGAATCCGCTGATCACCAGGGTCAGCACAGGGAACAGGCGACAGGTCCAGCTACAGGCGTTGGGTTTCACGGAGGATCGCCTCTGACATTTTATCCAGGGGAATGGAGTGGCTAGACAGGCCTTCGTTGGTGACCGCCTGGGGCATGCCATAGACCACGCAACTGGCCGCATCCTGAGCCCAGACTTCGCCACCGAGGCGTTTGAGCAAACGACAGCCCTCACGGCCGTCGGCGCCCATCCCAGTGAGGATCACCGACAGGGTATCTCCGCCATAGACCCGGGAGGCACTGCCAAAGGTGATATCCACCGAGGGCTTATAATTGATCTGCTCATCCCCCTCTCGCACCACCAGACGGGCGTTGGCCGCGTTCCCCTCAACCAGCATCTGCTTGCCCCCGGGAGCCAGGTAGGCCACACCGGGTTTAAGGCGGTCCCCATGTTCGGCTTCTTTTACCTCAATCCGGCATAAGCCATTCAGGCGTTGCGAGAAGGCCGGGGTAAAAGCCGCAGGCATGTGTTGTACCAGCAGGATCGGCAAGGGGTAATCGGCGGGGAACTGGGTCAGTATATTCTGCAGCGCCACCGGCCCTCCGGTGGAGGTACCGATCAGCAGGGCCTTGTACTGCTTGCCACTGGCACGGGTGGGCGCACGCCCAACCGCCTTCCCTGCGGCAGGACTCACCGTCCGGCTCAGCGGACTCGCCGCCGTACTGGGAACCGGACGCGCAGCCGGACGGGTCGCCGGGCTGCGGGGAGTCAGTCGCTGACGGGCAATGGCTCGGACCCGCTGTTGCAACAGCGTCGCCGCCACCTTGCGATCATTGGCTATGTCTTCGAACCGCTTCGGCAGAAAATCTGCGGCACCGGCATCCAGGGCATCCAGGGTGGCCCGGGCCCCGTCATAGGTCAGGGATGAGAACATCAGCACGGGCACGGGTGTACTGGCCATGATTGCACGGACCGCACTGATCCCGTCCATCACCGGCATCTCGATGTCCATGGTTACCACGTCCGGCTTAAGCTGCCGCACCTTGTCGATGGCTTCCTTACCATTGACCGCCGTATCGATCACCTGCAAACCCGGATCGGCATCCAGGATCTCCGCAACGCGACGACGGAAAAAGCTTGAGTCATCAACGACCAAAACCTTGATGGCCATTTTACTCCCTAATCGGTAAACCCATCGCTTCAGCGGCGACGGGCATAATGTTTGAGCATGCCTGGAATATCCAGGATCAGTGCGATACCACCGTTGGAGGTAATGGTGGATCCAGCCATGCCGGGCACCCCCTGCAACATGGCCCCAAGGGGTTTGATCACCACCTCTTCCTGACCGATCAAACCGTCCACCACGAAGGCGACCTGGGTATTGCCGATATGGACAATCACCACATGCCCCATCCCTTGGCGCTCCTCCCGCCCCTGGCCTTTACAAAGCCACTTATCAAGGTAAAACAGGGGGATAGCCTTCTCACGCACGGTAATGGACAGTTGACCGTCCACCACATTGGTCTGAGACAGGTCCATATGGAAGATCTCGGACACGCAGGACAAAGGCAGGGCAAAGATCTGCTTACCGATGTTGACCATCAGGGTGGGCATGATCGCCAAGGTCAAGGGAACCTTGATCTCAATAACCGTACCGGCCCCGGGATCAGAGTCGATGGTGACCGAGCCATTGAGTTGGGCGATACGGGTCTTCACCACGTCCATGCCAACGCCCCGACCGGAGATATCGGAGATCTCGGTCTTGGTTGAGAAACCCGGTGCAAAGATCAGGTTATAGGCATCGACATCGGTCATGCGAGCAGCCGCATCGGCGTCGATCACCCCCCGTTCGATCGCCAGGGATTTGAGCTTGTCGGCATTCATACCCCCGCCATCATCCCGGATGCACAGCAGGATATGATCCCCCTCCTGGGCGGCAGACAGCAGGATAGTCCCCTGTCGTGGCTTACCGGCACTCACCCGCTCATCGGGCATCTCAATACCGTGATCCACCGCATTACGCACCAGGTGAACCAGGGGATCAGCCAGGGCTTCCACCAGATTCTTATCCAGATCCGTCTCTTCACCTTCCAGCTGGAGTTGGATCTCCTTGTTCAGGCTACGGGCGAGATCTCGAACCACCCTGGGGAAGCGGCCAAAGACCTTTTTAATCGGCTGCATACGGGTCTTCATCACCCCACCCTGCAGATCCGCCGTCACCAGATCCAGGTTGGCCAGGGCCTTGGACATCTCTTCATCATCCCGCTCGATGCCGAGGGTCAGCAGGCGGTTACGGACCAACACCAGCTCACCGACCATATTCATGATCTCATCCAGGCGCGCGGTATCGACCCGGACCGTGGTCTCGACCGTTGGCTGGCTCGCCGCCTTACGTGGCGCCTTCACCGGGGCGGTTTTTGCCTCGGCTATCTGGGTCTGGACCGGGGCTACGGATGGTGCACTAGCTGGTGCAACGGGCTCAACGGTGGGTTCCATCACCTTAGGGGCCTTACCGGCGCCATGCAGATCATCCAGCAGTTGTTCGAATTCATCTTCCGAGATCAAGGGCTCGACTTTGGATTGACTGGCCTTTGGGGCCACCTCAGGCACAGTGCCAAAACGACCTTTACCGTGAAGCTCATCCAGCAGGGATTCAAACTCATCCTCTTCAATCTCACCATCGGCAGGCAACTCGACCTGTGGCGTCGAGGGCGAGGGAGCAACCTGAGGCGCTGCAGCAAACTGCCCCTTGCCATGGAGTTCATCGAGCAGGGACTCAAACTCATCCTGGGTAATGTCACCCTCTTCGACATACTCTCCATCCAGGGAGTCGAGCATGCGTTGATAATCCATCTGGTTCAGGCTGTCGAGGCCTGTACCTTGATTACCGGGCAATAGCTGGGCCACGGGCACGGTATCATGCTGGGGAAGCGCTGCCGAAGCGGGAACCGCTGGCTGAGCCGCCGGTTTGCCCATGGGCTCGCCTTTCGCCCACTGCTCCAGCGCCACCAGCAATTGAGGGTCCGCCTCTGCGGGCTCGGCGCCGGACTGCAGATCCTGGAACATATCATTGACCGCATCCAGGGCCTGCAGCACCAGATCCATCAACTCGGCAGACACGGTCAGCTGGCCATTGCGGAGCAGATCAAACAGATTCTCCGCCCCATGGCAGGCATCCACCATGGGGCCCAACGCGAGGAAACCCGCTCCGCCCTTAACCGTGTGGAAACCACGGAAAATGGCGTTGAGCAGTTCGGTATCCGTCGGGTCTTGTTCAAGATCCACCAACTGCGCCTGCAGTTGTTCCAGGATCTCACCTGCCTCTACCAGGAAATCCTGCAGAATGTCATCGTCGAGGTCGAATGCCATGGCCTAACTCCTAAAATCCCAGGCTGGACAACAGATCGTCTACCCCGTCCTGACCATCAACCACTTCCTCGCGGTTTTCCGCCGCGACGACAGGGCCTTCAGCCAGCACCAGATCTCGTTCTTTTTCTCGTTGATCCGGCTCACCAAACATGGTGAGCATCTCCACCAAGGACAACTCGACTTCACGAACCAGATCGATGACCCGGCGGATCACCTGACCGGTCAGATCCTGGAAATCCTGAGCCATCAACACCTGATTGAGCAGATCCTTGAGTCGATCGAGATCGCTATTGGTATCCCCCAGGACAGCGTCAACGTCATGGCACAGTGTCTTGAACTGTTCAAGATCCAGTTCCTTGCGCATCAGCTGTTCCCAGCGAGGCTTCACTTGGGTGAGTTTGGTCTGCAAGGCATCTGCCAGCGGCAGGCTCTCTTCAACGGCATCCATGGTGCGATTAGCCGCCTGCTCAGTCATATCGATGACATAGCTCAGCCGTTCCTTGGCGTCCGGGATCTCCTGGTTGGCCAGCTCGGAGATACGATCATCCAGTTGGAAATCCCGCAGGGCATCGTGCAATTGACGAGTAAGTTTCCCCACTTCGTCAAACAGCTGCTGATTGGTCTGTGTGTTGGCCTGACGGACCAACTGGTTGGCGGCATCCATCTGCCCCTGCTCCAGCAGTACCACCAGAGCTTTGGCGTCCTCAAGGGAGAGCAACGCGTGTTGTTCTGTCATCCCGACATCCTTGTTCAATTCAGGCGCTCGAATACTTTATCCAGCTTTTCTTTCAAGGTTGCCGCAGTAAAAGGCTTAACAATATAGCCATTTACGCCTGCCTGTGCGGCAGTAATGATCTGCTCACGCTTCGCTTCCGCTGTCACCATCAATACCGGCAGGTGCTTGAGATTGTCATCGGCGCGGATCTCCCGCAACAGATCAATGCCCTGCATACCCGGCATGTTCCAGTCGGTGACCACGAAGTCGAAGTCGCCACCTTGCAGCATCGGCAAGGCCGTCGAGCCATCATCGGCTTCCTGAGTGTTGTTAAACCCCAAATCCCGCAAAAGGTTTTTGATGATCCGCCGCATCGTTGAAAAGTCGTCAACGATCAGGATCTTCATGTTCTTATCCAAAATCCCCTCCAATGAGGCATTGCTATAGTTGTAGTGTGATATCAGCCGGTCCAGGCCCGCAACTTGGTTTTCAGTCGCACCATGGCCTGGCTGTGGATCTGGCTGATCCGGGACTCACTGACTCCCAGAACCGCGCCGATCTCTTTGAGATTCAGCTCTTCGTCGTAGTAAAGCGACAGAACCAGCGCTTCTCTTTCGGGCAGGGTCTTAATCGCCTCCGCCAAAGCACGACGAAAGTGCTGATCTGCGACGGCCTCGAAATTTTCGCTGCCATCATCCGCGGGTCCCAGGGCATCCTCCGACACACTGAGATCCTCAAACCCGATTATTTTTCCGCAACTTACATCATTGAGGATATGATGATACTCATCCAGAGAAAGTTCAAGCAAGGCCGCCACCTCCCCATCGGAAGGGTCCCGGCCCAGTTGCTTTTCCAGCTGCTCAATCGCTTCACCAACCCGTCGGGCATTACGGTGCACTGAGCGGGGCGTCCAGTCTCCCCGGCGGATCTCATCCAGCATCGCTCCACGGATCCGGATCCCGGCAAAGGTTTCAAAACTGGCCCCCTTGCTGGCATCAAAGTTACCGGAAGCCTCCAGTAACCCCAGCATGCCAGCCTGGAGCAGATCATCCAGCTGGACACTCGCGGGTAACCTTGCCAGCAGGTGATGGGCGATGCGCTTCACCAGGGGGGTGTAGCGCGCCACGATGCTGGCCTTATTGTCGAATTGGGTATAGGCCGCCGCCTTATTCACCAACCGCTTCTCCATACATGTTTCTGCGGATCAGACGTTCAACAAAGAACTCCAGGTGACCGCTGGGATTTTGTGGTACCGGCCAGGCGATGATCTTATTGGCCAGCCCCTGATAGGCAATGGCAGCCGGAGTCCGTGGGAAGGCTTCCACCACCACTTTTTGTTGACGCACTGCCTTACGCACATTCTCATCGAACGGCACGGTGGCAACCAGCTCCAGGGCCACATCGAGGAAGCGATCGGTCACCTTGGAAAGCTTGGCATAAAGCTCCATCCCTTCACGCAGGCTACGCACCATGTTGGCAACGATGCGGAAGCGGAACACCCCGTGCTCCCGGGACAGCAACTTGATCAACGCATAGGCATCGGTGATCGAAGTGGGCTCATCGCACACCACCACCAGCACCTCCTGAGAGGCCCGGGCAAAACTCAGCACCATGTCTGAGATCCCCGCCGCCGTATCGACGATCAGGCAATCAAATTGCGTTTCGAGATTGGAGAAGGACTGGATCAGCGCAGCATGCTGGGCCGGACTCAGATCGACCATCCCTTGCGTGCCGGAAGCCGCTGGAACGATGCAGATCCCCTGGGGACCCTCGATCAGGACCTCTTCCAGGGTACACTCCCCCGCCAACACATGGGACAGGTTGCGCTTGGCGCGGATCCCCAGCATCACGTCGACATTGGCCAGCCCCAGATCGGCATCCAGCACCAGCACACGCTGGCCCTGGGCCGCTAATGCGGTCGCAGTATTGATGGACACATTCGTCTTGCCCACTCCACCTTTTCCACCGGTTACGGCGATCACGCGGATCATTTTTTCTTGTTTCTGTACCATCTTTCTCAGCCCGCTCGCTTGATCCTGTAGAAACCACTTAGTCATACAACCCCGCCATATCTGCTTGCTGTTTCTGGGATTGCACCTGTGGTGCGGCGCCCTCTTCAGCCAGCGCACGCTGCGCCAGATAATGAGGGTCCGCGGCCCGGAGATCCTCCGGTACCCGTTGGCCATCAGTGAGATAGCATACAGGTAATCGCCCTTGGAGTAGCACGCTTAATGCTTCTCCAATACTGTGGGCTTCATCCAATTTGGTGAAAATGCAACCGGCCAAATCGATGCGCCGAAAGCGTTCCACCGTTTCCTGAAGTACCCGGTATTGAGCCGTCGCTGACAGCACCAGGTACGCCCGAATCGGTAACTTGGTGGAACCTGCCAGCTGTTCCAGCTGTTCCACCAATCGCATATCTCTTTGTCCCATGCCCGCCGTATCAATCAACACCAGGCGGCGACTGCGCAGCTGGTACAACACCTGCTCCAGCTCATCGACGCTGGCCGCACTGCGCACCGGACAGCCCATGATCTTGCCAAAGGTGGCCAGCTGTTCCTGGGCACCGATCCGGTAATTATCCGTGGTCACCAGGGCCACCTGATCGACGCCATAACGGGCAGCAAATCGGGCAGCCAGTTTTGCAATGGTGGTGGTCTTGCCGACGCCCGTGGGCCCGACCAGGGCGATCACCCCCCCCTCTTCCAACATCGCTTCATTGCCACAAACCAACTCGCGAGCCACCAGCTCAGGAAGCTGTGCCAGCACCTGGTGCAGCTCCCCCTGTTGCGGCAAGAGCTGGGCAAAATGTTCCGCCACCTCCCGGTGGAATCCCAGATCCCGCAGCTGCTCGATCACCATGGCACGGACCGGCTCACTCCGAGCCTGATCCTGCTGCATCAAGCTGGAAACCTGATGCTGCAATAATTGACGGATCGAGGCCATCTCTTCACGCATGGCATGTAACTCAGAACCAACCGCCGATGGAGGGGCCTTGGCGACTTTGACCGGAGCGGCGTCCGAAGCGGTGGGGGCCGACACGGTCGCCGGCTGCGGGGCTGGCTCAAACGCGCGCTGAGCCCACTTAGGCAGAGCCTGTTCCTGCTTGGCCACCATCGCCTTGGCTTCTTTTTGCTGGCGCCGCTGCTGCTGGCGCTCCAACAAGGCACGCAGGCTGTCGGAGCCCGGTGCCTCTTCTCGCTGCGGCTGGACCGGAGTCTTGGAAGACTTGGCGACAGAGCCAGAAGACAAACTGACCCTGTCCTCAGTAAGCGGTCGTTGGGGCGGTGGACTTAAATCCTTGCGGTGCTGGGAGTCCGTGGCACCGCAAGGTTGTGACGGAGCATCAAAATCGATGGCCGCAACGATCTCTACGCCACCACTGACCCGCTTATTGGACATGATCACCGCGTCCTGCCCCAACACCTCTTTCACTTCTGCCAGGGCTGTGCGCATATCTTTGGCAAAAAAGCGCTTAATCTTCAACGTTTCGCCTCCATGGCTAAAACCTTATTGCCCGACCGACTGGACAATCTTGATCTGTTTGTCATCGGGGATCTCCTGATACGACAAGACCCGCAAACTCGGGATAGTGTGTTTAACAAATCGGGACAGGGTGGTGCGCAGCAACCCGGAGGTCAGCAACACGGACGGCTCCCCCACCATCTCCTGCTTCTGCGCCGCTTCCTTGAGGGAGCGCTGCAAACGCTCCGCCAGACCCGGCTCCAGTCCCGAATTCTCACCGTTGCTGGACTGCAGGGACTGGTGCAGGATCTGTTCCAACTCTGGGGACAGGGTCACCACGGGGATCTCCCGCTCTGGACCATTGATTTCTTGGATAATTAAACGCTTCATCGCGATTCGAGCCGCCGCGGTCAACACGTCAGGATCTTGACTCTTGGGCCCATACTCCACCAGGGTCTGCACCAGGGTTCGGGTATCCCGGATCGGCACCCCCTCGTTGAGCAGGTTCTGCATCACCTTAACAATGACCCCGAGGGAGAGGGTCTCCGGCACCAGGCCTTCAACCAGCTTGGGCGATTGCTTGGCCAGCAGATCCAGCAGCTGCTGAGCCTCTTCATAGCCCAGCAACTGGGCGGCATTGTTGGACAGCAGTTGAGACAGGTGGGTCGCCACCACGGTACTGGCATCCACCACGGTATAGCCCAGGGTCTGGGCATAATCGCGCTGATCCGGATTGATCCACACGGCCTCCAGGCCAAACGCGGGATCCGTGGTCGGCTGGCCTTCGAGCTGGCCAAACACCTGGCCGGGATTGATCGCCAGTTCACCGTCGTGCCGCAGCTCCGCTTCACCGATCACCACCCCCATCAGGCTGATCCGATAGGTGTTGGGCCCAAGATCCAGGTTATCGCGAATGTGCACAGGGGGGATCAAGAAGCCCAGCTCCTGGGACAGCTTCTTACGCACCCCCTTGATCCGGGACAGCAGCTCGCCGTTTTGACCCTTATCCACTAACGGGATCAAGCGATAGCCCACCTCCAGGCCGACAATATCGACATGGTTGACGTCATCCCAGCCCAGCTCCTTGGGCTCAGACTCGAGTCGCTCGGTATTGGCCTTGGCTTCCTCGGTCTCGGCCACGACCTTGGCCTCAGCTTTGCGCTTGTTCAACCACCAGGTGGTCACGGCCAGTCCCAACCCCAGGGAGAGAAACGCCAGCTTGGGCATGCCGGGGACCAGACCCATCACGATCAACACCCCGGCACTGATCGCCAGAACCCTGGGGTTATCCAGCATCTGACGAGCCACCTCGTCCCCCATCTTCTGGGATTCGTTTTGCCGGGTGATGATGATGGCGGCGCCGATGGAGAGCAGCAGACCCGGGATCTGCGCCACCAGACCGTCACCGATGGTAAGCAGGGTGTAGATCTCCACGGCTTCACCCAGGGCCAGGCCGTGCTGAGCCATGCCGATCACCAGGCCACCGATAATGTTCAGCAGCAGGATCAGCAGGCCGGCAACCGCATCCCCCTTAACAAACTTGGAGGCACCATCCATGGAGCCATAGAAATCGGCTTCCTTGGCGACATCGGCCCGCCGATCCCGGGCCTGCTCCTGGTTGATCAGGCCAGCATTGAGATCCGCATCGATGGCCATCTGCTTGCCTGGCATGGCATCCAGGGTAAAGCGGGCGCTCACTTCCGAGATCCGTCCGGCGCCCTTGGTGACCACAACGAAGTTGATGATCACCAGGATCAGGAACACCACCAGGCCGACCGCATAGTTGCCACCGATCACCACGGAGCCAAAAGCCTCAATCACCTTACCCGCCGCATCCGGGCCATTGTGCCCTTCCAGCAACACCAGTCGGGTCGAGGCCACATTCAAGGCCAATCGCAGCAAGGTCGCAACCAGCAATACCGTCGGAAAGGCAGCAAAATCCAGTGGCCTCAGGGTATAGATCGCCACCAGCAACACCACCAGAGCCAGGGCAATGTTGAAGGAGAACAACAGGTCCAGCAGCACCGGCGGCATTGGCAGGGTTACCATGGCCAGGGCGGCCAGCACCATCAATGGTGTGCCGATCCCTTTGAGATGGGTATAGCGGTTCTGGTAGAGGGAACCGAATGTTGCCTTAAGATCCATGCTGCGACTTAAAATTGACGTAGGTGCTTGTTATGCAAAGGACAAGCCAAACATCTACAAAATTTGGATAACGGGTTCATTTTTTTCATTCTTCTGGGTTGTCGACCCGTAATTCATCCGGGATCGGCAACTGCTGGGGCAGGGCGATAGGACGCCTTCCCCGACCCGACTGGAACTGACGTAACTGATAGACGTAAGCCAGGATCTGGGCCACGGCGGCAAACAGGCCATCGGGGATCGGCTTATCCAACTTGGTCGAGTGGTAGATAGCCCGTGCCAGCGCCGGTGAGGATACCACGGGAACTTCGTGCTCGCGTGCGATTTCTCGGATTTTGAGGGCGATTTCATCATTGCCCTTTGCCACTACAAGTGGCGCATTATTCAGAGTTTTATCGTACTTAATCGCGACAGAGTAGTGAGTCGGGTTGACCACCACCACATCCGCCTTGGGCACCTCGGCCATCATTCGACGCTGAGCCATCTCCCGTTGCAATTGACGGATCCGGCCCTTCACTTCCGGTTTGCCCTCGGTCTGCTTGTGTTCGTCCTTGACCTCCTGCTTGGTCATGCGCAGCTCTTTATTGTGATTCCACACCTGATAGGGCGCATCGATCACTACGATCAGCAACAACGAGAGGCACAGCAGGACAAAGAGCTTGAGCAGCAACTCCAGCGCACTGCGCACTGCCCCGGAGGGATCGCCACTGGACAACCCCAGAATGCTGTCGAAATTCAGGCGCAATAGCAGGAAGGCGACCGCGGCGATCACCGAAAACTTGGCAACGGACTTAACCAGTTCAACCAGCGCCTGTACGCCGAACATCCGCTTGAAACCGTTCATGGGGTTCATCTTGCTGGCCTTGGGCGCCGCCGCCTTCCAACTGAAACTCATCCCTCCCAGGCCGATATTGCCGATAAAGCCCGCGATAAACAGCACGACGACAAAGCCCAGCACCGGACCGATCAGGTGCGACAAAATATTGCGATAAAGCTTGCGCAGCTCGCCCAGATCGAACACCTGAGCCCGGGTGAGATCAAACTGGCCCTCGGCGATCTGCAGCAGCGCGCCCCCTATCTGCTCCCCCATCATCAGCATGGCGCCGGCGGCCGCCACCAGGACCGCCGCCGTGCCCAGCTCTTTGGAACGGGGAACCTGGCCTTTCTCCCTGGCCTGCTCTCGCCTTCGGGGTGTCGCCTCTTCTGTCTTCTCCTGACTGCTGTCGTTTTCGGCCATCAGGGAGCCTCACAACTGAGCAACAGCAGATCACAGATCAAGATCTGTCCGGCATCCCACACCGCATAGAAGTGGGGCAGGATCCCCCCCAGGGTCAACCAGAGGATCAACAGACCGGAGAGCATGGTGATGGGAAAACCAATGGCAAAGATATTGAGCTGGGGAGCCGCCCGGGTCATCACCCCAAAGGAAAAGTTGATGAGCAGCAGGGCCGTGGCGGCAGACAGGGCCAGAGTCAGGGCGCTGGCAAACATCAGCCCGCCAAAGCGGGTAATGGCCTCCAGCCCCTCGGGCGCCAGCCCTTGGCCGATGGGCAGAGTGCTAAAACTCTCGATCAGCATGCGGATCATCAGCAGATGGCCATCGACGGCAAAAAACAGCAGGGTGGTGAGCAACAGGTAGAACTGGCCCACCAGGGGCACTTGCTGGCCATTGCTGGGATCCACCATGGAGGCAAATCCCAGGGAGGTCTGCATGCCGATGATCTGACCCGCCAGGGTGAAGGTGTTCAGTACCAAAACGGAGACAAAGCCCACGGATACGCCGATCAACACCTGTTGAGCGGTGATCAGCCACCCCTCGGCAGACAGCAGGTCTACCTGTGGTGGCGGTGGCAGGACAGGGGCCACCGCTGCGGTGATCATCACCGACAGCAGCAGGCGAACCCGGGCGGGCACCGACGCACCGCCGATGGTGATCATCACCATCAACATGGCACCAATGCGAAACAGTGGCCACAGCACGCTGCGCAACCAGTCGAAGATGACGGGAAGCGGGTACTCCATCAGCCACCTACCCTTGCGTTTCGCCTCATCAGCCAACGACCTGGGGGATCAGCGCCACCATCTCGTACATCAATTCCATCAAGGTACGGGTCAGCCAGTGCCCCAGCACCATCAAGGTAGTCAGGGTCACCAGCAGGCGAGGCAGGAAGGAGAGGGTCTGCTCATTGATCGAGGTGGCGGCCTGGAACACCGCGACCACCAAGCCCATCAGCAGGCCCGGCAGGATGATCGCGGCGACCAGGATCACCACGGTCTGCAGCGCCAATCGGAAGATATCGACGAAGGTTTCCGGTGTCATGTTGGCCCTCCCAGGCCGAAACTGACGGCCAGGGTTCCCATCACCAGGTTCCAGCCGTCCACCAAAACAAACAGCATGATCTTAAAGGGCAAAGAGACGATCATGGGGGACAGCATCATCATCCCCATGGCCATCAATACCGAGGCCACCACCAGATCGATCACCAGGAAGGGGATAAACAGCATAAAGCCGATCTGGAACGCGGTCTTCAGCTCAGAGGTGACAAAGGCCGGGATCAACACGGTCATGGGGACATCGGCCGGAGTGGCCACATCGGTACGACCGCTGATCTCCAGGAAGGTATTGAGATCCGTGTTACGGGTCTGGGACAGCATAAAGCCATGAACCGGCGCCTTGGCCCGCTCCACCGCTTCCAACATGGGGATCTCCTCGGCCATGTAGGGGACCAGGGCCTCGTCGTATACCCGTTCAAGCACCGGCGACATGATAAACAGGCTCAGGAACAGGGCGATCCCCAACAGGACCTGATTGGAGGGCGTCTGCTGCAGGCCCAGGGCCTGTCGCAGGATCGCCAGCACCACGATGATCCGGGTGAAGCTGGTCATCAGGATCACCATGGCCGGCAGGAAGGTCAGCACCGTCATCAGCGCCAGGATCTGCAGGCTGACCGTGTATTCCTGAGCACCATCCGGGTTGGTGACCACAGTGAGCGCCGGGATCCCCATCTCCGCTATTGCCCCAAAAGGCTGTATCAGGGCCAACAGGCCCAGCCACCAAGGCCAGATCCGCACCTAGGACTCCTGTCGCTTATTGAACTTGGCCAGCAGTTGGCCAAATTGAGGCGCCGTGTCCGCCGCGAGGGGCTGCTCCAGCTTGTCCAGCAGATTGATCTGGTTCGCGGTGATCCCAACCAGATACTGCTGCTCCCCCACCTGAACCACGGCGATCCGCTCCTTGTTGCCCACCGCCATCATCGCCACGGACTTGATCTGCCCCCCCGTCAAGGGGCCTGCCAGGTTGATGCGCTTGGCCAACACCCCCAGCACCAGGATCAGGGCCACCACCCCCATCAGGGATGCAACGATGGTGATCATCTGATCGCTGCCCGCGACCCCTTCGGCCCAGGCCGGAGCACACAGCCCCAGCCCGGCCAACATTGCAATCTTGGCTCTCATCTCAGTTTCTTGATCCGCTCTGTCTGGCTGATCACGTCGGTCAGGCGGATCCCGAACTTGTCGTTGACCACCACCACCTCACCATGGGCCACCAGGGTGCCGTTAACCATCACATCCAGCGGCTCACCGGCCACCCGGTCCAGCTCCACCACCGAGCCCTGGTTGAGCTGCAGCAGATTGCGAATGCTGATATTACTGCGCCCCACCTCCATGGAGATGGTCACTGGAATATCCAGGATGGTATCCAGTTTGCGTCGCTCATCGACACTCAGCTCACCGTCCGAGCCAAACTCTTCCAGCTCCACCGGCTCTACCTGCTCACCCAGTGCCGAAGCCCACTCCTGGGCCATCTCGTCCTGGTTGGGATCTTGATCGTCAATCATGACTCACCTTCATCTTGTCCGTGTTCGGCAGGAGCGCTTGGTTCTGACGATAAGGTCAGGGCGCCCTGGCGGTTGATCATTTGAAATTCGTTCTTGTACGACTTGGGCCGTGGGATCCGCTCACTGATGCGGATCGCCGCATTCTCGCCACTGCGCCCCAGCTTGCCGCGGAAGGTCGGCAGATCCTCGACCCGCATCAGCAGGTGCTCGGGCAACTCCACCGGAATGATATCCCCGGCTTGCATCTCCATCACCTCACGCAGGGTGATCTGCTGCTCCAGCAAGGTGGCGTTGAAGTCCACCTCGACATCCATGATCTCATCCTGCAGGGCCTTGGCCCAACGCAGATCCGTATCCTGTTTGTCACTCTGCACCCCGGCATCCAGCAGTTCGCGGATCGGCTCGATCATCGAGTAAGGCATGGTGATGTGGAAATCCCCCCCGCCACCATCCAGCTCGATATGGAAGGAGGAAACCACCACCACTTCGGTGGGACTGACGATGTTCGCCATGGCCGGGTTGACCTCGGAATCGAGATACTCAAACTCCACGTCCATCACCGGGGACCAGGCTTCCTTGTAATCTTCAAACACCGTCTTGAGCAGCAGTTGAATGATGCGCCGCTCGGTCGGAGTAAACTCCCGCCCCTCGATCTTGGCCTGAAACCGGCCATCACCACCGAAGAAGTTGTCCACCAGGATAAAGACCAGGCGGGCTTCCATGGTGATCAGCGCCGTCCCTTTCAGGGGACGGAATCGCACCATGTTCAGGCTCGTGGGCACAAACAGGGTGTGGACGTATTCGCCAAATTTCACCATCTGTACGCCGTTGATCGAGACCTCGGCATTACGCCGCATCATGTTGAACAGGCTGATCCTCAGATGGCGGGCGAACCGCTCATTGACCAGCTCCAGGGTCGGCATTCGTCCCCGGACGATGCGATCCTGCGACGTGAAGTCGTACACCACCGCATTGCTATCATCAATGGGCTGATCTTCTTCGACATCATCCACGCCATGGAGCAGCGCATCGATCTCATCCTGGCTTAACAGATCTGTCATCTTGGACTCTTATTGCATCACAAAACCGGTGAACAAGACGCGTTCGACCTGGCTTTGCCCGGTAATGGACTGCATCGCAGTCTGGATATTGGTCAAGGATTGATACCTCAGTGCCTCCTTGCCCTCCCGGGTCCGCAGTGCTTGCGGATCGGCGGCACTGAAAGTGGTCAACAGGGTGTCCTTAAGCAACGGGATATGCATCCGTACCTTCTGCTGGGCATCACTGCCACGCACCTGCAGCTGTACCTTGATCTGCACCAGGACGCTGCGGCTTTCCCCGGGCAGATTGAACAGGAAGGGCTCGGGCATACTGATGTAGACGGCATTACCGGTGCGCGCCTCCTCCTGTGCCTGCTGCTCCGCCGTTTGGGTTCCGCTTGGTGCCCCATCATCGGTGAACAAGGACACCAGAAGAAAGATCCCCGCCAGCAACAGGATCCCGCCCCCGGCAATGGCCCCGATCATCATCCAACGGCGCCGCTTATTACTTTTTTGTAGTTCAAGTTCCAGCGAATTTTCAGCCATCTACCATTACCAAACAGGATTTTCTAAATCAAAAACAAGAGTATCACAGGCCTTGTCAGGCATAGAAATCGATCCCGCCATCACGAGTGCGCTGGGTGGTTAACTGCACAGGAGACTCCAACTCTCCGGCACCAGGGTCGTCGCTCTCGGCTCGCTCACCCTGCTGTCGGTGTCCTCCCCCCTGCTCTCCCTGACTCACATCGGCCTGTGCCAGATGCAGCCCCTGTTGCTCAAGCATCTCACGCAGACGGGGCATCGCCTGCTCAATCAGATCCCGCGCCTGGGCATGCTGAGTAACGATCTGCAACTGGGCCTGATCCCCATTGAGTTGCAACCGCACCTGCAGAGCCCCCAGCTCCGGCGGATCCAGGCGTATCTCGGCACTCATTCGCTCGGTATTCACCATCATCATCAGGCGATCCCTGAGCTCCGGGGCCATGCGCTGGGCATCTACCGGCCGCTGAGCCAGGGGCTCGGCGGCCTGGGCCCGGATCTCCTGACGCTGCAGCGTCGTACTCAGGCTCTCCATCCGAAGCATGCTGCCCTCTTCCGGCTCGGCCACCGACAGGGCAGCGGGCTCCGTGGTCCCTGGTGTGGCCTGAGACGTCGTTGCCAGGGACGGGCGCTCCATGTCGCCCGAAACCGAGTTGCCTGGCCGAGGTGCAAGCGCTGTTCGGCCAGGCCGTTGAAACTCAACGGAGCTCTGGGCGGAATCGGCGGACTTACCGGTTTGACGCTGAACTGCCTCGTCGTCAGCCTTCGAAACCCCGTTGGGTGCCGTTGCCTGACTGACTTTGGGGTTCGCGACAAGGCTCTCAGCCGTCGCCGGGCGGGTTGCGGCCGATTCAGGACGAGGAGCCGTTTCTCCCCCATCCTCGATGGTTTCAGGGGCTGCAGCAGGCGTTACGGTCGCGCCCGCGACCTCGCCTTGACCAGGCTCAGGCTTGGCACCATCCAGGGCTACGGCTTCGAGCCCCTTGCCCAGGCCTTGTGGGTCCTGCACCGGGCTCTCGGAGGCCAAGTTCGAAGCCTCCGGCCTCAGGGCCAGGTCCTGTTGCTGTAAAAAGACCAGCAGTGCATCGGACTCGGACTCAGCATCTGTCTCGCCCCCACGCTCCCCCTCCGAGATATCCGGCGGGATCGAAGCGGCAAGATCTTGCCCTTCTATGCTCTCGGGCCCATCGTCCACAGCCTTGGGATCCATCTGCATCGTGGCCAACACTGCATCTGTCGGGCCGGACGCAGGCATCAAGCTGGTCATCTCCTCACCGCTGGCCACCAGCTCACTGAGTACTCCGGCAAACGCCGCGCTGGTCCCGTCAGACGCCCCGCCATCAGGCTTGGCAGGGGGAGTGGGTGTCAAAAGCAGGTCGATCACATTTGGCATGGTGTCGCTATCTCATCAGGCTTCCCGCTGCTTCGGCGGGGTGTCTGGATCACCACGGCTTCGCCGAAGGGATCACACAGTTGGTCAAAATAGGGAACGGATATGACAACTAACAGCAAGTTTTACGCCAAGCTGGCAAGTCTTAACGACGGCGTAGGAACTGCTGCAGGGAAAACTCGTCCAGGGCACGTTGGGCCTGTTGGTCGAGACGAGCCTGCCGGGCCTTTTCCGCCTTCTCGATCAACAGTGCCAGGGCCTGCTGGCGCTGATGGATCTGCTGCCACTGCAACTGACGCTGGCTGGCCGCCTCCTGAGCCTGACGGATCTTGCCCACGTGCTGGCCGATGGCGGTGTCCAACTTGGCAATAAAATGATGGAACTGCTGGTATTCTGACGCTTTGAGAGTCGTACCGGCGGTCTGTTGGGCCTGTTTGACGTAATCCCAGCGGTAGTTTTGCAACTGGGTCATCTGCTGTTTCAGTCCATCCACCGCCGAATTGGCACTGCGCAGGTTCAGTCCCGCCTGCTCCAGTTCCTTCTCGACCTTGACCAACACCTTGGCCAGTTGCTTGGGATCACTCATTGGTAAAATGTTCCGAAATAATGGGTTCTCGGGTTCTAGGGCGGGCTTCGCCCTGCTGGGAAAAGCCCCCCTTAGAACCTTAAAGGCAGAATACAGGGCGCTACGCTTACAGATCACAGGGGGGCTCCCGTTCAGCTCTCCCCCTGTGATCTGTTACCCAGTACCCAGTACCCAGTGCATTAAACCTTGCACTGAACCGCCAGGCGGGCCAACTGGGTCAGGCTCTGCTCATAATCCACAGGCTTTTTCATCTCCTGACGCAGGAAGGCGTTGAAGGCGGGCTGCAGGGCAATCGCCTTGTCCACCCTGGGATCGGCCCCCTGGCTGTAGGCACCGATGGCGATCAGATCCTGGTTCTGACGATAGGCTGACCAGAGCTGTTTGATCTGTTGGGAAGCCTGCAGATGGGAGGGCTCGGTCACCTGAGGCATCACCCGACTGATGGACGCTTCGATATCAATGGCCGGATAATGACCCGCCTCGGCCAGCCCCCGGGACAGGACCACATGACCATCGAGGATCGCCCGTGCCGCATCGGCGATGGGATCCTGCTGATCGTCCCCTTCGGTCAGCACGGTATAGAAGGCGGTGATGCTGCCCTGCCCCGGTCCACCATTACCGGCCCGCTCCACCAGCTTGGGCAGCTTGGCAAACACCGATGGTGGGTAACCCTTGGTGGCCGGCGGCTCACCGATGGCCAGGGCGATCTCCCGCTGGGCCTGGGCGTAGCGGGTCAGGGAGTCCATCAACAGCAAGACATTTTTACCGGCATCACGAAAATACTCGGCGACCCGGGTCGCCGTTTCACAGGCCCGCAGGCGCATCAGCGGGCTGGTATCGGCCGGGGCAGCGATCACCACGGAGCGTGCCCGCCCTTCGGGCCCGAGGATCGCCTCGATAAACTCTTTCACTTCCCGGCCCCGCTCGCCGACCAGGCCCACCACGATCACATCGGCATTCGTGCCTCGGGTCATCATCCCAAGCAACACGGACTTGCCCACACCGGAACCGGCAAACAGGCCCATGCGCTGGCCGATGCCGACGGTCAGCATGCTGTTGATCGCCCGCACCCCGACATCGATGGGGTATTCCACCGGACGACGGGCCATGGGATTGAGCAGGGGGGCATGATGGCTGATGCGGTTGCGTACCTGTAGCGGGCCGAGGCCATCGAGGGGCTCACCGCTGCCGTCGAGCACACGACCGAGCAGCTCAGGGCCGACCGCCAGGCCTTGGCGCTGGCCCAGGGGGGTAACCCGGGCCCCGGGCAGGACCCCCTTGAGCTCGTCCACCGGCATCAGGTAGAGGATCTGATCGTCAAACCCCACCACCTCGGCATTAAGCGAGCCGGCTTCGGTTTCAATCTGGCACAGGGAGCCTACCGGGGCACGGCAACCCACCGCCTCCAGCGTCAGCCCAACCACCCGGACCAGTTGGCCCGAAGCGACGGCAGCGACCGGGACGACCTGCTGCTGCCAGGCACCGATCCTTTGTCGCAACCGCTCGCTGCGCAGTGCCTTCATGAGTTATCTTCGCCTTCGGCCGGCGGTTCGGCTTGCTCCGCCTCCAAGGGCCGCTCTGAGGTCGACTTGGATTCGGCCTGGCTTGCCTCAACCAGAGGATCGGCAACGGGTTCAGGATTCGGGTAATCGGGCTCCGCCACCGGGGCCCTGGGGGTCGAAGCAAAATGCTCCAGCACCTTACGCAGCCGTTCATCCTCCAGCATGGGTACCTGGCTGCGCTCGGTCTGGATCCTGAGCGAACCCGGCTTGAGGCCAGGCTCCAACTGCAACTGCCAGTCTCGCTTGGCCAACTGCTCCTCGCCAAATACCTCGTTGACCAACCCCAGATCCGCTTCACTCAATGCCAGAGTGACACTTTGACGCTGGCTGGGCAGCGCCTCGATCCCGAGACGCAAGGCTTCCAGCACCGCATCGGGTGAACTCTTCAACTCCACCTGCACCACAGCCTGAGCCAGGCGCATCGCCAGAGTCACCAGTTCCCGCTCAACCTGCTCGTCCACCGCTGCAAGGGGGGTGTTGAGTTCATTAAGCAGGGTATCAAGGCGGTGCAGGCGATGCTGGATCTCCTGCTCGCCGGCTTCCAGTCCCTGACTCCGGCCCTGCTCCAGCCCCTCCTGCAGACCTTGTTCGGCCCCCTTGAGCCGCCCCTCCTGCAGGCCTTTCTCCATGCCCTGGGTTTGGCCAGCTTCATACCCTTCCTGCCACGCCTCCTGCTGGATCGCCTCGATCTCCTCCAGGGTCGGCGGAGCCGGCAACTCGTCGTGCTCGGGCTCGCTACTGGGTTCGGATCGTGCCAGATTCAGCGCCGGTTCGGGTTCAACCGGGGCACCAAAGTCGGGCCAATCCGCCAGTTTGGCCATCTGTGCTCGGCTTAGATCCGCTGCATTGCCCATGGCTTAGAGGTACTCGTCGCCGCTGCCACCGGCAAGCATGATCTCGCCGGCATCGGCCAGTCGTCGGGCGATGGCCAGGATCTCTTTCTGCGCCGCTTCCACCTCGGAGATCCGGATCGGTCCCATGGCCGCCAGATCGTCTTTGACGATCTCGGCCTGACGCTTGGACATGTTGCCGAGGATCTTGCCACGCAGGGTGTCGTCGGCGCCCTTGAGCGCACGGATCAAGATATCCTGCTGAACCTCCCTTAGGATGTTCTGAATGCCCCGATCGTCGATATCCATCAGGTTCTCGAACACGAACATCAGATCCTGGATCTGCTGGCCCAACTCCTCGTCGGTCTCGCGGATCTGCTCCATCAGCATACTTTCCGAGCCGGTATCCATGTAGTTCATGATATTGGCTGCCGCCTTCAGGCCGCCCATCTTGGCCGCCTGTGCGCCGGCCTGGCCGACAAACTGCTTCTCCATGATGTCATTGAGCTCCTGCAGGGCCGCCGGTTGCACCTCTTCGAGGTTGGCGATCCGCAACATCAGATCCAACCGAACCCGCTCGCTAAACTGACTGAGGATCAGGGCCGACTGATCCGGCTCCAGGTAGGAGAGCACAATGGTCTGGATCTGAGGGTGTTCCCCCTGAATGATGTTGGCCACCTGGCGGGCATCCATCCACTTCAAGGCATCCAGGCCGGTAGAGCCATGTCCCATGACGATCTGATCGATCAGGTTGCCCGCCTTGTCCTCACCCAGGGCATGGGTCAGGGCCTTACGGACAAAGTCCTGACTATTGAGGCCAATGGAGGAGAAGCGCTGGATATGTTCCAGAAACAAGCGGTGGACGGCCGAGACTTTCTCCTGGGCGAAGTTCTGCATCCCCGCCATCACCATGCCCACCTTCTGAACCTGTTTCGGTTCGAGATTCTTCAGCACCTGCGCCGCATCGGACTCACTGAGTGACAGCAGCAGGATCGCCGTCTTCTCCACCCCACTGAGGTTACCGGGATCAAAGGCCACATCGGACTTAGCCACCGCCGTGTTTTGGGGATCAGGCATCTTCTTCCAACCAACTCTTAATTACTTGGGTCGACAGTTCCGGCTCGTTGGCCACCAGGGCGCGGATCGCCCTGAGCATGTCGTCGTCTTTACGCAGATCCGGCAACAAAATGGAGCCATCCTCGGCATAGCCGTAATCACCACTGTCCTGACTCAGCAGGCCCAGGGTATCCGCCGAATACTGATCTTCCAGCTCTGCCAGCTCATTGTGGAATTTCGCCTTGTTAAGCTCATCCTCAGCCTTGGCCTGCTCCGGATAGAGCAGACGCTTAAGCATGGGGCGCACCACAAAGACGATCAGCACGATGATCAGCACACCCCCAAGCACCAGCTTCAGCACACGCCAGAACCAGGGCTGCTCGTAAAGCGGCAGATCCATGGGCGCCAGGGCCAGATCCGGAGCAAAGGGCACGGAAACCACCTCCAGCATATCGCCCCGCTGCGCATTGAACCCCACGCTGCCCTGCAGCAGGCGCTGAATGTTGGCCAGTTCGGCCTCACTGAGGGGCTGCATCTCGCTGGTGCCATCGGCCATTACCATAGGTTTATGATCCACCGCCACGGAGAGGCTGATCCGCTCTATCACGCCCACCTGAGAGCGGGTATGACTGACGGTGCTGTCGAGTTCAAAATTCCGGGTCGATTCACTGCGGTTGCGTCCGGAGCGGTTACGCTCACTGGCGCCCTCCCCCACCTCTTGCGGGATCTCCGAGTCCATGGGCGGCTGGTTGGTCAAAGCCCCGGGGATCCCCACAGGGCCGTTGCCCAGCTGGCTGTCCTCCACCAGCATCTCACTGCGGATCGACGCATCCGGGTTAAACCGTCGTGATGTCTCTTCCCGGGCAGAAAAGTCCATATCCACCGCCACCTGGGCCGTGTACTTGCCCAAGCCCAAAACCGGGATCAGGATGGCATCAACCTTACGCAGCACCAGCTGTTCCTGCTTGGTACGCACCTCCAGTTCGCGCCGCGTCTGGGCCGAAGCCCCGTCCTGGCTACCGGAATGCAGCAGGCGACCATGCTGATCCGTCACCGTCACCTTGTTGGGGCGCAGGCCGTGTACCGCCGAAGCGACGATGTCCACCACGGCATCCACTTCCGACTGTTTCAGTTCGGTGCCTCGGCCCAGGGTCACCACCACGGTGGCCGAGGGCTCCTGCTGCTGACGGGCAAACACATTTTGTTGCGGCAAGGCCAGGATCACGCGAGCCCGGCTGACACTGCGCAGCTCGCTGACCGCCTGAGCCAGGTTCTGCTCCTGACTGTGCTTAAGACGGGCCTGTTCCATACGCTGGCTAACGCCAAAGCCACTGTCCTGGTTGAGGAAGTCCTGAGGCGCACGGGCACCACCCAATCCTGCCCGGGTCAGCCGCAGGCGAATATCGGCAAATTGGTCTTCAGGTACCGACAGGACATTCCCCTCCAACCGATACTTGATCTTACTCTGATCGAAGAAATCCAGGGTTTCTATCAGCTCATCGGTTTCCATCGTCCCAAGGGGACGATAGCTGGGCTCCTGGGCCCAGATCATCACAAACACCGCCAGGGCCAATGAGATCGCCAGCGCCAGGATCAGCGAGATCTGGCGCAGTACGTCGACACTGCCCAAGCTGGATAAAGGATTGGATTTATGTTCTTCGATCTTGTCACCGCCGGCCACATCGGCCGACGGCAGTTGTGCTGCTTTGTCTTGCACCATCAGATCTGTTGACGCGTTCGCCCCAGCCACCACAGCACCTTAAGCCGGTTACACCGGCATATTCATAATTTCTTTGTAAGCATCGACCAGCTTATTACGCACCTGGACCGTCGCTTCGAAGGCCACACCGGCCTTCTCCTTGGCGATCATCGCATCGCCCAGGCTGACCCGGGTGTCACCCAGCTCGACACGGGTCGCCAACTCACTGGCGTTGAGCTGAAGACCATTGACGTGGCCAATGGCATCGGACAAAAAATCGCCGAAATCGCTGTTGCCAACGGTTGGCACCAGGTTGTCCCTGGAGGCTCCTGCGTCGGCCGCCATCACTTGCATCTCCGTCAGGAGAGTACCCTGTGTGATTTCCATTGTGTTCACTCTTTCTTCCGATGATTAATTGACGCTTGCGCGTGCAACGCATTCTAATGCAAGTGCTTTGCCAATGCAGCCAAAGACTTGTTCAATCCGCTCAGGCGGGCAACTCAATGCCCGCGTCCCGCATCTTGGCAAGCTTGTACCTCAGGGTACGGGGACTGAGGCCCAACTGCTCCGCCACCGCCTTGCGGCTCCCGCCACACAGTTGCAAAGTATCCAGAATGATCTGAAATTCTTTATTTTTCAACTCACTGCCTAAGCCGTTATGCTCGGTAAGTCTCACCGGGTCCCCGTCAGTCTGAACCGGGGACGGGCTGTGCGGCATCATCATGCCATCGAGGAAGAGATCCGCCTGGGTCATTCTTTCGCCTTGGCACAAGATCAGCGCCCGCTGGATCACATTGTCGAGCTCCCGAACATTGCCCGGCCAAGCATGTTGCAGCAGGCTGTGTTCGGCGCAGGACTGGAGCTGGGGCACGGTTCGACCACAACGCGTCGCGTGGTGGGCCAACAGGTGCCGGGCCAGGGGCAAAATATCTCCGGGGCGCTGGGCCAGGGCGGGCCAACTCAGGGGAAAGACGTTCAGGCGATAGAAGAGATCTTCACGAAATTGGCCGTCGGCCACGGCTTGGCTCAGATCCCGGTTAGAGGTCGCCAGCACCCGGACATCGAGTTTGACCGTCTTGCGGCTGCCAAGGCGTTCCACCTCACGCTCCTGCAGGACACGCAGCAACTTGGCCTGCAAATTCAGATCCATCTCGGTGATCTCGTCGAGCAGTATGGTTCCCCCCTGGGCCTGCTCAAACTTACCGGGACAGGCCTGGACCGCGCCGGTAAAGGCACCTTTTTCATAGCCAAACAGCGTCGCCTCGAGCATATTGTCGGGGATGGCCGCACAGTTGAGCGCGACAAAGGGCTTATCGGCCCGGGGCGACTGATCGTGGATATAGCGGGCCAGGACCTCCTTGCCTGAGCCGCTGGGGCCAAGCACCATGACGGATGCATCGGCACCGGCCACTCGCCGGGCCAGATCCAGCAACTGCTGACTGCGGGGATCCCCCACCACAGGGCCTGGTACCTTTGAAGGCGTGCACTGCAGGTAACGGCTGATCTGGTCGAGCAACACCTGGGGGGCAAAGGGCTTGGCCAGGTAGTCATTGGCACCGAAGCGCATCGCTTCCACTGCGGCATCGATCCGGCCGTAGGCGGTCATCAGCAGCACGGGCAGTTGGCTGTCCCGGGCCCGGATCGTTTTGAGCAGGGTCATGCCATCCATACCGGCCATCTGCACATCGGAGATCACCAGATCCGCCGGCTGCTTCTTCAACTGCAGCAGGGCCTCCTCCCCATTTCCCGCTTCCATCACCAGGTATCCCGCCAGCAAGAGGGTGTCTACCAGGGCTTCACGTAAGCCGAGATCGTCCTCGACCACCAGAATATGGGCCTTATTCATGACGCGTCTCCTTCATTCCATTGAGGGATCACCAGGGTAAAGCAGCTCCCTTTTCCTGCCACCGAGCTCAGCTCCAGTCGACCGCCATGGGCGCGGCAGACGGACTGAACCACCGCCAGCCCCAAGCCGGTCCCATTGGTCTTGGTGGTGTAGAAAGGGCTCATCGCCTTGATCTGCTGCTCCGGCGTCATGCCACTGCCATTATCTAAAAGTTTGATCAGGGTGAAGCCACCCTGGTGTTCGATCTGAAGCTGCAGTGCCGTGGCGCCGGCATCCAGGGCATTGGCCACCAGGTTTTGCATGGCGCTGCACAGGGTGTCGGCATTGGCCTTGATCCGGCCACCGAGATCCGGCGGCGGCAGCAATCGAACGCCGCGCTGGCTCAACATGGCCTCACAACTGGCTTCCAGATCGGCACACAAGGTCTCGATGGCCACGGGGGCCAACTGCTGCTGGTTACCTCCTCGGGCGAAAAGCAGAAGATCGTTGATCCGCTGCTCCAACTCACCCAGGCGAGCCATCAGCTTCTGTTGAAAACGCTCCCGTCCCGTGTCATCCAACTGACGGTTACCCAGGTTGGCGGCATAAAGCAGGGCGGCAGAGAGGGGGGTACGGACCTGGTGAGCCAGGGAGGCGGCCATACGGCCCAGGGCGGAGAGGCGTTCGAGGTGGGACAGGTTGCGCTGCAGTTGTCGGGTTTCCGTCAGATCCGTCAGCATCACCAACTGGCCGGGCTCCGGATCCAAGGACCGGGTGGCGAGGCGGACCCGGCGGCCATTTTTCAGGGAGATCTCATGGCCGTCATCGGCCTGGGGAGCAAAGGCGCGGGCGATCACCTGGCGCCATTTTTGCTGCTCCAGCGGAGGGCCCAAAAGCTCCAGGGCCGTGGGATTCGCTTCCACCACGGTGCCGGCTTCATCCAAAACCAGCACCCCGGCTGGCAGGATCTGCATTAGATGGTGCAGCCGACTGCTGGCCTGCTGCTCAGAGGGAGAGTTGGGGGCATCGATAGCCACACCCTCGGACATAGTCACTTCCTGTCAAAAAACTGTTCTTTTTAGCCAGATTGGCAATTTTATGCAGGAAGTATACCAGAGCCTGTAAGGCTCTGAGAGTCCGAATCATTTAAACTAAAGGTCCTTTAGCCCTCTTTCGACATGCCGTATTTACGCATCTTTTCCACCAGGGTGGTACGACGCATGCCCAGCAGCTCGGCGGCACGAGCCACCACATTCTGTCCCTGCTCCAGCGCCTGGCGGATCATATCGACCTCCAGCTCCGCCAGCATGTCTTTAAGGTTGACGCCATCCTCAGGCAGTTCATTGGCAAAACGCTGCTCCGGGATCTCAACCGGCTCCTCACCATTAAACAGGGCAGCCAGTACATCCCTTTCCTGATCTTCCTCTGGATATTCAACGGTGAACTCAGGCACATCCACATGACGGTACTTCAAGGGCAGATCGTTGACATCCACCATGCCCCCGGGGCAGAGGATCACCATGCGCTCGACCAGATTGGAGAGCTCACGGACGTTACCGGACCAGGGATGTGCGACCAGAGAGTCGATGGCGCGTCGAGTAAAGCGCACCAAGCCTTTACCCTCCCCTTCGATTCGGCTGACCAGTTCGTTGAGCAGCAGCGGGATATCCGCGGTACGCTCACGCAGGGCCGGCATTTCGATAGGAAACACATTCAGGCGATAGAAGAGATCCTCACGGAACTCCCCCTCTTCGATCATCCGCTCCAAGTTGCGGTGGGTCGCTGCCACGATCCGCACATTGGCACGGATCGCCTTACTGCCCCCCACCCGCTCAAAACTGCGCTCCTGCAGGACCCGCAGGATCTTGACCTGCATATGGGCAGGCATATCACCGATCTCATCGAGAAACAGGGTACCCCCTTCGGCCAGTTCAAAGCGCCCCTTACGGGTGGCAATGGCACCGGTAAAGGCGCCCTTTTCATGACCAAAGAGTTCACTCTCCAGCAACTCGGGGGGGATCGCCCCACAGTTGACCGGGATAAAGGGGCCATCACGCTGGCTGGAGAGGTAATGGATATTGCGGGCCACCACCTCTTTGCCGGTACCGGACTCGCCGGTCACCAGAACGCTGGCGTCGGTCCCGGCCACTTGGCTGATCAGGTGGCGCACCTGGGCGATGCTTTCGCTGCGCCCCACCAGGGAGCGAAACAGCTTGGTTTGATTTGGGCTGGTCGGCGCAATTTCATGACGCACCCGCTGATACACCTGACAATAGTGCAGCAGCTCAGTAACCTGGCCATAAGAGAAGGGCTCCACCAACTGACCAACCAGGTTCGGGGCCTCCACGGTAGATGGCCCCACCCCCAACATTGGCTGTCGCTCAAAGCGTGACAGCAGGGGTGTGGCTTCGTCATTCAAAAGCCCCGCACTCATCAGTACAGCACGATACCTATGCTGACTAAGCCTAGGGGCCAGCTCTGAGAGGGGGATCGACTCGACCTGCTCGCCCAAAAAATCCAGAAGAAACTCCAGCTTCTCCTGACGGGGCAAGTCATTATCGACGAGCAAAATGCGTTGTTCTGTCTGCATGGGGTCGCTTACCAGGGTACGGCGATATCGCCCGAAGGGATTATTCTCTTAATTCTTATTCGCATAAGGCGATACTTCCACGCCAAAATCGAACGATGACGTACGCTCATTGTAACGAGCGGCAGATTTGGCGCAACAGGCAGTCTGTTTGCTGATGCTTTTATAGACAAACGCCAAAAATCAGTCGCGACCCGTGTTAAGCGACTCAAATTCGGCGTTTCTTTAGGAAGAGGCCGGCATCGAAGTAAAACGCCGGCCGATGGGCTTAGCCTGCGGCGGGGATCTGGTGCTGCTCAACGGGAATGGCGTCCCAGCCCTCTTTGATGGTCTTGAGCAGATCGACGACTTCCAACAACGCGGCGCGGTCGTTGTCCCGGTTCGCATCCCCAAGGCGACGCACCATGTAGTCGTACATGGCCGACAGGTTCTGCGCGATCTCTCCGCCCTGCTCAAAATCCAGGGCCGCCTGCAGATGGGCCACGATCTCTATGGTGCGGCCAATCAACTCGCCCTTTTGCGCGATTTTTCCCTGCTCGATGGCCAGGTTTGCCCGCAGCAATTTCTCCATGCTGCCCGCCAGCAACATCTGCACCACTCGATGTGGGCTCGCTTCCGCCGCCTGACTGGCGATGTTGACCTTGTTGTACGCTTTGAGTGAGCCTCTCATCTACCGACTTCCTGATTCTATTTGTTGATATTGACTGACTTGCTTGCGTCCTCGGCGGTAACCGCCCAGGCGCTGTTGTTGTTTGCTCAGCTGTTCATGAGCCCGCTTCGCCAGGGCCTGGGTCAGGGTCAGCTGAAACTCCAGCCAGCGCTGATCCTGGCCATAGGGAGTGTCCATCAGATCCACCAGACACGCCTTGCGCAAGGCGATCGCCTCAAGCAGTGCCGCCAGCAGTTCATCACGCTCGTCATCCTCATCGGCACGGAGTTGCTCCAGCTGCTGCAACTGCTCTCCAATGGTCTGGCTGTGTTGTTCCAACTGTCGGGCCAGTGCTTCGTTATCCTGTAACATGGTCATCGACTCGGCTTAATCAGGCCCGGAAGGTTATTCAACTGGGAGGAGACATAGGCCCCCTGGGCATTGAGCTGGGCCACCACCAGATCCATGGCGTTGTACTGTTTGAACAGGCGCGCCTCGTAGGCAGCCATACTGCGCTGCAGGGTCTCCCGCTCCTTGTCCAAATTACGCTGCTGACTCTGCAGGCTGTCGTCCCGGCTTTGCAACAAGCCGCCGGTTTGCACATAAACATCCGACACGTTGAACATGACATGAGCCATGCCGGTCTCTTCGGCGGCGAACAGCGCCGCCAGGCCGCTCATGTCCGCCTCGATCGCCTCGGTCAGCTTGTCCTCGTCCACCTCCAGCTTGCCGTAGCGATCCACCGCTACCCCGAATTGCGACAGGGTGCTGCTGGTGCCGTTACCCAGATCGTAGGCGCCGCCCAAGGCATTGCGCAGCTGAGCCTCGATGGAGCGCGGCATGGAGTCACCCTGCAGCGGGCCAGCCACTTCCGTTTCGGCATCGTAGCTGGAGAGCTGATCCAGGGTTTCCTGCAGGGCGTTATAGGCCTCGACAAAGGCCTCCACCGAATCCTTGGCCGCCCCGACATCCCGCTCCACCGTGACCCGGGTGGTCTTGATATCGGCAATGGAGTCCCCGGCCCCGGCATCGAAGGGATCCGCTTCGGTCAACGTCAGGGTCAGACCGGGAATGGCATCGGAAACGCTGTTGCTGGCAGAGTGGATCTCGATGCCGTCGACATGCAAGATGGCGTCCTGAGAGGAAACCACATCCGTCATGCCGTTGAACAGCTTATCCAGATTGCTGCCGTCGGCGACGGTGGAGATGGTCAGATCATTGGCCTTGCCGGTCTCATCGGAACTGAACAGCAACTGAGGGCCATCCTTGCCACTGACAACCGTGGCGCTGATCCCGGGATTGTCCTCATCGGCATTGATCTTGGCGGCCAGGGTCGCCAAGGTATCGTCCGCATCGACGGTGATCTCAAGAGGATCGCCACTGCCCACCTGGAGGCTCAGGGTGCCGGGCCCGATCGCCGTTTCCGCATCCACGCCAGCCACAATATTACTGGCAACCTTATGGCTCTCCGCCAGCTGCTGAACCTGGACATTGTAGGTGCCCGGCACCGCCTCGCTTTCCACCGAGGCACTGAGATAATCTTTATTGCTTGTTTTGACGCTGCGCTGATCGAAGGTCGCGGGATCCTTAAGCTCCTCCACCGCCTCCTGGAAATCGCTCATGGCCGACTTCAGGGCACCGATGGCGGAGATCTCCGTTTGGATCTTGGATTCCCGCACGTCCAGCGTGGCAAAACGGGGGGCGTAGCTGGCATCTCGCAACGCCGAAACAATGCCATTAATGTCCAAGCCGGAGCCAATGCCGGCAGCCGTCAGGCCCATAACTGTTTCCTTAGGTGGGTCACACCTGGGTTTCGATCAAAATTCCGGTCAGATCCGACAGACGAGCGGCAAGTTCCAACACCTCTTCGGCAGGGATCTGCCGGATCACCTCATCATTCTTGCGATCCTTCACCACCACCACATCTCGGCCGGTGGCATCGTCCACATGGAAGGAGAGTGCCCGTTCGCCACCGCTGACGAACTGCTCCAGCTCCTCGGCGATCTGCACCAGGCGCTCATTATCCAGCACGGCTTCCTTGCCACCACGAGCATTGTCTGCCGCCTGGATCGCACCGGGGGGGGCCGCCTGAGCGGTTTTACTGCCACTGGTGGCCGCCACGCTGGCCTGCCCCTGATGATTCAACGTGGTTTTTGAAGCAAGAGCCGTACCAGGAATTGACGAAATATCTGCAGCCATCGTCAGTTCTCCTCAATCAAAGTGGGTAGCTAATTCCGTGTGCCAATGCACACGCCCTTAGGTTTTCCCAACTTCCCTTAATGGATGGGCGAATACAGGGAACGCCATTATCTGCAAATATCGGCCAGCCGAGCAGAAACTTTATAGCCAATCGTCGATCCGGGAGAATAAGTCCAAGAGGAGGGCTGCGGGGCGGTGATACCCGCGGGACATCAGGAGAAGATGGCAACGGGAGAGAAGCATACAGGGCTTTGTGCAGGACACCAGTACAGCCCCCAGACAAAAAGAGCCCCAAACAAACAGGGCGCCCCTCGGGGCGCCCTGTCACTCATTAGCCGAAGTACTCAATAGGGTCGAACTCCAGCGCGCTTGGCCATCAGACGTGCCAGTTCGGCGTTAAGAGCCGCCCCCTCGATCGCCCCATTTCGCACGAATACCTTTACGCCGTGCGCCGGAACCTGGGTCGCCAGGGATCCTTCCTCGCCAACCGTCAATGGCTGGCCAGAGAGGGCTTCGTACCACTCACCCGGTTGAACAAACTGATCGACGACAAACTCCGCCGCCTCATCGCCCTTGTTCAGCAGCACCAGCGCGGTCTGGGCCAGCTCATCATCCTGTACCACTCGGTAGAATGCCGCGGTGTCCGCCGAAAATGCCAGGTTCAACTGCAAACCGCGCTGCAACGCCGGCGTTTGCTGGCGCACCTGGCCGATGCGGCTCAGGGCCTGGCGGATGGGGTGCTCACGGGCCTGCTCGACCCGCTCCTGGCCGAAGTAGTTACGGTTACCACTGTGCTCAGCCTTGCCCCGCATAAAGCCCATCTCCGAACCGTAATAGATCACCGGGATCCCGCGGGCGGTAAACAGCCAGTTATGGGCATCGATAAAGCCTTCATCTGTGGCATTGAGCCGGGCCATATCATGATTGTCATAGAAGGTGGTCAGCTCATAGGGGTTGGCGTAAGCCCCCTGCTCCAGGTGCAGGGCCGGCAGCAGGGTATCGAACCCCTGCCCCTGTTCAAACACCTCGGTCAGTGCCTTCTTCATGGGGAAGTCCAGCACACTCATGCCACCGTTTTCCGGATAGGTGTAGGGGGCGATCCCCTCGGCGGAATAATCGTAGACCTCGCCAAACATAAAGATCCCCGGATGCTGCTCACGGATCCGCTGCGTAAAGATCGCCCAGGAAGCCTTATCGACGTGACGTACCGTATCGATCCGAAGTGCCGTCGCCCCCTGCTCGATCCACTGAAGGTAGGCGCCGACAAAGTAGTCCATCACCTCGGGTTTGCTGGGATCCATGTCCGCCAACTGAGCCAGATCCCGCTCGGTGTGGAAAAAGGCGTGCAGCGGGTTATAGGTGGGCGAGTTGGGATCCGGATCCAGCGCCTCGGGCGGCAGATTCTGGTGATCGGCCACCAGCTTGCCATCGGCATCAAACAGCTGACCAAAAGGTGGCTGAGGCTCAGGCATGGTATAGGCCGGGGAACCATGGTTGAGCACCACATCCAGTACCGTGCCCATTCCCTGCTGCTGCATTGCCGCGGTAAAGGCTTTAAAGCTCAGCTCATCCGAACCCCAGTGCTTGTCCTCTTTATAAAAGTTCACGCCCCAATAGCCGTGATAGGCCGACTTACCCAGATCCGTTCCCATCCCGGTTTGGCTGATGGGCAAGCCCCCACTGAAGGCTTCAGCCGGGTTCTCCACAATGGGCGTAAGCCACACCGAGGTGAACCCCATCTCCCGCAGGTAATCGGCGTTGTTCAGCAGCCCCTGCCAGTCCCCGCCTTGAAAGCCCACGTTGGCCCGGTCGCCATTGTCCCACTCAAGGGGAATATCCCAGCCACTGTCCTGTTCAAAGTTATTGCCAGGATCGCCGTCAACAAACCGGTCGGTCAGCACAAAGTAGACCGCCTCTGCGGCAAAGGGATGTTCCGTGCCCAGGTAGCGGGGCAGATCATCGGAGGAATCGGGCAAGCCGGACGAGCTGGGGGCACAGCCCCCCAAGCCATAAAGCGCCATCAGCGCCAGGGCGATTTTATTCTGCATGGTGGATCTCCGTATGGCGGGGCGGCAGTCGCCGCCCCGTAACTATCAGGCGGTCTGCGCGGTCGGCAGGGCTTGGGGCTTCTTCACGGCCAGCATAGAAAGCGAAGCCAGGGCAAAGCTGATGGCACCGATCAGCAGGGCGTAGATAGGTTCATTATTGAACCCCACCCGCAACAGCATGCCCAGCACGCTGGCGGCCAACAGCTGGGGGATCACCAGGAACAGGTTAAAGATCCCCATAAACACCCCCATCTTATTGGCGGGCAGGCAACCGGCCAGCAGGGCATAGGGCAGAGACAGGATGGACGCCCAGGCGAAGCCAATGCCCACCATGGAGACCATCAACCAGAGCGGGTCCCGGATCACCATCATCGAGGCCAGGCCCGCGGCGCCCAGTAGCAGATTCACCGAGTGGCTGAAGCGGATCCCGATCCGTGCCACCATCAGTGGAATGATCAACGCCGCCAGGGCCGAGAAACCGTTGTAACCGGCAAACAGCATCCCCACCCAGTTGGCCCCTTCGTTATAGGCGGCCGACCCTGTGTCCATGGTGCCGAAATGCACCGAGGTCACGGCGGCCGTGGTGTAGATCCACATGGCAAACAGGGCAAACCAGGAGAAGAACTGCACCAGGGCCAGACGCTTCATCTGATCCGGCATGGCGTACAGATCCGCCATCACCACATCGGTGCCATTATGGCTCTTACCCGCCTTACGCCGTTGTCCCACGTAGAGCTGCAGCAGGGCAAACACGATCAAGGAGATACTGAGGATATAAAGCTGACTATCCAGTTCAAACAGCCAGATAAAGAGGGTACCGATCAGGGCCGGCAGCAACCAGAGCAGCGCCCCTTTGAGCCAAAGCTCGGCTGGGCGTTCCTCAATAGGCGCTCGCGTCTCCTGCTGCGCCTGCTCAAAACGCGCCAGCTGCTCCGGGGTGTATTCCCGGGTGCGCAGCACGGTCCAAGCCACGGCCAGAAACAGCACCCCGGCACCAAAGTAGAAGGCGTAACGCACCGTATCCGGAATTTCCCCCGGCGCAGCCTCGTTACTGACCCCATACTGGGCCAGGATCCAGGGCAGCATGGAGGCCACCACAGCGCCCACCCCGATAAAGAAACTTTGCACCGCAAACCCGGTGGGCTGTTGCGCCTTGGGCAGGTTGTCCCCCACCAGGGCACGGAACGGCTGCATCGACACATTGATGGCGCCATCCATGATCCAAAGCATCGCAGCGGCAAACCACAGGGCCGGTGAGTTGGGCATGGCGATCAGCGCTGCACTGGTTACCAGTGCGCCGTAGAGAAAATAGGGACGACGACGTCCCAGGCGGGTCCAGGTCTTGTCACTGAAGTGGCCGACAATGGGCTGGACAATCAGGCCGGTTACCGGCCCTGCGATCCACAAGATGGGGATCAGATCCATATCAGCGCCGAGAGTCTGGAAGATCCGGCTGACGTTGGCATTTTGCAGCGCAAAGGCAAACTGGATCCCCAGGAAGCCAAAGCACATATTCCAGATCTGCCAAAAACTTAAGCGGGGTTTATCGGTCACCATCCATTCCTCTAATTGTTGTTCCTTATTGCTGGCAGACTGCGGCGACTTTATTCGCTCAAATTGTGGGAACTCTGCCATCTTTATCCCTGTCGCTCCCAGGATCAGATCCTGGTGGCGATAAGCATTGGCTCGATGTTAGTCAGTTTGCGCTGATCGCAACAAGCCGCTGCATACGTATTCATGCCACCGTCAACGCTCGGGGATCACAAAGACAGAATGACCAAGCAGCGTTGTATCACAACATCAGGAAGATCCGCTATGAAACGCACACTATTCCTCGCAATTGCTTTGTTCATTAGCCTGAATGCACAGGCCGGACACCATCAGGGCAAAGGCCAGGGGGGCACAGGCAACCCTCAGCCGATGCACCAGCAACTGGTTGAACACCTGGCATTAAACGATGATCAAGAGAGTCGATTTGAGCAACTGCACCTAAGCTTTCGCGCCGAACGCCAAGCGATCCGGGAAAGCGACGCCCCACGCGAGGAGAAGCAGGCCAGAATGAAAGCCGCTCAGGCGCAGCATCAGGCCGAGATGAAGGCCCTGCTCAGCCAAGAGCAGTATGAGAAGTACCAGGCATTCCGCCAAGCCCACCATAAGGGCAAGGGGGGAAAGGGCCCAAATCCATAACAATGTTCAGCTTTAAGGGGGAGAGCGCCTGCCCCTTAACTGTGACGGCACACTCGAGTAGCAAATCCTCTTTAGTGAACTAGCCTCTATAGGTCCGGCGGCGAACCGTCGGGCCCGGGTGCGTCTCGAGCCAGTCATCCGCAGGGTTGAGGGAAAAGTAGCCGAGCCCGGATAACATCTCTAAAGGAGTATGATGATGAATTCACGTTACTCGTTAGCGCTAGGCCTGATCCTGATGGCTGGCACCGGTACCGCCATGGCAAAAGATCAGGGCCTCTATCTTGGCGCCGCCGTCGGCTCAGCCAGCATTGAGCAGAAGGGCTCGGACCCGGATCTGGGACACTTCAACTTCGATGAAAGCGACTTCGCCTGGAAGATCTTTGCCGGCTACCAGTTCAACCCGATTGTGGCCGTCGAAGGGGGGTACCGGGATCTGGGTTCACCCAATGACAGGGGGTTAAAGATCGACCCCTATGCACTGGATGCGTTCGCCGTCGTCGGGCTCCCCATCGGCCCCCTTCGCGCCTTTGGTAAGGTCGGCGGAATATACTGGGACGCAGATGCCACATACGGAGACTTTAAAGAGAGTGATGACGGCTTCGAACTGGCAGCAGGACTCGGCCTGGAGTTTGAACTGGGCAGCATCGCCCTCCGCGGCGAGATCGAGTACCTCGACATCCTGGACGACACCTGGATGTACACCATCGGCGCCACCTTCACCTTCTAACCCCCAATTTGGGGTCAGAGTAAAAACTCACGCCAAGCAAACGGCGCAGGCCAGCCCCATCCATTGGGCCTGACCGATCTCCTCAAAGGCCGGATCCCCAACGGGATCCGGCCCTCCTTCGGCTCAAGCCGACGCCCCTACCAATGCACCTCGATCGGCATCGCCTTACCATCCCAATCAAACTGCAGCTCGATGCCATCATCCACCGACTGCCACGCCAAAGGCTGTCCCTGAGCCGTGACCCTCTCAGGCACTTGCGCTAGGTGATGCAGCTTAAGGCGGATCTGCCGGACTTCCGGTGCCCCTGAGTAGCCCTTGCCCTGGGTGGAGAGGTGGAGCGTCAAGCCATGCTTCCACGCCTCCACATCAAACGCCATCAGCTGGTAGGCCTCCTGAGCCAGGCTATCTGGGCTGCTCCCGTCATCCTCATACATGCGACCGCCCCCGCGGGTGACGCTGGGATCATGGTAGTAATGCAGCTCAAGCTGGTCGCTGGCGTATTGATGGGTCGCCACCGGTGCAACCATGGGCACCACTGCCCCGGCCCGCACCAGTACGGGAATGGTGTCCAGGGTGACCGGCACCGACACGCTCTGACCGCCCTGATAACGGGTCCCGGTGAAGAAGTCGAACCAGACGCCATCGGGCAACGGCACCTGCACCGCCGTGACACCCGCCTCCATCACCGGCGATACCACGAAGGCATCTCCCCACAAGTAACTGTGCTTCACCTCAAACAGAGCCGGATCCTCGAACACCAGGGGGCGCATCAAGGGCATGCCTGTGGTGCTGTTGTCGAAAGCCAAGGTGTAGAGATAGGGCATCAGCTGATAGCGCAGCCGAATGGCCTCCCTGGCCCGGCGCACCGTCTCGGCGTCGTGGAACACGGGCTCAGGCGCGATATCCTCCTGGGCGTGGGGCCGGTAGACCGGCTGGAACACGCCATATTGCAACCAACGGCTGTACAGCTCGGGATCAAACTGCTCGCCGCCGGCGAAACCGCCCAGATCCGAGTGCATGTAGGCCAGGCCCAGTACCCCCATCTGCAGGCTCAGCTCCACCTGGGGCTTCAGGCCACCCCAGCTGCGGGAGACATCACCGGACCAGGGGATCATGCCAAAGCGCTGAGAGCCGACAAAGCCCGAGCGCATCATGATCATGGGGCGTTTGTCCGGCTGCAGATCGCGCAGTCCCTCATCCAGCAAACGAGCCCACTCATGACCGAAGGCATTGTGCACCTCGTCGGCGGTGGCACTCACGCCGCGCCCGGCTCCGTCAAGGGTGTGAATGGCATCATGGGGATGCAGCTCGGGCTCGCCCAGATCGCCCCACCAACCTGCGGCACCGGACGCCGCGATGCGCTCATACTGCTGCCAGAACCAGTTACGGCCGGCATCGCTGAACATATCTACCAGGCCGGTATTGCCAAAGAAGAAGTCGAAACGGCGAGGCTCGTCACCCACCAGATTGGTGGCCAGGGCATTGGCCTTAACCGCCTCCTCCCACTTGCTCGACGTGGTAAGGATAAAGGGCTCGGTGATCAATATGGTGTTGACCCCCTGCTCGGCAAAATCGGCAATCATTCGCTCCGCCTGGGGCCAGTGGTTGCGATCCCACTCCAGATTGCCCATATGACCGGTCACCCCCTCACCGAACCAGTAGAGATCCAGCACAATGGCATCCAGCGGAATGTCCGCCTCGGCAAACTTGGCCACCACCTCACGGGCTTCGGCTTCGCTGTGGTAGCCAAAGCGGGAGGCATAGTTGCCCAGGGCCCAGCGCGGTGGCATCGGCTGCCGTCCGGTGGCCTCGGTCAGGTTCTCGATCAGCTCAGGGTAATCCGCACCGGCCGCCACCAGATAGGCGGTGCGCCCGCCACTGGCCTCAAACTGCAGCACATCCGGCTCGGTGGCACCGATATCCAGCCAGCCCGAGGCCGAGTTATCGAACACCAGGGCATACTGATTGGAGGAGATCACCGCCGACAGACCAAAGTACATCTGATCCACCCTGTCCCCCGGGTTGCCCTGATAGCCGTAGGCCGCCTTGTTGTACAAAGGCATGCGTTCACCACGGCGATCCATACCCAGCACCCGGGAGCCGCCCCCCATCAGCTTCTCCCCCTCCTGCAGGGCAAAACGGAAGCCGCGCAGGGTGTCCTGGGCAAAGTGGCCACTCTCCTCCGCCAGCACCTGTTCGCCCTGGTGGTAGTAGGAGAGCTTGAGCGGATTAAGCTGTACCCGGGCTGTCAGATCGTCCAGGCGATACTCCAGCAGCGGGCCCGCTTCCACCAACTTGCCCCGCACCACGGGGGCGCTGGGATCGATGGCATAGCCCGGCAGCTGCTTGATCCCCTCATTCTGGTAGTGCACCCCCAGGGCGCCCTGGCCGTAACCGGTCAGGATCACGCTGCCCTCGTCGGTCACCAGCACCAGGCTGTCTCCCTCGAAGTGATGATCCTGCACCACGGCGGCCCAGGCTGGCAGGGCCGTCAGCCAGGCCAGCGCCAGGGCGGTTATCGATGCTTTTTCAGTGAACCTCGCCATCATTGCACCTCCAGGATCAGGGATTGCAGCGGCGCCAGCTCAAGGGCGATGGTGCCGATCTGGTGCTGTACCACCAGTTCGCCCTGCACCTCGCCAAACAGCCGCTCCTTGAGCGTATGGCTGCCATCGGCCAGGCCCCACTGACGGATCAGGGCCGACGGCAGGGTCAGGGTGGTTTTGGCCGTAGCGCTGTCATCAAAGTTGGTGGCGATCACAAGCTTTTGCGCGTCGTCAAAGCGCACAAAACTAAACAGCCTGTCGGTGTAACCCGGGTTGTTGCGGCTGTCGCTATGGATATGCACCGCCTTGCCCATCAGTGCCGGGCTGTTTACGGTGAACTGCATCAGGCGCACATAGTAGTCCCGCAACGCCTGCTCCGCCTCGTTCAAGCGGCCCCCATCAAACTGGCCGCCGTTCATCCAGCGCTGGTGGGCTGGAACGCCCCAGTAATCGAAGATGGTGGTGCGGCTGGCCTTGCCAAAGCCCGCATCCTCGCTGGCAGCTTCCCCCACCTCCTGGCCGAAGTAGAGCATGGTGGGCGCAGAGCTCAGGGTCGCGGACAGCACCATGGCGGGCAGGGCCCGCTCGGCACTGCTGGCAAACTCGGGGCTGGCGATCCGCTGCTCATCGTGGTTCTCCAGGAAGTGCAGCATATGGTGCTCGATATCCGCCTTCATCTGCTCAATGCTGACGATGGCATCGGTGCTGGCCCGCCCCTGGATGATCGCCTTGAGCATGTCGTAGAGATCGACCTTGTCATAGAGGTAATCCATCTTGCCCAGGTGCAGGTAGTCCCGGTAACGCTGTGGCTGGTATACCTCAGCCAGCAGGAAGGCCTCAGGATTGGCGTGCTTGATGTGGCTGTTGAGATAGCTCCAGAACGCCACCGGGACCATCTCCGCCATATCAAAGCGGAAACCATCGATGCCGAACTCGGTCCAGAACAGCGCAATATCGCGGAACTTGGTCCAGGAGTCCGGCACCGCCTTGCCCTGCCAGAAGGCGTAATGCTCGGCGGCGCTCCTCTCCTCGTAACCGGCAGGCAGTTCAGGGAAGTCGTGGCTGCCATCCGGGCGCACCCCGTAGTTGATCTTCACCGTCTCATACCAGTCATGGATATGGGGTTTGGCGCTGCGGCTGCCATTGCCGGTCCACTTGGCCGGGAATTCGGCAAACTCACCGTCCAGTCCCGGGGAGCTCTGGCCACCAAGCGGCTCGAAGCCCGGCTCAAAGTCCGGCACAGAAAACTCTTCACCCACCACATAGTAAAAATTGTTGTCCCGGGCATAGGCCACCGAAGTGTCATCACTGGCGCCAAAATCCTCGACCCCTTCGGGCTTGCCCAAAGACGCGTATTGGCGCGCCACATGGTTGGGCACGATGTCGATCAGCACCTTCATATCATGGGCGTGGGTGCGCGCCACCAGGGCCTTGAATTCGGCCATGCGGTTGGCCGGATCTTCGGCCAGATCCGGGTTGACGCTGTAGTAGTCCTTCACGGCATAGGGCGAGCCCGCCCGCCCCTTGATCACATCCGGATCGTCCTGGCTGATCCCATAGTCGGTGTAGTCCGCCACCAGGGCATGGTGAGGCACGCCGGTATACCAGACGTGGGTAGTGCCCAGCTCCTTGATCCCCTTGAGGGCCGTATCGGTAATGTCGTTGAACTTACCGACGCCATTTTGCTCGGCGCTGCCCCAGGGCTGATTGTTCTCGACGGTGTTACCAAACAGGCGGGTAAAGATCTGATACACCACCGCCTTGTGAGCCGGGCTGGACGCCGGCTCCGCCCCGGACGGAGAGGCGATAACGGGAGCCGCGACAGCGTCGGGCGGAGTCGGGCTGCAGGCCGACAGGGCAGCCACCATAGCCATGGTTAATATTGGGTACTTCATTGTCTTGCCTCTTCTTGGCTATTCGTGGGTCCGCGCAGGCAGCGCGATCCAAAGTTCATCCATAATGCGGGGGCCGTTCGCCTGCCCTCCGCCAAAGGCCCAGGCGCCCGCGTTGACGTCGAGGGGGCGCAGATCCCCCTCACCGCTGCGATCCCAGGTGGTGATGTAGAGGTTGACCCCCTGCCAGTCGGTCAGCCCCAGGGCCCCGGCGTGGTAGGTCAGGGTGATCTCACGCTTATCATGATCCACCTCAATGCCCGGCACAGGCGTCAGGGGCTCGCCCCTTTGCTGACTGTCGGCCCCGCGACTGGCGTACAGCCGGTTGCCCCAGCCATAGAAGCTGTGTCCCACCTGCCAGCGCTGCGCCCGGGGCATCTTGGCCTGAAGCTGAGGCAGCACGGAGAGTCCATCCAGCGCCCCCGGCAGGGCAAAGAAGAGATCGAAGCTGACATTATCGAAGCCGTTGTCCGCCCCCCAGTTGTCGGTCAGCTGAGCCATGGTGAGCGTCAGTGTCAACACCGAGCCGCCCCCCTCGACTCTGGCCCGTTCAATGCGTCGCTGCGCACCGCTGTGGGCATGGGTGGGGTCCTGGTAGCGCCCGTTGGGTCCCCGCCCTTCCCCGGCATTATCCCGGGTGAGCGACCACTGGGGCTGCATCACTCGAGTGGTGTAGGCGACGGGATCCGTGGCTAAGCCCAGATCTGGGGCATAGAGGCTCAGGCTGTGTTGCCGCTCCCCCAGATCCCGCACTTTTAGCGGGTACTGCCAGCGCCCATCGGCATCAACCGTCAGGGCCACCGCCCGATCCAGTTCACCGTCAGGGACCAGGTAGAGGGGCACCTGCAGATGGGCAAAGCCTTGAAGCGGGTGATCTTCACTCAGCGTCTTTCCGGCCAGTGCCGTCTCCAGGCCAAAGGCCAGTGCCGGTTTGGCCGGAGCCGGGATCGGCCGGTAGCGGTAAACCCGGATCGCCCGTGCCGGTAGCGCCCAGGCCGCACTCGGCGACAGGGTGACCGGCTCGCCCCGGACCGCGCCCGTTTCATCCAGCAGCAGGGTCGCCTCGGCGCTGATCCCAAGATCGCTCACCAGCTTGCGTTGATCGGCGGTGTTCATCAGCACCAGCAGGCGATCCTCTTTGCCCTCGTGCACCAGGCGGCGTTCGAACGCCAACACCCCGGGGCCGCTGTCATCGGACGCCAGCAGGGTCAGATCGCCCTGGGTCAGGGCCTTTTCACTCCTGCGCAGGCGAGTCAGGGCCTGAACAAAACGAAAGGTGTCAGACTCGGTGTCGAACTGACTTTCACTGCTGCCATAGCCACCGGCAAACATCGCCTGGCGCGTCTGCTGCAAGGCCTGTTCATTGCCCTGATAGAGCACGGGAATGCCGGGAATGGTAAACAAGGTGGTCAGCGCCTGCCTGTAGGCGGCCAGAGAGCCGGAGGCGAGGAAACGTGGGGTGTCGTGGTTGTCGATAAAATTGGGGATCACATAGGGATCCGGGTAGATCGCCATCTGTTGCTCAAGCCGGTAAGCCAGCTGAGCCGTGGGCTGTCCCTGGGCCAATACCCGGCCCAGCTCGAAGTAGAGGGGGAAGCCGATCACCGAATTAAGCTGAGGCTCACTGTCGGTTCCCAGGAAGGAAACCAGCTTCTGCTCGCCGTCATTGTCGAAGGGGGCAGAGCCATTGAAGATCTCGCCAAAGGCAAGAAAATGATCACGTCCTGTGGCCGCTGCAGCGCTCATCATCCCATCTTCGGCCCAGAAAAAGTCGTGCCAGAAGTTGTGCTCCACGTACTTGGCGGTATCCACCCGATAGGCATCAACCCCCACGGTTTCGATCCAGTATCGGTAACTCTCCTTGAGGGCACGGCGCACTCTTGGGTTATCGGTATTGAGATCCGCCAGGTTGGCCAGCTGGTAGGTAAACTCCTGCTGAGGATCGTCATAGTCAGTGATGGGCGGGGTCCAGTGGTAGACGTTGGCCGCCCCCTGCTCTGGATGATGACGGTCCACCTGATCAAAGGGTGCCTGGGTGGGAAAACGGTTACCGGGATGCGCCTCGTCAAACAGTACGAAGTTGGCCGCCGTGTCCGCCGGATCGTACTCGCCATCATAGCCAAACAGGTTGGCGGTATGATTCAACACTATGTCCTGGATCAGATACATACCGCGACGGTGCAAGCCATCGGAGAGCCGCTGATAGTCGGCCAGGGTGCCAAAATGCTCGTCGACCTTTTTAAAGTCCGTGGCCCAGTAACCGTGATAGCCCCCGTAGCCGCCACGGGGAAACCACCACTGGTTTGCCACCGGTGGGGTCAACCAGACGCTGGTCGCCCCCAGCGCCTCGATGTAATCGAGCCGGGCGGTAATGCCGGGAAGATCCCCGCCGCTGAATTTACGATGATCAGTGGGATCATACTCATCCGCCCCCTGATCATTGTTGCCGGGCTCACCATCATTGAAGCGGTCTGTCATCACAAAATAGATGATCTGCTCACGCCAGTCCGGGGACGGGACATGCAGCTGCAACTCTGCTCCCCGGGCGCCCGCCAACAGCAGACAAAGGGGCAGGGCTGCAGCCAGTCGGCGACCAAGGGGGACAGGACAGCCCAACCCAGGGACGGACTGGACCGCCACCGCTGGAATTCCCTCTCGCTTGTTCATTTAAATTTCTCCAGAAACAGCGAACCCCCGAACAGGCCGGGGGTTCGCACAGGACTTGGCAGCCGCCTTAGAAGCTGTAGCTCATGCCCAGCATGTAGTTACGGCCGTAGCGCTGGTGATCCTTGATCATGCGGGAGTCCTCTTCGTAGGTCACAAAAGGTTCGTCCGTCAGGTTGTTGGCCTGGAACAGCACCACCAATCCATCGATCCCAACTTCGGAGAAGTCATAGGAGAGCTGGGCATCGACGATGGTTTCAGCCTCCACGAAACGTTCAGAACGAGCGTTCAAACCGGCCACCTCACCCAGGAAGTCGCTGCGGTAGCGCACAGAGGTCCGCGCCTGGAAGCCAAACTTCTCGAAGTAGAGGGTACCGTTGACCACATCCTTGGAGAGGCCGGGCAGATCGATGGGATCGCTGTCCTTGGTCTCCTTCACGCTGGAATCGGCGTAGGAGTAGCTGACGGTGGCGCCGAACCCATCCAGGGATTCATGCAGCAGGCTAAAGCCCAGGGAGCCGGACAGTTCAAAGCCCCAGATCTCGCCGCCTTCGCCGTTTTGTGCCTGACTAAAGCCCCCTTGCGTCTGCACTGGGTTGGTGCCCGGCAACACGTAGTCGCTGAAGTCAAACACCGCAGGCTGATTGAAGATGTAGTTCTCCAGGATCTTGTAGTAACCCGCCGCGGCGAAGTAGCCTTCGTCGGCGAAGTAGTTCTCGTAGCTCAAGTCAAACTGCCAGGCCATCCAGGGCTTCAGCTCAGGGTTACCGCCACTGCCGCTCCAGGGGGAGTTTTCCAGATCGGTTTCCTGCTCCTTGGAAGCGTCATAGCCGAAGTTAAAGGAGGCGTTCATCTGATCCATGCGTGGACGAGCCAGGGTGCGGGCCACGGCCAGGCGTACCATCTGACTGTCCGCCACTTCCAGTCCCAGGTTCAGGCTGGGCAGCACTTCCCAGTACTTGTCACCACCGGTACTTGGGCTGATCTCCACCATTCCGTCCTCGTTAACCCGGACCGCGTTGCCCACGGAGGATTGATCCGTGTGCACCAACTGAACGCCGACGTTACCGGTCACTCGGCGATAGCCCAGCTCGGTTTCGATATCCGCCTTGGTGAACAGGGTGGTGACCTTCTCATTGACGGTCCAGTCGTTGGCGGAGCGCCAAGGTTCGGTCAGCGCCGAGTCACGAATGGTGTAGAAGCCATCATTGACCAGACGGTTAGGATCCCAGGCCACCAGGTTACCCATGCCGATGAAATCCAGCGAAGCGGACTTCAGCTGATAGCTAGGATCCAGGTACTGCACCTGAGGGTTGCGCGCATCGTAGGACTTGAGGGTCAGGAAGTAACCCTGATCATCCTTGCTCTTTTCCCGGTCGGTGTAGTTCACACCAAACTGCACCGTGGAGATCATCCCCTGGGTAAACAGGCGCTCTGCGGTGAGGCGGTAGCTGGTGAGCTCATCCTCGATCTCCGGAGAGTTGATGAAGCCATCCTGGCTGTCGTACTGGCCATTTTGCGCCGGGTCACCCCAGCTCTGGGCCGCGCCCAGGCCAAACAGGGTGTGATCCGAGTAATCCAGGGTCGGTGTAAACTGCGCGCCCTTATCGGTCATGCGGAAGTGGATATCGTCCTTCACCCCGTTGGCGCCGCCACGCCCGGTACCGGCATAGGTTTCCAGCGCATACTGCTTACGCTCGGCACGGGAGTAGGCGATGTCGCCGTTCAGGGTCCAGTTCTCACCGATGGCATAATCAATGTTCCAACCCACCGACATGCTGTCGGCATCGGTTTCGGTATAGTCGTTACGAATTAAGCCTTTAACGTCGTGAACAATCCCTTCTGTGACCAGACCATTTTCCTCTTTGAGGATGGTGAAATCCGGGGCACCCCACTTGGCCAGGGGCATCTCTACGCCGCGCAGCATCTGCTGATCGTTAAACTTGGAGTAGAAGAGATCCAGGGTGGTATTGAGCCGATCGTTGGGCTGGTACTGGAGGGTCGCCATCACGGAATCCCGCTCCAGCTCGGAGGAGCGCACGTAAGGCTTGTAGCCCCCCATGATCTTCGGGCTGTCCGGATCGTCATCGACCGTATTGGGGTAGCCCCAGACGTGGGTCCGCTCCTCCTGGTTCGGGCTGGACATCTTGGCCACCCCAATGGAAAGACCCAGGGTATTGTCAAGGAACTGATCAATGTAGGAGGCACTGAAACGGTAACCCGTATCGGACATGTCCGAGTTCAGATCACCCAGATCGTTGTACTCTCCCCGCACATTGATGTTAAAGGTGGTCTCACCATGATGCAGCGGACGTATGGTCTGCATATCCACGGTGCCACCGATGGCCTGAGCCATCACCCCGGCATCCGGGGTTTTGTACACCACCACGCCGCTCATCAGTTCCGAAGGGTATTGGTCAAACTCCACCCCACGGTTATCCCCTGTGGTGACCTGCTCGCGGCCGTTGAGGGTAGCTGTGGTGAAGTCCGGTGACAGACCACGGATAGACACCACCTGGGAGCGGCCCTCCAGACGCTGGGAGGTCAGGCCTGGAAGACGGGCGATGGACTCGGCGATACTGGCATCGGGCAGCTTACCAATATCTTCTGCGGACACCGCTTCGACAACGGAGGTGTTTTCCATCTTGGCGGCCTGGGACATGGCCAGGGAACGACGGATCCCGCGAACCGTAATGGTTTCGACATTCTCCGCCACTTCCGTGGCCTCTTGCCCGGATGACTGGACGTTTGCGGGCTCGGCTGCATAGACAGCCCCACTGAGACCGGCGGCACACAGTGCCAGGGTCAACGCACTTGGCTTAAACAACATCAACTCTCTCCCTAACTCGAGGCGTTATTTCATCTGTGGCGGCCAACCTAGCTTGGAACATACCTCTTTGATCCATTTAGGTTTTAATGCAAAGCCGCTCCGTTTGTTGTGACAAAATAAAATCACCTAACGCCTGGACGAACAATGGCGTGCATACGTATTCATTGCGCAGCCCCACCACGGATACCACCGTCACCTGGGGGGAGTGATGAGCCAAATCCCTCCCTCACCCAGCGCTCACAATATCTTAAAACATCCCACCCACAAGCATTTACCTTCGCTCACATTCATTTACTTAGCGGTTTAAACCAGGTCCTGAACCTCACATTCGGCGGAAAAGCTGAGTAAAAAAAATCGCTTAGCAGGCCGCTTTTTCACGATTGGTCAGTCCAATTAACAATAAGGCAAACTTTCCACCCCGACGACCTTCGCCTCACGAAGCCCTGCACTCCCCAGATCCGCTCCCCTTACTTTCCCCTTCAAACGGCCCGGCGATGCCGATCCCCAGGCCATAGCGCCATCACACTCCCCCCCGGCTCCCCCCCCAGATTGTGATCACTCCCAGATGAATACGTATGTAGGCGATTGTTTGGCCGAAAGCCCCGCCCTTACCATCTGGCCCAGTCATTTTTATCGCCGGGATCCCCGGCCAAACAAACTCAGGGAGAGCCCATGTCTGTCACCCAGCCCAACGAGACGAGACATCGCGCCGAGATCTCGGCCTGCATCTTCGATCTGGACGGCGTCATCGTCGATACCGCCAAGTACCACTTCCTGGCCTGGCAGCGACTGGCCGACGAATTGGGGATCCCCTTTAGCGAGCAGGACAACGAGCAGCTCAAAGGGGTCAGCCGGGTCGAGTCCCTCAAACGGATCCTGGCAATAGGCCATCGCACCCTGCCCCAGTTGGCCTTCCAGCGTGCCCTCAACCAGAAAAATGCCTGGTACCTGGAGTACATCCAGCAACTGGACAGCCAAGAGATCCTGCCCGGGGCGGACACCTTGCTGGCCCAACTGCGCACAGCGGGGATCCCCATCGCCCTGGGATCCGCCAGTAAGAACGCCCGGTTGATCCTGGAGCGGCTCAACCTGCTGCAAGCCTTCGACACCATTGTCGACGGCACCCGGGTCACACAAGCCAAACCGGATCCCGAGGTGTTCCTCACCGCCGCCGCCGACCTCGGCGTCGATCCCGCCGCCTGCGTGGTGTTTGAAGATGCCCAGGCCGGCGTGGAAGCAGCCCTCAATGCCGGCATGACGGTCATCGGGATCGGCACGCCCGAGGCCCTGCCCAGGGCCCATTGGGTACTGCCCGACCTGCAGGGCACAAACCCGGCCGGGCTCAACGAATGGATCGTGTCGCGCTGAGACACCTCGGCGTATCAGAATTTTTTTAAGGAAGCGTGAGCATGAAAGAGTACATTCAGCCTGACGAATGGCAGATCATCGAGGCGGCGTTTGATCCGCAAAACAATCGTGTATCAGAAAGCCTGTTTTCCATCGGCAATGGTAAGTTTGGCCAGCGCGCCAACTTCGAAGAGTCCTACACAGGTGACACCCTGCGCGGCAGCTATGTGGCCGGGGTCTACTATCCCGATCCCACCCGAGTTGGCTGGTGGAAGAATGGTTACCCGGATTACTTTGCCAAGGTGATCAACGCCACCAACTGGATCGGCATCAAGGTGGAGATCGATGGCGAGGAGTTGGATCTGGCCCGATGCGAACTCGAATCCTTCCGCCGGGTCCTGGACATGAAGACAGGTACCTTGAGCCGCCACTTTGTCGCCAAGCTGGCTTCGGGCAAGCGAATAAAGGTGGAAGCGACCCGTTTCACCAGCATTGTCGACACCGACAACGGTGCCATCCGCTACTCGGTGACGCCGCTGAACTTCTGCGGCGAGGTGAGCTTTACTCCCTACCTGGATCTCGACGTGGTCAACGAGGACTCCAACTACGACGAGCGATTCTGGGAAGAAACGGCCAGAAAGGCCGATGCAGGCTGCGCCTACCTGTGCGGTAAAACCAAGAAAACCGACTTCCACCTGGGCGTCGCGATGAAATACGCCCTGTACCTGAACAAGCAGGAGCAGTTCCAGGCGCCGGGCGTCACCACCGCCAAACAGTACGCCGCCAACACGGTCGAGCTGAAGGTGAAGGAGGGGGAAACCGCCACCCTGTGCAAGTTCGCTGCGCTGATCTCTTCGCTGAATGTCACACCGGCCCAGATCGAAAGCAGTGCCAAGCTCTCTGCCACCCTGGCCAAGGCCAAGGGCTTTGATCAGATGCTCCTCGAACACGCCGAAGCCTGGGCGGCCAAATGGCAACAGGCCGATATTCAGATCGAGGGGGACGTCGCGGCCCAGCAGGGGATCCGCTTCAACATCTTCCATATGAACCAGACCTACACCGGGGAGGACGCCCGCCTGAACATCGGGCCCAAGGGCTTTACCGGAGAGAAATACGGCGGTGTAACCTACTGGGATACCGAGGCCTACTGCCTGCCCTTCTACCTGAAGACGGCCGATCCCTCCGTGTCCCGCCAGCTGCTGATCTACCGCCACAACCATCTGGCCAACGCCATCAAGAATGCCGAGAAACTCGGCTTTACCGATGGTGCCGCGCTCTACCCCATGGTGACCATCAACGGCGAGGAGTGCCACAACGAGTGGGAGATCACCTTCGAGGAGATCCACCGCAATGGCGCCATCGCCTTTGCCATCTACAACTACATCAACCACACAGGTGACAAGGCCTACCTGGCCGAATACGGTCTGGAGGTGCTGGTGGGGATCAGCCGTTTCTGGCGCCAGCGGGTACAGTGGTCCGAGCGCCGCGATGGCTACGTCATGCTGGGGGTCACCGGCCCCAACGAATACTCCAACAACGTCAACAACAACTGGTACACCAACAAGATCGCCCAGTGGACCCTGAGCTACACCCTGAGCGCCCTGGACCAGGTGAAGGCCCAGGATCCCGTCCGCTATGAAGCCTTGACCGCCCAACTGAAGTTTGGCGCCAAAGAGGATGAGATGGCGGCCTGGCAGCACATCTGCGATCACATCCTGTTGCCGGTGGATGAGCAGACCGGGGTCTTCGTCCAGTACGACGGTTTCATGGACAAGGATCTCAAACCCATGTCGGAGATCCCGGCGGCAGAGTATCCCATCCACCAGCACTGGTCCTGGGATCGGATCCTGCGCTCCTGCTACATCAAGCAGGCGGACGTACTGCAGGGGATCTACCTGTTCGAGGACGAGTTTGATCTCGACACCATAGGTCGCAACTATGCCTTCTACGAGCCCATGACAGTGCACGAGTCCAGCCTGTCCCCCTGTATCCACGCCATCCTGGCCGCCAAACTGGGGGATGAGGAGCTGGCGTACAAGTTCTACCTGCGCACCTCGCGGCTGGATCTGGACGACTACAACAATGACACCGACGATGGCCTGCACATCACCTCCATGGCCGGTACCTGGATGGCCGTCGTCGAAGGCTTCGGCGGCGCCCGGGTCAAGGATGGCACCCTGAGCCTGAGACCCTTTATCCCTGGTCAATGGCAAAGCTACGCCTTCAAGATCACCTTCAAGGGGGCCCAGCTCGATGTCAGGGTGAAACAGGATGAAGTGATCATCGAGAACACCGCCGGTATTGCCCTGGATCTGACGCTGTTCGACGAGCCGCTCCACCTGAAGGCCAATGGCAAGATCGCCCGACCAGTGCACTCCCTGTCACGGGTCAGCTAACCCAGCCGCCCAACCCTTCCGGTAAGCAAAGCCCCCGCTCTTTCCTCAGGGGGCTTTTTATTTCCTCACGACTCCAACACGGCAAACTCGGACAAAACCGAGGTTGAGCCCCGCCTAAGCGCAGCTCAACATCCAACAACCCAAACCGCCCCAAACGTTGAGCCTCGCTGCGCCGGGCGTCCACCTACGCGTGGAAACCGGGGAAATCGGGGATACCGGGAATACCGCCCCAAACGTTGAGCCTCGCTCCGCTCGACGTCAACCTACGCAGGGAACCGGGACAACCGGGGAAATCGGGGAAATCGGGGAAATCGGGGAAATCGGGGATAACGTTGAGCCTAGCTCCGCTCGACGTCAACCTACGAGGGAAACCGGGGATACCGGGAAAACCGCCGCAAACGTTGAGCCTCGCTCCGCTCGACGTCAACCTACTCCGGGGAAATCGGGGAAATCGGGGAAATCGGGGAAATCGGGGAAATCGGGGAAATCGGGGAATAACGTTGAGCCTCGCTCCGCTCGACGTCAACCTACGAGGGAAACCGGGGATACCGGGAAAACCGCCGCAAACGTTGAGCCTCGCTCCGCTCGACGTCAACCTACTCCGAGGCTGTGCAGAATCGTAGGTTGAGTTGAGCCTAAGCGAAGCTCAACACCCACCAACCCAAACCGCCACAAACGTTGAGCCTCGCTCCGCTCGACGTCAACCTACGCAGGGAACCGGGACAAAATTGTAGGTTGAGCCCCGCCTAAGCGAAGCTCAACACCACGCTCAAACCCCACACCCTACTCTCCCATCATCCCACCCACGTCCGGCCCTGCCGACCAATCCGCAGTGAGCCACCCTCGATCAATATCTCGATGAATGCTCGAGTAGGGCCAATCGGATGCGCGCGTAACATAGCCATGCTTTACCGGATTAACGTGGATGTAATCAACATGGCGCTGCAGATCGAGATCATCTCGGATCCTGTGCTCCCAGAAACGCCTCTGCCAGATCCCACGCTCCCGATTTCGACGGCGAGATAAGGCGACAAACTCCCCCCGGTCCAGCCCTCGGCTAAAGTGGCTTTTTATCAAACCCCAGCGCAGTGAAAAGTCATCGTCATGCTCAGGCAGAGCCCAGAGGGTATGCAGATGGTCAGGCAAAACAACACAGGCAAGCATCTCAAAAGGGTGGCATTGCTGTACCTGATGAAAGCTGGAACGCAGCTTGGTGATCTCGCGAACAAGCAGATCGGATGACCTGTCTTGCAGCACGACGGTGAAAAAATAACAGCCACCCTCAACCTTCTCACGGCGATAGCGCATGTGTCAGTTCTTCTCTTTTTCATGGACCTTGAATCAAAACTAGGTTTGGCAAATGGCCCGATGCATGTCGCGGAGTAGGATGTGGCCGCGCACCTGTGTTGAGCAGGGAAAAAACCAAAACATATCCGGACCAATTCGTAGGTTGAGCCCCGCCTAAGCGAAGCTCAACACCCACCAAGCCAAACCGCCCCAAACGTTGAGCCTCGCCGGGCATCAACCCACTCCGGGGAAACCGGGGATACCGGGAAATCGGGGATACCGGGGAAATCGGGGAAATCGGGGAAATCGGGGACACCGGGAATACCGCCGCAAACGTTGAGCCTCGCTGCGCTCGACGTCAACCTACGCGGGAAAACGGAGAAACGGCGGAAACCGCCACAAACGTTGAGCCTCGCTCCGCTCGACGTCAACCTACGCGGGTACCGGAAATATGCACAGAATCGTAGGTTGAGTTGAGCCTAAGCGAAGCTCAACACCCACCAACCAAAACTGCCGCAAACCGTTGAGCCTCGCTCCGCTCGACGTCAACCTACTCCGAGGCTGTGCAGAATCGTAGGTTGAGTTGAGCCTAAGCGAAGCTCAACACCCATCAGCCAAAACCGCCCCAAACGTTGAGCCTCGCTGCGCTCGACGTCAACCTACGCGGGTAAACCGTAAATCCGGACCAATTCGTAGGTTGAGTTGAGCCTAAGCGAAGCTCAACACCCATCAGCCCAAGCCGCCGCAAACGTTGAGCCTCGCTGCGCCGGGCGTCAGCCTACGAGGGAAAAAGGAGAAACGACGGAAACCGCCCCAAACGTTGAGCCTCGCTGCGCTCGACGTCAACCTACGCAGGGAACCGGGACAACCGGGGAAATCGGGGAAATCGGGGAAATCGGGGAATAACGTTGAGCCTCGCTCCGCTCGACGTCAACCTACTCCGAGGCTGTGCAGAATCGTAGGTTGAGTTGAGCCTAAGCGAAGCTCAACACCCAGCAAGCCAAACCGCCGCAAACGTTGAGCCTCGCTCCGCTCGACGTCAACCTACTCCGAGGCTGTGCAGAATCGTAGGTTGAGTTGAGCCTAAGCGAAGCTCAACACCCCAATCATATCGGGTCAAAACCCTAGGTTGAGCCCCGCCTAAGCGAAGCTCAACACTCATCAACCAAAACCACCGAATAACCTTGGCTTCCCTGCGTATGCACAACGAATTTGCCTTATGCATACGTATGCAAAGTGACTCCGTTTCGCTGAGGGTTTACGGTACAGACATTCGACTTTGATGCCCCTGTTCGCGGGCAACCGACTCACGAGGACCCGAATGAAAGAGTGGTGGCGTGGTGCCCTCATCTATCAGATCTACCCCCGCAGCTTCGCCGACAGTAATGGCGACGGCATAGGCGATCTGCCCGGGATCCTCGATAAACTCGATTACGTGGCCAGTCTGGGCGTGGACGGGATCTGGATCTCCCCTTTTTTCACCTCCCCCATGAAGGACTTCGGCTACGATATTGCCGACTACCGTAGTGTCGATCCCATGTTCGGCACCCTGGATGATTTCGACCGGGTACTGGAAAAAGCCCACGGCCTGGGGCTAAAGGTGATGATCGATCAGGTCCTGAGCCACACCTCGGAGCAACATGCCTGGTTCCTGGAGAGCCGCCAAAACCGGGATAACGCCAAGGCCGACTGGTACGTCTGGGCCGATCCCAAGCCCGATGGCACCCCACCCAATAATTGGCTCTCCATCTTTGGTGGTGGTGCCTGGCAGTGGGAGCCTCGCCGTGAGCAGTACTACCTGCACAACTTCCTTGCCAGCCAACCGGATCTCAACTTCCATCATCCTGAGGTCCAGCAGGCGGTTCTCGACAATGTGGAGTTCTGGCTCAAACGGGGCGTCGACGGCCTGCGCCTGGATGCCATCACCTTCTGCTTCCACGATCAGCAGTTGCGTGACAATCCGGCCAAACCGGCCCAGTTGCGCACCGGTCGCGGCTTTGCCGCCGACAACCCCTATGCCTACCAGTACCATGACTACAACAACGCCCAACCGGAAAATCTGCCCTTCCTGGAACGGATCCGGGCACTGATGGACCGCTACCCAGGCGCAACAACCCTGGGGGAGATCGCCTCGGAGGACTCACTCAGCGCCATGGCGGAGTACACCCAGCCGGGCCGCCTGCACATGTGTTACAGCTTCGAACTGCTCACCGAAGCGTTTAACCCGGAGCATATTCGCCAAACGGTATCGGCACTGGAAGCCAAAGTGGACAACGGCTGGCCCTGCTGGGCCGTGTCCAACCATGATGTGGAGCGGGTCGCCAGCCGCTGGGATCGAGGCGGTGATCGGGACGCTCTGTGCAAGATGGTGACCGCCATGGTCTGCTCCCTGCGAGGCAGTGTCTGCCTCTATCAGGGCGAGGAGTTAGGGCTGGCCGAAGCCGAGATCCCGTTCGAGCAGTTGCAGGATCCCTACGGCATCGCTTTCTGGCCCAACTTCAAAGGCCGGGATGGCTGCCGCACTCCCCTGCCCTGGCAGCAGGACAGCCCACAGGCGGGCTTCAGTGAGAGCACTCCCTGGCTTCCCATTCCCCAGACGCATCGGCTCCAGGCGGTCGATCGACAGACGTTGGAGCCGGACTCGGTACTCAACCAATTTCGCCGTTTTACTCGGTGGCGCAAACAGCACCCGGCCTTGTGCCACGGCGAGATCGAATTTCTCGATGCCCCGGAGCCAATTCTGCTGTTTCGTCGCACAACACCAGAGCAGACGCTGCTGTGCGGCTTTAATCTGAGCCAGCAGCCCACCCGGCTGCCTCAGTTCGAGCACAGATACGCCCTTGGCAAGCGACTGCCACAGCAAGACCATGGTCTGGGCCACGCCGTCCTCAAGGATGGTGACCTTTACTTTCCCGCCTATGGCGTCCTCTATGCCGAGCAATAGACTCAACGACTTTTGATAACACACCTACCCTCAGCGCTTGTTATCACCTCACCGCCCGAATGGGCGGTTTTTTTTCACCACCCCATCTCCCGAGCAAGGCTCACCTCCTCCTCCAGACACGAATTCATATCGAAAATCTTCCCCCAACAAGGGCGGCCTGGCGTGACGCCGATCACCATTTCTGAATGCTTCCTGCACCAGCTTCAAAGATATACCGACTGAGATTGCACTTGGTGGCGTGATAATTATCCTATCCCCAAGAAAAGGCGTGGTATTGAACGCGCTTTCCATTCCTGCCCGGAGACTTAGCCCGCAAAACGCGGCAGGAATGCGAACGGAGACACCATGTTCAAATTTATGCAGGCAGCAGCCGTACTGATGTTGATCAGCCGAGCCAGCGTGGCCATGGCTGAGACCTCGGTAAAAGAGCATGATCCTAATCGAAAGAGACCGATGGAACCGGTATCCAATATGTTGCCCGTACACAGGCACCAGCAAGAACTGCAATCCCTTTACCAGATCGCCCCGGTGGGCGGACAATCCATCCTTCAGCCCGATCTGCCCTTTGATAGCCTCTACCAGCAAGCCCCGGCCGCCCAGCAAGAGCTGGACCAATTGATCCAGCAGGTTGCCCGACTCAGCGGGGCCGACACCGTACTGCCGGGGATCAAGGCGCGGGATCGTGCCCAGTTGAAGATCGACACGGAACTGGCGGGACAGACCCGCCTGCTGACCGACTTGGCGCGAGCCACCCTGGTCGCCGACGATCTCACCGGACTGCTCGATGCCTTCCAGGCACTGTCAGAGCAGGTCCAGGTGATCTCCTTGGAGAACCGTTTCCTCAATCCCAAAGACAATGGCTATCGCGATCTGAAAACCCTGGTCCGGCTGAAGGACACCGGACTGGTCGCCGAGGTCCAGCTCCATCTCTCCGCCATTGAGCACATCAAGAACGGCGAAGAACATAAAGCCTACCAGCAGCGCCAGGCCATCGAGCGCCGGGCTGAGGCGGAGCAGAGGGAGTTGAGCGAATGGGAGCAAGCGAAGATCAATCGACTGCAGCGCTACAGCCGCGCCCTGTATGAAGAGGCCTGGCACCGCCACCTGCTGCCCAAACACGTTGCCTTTGCCTGACGGCACAAGCGATCGCAGGGACTAAAAGTGGTGCTTCACCTCGATGCGCCACTCCCAATCGTTCACTCGCTCATCATCACTGATGGGGCGAGCCAGATCGAGGTGGATCACATTGTGGTTACTGGCATGGGAGGCATAGAAGCGCAAGCCAACCCCTAAGCTCTGCAAAGTCCCTTCAGGGTTGTTGTCATAGGGCGTGCTGCCCCTGGCCTCCCCGATGTCGTAGAACAGCGCCGCGCCGGCCTCCAGGATCTGCCACAGACTCAGTCCCGGGTAGTAACGCACCTCCGCCGAGCCCAGCAGTATCGTCTCGCCATGCTGATACTGCAGTGGATAGCCGCGCAATCCCGTGGTGCCCCCCAATGTCATGGGCCGATCGACGTACTGGTTACGGCCATAGCGCCAATCGAACTTGCCATACAAACGGACAGGCTCGGCCAGGCGATAGAACCACTCATTGCGCCACTGCATCCAGAGTTGGTCATCCCCCTCCTCCAGCGCTTCCCCCTGGAACCAGAATCGGCTCAGCCACAGGGTGTCCCTCCCCAATGACCACCCCTTGTGCAGGTGACTCTGTACCAGCCAACCGCCCTCACCACTGAGATCCCAGCCCAGCTTGATGGCACCGTCCCAGCCCAGGTTCACATCCTCAATGGCGTTGATCAAAATCACATTGGAGCGTTTCTCGAAACGGTTTTGCTGAAACTGCAGTTGGCCCCAGGGATAGCTGCGGCGGCGGTCGTCTGGCAAAGGTCCGGTGAAGGGGGTTTCTGCATCGAGCTTGAATCGATGGGCGTCATGAGTCACCCCCAACTGCCAGCGCAGCACCTGCTCGGGCCACAGCCGCCAGATCTGCCCATACCAGGCATTACCGGAATCGATATTATGAACAAAGCCGTTCACCTCCTCCCCCCCCTGGCGGATGGAGTCAGAACGCTCCTCGGTATTGATGTAGGCACCAAAACCATAGGATGAGTTGAGGGAGACAAAAGGCCGAACCAGGGTCGCAGAGAACTTGTTGCCATCATCCGTATCGGCAAGGGTGATCCCGGCACTGATGTTTTTGCGCAGATAGAGGGGCGCATAGATATCAAACAGGTAGCCGGCGCGCTGATAGTCGGAGAAATAGAGCAGTTCGGTGTGGATCCCAAGTCCGAGGAAATTACTGTCCTTGAGCCCGAGCGCCCCGGCGTTCTCCCCCCCTTTTCGGGAAAAATCCACCGTGGGTAACAAGGACCAGGTATCCCAGGTCTCGATGCGAATTTTGTCGGCTTCGTCTTTGCTGACCCTGGCATCCCTCAGGAAGGGCTTGGCGCGCAGATGGCGTTCAATTTCGTAGAGATCGACATCCTCCGCCGGACAGGGAGAAAAACCCGCCAGCACATTGTCAACCGCCACCTCCCGGGTGGTGATGTGCAAGCGATTGGCCCACAGGTGCAGCCAGGTAAATCCTTCCTCATCGGGATCGAACACGCTATTGCGCTCATACTGCAAGGTCTCGGCACCACAGCCTTGATCGGCTGGCAACTCCTTGGACGCCATGACCAGTGTCGACCAACTCAGCAGCACAAGACTGCAAATTCCCCGACCCAACATCGCTCACCCTTCATCAAAATGACACCTCAACTGTCGAACATTGTGGGACTTTTATCCAGTTCTGACCCTGATCTCCAATCCTCCTCCATTCGTAACGATAGGGGCTCAGACTTGCCCCCAAGGGAAAGCTTCTCCCCTTCAACCCCTGCCTGGCGCCTGATAGAATGCGCCATCTAACGCCCCACCCAATGGACGCCGACTCCACTACACAGGGAATACGCCGTAAATGAAACAGCTCTGTTGTGCGCTGGCACTGGCCCTGGTGCCCGGTATCGCACAGGCAGCTTCCGCCTATATCTCGCTGCAGGACACTTACCTCAACGGTCGCATCGATCAGTTGGTCGTAGTCGCCAACATGCCGACCATGCGCAAGCCCTACAACGTCAAGCAGGTCCGCCAGCATCTGGAACAGATCCGCGACGAGATCCCGGGCCTCTACCTGGAGATCGATCGCCGCCTAAGCCGCTATGAGCGCGACTTGGCCGTCACCTACGCCGAAGTAGGTGGCGCCGCCGCCGACACCCCAAGCAAGGGCAAGGTGATCCCCAACGCACGAGGCGAACGGATCGACTCCCAATACCGGGCCACCGCCCACGTCCAGTATCGTCCCTACGACTGGATGGTCGCCTCGGTCGGCGGCCTGGCGATGGACTCGGCGGGTGGAGTCACCCCGGAGGAAGCCCGCAGTGAGTTGATCCCCGTGGGCAGCTACCTGGCCCTGGGTTGGGACAGCTTCCAGCTGGATCTGGGCTATCGCGAGCATTGGCTCTCCCCCTTTGCCGACTCCGCCATGCTGATCTCCACCAACGCCCGCCCCTCGTTCTCCGTCGGGATCAGCAATCCCCTGCCCTTCGAGGGCCTGTGGAACCTGCACTACGAGCTGTTTGTCTCCCGCCTAGAGAAGGTCCACAACATCTACTACAGCGGCGAGCTGGAGAGCGGAAACCCCTACCTGATGGGTTTCCAACTCAGCGCAGAGCCCATCGAAGGCTGGACCCTGGGCGCCAACCGCATGTTCCAGTTCGCCGGCGGCTCCCGAGAAATGACCCTCAAGCGGCTCTGGGACGCCTTCTGGGATCCTGTCTCCAACAGCAATACCGGGGCCATCGAGGGGTGTGAAGGCGACCTCAACGATTGCTCCACGGGCAACCAGCTCGCCTCCGTGACCAGCCGGATGAACTTCGGCGGCCCGGTACCCTTCGCCATCCTGATGGAGTACGCAGGAGAAGATACTGCCCGCCACTCCAACCTGCGCCTGGGTAACCTGGCCCTCTCCGCCGGGCTCCATATCCCCTTCCTGCCGGACTGGCTGGGGGGCGCCGACTGGTCGTTCAACTACGAATTCAGCGAATGGCAAAACGAATGGTACGTCCACAGCATCTACCAGGATGGCTACATCAATGATGGGATCATCATGGGCCACTGGGGCGCGGACAACCGCAACTACCGTGCGGCGGGCCGCGGAGCCAAGGCCCAGCTGGCCAAGCTGGGCTGGCAGCGCAGCAGCGCCACCCGTTACGAGCTGACCTACCGCACAATAGAGAATCAAAGCTACGGTACCAACCAATACGTGACCGCGCATGAGCTGGATCTGCGCTACTACGGCAACCACTGGGGCCAGCAGTGGGGATACCGCCTGTATGGCGGTCGCACCGTGTTCGACGATAACTTCTTCCGTGGAGAGCTGATATGGCACTGGTAAACAAAGCACTTATCACCTTGTGCCTGACACCGGCCCTGCTTAGCAGTGCCGCCCTGGCCAGCAGCGAGCGGGACTGGCACTTCTATGCCGGAGCCGGGCTGGCCTATTTCGACCATGGCAATAACGGTGAAACAGAGGTCGGCTCCACCTCAGTGCGCCCCAACCTGCAGTTTGGCCTGATGCGGCCTATAAGCCAGCGCTGGAGCCTGGGGACGGGCGTCGAGCTGCTGGCCGAAGACCTTACCACCTGGGGGGGCTCGGAAAACCTGCTGATGTGGCGCATCGGCGAGCTGGGTTATCAAATGAGTGACAACTGGGCGGCCAGCCTCTACGCCGGAGCGGGTCGTTTTTACCGTAACAACCCCGCCTACGGATACGGCTTCGGTGCCGGGCTGTTATATCAGCTCAGTAACGACTGGGTGCTGAGTGCCGAGCTGAATTATGTCGGCACCGACACCAGCATCAACGACGACATCCCATTTAAACGGGATAAATTTGCCTGGGGCTCCATGGTGGTCAAGTACCGGTTTTAAACGGGAGGCTGAGCCTCCCCGGTTGCCACGGCGTAGGTTGACGTCGAGCGGAGCGAGGCTCAACGCTTTACGGCGGTTTGGGGTGCTGGATGTTGAGCTTCGCTTAGGCTCAACTCAACCTACAATTTTGTCCCGATTTCCCCTCGTAGGTTGACGTCGAGCGGAGCGAGGCTCAACGATTTCACAGCATTCCCCTCGTAGGTTGACGTCGAGCGCAGCGAGGCTCAACGTTATTCCCCGATTTCCCGGGTTTCCCCGGTTTCCCTCGTAGGTTGACGTCGAGCGGAGCGAGGCTCAACGGTTTCACCGCATTCCCCACGTAGGTTGACGTCGAGCGGAGCGAGGCTCAACGTTTTACGGCGGTTTGGATTGCTGGATGTTGAGCTTCGCTTAGGCTCAACTCAACCTACGAATTGGTCCGGATTTACGGTTTACCCTCGTAGGTTGATGTCGAGCGGAGCGAGGCTCAACGTTATTCCCCGGTTGCCCCGATTTCCCCGATTTCACCGGAGTAGGTTGACGTCGAGCGGAGCGAGGCTCAACGAGTGCCAGTTTCCCCGGATTTTTGGTACCCGCGTAGGTTGACGTCGAGCGGAGCGAGGCTCAACGTTATTCCCCGGTTGCCCCGGTTGCCCCGGTTGCCCCGGTTGCCCCGGTTGCCCCGGTTGTCCCGATTTCCCCGATTTCACCGGAGTAGGTTGACGCCCGGCGCAGCGAGGCTCAATGGTTTCACTTTACCGATCGCCAAAACAAAAAAACCGCCTGGGAATGGCGGTTTTTTTGTGCTTGCTTTAACGAGGCCGTCCTTAGCCAAGACTGCTTACCAATCGCTTTCCGTTTGGCCCAAACGAATTGCAACCGGTAAAACTACTGCCGAAATTACACCGATAGAGATCCACAACAGCATAGGTACGCCTCCCGTTTATTATTAATAGTTTGGCGGCAGGGAAAATGTTTCCCACTCCTCAAAACTACCGAAACGTATCCTTTACATCAACAGCTGAACGTAAGTTATGGTAAAGCACCGTCAGCACCAGAGGTGCTTTCACGGAAAACGTTGAAATACCTCACATTTGAACCCAATTCGATGAAGCCCACTCCCTTGGCTAAGGCTGTATAAGATCTTTCAGCCCCGATCCTCCCAGCTTAGCCCAATGACCAGATCTTCACCTCGCCACCATCGCAGTTCCTGTCACCCCAAATCGGCCGACAGCCGGGTCCATTCACTCCTCCTGCTCCCGTCTCCACACACCCCCTTTGGGGAAACCGCACGCATAAATGAAGACTCCACTAACCTTAGATTCAGCGTCAAATCCAAGGAATGGAACTCGTTATGCTCTCAAGCCAATCGTTTAAACATCACGGCGCCACTCAAGGGGTCACGGGCTCCTGCCATCAGCTCTACCTGGATGATCGTCACAGCCTCCTGATCGACTGTGGCCTGTTTCAAGGAGAGGAGGCCAGCGATCAGGCACTGGCCATCGACTTCGAGATTGAGACCCTCATCGCCGTGGTCCTGACGCACTGTCATATCGATCACGTCGGCAGGCTGCCCTACCTGCTGGCAGCCGGTTATCGTGGCCCCATCTTAGCCACACAGGCCACAGCCGCCCTGCTTCCACTGGTGCTTGAGGACGCCCTGAAAGTGGGGGTAACCCATAATCAACGATTGATCCAAGCCTGCCTGAAACGACTGGCCAGCCAACTCGTTCCCCTGCCTTTTCGCCAATGGCACCCGTTAAGCAAAGGGCCCAAGTCCCCAAAAATGAAATTCCAGCCTGCGGGCCATATCCTTGGCTCCGCTTACGTGGAAATTGACGTTCAGGGACACAGGGCCATATTCAGCGGCGATCTTGGTGCCCCCTATGCTCCCTTGCTGCCCGCACCACGCAGCCCCTACCGGGCCGATACCCTGGTGATCGAAAGCACCTATGGCGATCTGCACCATGAGGGACGCAAAGCACGCAGTCGCGCCCTGCAACACACCATTGAGCGCGCCGTCGCCGACAAGGGGATCGTCCTGATCCCCGCCTTCAGCATCGGCCGCACCCAGGAGCTGCTCTATGAACTGGAGCAGTTGGCCTATCGGGCTGCCCGCAAACGCGCCGATCCCCTGTGGCAATCCCTGGAGATCATCATCGATTCCCCCATGGCCGCCCGCTTTACCGAGCAATACCGGAAGTTCCAGCAACTCTGGGATAAAGAAGCCCGACGCAAACTCGACGGTGGACGCCATCCCCTGAACTTTGACACCCTCTATACCGTAGGTGATCACCAGGAGCACCTGGCCACACTGGATTACCTCAGCCGACGCAACCGTCCCGCCGTGGTGATCGCCGCCTCGGGCATGTGTGCCGGCGGGCGCATCGTCAATTACCTGCAGCGCTTCCTGAGCGATCCCAAAGCCGACGTCCTGTTTGTGGGTTACCAGGCCAAGGGGACTCCGGGCCGAGACATTCAGCGCTACGGCCCCAAAGGAGGCTATGTCTACCTCAATGGCCAGAAAATCATCATCAAAGCCGGTGTCCACACCATCAGTGGCTACTCCGCCCACGCCGATCAGGCCAACCTGCTCAACTTCATCAAACGTACCCGGCATAAACCCCGGCAGGTCCGCATTGTGCATGGCGACGAGGAGGCCAAGCAGGCGCTCGCCCAAGCGATCCTGCAACGCTGGCCCGAGATGGAGGTGGTGATCCCAACTTAACCCTCTCCCATATGAAACAAAAAGGGGCCCATCAAATGGGCCCCTTAAGCGAAAGCGAGATCAGTTTCCGTATTGCTCGTACGCGTCCCGCAGCCGGGTTAAATGGGTCTGCACATAATCGGGCGACAAGCGATCCCGGTTAAAATACACCCTATCGATGCTGTGCTGCAGTCCCAGGTGCTGATTGGCATTGGGGGCCAACCAGTTCGCTGTGGAGCGGATCCGGGTCGAATACCCCCAGCGCCACTCGTCGACGCCCTGCAACTGGAACCCTTTGGGCTTCATGCCACGGCGTGGGCCAATGGGAAAGCTGAAGTAAAGCCCGGCATACTCATGGCCGGTCCGGTAATACTCGAAAGACACCGCCATATCGCCAAACCAATGGATGGAGCGAAGCCCGCTGCCACTGTCGCCATGCAGGTACTCGCCGGTATGCAGCTCCACCGCCCAGTCCCAGTCGGCATGGTGATAGCGATAGTAGAGCAGCGAAGGGCTCAGGGTTTCATCACTGTCCTGATGCTCCAGGTAGCCCCCACTGAACGTCAGCCGGTGAGCACCATCGCGAGACTGCCAACGCGTTTCATTCATCCCGCCTAGGTAATCCTCAAACACCAGGCCAGCACTGAACTGGGTAAAGAATCCATAGGGCAGAGCAAAGCCCTGATGGATCAGAGCACGGTCGACCACATTCTCATGATTGGCCACGGGCTGGTTACTATTGGCGGGATCATCGGAGCGGGCCACCGGCAACAGGTGACGCACATCCACACTGGCACCGGGCCAGAGATCCATCGTCAGGTTGGTCGCCAGCGCCAGAGAGTAGTCAAACACACCCCACTCGGTGCCCAGGGCTGAGCGCAGGTGGGGAGAGAAGCCGATGCGGGGGGTCCAGCGGGAGCGATTCAGTGCTGGGGCATTCCAGTCTGTCCGGCGATAGGCCCGCTGCGCCTGCTGCGTCTCCACCTCTATGACCAGGGGCACGGCCGGATCGGCATAATGCTTGGCCACTTCGACGCCGACGCCCCGAACCTGCATCACGGCGATCTGCTTGTTCAGCAAATAAATCTCGAAATCGCCTTCGTGATACTGAGCCACATAGCCCAGCACCACCCCGAGGGCATCCAGTTCGTTCCAGTGGTAGCGATTGTTTTCAAAAGCCACAGAGAGTGTGCCATTGACCGACTCAACCCGAACATTTTCCAACCCCTCCTGCACCAGACGCTGTTTGAGCGCATCGGCGGCCGAACCCGTCTGTGCCGGCTTCGATGCCGTGACCTTCCGTGTCGCAGATCCTGGCGGCTCAGTCACCTCGTGTACCCCGCTGTCATCGAGCATCCCTACGGACTGTACAGCTGGGGCTGGGGTAGCGGGAGACTTCTGCCCCATAAACAGGGGCACGGCGAGCTGAACGCCGTAATAGGCGTTATCCCTATTCTCCGTCTCACTGTTGGAGTAGGCCTGGTAGGTCCCGATCAGGCGGCTACGGTAGGGCAACCAGCCATCCGGCGTACTGAGCTTGAGCCCGGCGTTCATTCCTGTGCCATCATGCTCGGCAATCAGTTGCAGCCAATCCATCGGCTGATACTCAATCCCGCCAAATACGCCATCCAGATAGTCCGCCCCCATCTGATTCTGTTTGTGGCCCCGCCCATACCCCGCCGAGACGCGCAGATCTTTCCAGGTGTAGGATGCGACGCCATAGTAGTTGCGATGATGGGTGGCACTGCCGCTGTTACTGGGATCTTGCGCCCCGATGGCAAACTGCAGCGGGGAGTCGGGCATAAAGTACTGGCTGCTTAGCTTGCCGGAGAAGGAGAGATCCCCTTCACCGCCGCCGCCGTAACCTCCGTCACCGTTGAAACTCTTGTAGCTGATCTGCAGCAAGATCTCCGCAGAAGGAATGAGTCCCACCCCCATCAGCAGGGTCTGATGGGCTCCGTCGTTACGAGGCGCCAGGGAGCCATCCGGGTTGTAACGCACGATATTCTCTTCCCGGGACCAGCCCCCGACAAACTCACCAAACGCCAACGTCTGGGCATGGGGGGTTCGCAACAGCCCGGAAAAACCGGTCTGAGCCGACGAAACGGCAATACTGTCCGCCCCATTTGCCACCAGCGGCAGCAGGGAGAAAACGCCCCCCAAACAGTACCTCAGCCGAACAGGCCAACCATAGTTATTCTTCATTCCTGATATCCATATCTCATTCAGCTACAACACGCGGCAAGCCTTCAGTGCAAACCGTTCGTAGCCTCGATGCCCCGACGACAGTGTGGGGACACTGCTGCCCCCGTTTCACTCGCTGCCCATAAACTAACCCACGGAGCTATAAACAAAAAGCCGGGATCGCATGATGGCGAGCCCGGCTTTTCCCATGCTGCATTCATGGCAGCGTGTTACTTACTTTTGTAATCGTACTGGTAGTAACCGTACGCGCCGCTGCCATAGGCACTGGCGCGGGACTTCACCATCTGATTCAAGATCACCCCCTTGATCGGAATACCACTGGCGGCAAAACGCTGCACCGAGTAGTCAATCTCCTTGATGGGGTTAGTCTGATGCTGCACCACCAGGATGGAGGTCCCGGCAACGGCCCCGACGATGGCCGCATCCGTCACCGCCAAGATCGGCGGCGTATCGATGATCACCAGATCGTAGTGTTCAGAGGCCCACGCCATCAGCTCGCGGAACTTGGGCAGCATCAACAGCTCCGCCGGGTTGGGCGGCACCTGGCCTCTGGGGATAAAGTCAAGGTTCTCTACCGGAGTGGCACGTACCGCCTGCTCACGGGTCGCACGGCCCGCCAAGTAATCAGACAGGCCATTATCCCACTTCGCCCCAAAGATGCGCTGCATATAGCCCTTGCGCATATCCCCATCAATCACCAACACCTTCTGGCCACCGGCAGCCAGCACAGCCCCCAGGTTGGCGGAGATAAAACTCTTACCCACGGACGGAGAGGGGCCGGAGATCATCAGGACATTGTTCGAAGCTTCCAACATGGCAAAGTGCAAGCTGGTACGCAGGCTGCGCAGGGCCTCGATGGTGAGATCCGCCGGGTTGTCCACCGCCAGCAGGGCATGGCCACCGTTGAGGCGCTGTGCCATCGTCAGCTTGGCCTGCTTTTGCTCCAGTCGCACTTCATGCTCGGACTTGGGCACCGTCGCATAGACAGACAGCCCAATCTCCTCGAGCTGCTCCGGGGTCTCGACCCCCCGGTTGAACGCCGCCCGCACCAGAACAAAGGTGACCGAGGCCATCAGCCCCAGCACCATGGAGAGCGCCACAATCATCGGCTTCTTCGGTGCAATGGCCCTGGGCAGTGCCACGGCGGAGTCGATGATCCGCACCGTGCCAACGGTGCTGGCCTTAACGATGGAAAGCTCCTGCGCCCGGTTAAGCAGCTGCAGATAGAGGGTTTGCGCCACTTCCACATCCCGGCGCAGACGCAGCAGGGTTTGCTGCACTTCCGGCAGCCCCTCGATCTCCGTCGTCAACGCCTGCTTCTGGGACTCCAGGCTCTCCCGTTGTTTGATCAGCGCCTGGTAAACGGGGTGCGAGCGGGTATAGAGCTGCTGGATCTCCGTCTCCTTGATGTTGAGATCGTTCAGGCGCTTCTCATACTCCACCACCTGACGCAGCACGGCCTGAGTCTCCAGGCTCATATCAACGGTGCGCATCTGGCTCTGGAAGCGATTCAGCGCCTCTTCCGCCTGCTCCAGCTCGCCCTTAACCTGGGGCAGATTACTCTGCAAGAACTCCAGGCTGTTTTCCGCCTGGGCCGACATCCGCTTGACGTTCTGCAGCAGATAGTAATCGGCAACATGATCGAGGATCCGCTCAATCTCGGCACGCGACTCGCCACGATAGCCCAGTGCCAATATCCCCGAGTTACGGCCCCGCTCGCTGACGGAGAGGTTTGCCCGCAGTTCGGCCACCACGGCATTACGATCCCGTTTCTGCAAAGAAAAATGCGTTCCCGGCGCGGCGTCCAGCTGGCTAACCAGCAATCGAATACCGGCGGCTTCCACCGGCTCGCCGACCTGTCCCTGAAGCAGCAACTCACCATTCAGCGTCAGGCGAAAGTCGCCCTCGCCCAGCGCATGCAGCGACAGGGTTTGTTCTATCAGGCTGGTTGGCACCTCAAATTGTGCAACCTGGATCTGCTCACCGCCCAATCCGTAGCCTAGCCACTGCGTCGGCTCGCTACCAACATTGCGCCGGGCCAGGAAATTGCCCACCAGGGGCAGGCGGTTGGGGGTGGCGACGACGGTCAGCTCCAGCGCGTCCACCACCTGGCCAAGCACCATGCGGGACTTGAGCAGCTCAATCTCCGTGACCGCTTCGCTTTCCGACGCAAACATGTCGGACATCTCTGACAGACCGGGGATCCCCGTGGCCTTCTTCTCGACCTGGACCAGGGCACTGGCCTGGTACTCCGGCGTAGCCAGCAACGCATAGCTGGTACCCAGCGCCAGGACGAGCCCTGTGATCAGGGCCATGACTTTCCAGCCATCCATCAGTAAGCCAACAACCTTTCCCAGATCAATCACTTCCGGTTGCTGTGGCGCTTTAATCGTTATTCTGCTTTCGTTATTGGCGGTCATTACCTATCCATCCAATCCCGGCCAAACGCCGGGTAATCTAATTCTGTCTCGATGCATCCACCGACGTGCCTGCTAGCCGAGCACCTTGCTCCAGCTACGGCAGGCTTGTTCCATCAACCCATACACATGGGTAAAGGCTTCATCGGACTGCCGATAGGGATCTGGAATTGCCAAGTCCTGCAGCCACTTGCCCAGCAAAAACACCTTGCCATGGGCAAAGGGGGCGATGTTGTCCACCGCCGCGATATGGCCCGGCTCCATCACCAGGATCAGATCCGCCTCCCGGGCCAGTTCAGGAGTGAGTTGGCGAGCCGCATGCTGTTGATGTTCGAGCCCGGCTTGCGCCAACAGGGCCGCCGCCTGAGGATCCACCGGCTTGCCCACCAGGGCACTCACCCCGGCACTGTGCACGGCTTTCCCCGGGTAGAGGGACTTCAACATGGCCTCGGCGGTGGGGGAGCGGCAGATGTTGCCGACACAAACCACCAGAATATTGTCAAACTTCATTAGAGATCCTGAAACTCGGAGACGGTGCGGGTCGACTGGTACAACGCCGTAATGGTGGGCAGCAGCTGGTTCAGCACCCGGTTCCAGCGAGACAGCGGCTGGGCCGTGACGTACACCAGATCCCGCGCCTGCAGCTCAAACTGGTCGGCGTACACATAGGCCCGGGCATCCCGTACATCGATCTGGTAAACACTGGCAAAGGCTTCGCTCTCCAACCGGTTGGCCCGCACCACGAAGACCCCACTGGCATTGGCCTGCCCCTCGTTCAGGCCACCCACTTCCGCCAGGGCTTCCGCCAGGGTCAATCCGGCACGCTGGATCATCACAGGCTTAGGCTGGCCCACCTCCCCCAGTACAAATACCTTCTGAAAGTCGTTGCGGGGCACATGGATCACATCGTTATGTTTCAGCAGATGGTTCTGGCTCAAGTCGCCCAGCTCGAACAGGGACTTCAGCGAAAGACGAATGTCCTGGCCATCGCGGGTCAACACCACATGACGCCAGTCCGCCTCCTGCTCCAGGCCTTTGGCGTTGTTTACCGCATCCAGCACCGTCAGGGGCACATTGGTGATCGCCTGCTGGCCCGGTGCTTTTACCTCGCCGGTCACATAGACCCGCTGGGAGCGAAACGCCGCCACGGAGACGTCCACCTGGGGCTCCTCGATATACTTGCTGAGCTTGCTGGCGATGATGTCACGGATCTCCGTCACGCTCAGGCCCGTGACTTTTACCGTCCCCACATAGGGGTAGAAGATGGTGCCATCGCTGTGCACCCAGTTCCCGGCATCCTGGGCGCTGCGATAGGAGCCCGCCGGAATGGTCAGCTCGGGGTGGTCCCAAACGGTAATGTTCAACACATCGCCAGCACCAACCCGATAATCGTATTCCTGCAGTTGGCGATCCAGCTCGGCATTGCGACGCTGGGGTACCCAGGGCGTGTGAAGCTGAGTCAGCAACTCCGGGGTCACCATCTGCACCTGCAGGTTGGCGACGGATTGAGACAACTCACTGGAGGATTCAGGAGAGATGTGCGAGCCAGGGATGGCGCAGCCGGACATGGCCAATACAGCCAGGCCCAGGAGGGGCGCTCTGACTGAGGTAATAAACCCGTTCAAGAGAAGTTCCTTTAGCTTAAACCTGCTCCGCCATCGGCGTCCGACGGTGGGAGGAGTCGGTAGCACTCTTGCTACCGTAAATTGCAATTTATCCATAAAATCAAGCCGATAAATGATAGCGGAAGCCACTGCGTCATAAAAGATGATTCAGCAGTTTCCTCACTGACACATCAATGCATTGATATTGGAGTGAAAAAAGTGTCGGGCAACGCGGCCGCAACAAATTGGAATGCATCGCCTTGCGCCGCAAAGCGTTGTCGTCACGACTGACGTGCAGAAGAATGATTCACGCGCTCAGGGGTTCGGCCTGAGGCAGTTGCGCCGTCGAGGTCCAGATGAGATCACAGATCCCGTCCCTGGGCTGAAAACCTGTTGGCGCACTCAGGATGAGTCGACGGACGGCGGACAGATCGGCGGCAATGCAGGCTTCATCGAGTTTGCCCAGCAGCAGGCTCATCGCCTCCCACTCCAGGTACGCCTCCTTGGCCGTCATGATGCGAGGATGGGGCGTCGTGCGAATATTGCCTTCGCCGATCAGCAACTCTTCATAGAGCTTCTCCCCGGGCCGAAGACCGGTAAAGCGCACCTCGATATCCCCATTGGGGTTGCTCTCATCCTTAATGGACAAGCCAGACAGGCTCACCATCTTTCTCGCCAGATCGGCGATCACCACAGGCTCTCCCATATCCAGGACAAACACATCCCCCCCCTTGCCCAGGGCTCCGGCCTGGATCACCAGTTGAGCTGCCTCGGGAATGGTCATGAAGTAGCGTGTGATCTCCGGGTGGGTCACGGTAATGGGCCCACCGGCCTGGATCTGCTGACGAAACAGCGGCACCACGGAGCCGGAAGAACCCAACACATTGCCAAAGCGCACCATGGAAAACCGGGTGCCCGACTGACGCAGCGCCAGGGCTTGCAGCGCCAATTCCGCCAGTCGCTTGGTGGCCCCCATGGTATTTGTGGGCCGCACGGCCTTATCGGTCGAGATCAGCACAAAGGTTTCCACCCCGGAGGCGATGGCCGCCTCCGCCGTCCGCCAAGTGCCAAACAGGTTGTTGCGCACCCCCTCAATCACGTTCTCCTCGACGATCGGCACGTGCTTGTAGGCGGCGGCATGGTAGACCGTCTCGACCGCAAAGGTGCGCATCACTTCGGACACCCGCTCAAAGTCCTGAACAGAGCCAAGCACGGCGACCAGCTCGACATCCAGGCAGGAGCGCTCAACCATCTCTTTCAGCTCACGGTGAATGGCGTAGAGCCCATATTCCGACTGCTCAAACAACACCAGGGTGGCCGGGGAGAGGGCGGCGATCTGTCGACACATCTCCGCGCCGATGGAGCCCCCGGCGCCAGTCACCATAACCGACTTGCCCGTATTGTTGGCCTGCATCAACCCCCGCTTAGGCGTCACCGGATCCCGCCCCAGCAGATCGTCGATCTCCACCTCATGGAGATCGTCGATGGTGGTCTTGCCGGACAACACATCCGCCAATCCCGGCATGGTCAGCACCTCAACGGGGAAGCTGTCCAGCCGCTCGATGATCTCCTTACGGCGACAACGGGAGGCACTGGGAATGGCCAGCAGCACCTTACGCACCCGGTGGATCCCGATCAGCTCCTCCAGGCTGGCCATGGAGTGGACATAAAGATCGGACACACTCTTGCCATGCAACTCCTGCTTGTCATCCACGAAGGCAACGGGACGATAATGATGGCCGTGGCGCAACGAAGAGACCAGCTGACGACCGGCACTCCCGGCCCCGTATACGAGCACCGTCTCCTTAGTGTGGCTGTTGCGCTCGGTGATAAGCGAACGCACCAGCAGCCGGGGCATGCCACAGAACAGGGTCGCCAGCGCCCAGTAGATCACCGGAACAGAGTCCGGTAACCGACTGACAAAAAACTGCTCAAGGAGTACCAGGGTCAGCGCCGAGGCCAGGCTGCCGACAAAAATCGCCCGCATCGGTTTAAAGCCGATATAGCGCAGGATCGCGCGATACAGCCCCAACTGACCAAAAATAAGAATGGAGATCGCGATACAAAAGAGCGCAGTAAGGAACTGCGTCGAGGTGATCGACACATCAAAGGTGCCCATGCGCAACACCAGCGCCAGATAGAAGGCCGCGAAGAGCAAACTGACGTCCGCAATCACGCTTACGGTACGCTTATAAAAGCGCGGTAAAGCAAAAATTGCATCTAACATCATAATCCCTTATTTGATGGCAATGCTTAGAGTCGTTAATACGTTGCATCGAATATTACTGTGAAGAATTGGCAAGGCCGCGAAGTGCTCAAAGCAATCCACGCTTGCTATGAAAAAGAGAAAAGCCCAAAGGGCCGCTGACACAATCCGTGTCATCGCTCTGAAGAAAAGAGCAGGAAAAAACAAGGAACAAGGAACAAGGAACAAAGAACAAGGAACAAGGCAGTGAGAGCTGAGAAATCAGGCCGATATCACAAGCTGGCCTGAGACAGCACCTCGGCCAACACCCTCTGCGTCTTTTGCATCTGTGCCTCGGTCAGGGTCGGGTGCACCAGGAACATCAGGCTGGTTTCCCCCAATCTCTTCGCAACCGACAGGGCTCGCTCAGGGCGCCATCCGGTATCATCAAACGCCTTTTCCAGGTACACCTCGGAGCAGGAGCCCTGCATACAGGGCACGCCCCGCTGGCTAATCGCCTCGATGATGCGGTCTCGACTCCACTCAGGGCGAAGCCGTTGGGGCTCGACGAACAGGTAGTGCTTATAGTGGCCATGCTCGATCCCTGCAGGTATCTGGATCTGACGGATACAGGCAAACTCCCGGCCTATCGCATCAATCGCCTCGGCATTGGCCCGACGCTTTTGGGTCCACTCGGGCATGCGCCGTAACTGAATACGGCCAATGGCAGACTGCATCTCAGTCAGGCGCCAGTTGGTGCCAAAGCTTTCATGGACCCAGCGAAATCCCGGCGGATGCTCGCGTTCATACACGGCATCCCAGGACTTGCCGTGGTCTTTGTAAGACCACATCCGTTTCCACAGCGCCTCGTCGTTACAGGTCACCATGCCGCCTTCACCGCCTGTAGTCATGATCTTGTCCTGACAGAAGGACCAGGCCGCGACATGGCCAATGGAGCCTACCGAACGCCCTCGATAGCGCGCTCCATGGGCCTGGGCACAATCCTCGATTACATACAGTCCGCGCTCCTGTGCCAGTGCCATGATGGGGTCCATATCACAGGGCCAACCCGCCAGATGCACACAAAGGATCGCCCGAGTGTTCTCAGTGAGCACCTCACGGATGGAATCGGCAGTAATGTTCTGGCTGTCGGCACACACATCGGCAAAAACCGGCACCGCACCGCAGGACACGATACTGCTGGCCGACGCAAGAAAAGTACGTGAGGTGACAATGACCTCATCACCCTTTCCAATCCCTAAACCAAGCAGCGCCAGATCCAGCGCCAGGGTGCCGTTTGCCACAGCAATGGCGTATTGGCTATCGGTATATTCGGCAAACTCTTTTTCAAATTCGCGCCCCTCTTGCCCCGTCCAATAATTGACTTTATTGGACAGCAGGACACGCTGAGTCGCCTCGGCTTCTTCCTGAGTGAAACAGGGCCAAGGGGAAAATTCGGTATTTAACATAGGAAAGCTCTAATTATCGAGCGGGCACACCAATAACGGTTTGGTGCCCTTTAATATCTTTGACAACGGCCGCGCCGGCGCCAATCACGGTATTTGCACCGATGGAGATCAACTCACGAACCACGGCACCAATGCCCACCCAGCAGGCTTCACCGACGTGGACGCCTCCGGCCAGGTGCACCCCGGGGCTGATATGGGCCGCATCGTCAATCACACAATCATGGTCGACGGTCGCCGCTGTATTGATGATGCAACCCCGACCAACCTGAGCATCGGCATTGATCACCGCACCGGCAAACACCACACTTCCTTCGCCCAGATGGGCATAACGGCTAATGGTGGCGCTGGGGTGAACCAGATTAACCAGCCGATATCCCCGCTCTCGCACAACAGCCAGCAAGCGATGCCGTGTCTGGTTATTGCCGATGGCAATGATCAGTCCATCCTCAGGGCCGAGCAGGGTCGGCAAGTCGGCAAAGGTGCCCACCACGGGCCACTGACCCGAGCGCTGCACGCTCGGGTAACGGTCATCCACCATCAGCACCTCGCCCCAACCGGCCAACTCTGCCGTATCCGCAACCACCTTGCCGTGCCCCCCGGCACCGACAATAAACAAACGTCGTTTCGCGCCTTTGGGTTGTGACCCATCCTTAACCAGATGCAACTGATTCAACATTGCTCTCCCTGTGTCCCCTTCGTACCTTCAAAACGGGCCATGGTCGCCTCGTCTGCACCCGAGATCCCCTCCCGCACAACAACCTTCTTAACCGTTAAAAACAGTATCTTGATATCCAACCAGAGGGAGCGGTTGTCCACGTACCAGACATCCAACTTAAATTTCTCTTCCCAGCTGATGGCATTGCGTCCATTGATCTGCGCCCAACCCGTCACCCCAGGCCGAACCTCGTGACGCCGGGCCTGCTCCTCGCTGTACAGTGGCAGATAATCCATCAACAGGGGGCGCGGCCCCACCAGGCTCATATCTCCCTTGAGCACATTCCAAAGCTCCGGCAACTCATCCAGGCTGGTCGAACGCAGGAAATGACCAAAGGGCGTCATGCGCTGCTCATCCGGCAAGGGGTTACCGGCTTTATCCCTGGCATCCCGCATCGTGCGGAACTTCACCATGGTAAAAGGCTTACCCTTCAGTCCCGGACGAACCTGCTGAAATAAGACTGGCGTGCCTAGCTTTCTGGCTATTTGTACCGCAACAATTACGATCACCGGACAAAGCACAACGAGCGCCATGGCCGAAACGAGAACATCAAACAGTCGCTTCAACACCCTTCTCTCTCCCTGCCAGCTCAATCCAGGCAACAAACTCCCTTGCCAGAGTATTTCTATCAAACTGACGCTGAGCCAATGCACGTGCATTCGCCCCCATCGCGGGCAACTGCCCCCGCTGCTGATTCATGGTAATTAGGGCATCGGCAAAGGCACTCGGCTCTTCCGGCGCAACCGCGACACCGCATTGATGTTCATCAATCATCTCAGCCAGCCACCCCGGATAGTTATTCAAGACAGGCAGACCCGAGGCGATATAGTCAAAGAACTTGTTGGGTGAAGTGCCAAAGTAAAATGCTGGAACATTGGCCAAGCACTGCATGCCAACATCGGCCGACGCCATCAATCCCGATAACTTGGCTTTATCAACCGGAGGGTGAAAAATCACATTATCAAGCCCCTGCTCAGAGGCGCGCTGTTGCAGTTGTGGCTTCAGCTTTCCCTGACCAACCAGGACCAACTTGATCTCTTCAACGTTCCGCCGCTTAAGCTCATGCGCCGCATCCAGAACCGCATCCAGCCCATTCGCCATGCCATGCGTACCGGTAAACACCGCCATCAGATCTCTGGCCATAACGCCCTTCGGGCGCCACGGTTTGACGGACTCATCAGCAAAAATGGAGAGATCACAGCCATTGGGGATCATGGCGATCCGCTCAGCCGGAATACCATGCCTTTCAATCCCTTTCTGGATCCCCGGCGATAAGGCCACGAGCCTGTGGGCACTCTTATACGCAGCCCATTCCAGGGCACCCATCATCGCCAGTACAACAGGGTTCTTGATCACGCCCATCTCACGGGGTAATTCAGGCCAAAGATCGCGCACCTCAAACACAAAAGGCTTGTTCCGCAACCACCGAGCCGCGATCCCGGGCAAGGCCGCCGTCAAAGGCGTGGTCGTCGCAAAGACCAAATCGTATTGGGCCGTCAGTGCCAACTTGATACTTTGAAGAGCAAACTTCGAAAAAGAAGCACAGCGCTTGAGAAAACCATCGCTATTGGAATAGGCCAATTCAAACTCAATGACGTTGATCCCTTCGACACCCCCCTTCCTGACACCGTTTTTGAAGGGAGCAGTGAGGCCGGTGTTGCCACCGCCATAAGAGCCACACACCATGGTCACCTCATGCCCGGCCAGGATCAGTCGGCGAGCCATCTCATAGGAGCGGATCCCCGTCGACCCCTTGGGCGTCGAGAAATGCTGATGGAAATACAATATTTTCATTATTATCTAATTCAGTCCCATTGAATCTCTGTTGTTATTTTACCGGGCTCATCAAATTCAATTTCCAGAACGGGAAGTTCCGTTTTTTGCCAGTAATAGCGCGACTCGAATCCTTGAGTAAGCTCAATGCGCCTTATTGACATAGTGGCATCGATACTGAGCCGGACGCCTTCTCCGATTAAGGAATTCCCATCCAATTGATAGGCTCCCGGCTTCAGTCGCCAACGCAGTACCGCAGAACTTTCAAACCCTTCGATCTCGTCACAAACCGTCAGCCGATTCGCTTCGAGATGAACGTTTCGAAAATGCCTAGCACCCTTGTTATCTCGATAGCCCGCACCAAACGACTCGCCCAGCTCATGACGGCTCAACGGATTAAGCCGCTGAGTCTTGAGCCAGGCACCAAAGAGGAAACGGGACAGTCGAGGCATCTGATCACGCCCGTCAAACTGAACCGTGTTATGTGATGCCGTCCCGGGGAAGTAGTTAAGCCACTTGGCATCGCAGTTGTAACTGTAAGTGCCGCCATCCCTCAGGAGATTCTCACCGTTCAACCAAAAGTCCAGATGCAAGGCATCCGCATGGCTGGGCCGAAAACGAAAACGCGGGTAGCGCAACAGCGCCATCGCCCTGCCCTGCCTCAAGACGGCATAGCCCCCTTTATCAAACACCTCAGACTGAGGCGACGGGAGAACGTCTGTGGGCTGTAAACCCAGCCACAACAACGGCTCATCGTAAGCACCCGGCAGCGCGTAGGCGCGAGCATTGAAAAACAGCGCAGCGGCCAACTGCACCGATGGCCGGTAGTCGCGGTAATCCGTATCCGACAGAGGGATCAGGCGAGCCCCGTCATTGGCCCCCAAATTGGGCGCATCGCCACTGTCGGCATCGACCAGGGCGTGTAGCCAATGCGTCGCCGCACAGACACGCTGGTAAAATCGTGCGGAGAATGGACTCAGTTCCAGATCGCTTCGCCAAACCTCACACAGTGACAGGGTATCCAGCATGACACGGTGATAGTTCACCGAATACTGGCTGAAACTGCCGTCTGGCTCTATCAACTTGTCAGCGCGGTTTTCCAACCAAAAACGCCCCCTCTTATGCCATTCCTTGGCTTTCTTCATCAATTCGCTATCCGTGCCAGCGAGTCGCTCGAGCCAACTGCCACCGATAAACAGGGCAGCCGCTTCACTGGTGCCATGATTATTGTCCTGTCCCATGGCATAGAGTAGCGTCGGTTCGATGCGCTCCAAGTGCTGGGTGATCATCGTTATCAATGCAGGCTGTGGCGCATCAATTTGTTCCAGCAAACGCGCGGCGAGCAGCAGATGCATCACCCGGATAGCCGCCTCCTGCCCACACTTCCAGTTGGGCCCATGATTTACTGGATTGACATTCCCCCAATCAGACAGCCACGTATTAATGAGCTCCAGAAATCTTTCATCACCGGAACAATAATAAACTCGTGAAAAATCCAGAAGCCAATCAAATCTAGACAATTCCCATACTAGTTTTATATCACCAGAATGATTGAAGTCAGAAATGTCACACCAATGAGATTCAGCATCACTGAGCCGAAAATCACCCAAACATGATGAACGCCAATCTGGTACGGAGTAATGACAACAAGAGCTCAGCCAGCCAAGTGATTTAATTTCACTCGCACAAACTAGTGACTCCTGATTAAACAAGTGAACATTATCACCTTTTTCAAAATAACGACAACCTACTACACGTCGAACCTTCATCTTTGACTTTAACAAACCAGAAAGTTTTGCAAGCTTATATAAAGCGACTCTAATAATACTAACTGGACCGAGCCTGGCATACGTAACAAGGTAAGCAGCACATGACCTCAAGCTCTTAAATGTCATGCTGTTAATTTGCACTTGCTATAAAACCACGCCAAAGATAACGGCATAAGCTGAGTATAAAAAAAGCCTTTGGAAAAAGAAGCTAAGTCAAGTCGCATAAAAAATGCAACCCAAGGAACGAGAAGAGACAAAAGTATACCCCCAAAAATACCAAAGGTTATATTTCGATATACATACGAGTTAAATTTTGCCAAAGAAAACGAGATCAAAGAAAAAATTAAAACTGGCCCAACAGCACCAAAGTTCACATATGCCTCGGTCACTGGGAAATATCCCATATTTCCGCCGATAGCAATAAAGTCGGCACTAAAAAACTCATGAGTATACTCAACACTAAGTGATTCAATGCCGCCATTAATAAAGCTGGGCAATATATACGGAACAGTCTGCAAATAACTCAAACCAAGCAACAGTGGACGCTCTCCAGTAGAAATTATATCACAAAGAGTTTTGATTGGTGCGCCCAGCTCTGTCTGTGAAAAGTCTAGCCATTCTAACGAAGCGTTCTCAACAATATAGTCCAGAGCATAAATCACCCCCTCACTAGAAATAACCTGCCGATACTGTGCAAAAGTCACAAAAAACAAAAACGTCGGAATTAAGACAGATAAGAGTGGCACTATACCAACATTTTTCTTAACTATTGAATATATTGAAAAAAGAGCAAGCAACAATAAGAATGTAGGCCTTCTCACTCCCAAAAATGACACGTAAGCAAAAAACAAAATCAAAAACGCCAAGACAATTATCAAATCGAGCGACTTATTATTATCTGACAACAAGTATGCCGCAAAAAATATAACGACCCCTACGACCGACACATAAAGCCCCAACTCAATTGGCCCAGCATCTCTTTTGATTAAAGCCCTGCCAGCATAACCAGCCCCAAAATATTCAGAGAACCCGACCGTGTAAGCGATAGCAACTACTGACAAAAAAACACCAATGAAAAAAATAACGTATCCAGAAGCACGCAACCTATCTTTATCAAAATATATTTCTTCACCTAGCTGGATTTTATTCTCAACGACCTCTCCTCTGAGTGAATAGATAAAAAAACCAAAAGAAATGCCTATGTTAGCCAATAGGCATTGTAGTAGTGCTCGCGCAATTAACTCATCATTGCCATAAGAAGCCCCACCAAAGAAATAACTAATAGGAAGGGTAACTGCGTACATAACAAATACAATCAAAAAAACCAAATCCAATTGTATTAAATTACCATTTCTAATCCTAATAATTAGCAGTGCATAGAGAATCGATGACAGCAAACAAATTGATATTGCCGCCTCATGCCAACTAAACAGTGATAAGATGAAAGCAATTGCGGCGCAAAGCATATACATCAAACTCGCTGATAATGATGAGTTGTTTTTCACTTAACGTCTCTTATATACCTTGAAGGAATACCAGCATAAATCTTCTTTGGAGGCACATTTTTTGTTACAACAGAATTAGCCCCGACTATTGAGTTTTTACCAACGATTACAGGGCCAAGAATTTTCGCACCAGTAGCAATGTAGCAATTATCTTCAATAATTGGTGCTCCTCCTTTGCCAAAATTTCCACCAATCGTCACATTGGTGCCAATTATGACATTACTCCCTATAACCGCATCACCATGAATCACCACTCCCATTCCCAAATATCCAAGCTTAGTACCTTTACCAATACGAGCACCGGGACTAACCTGGCAACTAAAAACCAGCCTAACCAATAGAGAAATAAGTCGATGAAGGCGAAGTAAGACAACCAACTTACATCGCATCATACATGATAGATAATAGTACATTTGTATTAAGCAGCTCAGGAAATTATTTTATCCACATATTTGACAGCATGTTCAACACTGTAATTATCCCTTACAAAACTACGACCGTAAACAGTTTCTACACTGTGAGACATTTTTAACACATCGCTTATTGACTTAGCCAGATTCACTTCATCCGAGAAGTAAATCTGACTTTCAATTAAGCAACTATCAGTTAAAACCTCATATGCATTCAGTCTGGATGTAACGACCTTTTTGTTCAAGTATATAGCTTCTAGCAAGGTTGCACTGAGTTGGTCTGTTTTGGGAAAGTTTATACATACATCAGCATTATATATTAATGATATCAGTTCATCGTGAGATAACAGCCCACTAATAAAATCAATATTTTCCACTTTATATTTTTCAATTAAGTAATCAAAGTACCTATCACACCCGTTACCTTGTAGAACCTGTAGTCTAATTTTAGCATCGCTGCTATTTGATACCGTAAGGAAAGAGTTTATTATTGCCTCGGTACGATACTGACTACCAGAATTTCTCATTGACAGAAGTATTATCTCATCATCCTTTTTCTCATTATAAATAGCATCGATAACCCTATCGACCTTGTTTCCATCAACTCCCGTATGGAACATCACTACTTTATCATGCTCACTAATTATCGAGCACACTACCATCTTTGCATCATGAGAGGTGGTTGTGATTTTCCTAGCATTTTTCAATATAGTTTTTACAATTATCCGGTAAGCCAAATTATGATTTGCTAGTATCTCGCTTCCATATACAGTTACGATATATTGACGCCCAGAGAGAAAAGCTGCCAAACCATATCCCGATGCTCCATGTGCATGAATTAGTTGGTTTCTACCTGTACTCAGTCTAATTTTTAAGGCCAATAGTATGTATGAAACAACATCTGAGACAAATCTAATTCTGTGCTCTACATTAAAGGCCCCTTTAACACTGTGTATCGTAAAAAAAACTTTAATGTTTAATCCAGCCTTTTCATATAAATGCTTCCAAGTGCTAACATGAATCGATGCTGAGTTTCCTACAAAAATCACTATCCATCCCTTTTTTAATGAGGTAAATCAAACAGACAATCGCGGAAACAAGTCCAGCAACTGCAAATAGATCAATAAGAAGAAAAGCAAAAAGTGAAAACTTGAGAGTAAAAGCTAAAAGCCATGACCTGAAAATCACTCTAAACATTCTCTTTGACAAATAATACATTTGAATGTAAGCGATGAGTGTGTACACACAAAATGACAAACAACTGCAAAACCAGAAAAATAACAGTGTTGTTGCCTTCACCCCATCAACATCGCCGAAGAAAATCATTGCAAAGTAGCCCAATACAGACAGAGCAATGTTAATGCACACTATCAAACATGAGACGTTCTTACCATTTGTCAAAATTATATAGGAAGACAATGAGTCCACATTTTTTGCAGCTTCGAAAAAATCAGATCTTTTTGTTTCAAGGTAAGATATGCTCAGCGCATATATAGCACCAGAATATGAATAAAGCAGTAGGTAATGTACTACTTTCATGTCAAAAACAATACTACCAGCCATAAATGAAACAACAAAACGGTCACTCATTATGACAACGAGTAAAAAGAAGGCATGAATAGAAAAGCTTATTCCGTCTGTTTTTGCAGTGACTTTTCTAGAGGTTTCTTTTATTCCATGTGCTAAGCGTAAAGTCAATATGGCAAAAAGAAGGGCTATGGAACCTGGCAAAATAAATCTTGCATAATATTCACCAATTGAGCTCTGAGCCAACAGAAAAGTTGATAATTCAAGAAACACAAATACTAGTGATACAAAATAGGCAGTAACGACAGAACCAGATGACAAAAAAAGATTAAAGCAAAGTCTATCCATATACTTGCAATAAATGAATATTACAGAGATAAAGAAAATAAACCAGTCAGTATGAAACAAAAAGGCATACGCAAATGAAACCAGTACGCAACCTAACAGCCCAGCCATAATGCCAGAATTAGGAATGCCATGTTCTTCCCATATTCTAACTTGGACGCTATAAGTAATGCACGTGTGCAGACCAACGCAAAACATCAATTGGTTAAGTACTATAAACGCATCATCAGTTAAAAGTTTAAATGACAGACTAACAAGTGCCAATGATGAAAGCATCAACAAAACTTTCATTGAGGGGGCAACGATCACACACAAATATCTCAGACTAGCCAACTGTAACGTCCAAAATCACACTACCCCTAGGGAAAGTTATATCTCGAAATTCTTTATGAGCGACTAGTAAGAGATGAATATCCGCCATTGAAGTGACTTCTTCATCTAAGTGTTGCAATGACTCAAAACCACTTATTCCTTCTGGCACATTGGGTTCAATAATTACTATGTGCCCCTTAAAACACCTCGAAAGTTGCTCTGCAACTTTTAAAGCCGGACTCTCTCTCAGGTCATCAATATCTGCTTTAAAAGTCGCACCGTAGCAAACGATGGTCACATCTCGCTCTGTTTTAACTGGACTATTTGACAATACGTCAGAAACTGCCAGCCTCACCTTATTTACGACCCAATCCGATTTACTATCATTCACGTCGCGAGCCGTTTTAATCAGCTTTGCCTCTTCGGGCGTCTTTGACACGATAAACCACGGGTCAACCGCAATGCAGTGTCCACCTACACCAGGGCCAGGTTGCAGGATATTCACTCGGGGATGTCGGTTTGCTAGTTTGATCAGTTCCCATACATTGATATCCAGTTTGTCGCAGATAATGGACAACTCGTTGGCAAAGGCAATTTGTACATCACGGGAGCTGTTCTCTGTGAGTTTGGCCATCTCTGCAGTGCGCGCATTGGTGACGACACACTCGCCAAGAACAAAGGTTTTGTACAGTTCGATGCTTCGCTCGGAACAATGGGGCGTCAAGCCGCCGATCACGCGGTCATTCTCCACCAACTCGCGAACCACATGTCCCGGCAATACCCGCTCCGGGCAATGGGCCACATTTACGTCCGGCTTATCGGCCGCATCTTGGGGAAAGATAAGATCGGTACGTGCCTCAGCCAGCCACTGTGCCATCTGCTCGGTAGCACCAACCGGAGAGGTGGATTCCAAGATCACCAAGTCACCCTTTTTCAAAACTGGTGCAATCGCTTTGGCGGCAGCCTCGATATAGGAAAGATCGGGCTCTGGGATAGCGCCCTTCTCTGTAGGCTTAAAGGGGGTGGGTACGGCGATCAAAAAGGCATCGGCGGGCTCCGGGGTTGTCGTTGCTTTAAGATAACCCTCGGTTACCGCGGCATGGACGATCATGTCCAGATCGGGCTCAACGATATGGATCTCACCGCGATTGATGGTATCCACAGCGTGCTGGCTGATATCGACGCCGATCACTTTTTTCTTGCGGGAGGCAAACATGGCAGCCGTAGGCAGGCCGATATAGCCCAGGCCAATAACGGAAATGGTTTCAAAAGACATAATGTCCTTGTCCTTTTGTAAATCAGAATTGGGTCAGAATTGGGTGTTGCGAGGCTTAAGCGGATTGCTGGGTCAGCGCATCAAGGATCCGCTTGCAGGCTTTACCGTCGCCATAGGGGTTATGCGCAAAGCTCATCTGCTGATAGGCCGCATCGTCGGTCAGCAATAGCGTCAGGCCGGTGACAATCTTGTCCACGTCGGTGCCGACCAGTTTGACCGTCCCCGCCTCAACGGCTTCCGGCCGCTCTGTGGTATCGCGCATCACCAGTACGGGCTTGCCCAAAGACGGCGCTTCTTCCTGAATACCGCCGGAGTCCGTGAGGATGATATGGGCCCGGTTCATCAGGTAAACAAAGGGCAGGTAATCTTGAGGTTCAATTAAGTGCACATTCTCAAGTCCGGTCAGCAGGCGGTTAACCGGCTCTCGTACGTTCGGGTTGAGATGTACCGGGTAGAGATAATCCACATCAGGGAAGGCTTTGGCCATATCGGCAATGGCCTGGCAGATCCGCTCAAATCCACCGCCAAAGCTTTCACGACGGTGGCCAGTTACCAATACCAGGCGTCTGTCGCTGCTCAGCATGGGGAAACGGGCCGCCATCTCATTGGCGAGGTCGCCATCGGTTTCAAACTTTGCTTTCACGCTCAACAGCGCATCAATCACCGTATTGCCGGTAACCAGGATGCGATGCTCTGATGTGTTCTCAGCCAGCAGGTTCTGCTTGGACGTTGCCGTCGGCGCAAAGTGCAGATTGGCCAGCGCTCCGGTGAGTTTACGATTGCCCTCTTCCGGCCAGGGGGAGTAGACGTTGCCGGTGCGCAGGCCCGCTTCCACATGGCCAACTTTCGTCTGTTGATAGTAGGCGGCTAAAGTTGTGGAGAGCGTGGTCGCTGTATCTCCATGAACAAGGACATAGTCCGGTTGGAAGTCAGCCAGGACGGGCTTGAGGCCTTGCAGGATCCCGCAGGTGACGTCGGTGAGATCCTGACCGGGTTTCATGATGTTCAGATCGTAATCTGGCTTGATCTCAAACAGGTCCAGTACTTGATCCAGCATCTCACGATGCTGAGCCGTTACGCATACCCTTGCTTCAAAACGAGAGTCCTCTGCCAAGGCATGGACTAATGGTGCCATTTTGATGGCTTCCGGACGTGTTCCAAACACGGTTAAAACTTTCACTACAAATCCTTAAGCAGTAGATGGAAATACAACTTTTCGTGTGTGCGCTAAGCAGCCAGCACATCCAACAACCAGAGTCCCCCTGGGCACCAAATGGCCAGCTGCTCTTGTGCGCGGCTGCCACTTCGCCTATGCCAAAAGGCCAGAGGCTTATTTGTCTCTGGCGCACTTAAAAATGAGTTATTGGTAATTTTGAGCGAATTTATCCTGCCCGCATTTCTGTTTTTAGAAAGGGCAGCAGAACCGCGCTTGTTAGTGGGCACTTTCACCCAAACGGCTTGATTTCGTTGCTGCAGGATGAATGACTCTGGATTTTGGGCAAGGCTCCGCCCTCGAGATGAATTCTCGAAAAAACGAAAAAGGCTAAACTTGCTGGATACGGCGAACTTCTCAGCTCCAATGGAAGCCAAGCGTTGGTATCGATAGCGGAAGTTTTTATTGGACGCACTCGCCCGACAAAGCGTGCGATGCAAAAGACCATAATCGAATGATTATTGGGAGTGCACTAGTACTATGGGATTAGCACCAGCTCGTGGAGCGGCGGTTATGAGTTAGCTAAACACTCAACTTGCCGTTACCACCACACCTTCCATGGCCAATTCTCCGTCATTCCCTTCCCTGCTATTGACTAATCTTATCAGTGCTTTACGCCCTAGCAAGACCCTTCGTCAATAAATTGTCGCTCCCTTGCCGTCACGGGCATCGTCTTGTATCCCCCCCCGGGGACGCAACACCAGCTTCACAGAACCCCTCGCTGGCCGCAACATTATGCTGTGTAAAAGAACCTAAATTATCGTCCCCCTCACAAAAGCTCCGCCAAAAATTGAACCTTTCGATAGTAAGGTACTTTGACGCGCCGCTTTATTGGCGACATTCCTATACGCCAGACGCAGCGCTTCCCCTACAGCAAAGAAAGCCGATCTCTTACACGCCGCACATATAAAAATCCCTAGCCCTGATCTGACAAAAGCTCTCACGAGTAAGGAGGAGTGCCTAGGGAGGATTCTAAGGACCCTGCATGTCACCTATCTGGGTCGGCGGCATACCAAAGTGCTATACATGACAGCAACTTACAGTAACTTACAGTCAACGTTTGTTATTGAACCTGTCACACTTTCTCTCTAGGATAGAATCCAGTGTCGACTCCAAGGAAGCGGAGCTTGGGCGTTTTCGCAGACTTGCGACATTTGTTTATTCACATCCAGCTAATAAAAACACGGAGTGTTCGCGTGAACTCACACTACTCAAATGTTGCAGTGGCTGTGCTGATGGCATCGAGCCTGGCAATCAGCGGCTGTAGCCGTTCAGACACCACATCCACCCCAGCACCAGAACAGGCCGTCACGCTACTGACTCCTGTAACAGTGTCCTTTGAAGACACCACCGGCGGCCTGTTAAGCGACGCGACCTTTACCCTCGATGGCGAGAGCATCAAGGTCGAGGGCGCGACCGAGTCGAACGGTCGTTACACGCAAGATGGCTACACGGTCACCCTGTCCCGTGCCGATCGCAGCGAACCGGACGCCTTCAGCTTCAATCTGGTGGCTACCGCTCCTGGCTATTTTGCCAATAGCCTGGTTATCGAAATGCCCGCCCTGGCGGATGTCACGATCGAAGATGAGATCGTCGGTGCTTACACCGCCAAGCTGACGGCTAAAGTTGAGTTGGGTGATGAGGTTGCCGTTGCGGCGACCGAAGCCGAAACCACAGCGGGTGAAGATGGCAATATCGCAGAAGAACTGGTTTTGGTTACACCCCAACCCGCGCCTGGCGCGGCTAATGCAGCGGCCATCGCGGGCGGCTCCACCGCCTTAACCGTCCCTGCCGGTACCGTGTTGACCGATGCCCAGGGGAACCCAGTCACCGGCACCATCACGGCTAACGTTATCCACTTCTCCAACGAGCCCGGCGCAGAAGTCGGTGAAACCTCGGCGATGGATGCCTTCCCCGGCGGCCTGTCCCCCACCAATGTGTTGGACGAACAAGGCGAGCCCAACGCTCGATATTCCGATATCTCCTTTATCTCCGCGGGCTTTACGGCGATTGAGATCTCCAATGAACAAGGCGATATCGTCAAGAACCTGGATGGCCAACCGGTCACCCTGGCGATGACCCTGCCCGCCGCCACCATCAACCCGAAGAGTAACTTCCTCATCCAGGAGGAAGATGAGATCCCTCTGTGGAGCTATGACGAAACCACGGGCCAGTGGAAGTCGGAAGGCACGGCTCAAGTCGGCAGCTACAATGCCGACACGGATACCTTCAACATCTCCAAAGAGATCACCCACCTCAGCTACTACAACTTTGACTGGTACGGCAGCACCTGTAACGTCAGCATGAGTGTGACCGACGTCAACGGCGAGGCCAATACCCAGCAATTGGGCCTGCGTCTACGTCGTCCGGGCGGTGGTTACACCATGACCACCCTGATGAACTCCGCCTACGGCTTTGATAAGTTGGTACTGGCCCGCGTGCCTGAAAGCACAGGTCGCATGGTGAAAGGGGAGATCACCTTCTTTAATCCAACCGACCAGACACAAAATGATCTGATCCTGGCCATTACCGACGCCGACGGCGAAGCGGTTGAAGTTGTCGATGGTAAGTACACCGGCTCTTTCTGTTCGCTCGATGGTGCGACTGTTCAGGTGGACACCGGCGTGCTGCCTCAGCCAGCCAGCGTTAACGTTAAGATGATCCGCACCTGCCCATCTCAGAACACGGAAGAAGCGGTTCCCGGTTATGTCGACATCTATCGTCTGAACGATAACGGCAATATCCACAGCCACGTCGCCTCCAAGAGCATTGCTGCCGACGTTGCCGGTAGCGAGATCACTGGCCTGTTGTCCGGTGTCAGCTACCAGGCTGATGCACGCCTGTTGCTTGCCAGCCAAACCATTGGCTTTGACTCAGTAAGCTTTACCGGCGAGGTTGACGGCACCAGCTTACTCTTCGACTACAGCGATCCTACGTGTGATGGAAGCGGTGCAATCACAAGTGGCGGAAGTGGCGGCTCCGGCGGCTAATCGCCGAGAGTCTTCTTAGACACACTAAAAACGCAAAGACGATGTGAGCAGGCCGGGGAAAACCCGGCCTGTTTTTTTTGCTGGACTTTGGATTGTGCGTTACGCGAGAAAGGCAATATAAAAAGCAGCGACGCTTAGCGGGCGGTTTTTCCTAAACGTCAGTGGCTCACCCACCTGCTAGCATGCGCTATAAAGGCCTCAAAATCTGACAAGTGATATTTGAGCACGGCCAGAACGATATCCAGATTGAGCGCCTGATAGTCATGCATCGCAATGTTGCGCAGACCGACCATCTTCTGCAGTGCGGTAGAGAGTTCGTCGGGTAGCTCCCCAGCCTTCTTCAACAAGATAAAACTATCCAGACTGTGTTGAGGAATGCCCAGACCTTGGACTCGGATCCGCCGGTTGGCGATATCAATCCCCTCTCCCGGTTTACATAGAAGAGTGCCATCCATACGGAAGCAGAGGCAAAAAAGCAAAAAAGCCCGCATCTTGCGATGCGGGCTTTTTCTCTTCAGTCGAAGCTTAGCTTTGGTAACCGTTGGGGTTGTTGGACTGCCAACGCCAGGTATCGGTGGTCATCTCGGCCACGCCTCGAGTGGCCTGCCAGTCCAGCTCTTCCCTTGCCTTGGCCGGATCGGCGTAACAGGCGGCGATATCACCGGGGCGGCGGGGTACGATGGCGTAGGGCACTGCCTGACCACTACCAGCCTCAAAGGCTTTTACCATATCCAGTACTGAGTAACCGGTCCCCGTCCCCAGGTTGTAGATCACCACTCCTGGGTTGGTATTAAGCTTATCCAGCGCCTTTAGGTGTCCGATAGCCAGATCGACCACATGGATATAGTCACGGACGCCGGTGCCGTCATGGGTATCGTAATCGTCACCAAACACGGACAACTGAGCACGTTTCCCCACGGCAACCTGGCTGATAAAGGGCATCAGGTTGTTGGGGATGTCATTGGGATCTTCCCCAATCAGGCCACTGGGGTGAGCGCCTACTGGGTTGAAGTAGCGCAACAGGGCGATGTTCCAGCGATTATCTGAGAGATTCAGATCTTGCAGCACCCGCTCAACCATGTACTTGGAGGTGCCGTAGGGGTTGGTCGTCCCGCCAACGGGGAAATCTTCCCGAATAGGCAGACTGGCCGGATCGCCATAGACGGTTGCCGAGGATGAGAACACCAGGTTAAACACACCCGCCTTGGCCATCGCCTCGCACAGCACCAGGGTGCCGTTCACATTGTTATCGTAATAACGCAATGGCTGGGCCACAGATTCACCCACCGCCTTGAGGCCGGCGAAGTGGATGACGGCATCGATCTTATGCTTGGCAAACACCCCATCGAGAAAAGCACGATCGCGAATATCGCCCTGGTAGAAAGTAACCGAACGGCCAGTGATCCGCTCTACCCGCTTCAATGACTCTTCTGAGCTGTTGGCGAGATTGTCCACCACTACCACATCCGAGCCCTGCTCCAGCAACTCGACCACAGTGTGAGAGCCAATGTATCCGGCACCGCCGGTAACCAAGATGGTCATAAATTCAATCCGTTATTTTAATCGCGTTGAGCCAACCCACCGCCCCGTAGGTTAGCTTAGGGATGCAGTCCCGTAAGCTGACAAAGACCCAGCCCCGTAACCCGCCCCGTAGGTTAGCTTAGGGACGCAGTCCCGTAAGCTGACTTCGCAAGCGCCCAGCCCCGTAACCCGCTTCGTAGGTTAGCTTAGGGACGCAGTCCCGTAAGCTGACAAAGCTTTGGCTCCGAGAAGGAAACGTCAGCATCGGTCCCGTACCCGCCCCGTAGGTTAGCTTAGGGACGCAGTCCCGTAAGCTGACAAAGACCCAGCCCCGTAACCCGCTCCGTAGGTTAGCTTAGGGACGAAGTCCCGTAAGCTGACATCGCTTTGGTTCCAACTCCGACATGTCAGATCACGCCGCTACGCGGCTGATCTAACCTACGAAACAACGGCTCGGCTCCGGCTCCGTAGGTTAGCTTAGGGACGAAGTCCCGTAAGCTGACATCGCAAGCGCCCAGCCCCGTAACCCGCTTCGTAGGTTAGCTTAGGGACGCAGTCCCGTAAGCTGACAAAGACGCAGTCCCGTAACCCGCTCCGTAGGTTAGCTTAGGGACACAGTCCCGTAAGCTGACATCGCATCGGTTCCGTAACCCGCTTCGTAGGTTAGCTTAGGGACGCAGTCCCGTAAGCTGACATCGCTTTGGGTCCAATTCCGGCATGTCAGATCACGCCGCTACGCGGCTGATCTAACCTACGGAGCAGTCCCGTAAGCTAACAAAGCTTTAGGCTCGATACCGGAAACGTCAGATCACGCCGCTACGCGGCTGATCTAACCTACGGAGCAGTCCCGTAAGCTGACAAAGACGCAGTCCCGCAACCCGCTTCGTAGGTTAGCTTAGGGACGAAGTCCCGTAAGCTGACACTGCTTTAGGCTCGATACCGGAAACGTCAGATCACGCCGCTACGCGGCTGATCTAACCTACGAAGCGCCCAGCCCCGTAACCCGCTCCGTAGGTTAGCTTAGGGACGAAGTCCCGTAAGCTGACACAGCTTTGGGTCCAATTCCGGCATGTCAGATCACGCCGTTGCGCGGCTGATCTAACCTACGGAGCAGTCCCGTAAGCTGACATCGCTTTGGTTCCAACTCCGACATGTCAAATCACGCCACTGCGCGGCTGATCTAACCTACACAGCGGTGCCGAGCACCTTATAACCCTTTAACGTACTGGCTAAAGGCACCACCCAACTGGGGATGGCGCATGGCGTACTCAACCTGAGCCTTCATGTAACCCAGTTTGTCACCACAATCGTGGGATTTGCCTGTCATGTGGAACGCCTCAACCGTCTGCTCTTTCATCAGCATGGCGATGGCGTCCGTCAACTGGATCTCCCCACCCGCACCCAGAGGCGTCACAGCAAGCTTATCCCAGATATCGGCAGGCAGAATGTAGCGCCCAACGACGGCCATATTGGATGGCGCCTCTTCAACAGCAGGCTTCTCAACGACGGCAGACATAGGCGCAGACTTGCCCGGCAGCAACTCGTGCCCATTACAATCCGCTACGCCATACTTGGACACCTCTTCCATCGGTACCGGCTCAACCATGATCTGGCCCGCGCCGGACTCTTCGTAGCGAGCCTTCATCGCCGCCAGGTTTTCCCGGGTTTGATCGGCGGTGTACTCGTCGAGGATCACGTCAGGCAGCACCACCACAAAGGGGTTCTCACCCACCAGGGGCTTGGCACACAGTACGGCATGACCGAGACCTTTCGCCACGCCCTGACGGACGTGCATGATGGTGACGTCTTTCGGACAGATGGACTGTACCTCTTCGAGCAACTGGCGCTTCACCCGTTTCTCGAGCTGGCTTTCCAGTTCATAGGAAGTATCGAAGTGGTTTTCGATGGCGTTTTTGGAAGCGTGGGTCACCAGGACAATCTCCTTGAAACCCGCAGCAACACACTCATTCACGATGTACTGGATCAGTGGCTTATCCACCAAAGGCAGCATCTCTTTCGGGATCGCCTTGGTAGCAGGCAACATCCGTGTTCCGAGTCCCGCAACCGGGATAACGACTTTAGTCAGTGACATATCAACCTTCCACACCCTGGCTTTAAGGGTATTTAACCCACCAGGGCAAAAAAAACTTGGGTAAATTCTACCGTTACACAAGCAAAAGGCCCAGTGCCAAAGCAACAAGTCTTGGACTCGTCACAAAGCACTGGGCCTAGGACAGCGCCACCAAGGGGGGGGGGCGGTGGCACCTTTTTTAACTTATTGCTTAGTCAGAGCCAAACAGATCGCGGGTGTAAACCTTGTCGGCCACATCCTTGATCTCATCCACCATGCGGTTGGAGACAATCACATCACACTCGGATTTGAAGGCCTCGAGATCTTTGATCACCCGAGAGTGGAAGAACTCGTCTTCCTCAAGCACCGGCTCATAGACCACCACTTCAATGCCCTTGGCCTTGATCCGCTTCATCACGCCCTGCACTGCAGAAGCGCGGAAGTTATCGGAGCCGGATTTCATGATCAGGCGGTAGATCCCAACCACCTTGGGATTACGCTTGATAATGGAGTCCGCAATGAAATCCTTACGGGTGGTGTTGGCATCGACAATGGCACCGATGATGCTGTTCGGCACATCCTGATAGTTGGCCCGCAACTGCTTGGTGTCCTTGGGCAGGCAGTAACCGCCGTAACCAAAGGAGGGGTTGTTGTAGTGGTTGCCAATACGGGGATCTAAGCCCACGCCTTCAATAATTTGCCGTGAGTTGAGGCCATGCGCTTCAGCATAGCTATCCAACTCATTGAAGTAAGCCACCCGCATCGCCAGGTAGGTATTGGAGAAGAGCTTCACCGCTTCCGCCTCAGTCGAGTCGGTAAAGAGTACCTCGATGTTCTCTTTCACCGCGCCTTCCACCAGCAACTGAGCAAACTGCTCTGCCCGCTCACTACGCTCGCCCACGATGATGCGGGACGGGTGCAAGTTGTCGTACAGCGCCTTGCCTTCACGCAGGAACTCAGGAGAGAAGATCAGGTTGTCACAACCCAGCTCTTCCTTGATGCGCTTGGTGTAACCAACAGGCACGGTGGACTTAATCACCATCACCGCATTCGGGTTAATGGCCATCACCTCCTTGATCACCGCTTCAACAGAGCTGGTATTGAAGTAGTTCGATACCGTGTCATAGTCGGTCGGCGTCGCGATCACCACAAACTTGGCATCGCGATAAGCCTGCTCTTTATCGAGCGTGGCCGTCAGGTTCAGCGGCTTGTTCGCCAGGAAATCTTCGATCTCGGCATCGGCGATAGGAGACTGCTTGTTGTTGATCAGCTCCACCTTCTCCGCGATGATGTCCACCGCGATCACTTCATGGTGCTGCGCCAACAGCACCGCATTGGACAGGCCCACATAGCCTGTACCCGCAACGGCAATTTTCATTGCATTCCTTCCAATCAAAACAAAACTTGGCCTGACCGCATTAAGCTCAGGACTTGTAGAACTCTCTATACCAGTCAACGAAGCGCTGCACACCGGTTTTAACGTCAACTTGTGGACGATAGCCCGTAACAGCAAACAGATCTTCTGTCTCTGCCCAGGTAGCCACGATATCCTCGGACTACGTATCCAGGCTACATATCCAGGAAGTTCTTCGTTTGCTTGCCCAACGAGTTATCCAGTGCAGTAACAAAATCCATTAGCTGAAGCGACCTCCCGCAACCTATGTTGTACACCTTATAGAGCGGACTTCTTTCACCTGGGTTGCCCGACTCCGGGGTCCAGTTCTCTTTGCCCTGTGTGCGATATGGTGTTTCTTCTGGAATAAAAACCAATACCCATGATCCACCATATAACCAGCAATAGCTGAGAATAACCTGACATCTGAGCCGGCGATCCTGGGACCAGCAGTAACGCACAGAACAATATTGAAACAGCTATAGACAAGGCAGGAAGCCAGAGCGATTGCTTCTTATTTTGGCGTTCTTTAAATGCTACAAAAGAAACATATAGAAATCCCGTTGTGATCCCCATCGAGGCCATGTCAACGACTGTCAATAAGTAGTTTCGTCCCAACAGAGTCGCCAGAGTTCCAAAAACAACAACAAACCAAATCGACCGTCTAGACGGTTCTTTCTCATTCGAGCTTAAGAACCACGATGACACAAGCCCTGAATTTGAAAGCAAGGTTATGAGTTTTGAGCTAACGATCAAAAAACCATTAATTCCAGCTAGAATAGCTGTTAACATTGCAAAACCCAGGATAAAAAGCCCACCTTGACCAAACTCTGATCCAACTCCACTACCTGTCGCCCAATCGGAATTATTGACACTTCCGATGCTAAAATCATGTAAGGCATAGGTAGCATAGTTAACCAACAGATAAAGAACTGTACCAATTATAACCGACACTATTAAAAGTACCGGGACTAAATTCTTCTTTGACTTTATTGCACTACTAATCTGTGGAATCGTTTCAAAGCCAACAAAAGCCCATGGCGTGATAGCTAAAATTGCCCAAAAACCACTACCAAATACAATCCCCTCGGATAAGTAGGTAGATTCTGCTATCGAAGCATGATGTGTTAAACCCATCATAAACACCATCAATATTGCAGCAACCATGGATGTTGTCACGATAAGCTGAGCACTACCCCCAATATTTATGCCTTTTGTATTTATATACCCAAAAAGTAAAAGAACGGCAGTACACACTAAAACTTCTAACGTGTATATATCCCATCCTCCAAATGAGTACAAGTAGCCAACACTCAGACTGTCCCCGAAAACATACCTGAAGAGCAATGGCATTGCAGTCACATTCAATGCCACGATCGAGACGTAGCCCAAAGTCACTCCCCACCCATAAAGGAATCCGTGCTTTGGTCCAAACGAGTTACACACCCAGTCTAACCCGGACTTTTTTATCCCACTTTCCTGGTCACTCATATATGCATACGAAGAGGAAACGACTAAGATCAGTAAGGCACCAACGACGAGGGCAAGCGAGCTGCCCCAAAGCTCTGCAGCAGGTAGAAACAAATCACCGGGCAGAACAAATGCTCCCCAGCCTATAATCGTCCCGACACTGACAGAGAGTGCTTGACCAACAGTTAAATGGTTCAATAAAATCCCTTACACCGTTCTTTCAGTGATATTATTTTAGAAAAAAACAGCCAAAGCGTGTGTTAATGATGGCTATTAATTAGAAAGCTTCAGTCAGTACCAAACAGATTTCTGATATAAAACTTCTATGATACATAGTTAGTTAACCGAACATATAACTTTACATAATAACGTCGCAATTTTACTTGAAGGTTTCTACGCTTCTTTCAATGTGAGATCTAAAGAATAGTTCTTCCTTCAGCGCAGCCTCACAAACTAAGACATCAATGTCCTTAGCCTTAATGCGTTTCATGACTCCTTGGATAGAAGAAGCACGAAAGTTATCTAAGCCAGACTTCATAAAAAATGAAAATAACTATTTAATGCTCATTTCCCAAAGCCCACCCCAGACTCTATCGTACTTTTGGGGGATAAAATGAGACAAGCCAGAGCGGTGGGTAAAGGTCAACTCGCCAAAGTAGATCTTTCCATCGACGTTATAAAGGTCGACTCGGACGTAATCAAAATCTGCAGACAATTTATCTGAGATAGCCAGAATCTCTTCAAGATTCTCGGGCCTTGCCGATTCCAAATTGTCGAGATCGCCCCCCTCCCAATTGAAAGGCTGCTTCCTCCAATCGGCATCATAAACGACCTGCTTATGTGTTCCGTACCTGTCATTGTCTACCTGAATAAAGCGGTGCTTATTTCTACCGTTAAAGCAGTGAACCTTAATATCCGAAGGGACACTTCCGTTATTGTCCAACACTAAAGGTTCGATAACAACTTTTGGCTTGATAGGTTCATAATGTGGTTCGAAAGCGTAGTCACTGAACTTGTGATTTAGCCAAAACTTTACACGCCTTTTAAGTTGTTTGGGACTTGTCTTTGATTTATCAAAGACCAACTCGTTCCACCCTGCGGCGTGATTTGCTTTTAAAATAAAAGCATTCGGCAACTTGGCAAAGTCTAGATTTTCTTCGTCTTCTACGACGTCAAGAAGAGGAATAAGGATATGTTCTAACCCTTTCTCCTTAACATAACCCCTCACCGCATACTTATCTGCGCAAAGACTAAACAATGGGTTCCTATCGAAGTTCACACGATAGTTAATCTTATCGTTGAATGTCTCTATAAGGTCAGCGTTAAACCTACGCTTGAATTTAATAGCATATTTTAGCTCCCTTGCCAGTTTGGCTGGAACAACTCGAGATATGTACCACTTAACCAAATTCATCTTTCTACTTGATTTTTTTGGCAGGTAAACCTGCGTATACAGAATGTGGGGCCAATGCTGAAGCAACAACACTGTTGGCAGCGACGAGCACACCTTCGCCTATAGAGCTGTTTGCTGTAACGGTTACATGGCTTCCCAGCCAGCTTCCTTTGCCGATAAATACAGGGCCGGCGATGCCTTGACCAAACCGGTAGGAATTATCCAGTTTAGAATGATTACCTGAAGCGATCACACAATAGAAACCCAGCATGACCTCATCTTCGAACTTAATCGGTCCGGAGCCACTCAACACCACACCAGGTGCAAGATAAACATGACTGCCAAAATCCAGCTTATCGAGATTTTTAATAACCACCGAAGCAGACACCTGAAAATCTTTGCCACAGCTTTTCATAAAAATTGAGTAAAGCCTGCCCCGAAACCTCATTACAGGCGGATAGTCGGGAAGCCATAGGGTAATTAACCTGATGAACCAGGAATATAGAAGAGCAAATTTTTTCATAAATCGTATCAGCGTTTACTTGTTATCGCTACGCTCTTGATTAGCTAACCTTCTTACAACATCAATCCAATAGTCCTGTGAAGATACGCTGCTCATTTCTACTGCGCCAGCACTTAGCTTATGATAAAGCGCATCATCGGATACGCATCGAGCAATAGCCTTCTTAATGTCTGCTACATTCCCTGGCCGGACAATCAACCCATTGATGCCGTCTTTAACAAAAGCATTGATGCCTCCAACGTTTGACACTACAACAGGTACGCCATGAGACCAAGCCTCCATAATCACCCTAGGGAATCCTTCATAGTGATTGTTAGATGGGACCATAGCCAAATTGGAGCGTTCAAGTTGAGCAGAAAGTTTGCTGTGCGGAACTTGACCTAGAAAGTCGACAGCACCTTCAACACCGATATTGTTAGCATGTTCCTTTGCTCGTTCGAGATCTGGACCTCCTCCAACGACGGTAAGGGTAACCTTATCAGGAAAAGCAGAAATTGCGTCAAGTAAATCGAAAATGCCCTTATCAGCAACAACTCGACCAATAAAGATCAGTTTAAGAGGATGCTTAGCTGAGCCGACTTGGCTGATCAAGTTGCCCCCGCCTTTGACCATCAAATCGACAAACTGGTGAGTCGCTGAAGGCGCCACGCTTAGACTAAAGGATTCGAGCACATCCCCTGTACAAACATTCGTCGTATTCTTATCCTTACAGATCTTGCGTAGTAGATACCGAAAGCCTCTTGAAATGACGTAACCAAACACTTTTTCTAAAGGAGCATACTTGGGATCTCTCCAGGTATTGCTCGCATCAGCGCACATATGGTGCAGGAGTTTTTCCTTAGCGCGGATAACTCGAAGGGAGAAAAGAATGCTTCCTGCTGAGGGCGTTCGCGCCCAAAAAACATCACCTTTGTGCAGTGCAATGACCTCATCACACTTCCGGATATATTCTTTTAAGAAGCCTCTTTTTAACAAGGACTTTAAAATAAACTCTTTCGTGGAGGCATAAACCGGCATTGGATAAAATTTATCTTTTGCTAGGTGAGTGCTGAATTCTTTGTCAGAACTGCTGCGGCCGGCAAACTGTGAAACAACGTAGACGTTATCTTTTCCAAAAGCGTCTTGCAAAAACGCTGCTGACGTTGGTTTTGCACCAAAAACCGAGTCGGTTTCGAAATACGATTCACCAACAAAAGCTACTACTTTCATAAAGTCACTATTTTAAGATTATATTACCAGATTGACTGACAATAGTTTAGACAGGTACATTACCGTAATCGACAACGTTATTAAAATGAAGCTTTTCTTTCTACCAAAGGCTAGAAGATATGAGTATACAACAAACGGTTCCAGTATAAAATATAGGCCCAGGTATCTTCCTGATATGATTGCTGAATTTAGGAAAACCACGCAAAACGACAATATCACAAATCCAAGATAAACCTGTTTGGAAAAACGCTCCGTGTATAAACTAGTCCTTCTAGAAAGCAAGACAAGGAAGCATATTAAAAATGACAGAACGATGTAGACGCTTGATACAATTGACTTTGACTCCATATATTTGCTATTAACATAATAACTGTAGCCAAAATATGATAGTGCCATGTCGATTATAATTAACGCACAAAAAGCCCCAACAACAAATATCGCAACAGAGTAAAAGTTAGACCTGAATATTGCTCTCTTTTCAACGTTGAAGAACTTCTTGAGAAAAACAGAGGCAGCAATTACAACTATTAACCCGTAATGAAATAATATTGTAACTACAGAAAGCAAGTAGAATTTTCGTCGCTCAAAAAAATAGCTAAATACGTTGAAGAAAACTAGTGCGGCAAGCCCGAAGCGGATTTGGGTCCCATATAGCCCCTGGGACATGTATATGATGTTGGGTAGCGCTATTATGTACAGGCCTAACCTATTGTATAGTAGCGATATTAGTAATAATTCTAGAAGTAGAATCGAAACCCAAAAACTCTCAAAATCGAAAGACAGTAGCCTAGCAGCAGTGATAAGAAGCTCAAACGCTGGCTCAAACTGGGACCATTCCAGAACATAGTTATCTTTATAATTTGGAAAGTCGAGATTCTTCTCATAGTCAAAGTTCATTAAGGCGAACAATAGAACGCCAAGTATAATTTGAACGAGAAAAAGAAATAGGCGACTTCGCAACAATTGCACTAGGCGTGTATTTCGCCCTATTCTATTAGCTTCTATCATGTTTCATTTTTTTAAGAGATGAAAGCAATCCATTGGGGATTACTAGCTTTATAAAATTAATGCACATAATTTTTGCGTAGCTAATGAGCAACCCCTGACTTACGGACATTTTCAATGCTTTGAAAAAATGTCCTTGTGATATCATGCTTCTAGAAATGACCAACTCAAAGAAACCTCTTCTCCCTTTCTGAGTAAGCATTTTTCCATATATACTCAACCATTCAATAGAGAAATTGTAGTCATTATTTTTAGGTATTTGAATAAACTCATAGCTTGGTGATTCGAGCATTGCGAAGCGGCAGCCAAACTCCTCCAATGATAAGCAAAACTGGTAATCTTGATGACGTTTGAGATCATCAAAACGCACCCTCTCAGCGGTTTCCCTATGAAGAATAATTCCACTTGTCTGAATAATCTGTTTCGCAACGAACAAGTAGTCACCAACACGCTCATCAGTGCCAATCGCGCGTCTTGGCAACTCATAGCAGGCACTTCCGTCGATTACTTTTGAGCGACTGTAAACGACGACTTTTTCAGGTTCATCTGCTCTTTCGAACAACCTCAGTTGCTCCTCAATTTTATCGTCGTACCACACATCATCATAATCAAGAAAAGCCACATACTGACCGGAAGCTTCATCGATGCCGGTGTTCCGAGCGATGCCTCCATTGGCGTTAGTGGTGTGCGTTACTATCCTAAGACGACTGTCGTTAACCGAGACTAGCTCATTCATTGCGGAGACGGGAGAGGCGTCGTCGACAACGATCAGTTCTATATCCTTGTAACTCTGATTCAATACGCTGTGTACTGCGCTGATAAGGCGCCCCTCAACTTTGCTATAGAAGGGGATCACTACTGACACTAAGGCTTTATTTGATAATTCGTTAGACATTTTTTATTGACGAGAAGTATCCGCAACCACCGCGGAATAATAGATACACAGTGCTGAAATAGTATCCTGCACATACAATAATAAGCAGTGTAAGATCGGCGGTTGATTGCCAGCCAACCATACTTTTCAAGAGCTCAGCAACGAGGTACATCGGAATGCATAAAAGCAAAGGAATCGATACACTACTCACGTATGGAATAAAGTCAACTTGAGTCATTCTTTGTATTACCAAATAATACCATAGCCAAAATAGAACAACCTGCATCCCCAGTAACGTCATTGCGACGCAATAAACATCTCCATTCATAGCAGAGAAAAAGATAAGCAGTGGGGAAAATGCCAACACAAATGTATTCCATTTAAGAAGGGTTCCGGCCCCCCCTTTGACCATTACCACACTCGCACCAACATTACCGAATGAACGAATAAGGGCATAGGCACTGAGTATTTGTATTAACAAAATGGATTGGTTCCATTGCACCCCAATCAATATCGGTACCAGCAGTGGTGCTACAATTGAAGCACCAATGAGAATAGGTGTATTAATCAAAGCAACAATCTTTTGAGCCGATATGTAACCGTTGGACAACCGCTCTTCGTCGTCGCTAATCTTCGCCAAATAAGGGTAGGTCACCTTAGTGATTATTGGATTGAGCTTCAGTACAGGCTGGATCACGAGATTATATGCCATGCTATAAAAGCCTAAGGCAGTTGGGCCCAGCATGGCTCCAATAACAACTTGGTCAACTTTCGTGCTAAAAAAATTCGCCATATTCGAACCAACCAACTTCAGGCCAAAATCAAGATGCGACTTAACCAAGCTAAAGTCAAACTCCAGCCTAGGTAAGAAGTCGGCCCTTGCAGCATAAGTTAGCAGCACAACTGTATTGACACTACAACGGATCAAGTAACCAAATACTAAACTCCAGGCATCTGGAGAATTCAGCGCAAAGGCAATGGTTGATATTGTCCCAACAAAAACACCAATCGACTCGGAGATCGCAGTTTCTTTGAATCTAAGCTCTTTAAAGAATCTTGCGCGTACCTGTATCGTTAATGGAATTATCAAAAAACTTGCAAATGCAACTGGAAGATACTTCAGCAAGTCAGAATCATACGAAAACCTAACCAGAGTAGCCGTAACAATACAGACAAGCCCAAAAACACAGGCTCCGAATAAAACATTTAGCCAAAAAAGGCTGGAGTACTCTTTTTTACTAGCGTTTTTAGCTCTAATAAAAGACTCCCCCAATCCTGCTTGACTAAATATTTCACCAAAACTTATGACGAGAATGATCATCGCCATAAAACCGAAAACTTCCGGCGATACAATTCTCCCAAGCACGATGACTTGAAAGAATTGTAGACCCGTTGCAATCATCATGGATAAAGTATTCCACTTTACACCACTTTTTACTGATTGCGCTCCTGACATTCTAGAATCTCGAAATCACTTCAATTACACTATCTACTTCTTCAAATTTCATATTGAAGAACATTGGTAGCCTGATCAGCTTCTCACTTTCTGAAGTCGTATGAGCGTCGGTGCCTGAGAATTCAGAATGCTGTATCCCGGCCTTGGAAGTGTGCAGAGGCACATAATGGAAAACCGCTGTAATCTCATTGTTTTTTAGGTGTTTGATAAGCTGCGTTCGCTCTTCAATATCCTGAACCTTGATATAGAACATATGCGCATTATGGCAACAGTCCTTAGGCACCACAGGCAGTTGCCAGTTACAGCGCTCAGCTATTTCGGCTAAACCAACGTAGTAGCTTCGCCAGATATTAAGACGCTTATTGTTGATATCTTCAGCTTGCTCTAACTGGGCCATTAAGTATGCAGACTGGACCTCAGAAGGAAGAAAACTGCTTCCTATATCAACCCAGCTATACTTGTCTACCATACCATTGAGGAACTGGCTTCGGTTCGTGCCCTTTTCGCGGATGATCTCTGCGCGCTCTACCAACTTAGGGTCGTTGACAAGAAGTGCTCCACCTTCACCTCCGCTAGTATAGTTCTTTGTTTCATGGAAACTATATGTACCAAGGTGACCAATTGCGCCGCAGTGCTTATCCTGATATTTCGACATGACAGCCTGAGCTGCATCTTCAATAACCCAAAGACCATACTTTGTAGCAAGCGACATGATCTTGCTCATATCGCAAGAAACTCCAGCATAGTGTACAGGAACAATGGCTTTTGTTTTATCACTAATTGCCTGCTCAATTTGCTCTTCGTCAATATTCATCGTATCTTTCCGAATATCGACGAATACAATTTTCGCCCCTCGAAGAACAAAAGCATTTGCTGTGCTAACAAACGTATAGCTAGGCATAATAACTTCGTCACCAGGTGCGATATCAATTAGAATAGCTGCCATTTCAAGTGCATGTGTACATGAAGGTGTCATCAGTGCTTTCAAGCAACCGGTTCTTTCCTCTATCCACTTTTGACAGGCAATACCGAACGGCCCATCGCCACATAGTTTACCATTATTAATTGCTTTACTTATGTATTGAGTCTCAAGTCCAGTTACTGGCGGTGAATTGAAAGGAAGCATTTATTTCTGGCTCGCTAAGTATTTTTCTTCAAGTTTAATTAGGTTCATTTTCCTGTCTTTAAGGCGCTTCGCTGGGATCCCGCCGTACACGCCCCATTCATCAGTACTCTTTGCTACTAAACTCATCGCCCCTACCGAACATCCATCAGCCAGCACGACGCCAGGAAACACCACCGAACTTGCTCCAATAATGGCATGCTTTCCGATGCTGACTGGTAATTTTCTTTCCCTTTTATATTCACTCGGGACAGTCGGGTTTGTCATGGTCATTCCGGAATAATCGTCCGACTGTGTGAATACTTGGACACCATATGCGCAGCCCGAAAAATCTTTGAAAACTATTCCTTTTTCGCCACCAGCGATCAAGCAATGAGCAGCTATATGTACATTTCGTCCGATAGAAATATTTCCAGAGATGACACAAAAGTCGTCTATTCGTGAGTTATCCCCAAGACTAATGCTTTCGGGGTTATAGATTGAAGCCTTTGAGCTAACTTTTACATTTGATCCAACGCTTTTAAATCCTAATTCATATAACTCTTTTTCTGTCAGGAATGCCATCTAAGTCTATCCTTTTACAGGTTCATCAAAGATCAATGTTAATTGACGCTTAAGGTTCTGTTTGGAGAAGTACTCTCTAACCAGCTTGATATTTCTTTCATTATATTCTTTCTTAAGCCCAGACTTCTCAATATCTGAAAACGGATATACACATATACCCTTACTCAAAAAGAATTTAAAGGATGTAGTGTCTTTATCCATGTAGACGGTCTTTCCAAGAGCAAGAAGATTGATAGTGTTACCCAGAGACTGCTGCCGATTGTGGTTAAAGATAGCGACGTCAACGCTATTGAGAAAGCTAAGGTATTCCTCGTACGGAATAAATTCTCGCATCGAGAAAAAACGTTCCCCAAGGATATCTTTACCCTTTAGCTCAACAGCTTTCGCATTAACTTTATCACCATAAGAGAGTGGTGCAATAATTCTATCACATGCCTCAGTCTTGCATTCTAGAGCTTCAAAGATCTCAAAATGACGGTTGGATGGATCAGCTGAATTTCCAACCATGATAATACGCCCTTCACTCTTCGCTCCCGTAGGTTTTGATGAAGAACCGCTGCATGCAACTATGTTCGACAGATAGACCATACACTCCTTGTATGAACCTCGAGCCCCATAGAGTTCTTTAGCTAACTCAAAGTCTCCTTTAATAAGGCTTATAAAGTTGCCAATACGGCAAATCAAAGTCTTTTTTAGCCAGAATTTAACTCTAGAGGCTAGCGTGTGTCCTGGGCAGGAATTTTCGTAGAGATCTTTTCCCCACATAACCCAATAGGTCCGCTTGAGTAGCCATGGCTGCATTATCATCAATATTATAAGCTTATAGCTAAATAGGCCATGCAAGATGATTTTTTCCGACTGATTCATTGATAGAACTGCGCGGAAAAGATCACCAATTCCGCGATTGAGGTGTAGATCAGAAAATCCGTTTGAATATTGGCTATTTTTTTCGCAGTAGGTTACAAATTTGTGCTTATTGCTATCAAACTCTTGACCAATAAATTTATAAAAGGGCTCAATAAACTTGTCCAAGTAGCAGACATGTAAGATAAGGTCGCCATTATCTGATGATTTCTTCAAGATACTTACCATAGGAGTTTTTTGCCATCAATTGTGCTCGTTTGACAATCGTGTCTTTATCAAGCCACCCATTCTTGTAAGCAATTTCCTCTAAGCAAGCGATCTTATAGCCTTGTCTAGTTTCAATCGTTTCAACGAACATCGAAGACTCCAGAAGGCTTTGATGCGTCCCAGTGTCTAGCCATGCGAATCCTCGACCCAAGAGTTCCACTTTTAAAGAACCATCCTCAAGGTACATTTGGTTCAGTGTTGTGATCTCTAGCTCACCACGTTTAGATGGCTTGACCTTCTTAGCAAAATCTACAACCCGAGAGTCGTAAAAATACAGGCCGGTAACGGCAAAGTTAGACTTGGGCACTTCTGGTTTTTCTTCAATAGAAAGAACCTTCAGGTTATCGTCAAATTCAACGACACCAAACCTTTCTGGATCTTTAACTTGATAGCCAAAGACCGTGGCCCCAGACTTCCGCCCGGCAGCCTCGATGAGCTTAGGTGAGAAACCTTGGCCCCAAAATAGGTTATCGCCCAGGATCAGGCAAACGTTGTCGCTACCAATAAATTCTTCACCAATGATAAATGCCTGGGCAAGTCCATCTGGTGATAGTTGAACTGCGTATTCCAGTGAAATACCAAATTGGCTACCGTCGCCAAGCACACGTTGGAATGACGCTTTGTCTTCTGGTGTCGTGATGATCAGGATTTCTTTGATACCAGCCAGCATAAGAACCGACAGTGGATAATAGATCATCGGTTTGTCATAGACTGGCAGTAATTGCTTTGATACTCCCATTGTAATGGGGTAGAGGCGTGTACCGGAGCCACCGGCAAGAATGATACCCTTCATATTACTCTTTACTTCCCAAGACCCAAGCGCTCATTCGAGTAGGAACCATCTAACACTCGGGTCCACCAAGTTTCATTACCTAAGTACCATTCAACAGTCTTGCGTATGCCACTCTCAAAGGTTTCTTTAGGCTTCCAGCCAAGATCCTTATCTATCTTGGTTGCATCGATAGCATATCTTACGTCGTGTCCAGGGCGGTCCTTAACGTGAGTAATTAAATCCGCGTACTTGGTTACACCCTGTGGCTTAACTGGCACAAGTTCCTCAAGCAATTCGCAGATGGTTTTAACGACCTCTATGTTCGCTTTTTCGTTGTGGCCACCAATATTGTAGGTCTCCCCAACAACTCCTTCAGTCACTACCTTGTACAGCGCACTTGCGTGGTCCTCAACAAAGAGCCAATCCCGGATCTGCATACCATCACCATAAACCGGAAGGGGTTTGCCAGAGACTGCGTTTAGAATCATCAGAGGAATGAGCTTTTCTGGGAAATGGTAAGGCCCGTAGTTGTTCGAACAGTTCGTCACTATTGTCGGTAGACCAAAGGTCCGGAGCCAAGCTCTTACTAGGTGATCACTGGACGCCTTAGATGCTGAATAGGGGCTGGATGGGGAGTAAGCCGTCGTCTCGGTAAACAGACTATCAGTACCCTCAAGATCACCAAATACTTCGTCAGTAGAGATATGATGGAAGCGAAACTTACTCTTTGACTCCGTACCGAGGCGGCTCCAGTACTCTCTGGTAGCCTCAAGCAGAGTGTAAGTCCCCATGATATTTGTTTCGATGAACGCAGCCGGCCCGTCTATAGACCGGTCAACGTGACTCTCAGCAGCGAGGTGCATCACAGCATCGGGTTGGTGCAAATCAAAAACGCGATCCAACTCTGAGCGATTACAAATATCTACCTTTTCGAAGGAGTAGCGCTCTGAAGCCGCGATGCTTTCTAGAGACTCTAGGTTTCCAGCGTAGGTTAGCTTATCTAGATTAACCACACTGTCATTAGTATTTTCAATTATGTATCGAATAACAGCTGAGCCGATAAATCCTGCTCCGCCTGTGACTAGTATTTTCATATTTAATGTATCAGGCTCGGCTTTTAACAAAGCCCTTGTATGCATAAACTAAGAAAGTATAAGTGCTCTTAAAAATATTCAAGCCTATAACTTCTCTATAAAATTCCCACTGGTATGAAAGCACTTTTAGTTTATTGCTCGTCATTCCTGTATCGGTGCGATACTTAGCAAGTACTTTAGGGATGCAATAGGCCATGTCGCAGTCTTTAAGAATATCGAGCCAAAGCCCCATATCCTGCCGCTTGCGAATTAGCGGCATCTTTCTTTTCCCTACTTTAGACTGGTCGTACATGGCTGTTAAACAGCCAATCACATTGCTGTACATCAACTTGTTGTAGGTGGTGCTAGCTGGTGGCATTACAACTCCGCCATCGCCATTTGCATCAAATTTTTGATAGGCGGTATATGTTAGCGCATAATCATATTCAAGCATGAAGCTAACTTGTCCACTCAGCTTTTCAGGTAACCAAATATCATCTGAATCCAAGAAAGCAATGAATCTGCCTTTGGCTTTTTCGATCGAGCTGTTGCGAGCTTTACCCGCCCCGCCATTTTCATACAATTTGTAATATGACACTCTAGAGTCTTGCTGTGAGTACTTTTCTAAAATCGAGCAAGTAGTATCCTGAGAGCAATCGTCCGTGATTATTAACTCCCAGTTTTTATACGTTTGGTCTAATACCGACTTTATACTATCCTGAACCGTTTGCTCGGAATTATATGTCGGCATAATAATAGATACGAGTGGTTCTTTCATTGAGTGAACTCGCTTTCCATCGTATTGGAAATCGCTTGTTCTAGAGAGACTGGAGCCTTGTAACCCGTGCCTTGAATGCATGTGGAAGAAAATTGAGTTGTTGCGCAAAATTTCTTCACACGAATACTGCTAACCGGAAACTCTTTTCCTGTTAATTTTGAAAGTGCATCAAAACAATAGCCGCCTATCAAACCCAGCCAGTATGGTGCTCGGATTGAACTGCCACTCTTTCCCAGTGCTTTATATACGACGTGGCATAGCTCGTTCATGGTTAGATCGGGCTTATCCACATAGTTAAACACTTGATGGTCATATCCGTTAGAGATCAAGTGCTCGATGAACGCAGCTACATTCTCGACGTATGCCATGGACTTCTTGTTTTCACCACTGCCGATCATCAGGAACTTGCCGCCGGCGATCTGACGCAGCAAGTTGTACACGTTGCCTCGGTTACCTTCACCGAATACCACGGTGGGGCGGATCACGGAATGCTGCTTACCTTCTGCGTGCCAAGCATTGAGAACCTCTTCGGCCTTCAGTTTGGAGTCGCCATACTCATGGAATGGAGCAAAAGCGCCGGACTCGTCCGTGTCATTTTCCACAAAACCATAAACGGCGACGCTGGAGGTAAACAAATGGCGCTTGATCCTCAGTTCGTCCATCGCAGCACAGATGTTTTTCTGGCCCTCGACGTTTACGTCGTAGTACCGGCTTACCGGTTGAACATTGTCCTTATGCTCAGCTGCCAGGTTAACCACGACTTCGTAACCAGGAAGCACCTTACGCAATGAATCAATCTCGCAGATATCACACCACTGCCATTTCGCCGGATACTTCTTACTTTTCTGCTTATCAAAGATGGCGAACTCGACGTCATCACGCTGGCTTAGACGATCACAGAGGCGGGAGCCGATAAAACCGGAACCGCCAATGATGGCTACTTTTAGTGTCATTGTTATTCCTTCTACCAGGCTAATACTGGCGAAAATCTTAATCGCCCAGACTCTGAACGCAAAAACTGGGTAATGTGAAAAATGCAGTAATTGAGACTTTCTAAGCCCAAAAACAAAGCCCCTTTATGATAAAGAGGCTTAGTCAATCAGTCGCTGACTTACAAAGCGGAGGAGTGTGCCATTCAACCGTAAAATCACTAGTGATGTGCACGAAGCCATTTCACGACCTTCCAAATATGCTGAATTGCATAGGTATAACCGGCAAACAGCAGCAGGAATCCAAAAAGCAAAACAACGTCTGGCAGATCAAATCGGTAAGCAACAACACCCAATGTAGCAATGCTAACTGCGATACAGCTGATCCAAGCCAGCGCACCTCGCGGCGTTAAGCCTGCGCGCATAAAAATATGATGCAAATGGTCACGGTCAGGCTTAAAGGGGCTTTGTCCCTTTTTCTTCCGCCGATACATGATGGCCGCCATATCCATCAGCGGAATAGCGATGACCCACAGGGCAACTACGGGAGAAAAGGAGCGGCTTTCGCCCTGGCTTCCCAGAACTAACAGCCAAACCACGGTCAAGCCAATCACCATAGAGCCAGCATCGCCCATAAAGATCTTCCGTAACTTGCCTCCCGGCCAGCCCAGATTAAACATCAGGTAGGCGCCGATGGCTGCAATAAAGAGCAGTGGCAGCATAAACCAGGGGTTGTGCGCCCACGCCATCAGAATGGCGATTGCAGCAAAACTGATGATACTGAGCATCCCAGCTAAGCCATCAATACCGTCCACCATGTTGAAGGCATTGATGGCCCCGATAACGGCGATCAGAGTGATCACCGGGCCGAACCAACCCAGTTGAATCACGCCAAAGCCAAACAGGTTACCTAAATCTTTCAGGTATTCGCCTGCTCCGAAGATCATTAGAGACGCTGCCAATGCCTGTGCGAACAGACGATAAGAAACCTTTAGGTCGTATCGGTCGTCAAGCACACCGATAAACAACATGAGTACCGCAGACAGCAGGTACATCCGCAAGGTGTCACTGGCCGGAAAGAACAGCAGTGAAGAGGTAAGTACGGAGAGAAAAATCGCGATCCCGCCGATCAGGGGGATCTCCCCTTTATGCTCTTTGCGCCCACCGGGTAGATCGACCAGTCCGGCTCGTATTGCCAGTGGTTTTCCCACTCGAATCAGGCCATAACTGACAAAGAAAGCAAACAGCAGAGGGAACAGAATAGCGGATGGATTGGTTGCGACAACGTCCATTGGGGGCTCCTACTCTACTTCCGTGCAAAGTAGCGGATAAGAACAATCATAACAGCAAGCATGCCACCGAGAATGGTGCCCAAAACGCAGATCAGTGCTCTGGCTGGTTTGGCTTTCAATTCAGGGATAATGGCCGAATCCACAGTCTTAAATGCATACTCATCCCGTACTTCCGTAAACATCATGGTTTTACTTTGCTCCTCGACCAATTGATAGAGCACGGTCTGCATCTCAGCAACACGGGTATTGGCGATTTGTCGCTCAAGATACGCAATACTCCGAGTGGCTTCTTCCAGATCTCTTCGCTTCATCTCTTCGTTGATCGCAAGAACTAGCCAGTCCACCCACTGCTTGGCGACGTAAGGGGAGTAGTGCTCAATAGAGAGCTTAACCAAACCTGTCTGGCTGTCTGTTGAAATCGAGAAGAGTTTGTTGAACTCTTCGTGGGCCTCCTGCAGGCTCGGCTGGGCCTTTCTTGGCGGATTTGCCTCTCGCACCCAAGTGTCGCTTACCACATCATAAAGCTCGCTGTTCAACGTCAATTTGCCTGAACCAGCATCCCACCCTTCGGTCGCCATCAAAGGCACCAGAAGGTCATGCTTCTCAATAAACTGGCCAATAAATTCCCGGGACTTCATCACTTCGATGGCCATGGTGGTCTTATCGATGCCGCCTCCGCCGCCAAGGTTAATCCCTGCCAGCGATGCCAGGCCTCCAAATTGACCGGCCAGGGCACCGAGGCCGCCGCTTTGCTCGGTATGTGCTGGTGCCAACAGAGCTTCGGACTTGTAGATGTTAGGGAGGGATATTGCGTAGATAACGGACGCAATGGCAAACACAGCGGTAATGGCCGTAATGATCCATTTTCCTGCCCAGATGGCGGAGAAGAGTTCGCGCAGATCGATTTCATCGTCGGCGGCAGCGTAGTGCGCACGTGAGTCGAAATTCGCGTCGCGTTCAAGCGTTGTTGTGGGAGTATTTGTATTCATATTTTATTTAGGTTCTAGGTTCTAGGTTCTAGGTTCTAGAACCTAGGTTCTTTCCCAGAACCTAGGCTCTTTCCCAGAACCTAGGCTCTTTCCTAGTCCCGTTCACCCTCTCCTTAGATGATATTCAACGCGGAGATGGCGACGGCTGTGTTGTAGATAATGCCGGTGACCTGGCTCCACAGGGTCAGGTTGTCTTTGTAGTTGGTGTCCAGCGGCATGATGATGGTATCACCGGGGCGCAGGGTCTGCTCACCGCCAAACCAGAAGCTAGAGCGGGGGATCATCACAGAGCCATCAGCACGGACGACATAGAGTCGACCCGTGTCGGCACGCCGGGTGCTGCCACCAGAGAGTTTCAGGTAGTCCTTGACCGACAGTTTGTTGTCATAGCGATGGGAGGTCGGGTGCTGTACCTCGCCCATTACGGAGATGGTCTGACGCATCGGCGGGATATAGAGCAGATCGCCACGCTCTGCGGTCAGGTTGTGCTGCGGATCGCCAGCCAATACTGCTTCGAAATCCAAGACCATGCGACCGGTGGCTTCCAGTTGCTCCAACTGGGCCAGCATGGCATTGGTATCGGCCACCGAAGCATAAGCGCCCTGTTCGGACAGGGTACGGTTTGCCAGCTCCTTGCGCAGGGTGTTGACCACCCGCTGGATCTCCAGTTGCTCCTGCCTGCGAACAGACTCCCGGGTAAACACGCCACCATAGGGGTAGGCGTACTCGGTGTAGCCCCCGGCACGCTTAACCACATCCCCGAGGGTTTCCCCTCGCTGAATGGTGTAGACCCCGGGGAAACGCACTTCGCCGCGGATCTCCACGGTGGGCGCGTCCTGCCAGTCCGGCTTGGCAAAGACATTGAGGCGGTCGCGGCTGTTGAGGCGAATATCTGCCTGGCTATCGCCCTCGACCACTTGAGAGAGCTTCACCGGCAGATGATGAACGCGCGTGCCACTGATGTCGTTCACATCGGTTCGGGAGAGTTCGGCCTGTATCAGGTAGGCGCTCTCTTTCAGGCCACCGGCCAGGTTGATCAGATCAGACACATGGGCATTGTCGACCAGGGGGTAGAGGCCGGGGTTGGCCACTTCACCGTCCACGGCCACGACTTGAACCCTGTGGTTAAACCGCGCCTGATTGTTCAGCTTGGCCAAGATTGGGAACAGCAATTCACGTCGGGTCAGCTGAGGGGAGATGTTCACCAAGTCATCGTGCTGGAACAGTGCGACCAGCAAGCGGAACTTGAGATCGTTGTTGGCTTCCAGATCGTTATTGTCACTGCGCTTCTTATCCTGGACGGCGACACCCGCGATCTGGGCCTGGTTCGCCAGCTTGGTGTCGTACTCCATGCCTGCCAGTCCGGCCTTGGCTTCATCGGTGTTGGTCTTTGACTCGCTCTGCAGCTCCTGCTCCTCCTTCAACTCGGAAAACAGTTTGCCCAGCTCTCGGCGATCCAGCGCTTCGTCCCGTTCGTTAAACACGATGAGCTTGTCTCGGGGCATCAGCGGCAGATCATCCGCAGAACGAGGGTGGCGCAGGGCCGTCTCAAGATTGAAACCGTGGACCTCGATGTCACCACGCAGGTTGGTTTCCCGCACCAGAAGGGCATAACCGATATCGGTGTTCCAGGTCAGATCCGCCGAGAGGGAGCGCAGGATGTTGGACACCCGCATGCCATCCTGCCACTGGTAGTAACCAGGACGAGCCACCGAACCAACCAGGGTGATGGCCCCATCCATCTCATTGCTGGTGGCACGCACCTGCAGACGGTCACCATCCCGAGCCTTCATGGCCTTGCCTGCCTGGGTGGTCAGATCCACATTGACGACGCTGCGCTGATGACGCTCGTTGAATCGCTCGATGATGGAGGCCGATGGGTAGGCGCCCGCCAAAGCACCGCCGGCCATGCTCAGCACCTGAGCCATGGTTTCGCCCCCCGCCAACTCGTAGATGGCTGGACGGCGTACGTCACCATCCACCGCGACCGTGGCGTTCAAAGTGGGGACAAAGACCACATCACCGGACTGCAGACGGATATCACCGGAGGCATCTCCCCGCATCAGCAAGTCATAGGCATCGAAGTGACCAACCATTTTGCCGTCACGTTTCACCCGGATATCTCGCAGGGAGCCAATCTCACTCAGGCCGCCGGCCATGGTCAGGGCATGGGTCACGGTGGACAGAGCGCTGACCGTGTAGGAGCCAGGACGGTACGCCTCACCGGCAACGAAGATGCGAATGGAGCGCAGCTCGCCAATCGTAATGTTGGCTTGTACACCAATCATCTGATCGCTCACCGCCGCCTCGAGCAATGCGCGCGCCTCGGAGAACTTCATCCCGGCCACCTGGATGGGGCCCAGCTCAGGGAAGGAGATGCTGCCGTTACGGTTGATCTTCAGGGTGTGGGTCGCAGGATCCTTACCAAAGAGCTGGATCCGCAGTTCGTCGCCTGGGCCCAGGATGTAGTTCGCCGGGATGGGGACGTCGCTCACCGGCGCATAGGTCGATGGCACTCCGGAGAACAACTCGTAACCAAAGGGCTTAAGTTGGCCGTCATCAACTGGCTCCTCCAGCGCGCCAAACATGCCGAACATGTCGGCATAGCCGCCCGTCATCCCATTGTCCCGAGGCATGAGCAATGGCTGACTTTCTTCCTGGAAGGTTGGTCCCGTTTGGTTGACCGTACCCAACATGGCCGGATCGACCCCATACTGACGCGCCAAGCGCTGCTGCTCGCTGGCAGGTAGACGTTTGAACTGCTCTATCATCTGGGGGGAGATGTTGAGCGCTTGGGAGGCCGGTGCCGCCAGCAAGGGCAGTGCCGCTACCAGTGGGCTTAACCAGCGAAAAAGTCGTTGTTTCATAATAAGAGAGACATCCATTGCATAACCGTGCCCACATCAGTTAGTAAGCACGAACTGACACACAAGCTAATGTTTATTATGGGTTTTAATTTTTTAGTACGCACATTCGGGTCACGCTCCCGCCCTTGGGTTAGGCTCCCAAACAGCAGGCGGTGGACTGAACCGCGCGAACAGCAGAAAAACAACGGCAGGAACTCAATTCCTACCGCAATCAGAAAACAGGGCGACTAAGACTTTGAGAAAGACAGGTTATCTAAACTAAGTCGCTGAGTTTGTCCCATCATCTCGAGCAGCAGGAGACCACGGCGCTCACCATCTGGTTCGGCATAAACGGCTTCAAGGCTACTAAAGGGTCCATCCGTGATGGTGACCCTATCACCCGCCTTTGGCAGCTCGTCCACCTGCAACTCCTGCCGCTGCTGCTGTTGACGCAGTGCCACGACAAGATCCGTCCCCACTGGCTGTATCTGCCCCTCGGTGCGGACGAGGGAGGAGACGCCGGGGGTGTTCAAGATGGCGCGAACCGGGGTGATATAAGGGTCAAAACGCACAAAGAGATAGTTTGGAAACAAGACCTGGGATTCAACGACAGACTTGCCACGCTTAATGCGCTTTACACGCATCTCGGGTAGGAAACATCCAATACTACGATTTTCCAGATGCGCACGCGCCAGGGCCTCTTTACGCCCCTTACAGTACAGCAAGTACCACGCCTGCATGCTATCCCCTAATGTCTAATTTTCAACCTGGCAAGACGGTCAACGTAAAGCCTCAAGCATGATACCAGCGCAAGCCCAGCAAGCAACTCAAGGGGCTGAATTTGACCCGTTTCAGACCGATAAATTGTCTTATCATCCCAACTGACGATGTACCGAACCAAGGGGTAATCCTTTTCTTACAATGACTTAGTCCAGAGCCTAATCCTACGGCAGTCTACCGCCCGCATGTTACAAAAGCTTTCATTTATGCAACATTGCGACTAAGGTGGGCAAGCTCTCGCATCCGGGTATAACTAGCTCGCAACCAAGGCGACCAAGAGTGTTCTGGAATTCAATTCCGGATCGCACTAAAACAAGATCAGAACGACCAAGTCAGGTATCTGCACAGATGAGTTCACAGAATTTCAATCGTGGTGAGTTTCTCGGCCACCCCAAAGGCCTTTTCCTTCTATTTACTACCGAGCTTTGGGAGCGATTCAGCTACTACGCCATGCGGGCCATCCTGGTGTTGTATCTGGTCGACCGGGTCAGTGCCGAAGGCGGCGCGGGCCTGGGCTGGACCAAGGCCGATGCGCTGTCCCTGTACGGCACCTTCACCGGCCTGGTCTATCTCACCCCGTTGATCGGCGGCTATCTGGCTGACAATATCCTGGGCCAAAGGCGAGCGATCATGATTGGCGGTGCCTTGATGGCATTAGGTCAGTTCACCCTTGGCGCCCCCCATGTCTGGTTCCCGGGATTGGAGACTCAAGTCTTCTACATCGGCCTGGGGGCTTTGATCCTGGGAAATGGCCTGTTCAAGCCCAACATCTCAACCATGGTGGGCGATCTCTACCCCGAAGGCGACCATCGCCGGGACGGGGCCTTTACCATCTTCTATATGGGCATCAATATCGGTGCCGCCCTCTCTGGCCTTCTGGTGGCCTGGGCCTATACCCGGTTTGGCCATACTGAAGTCATCGGGGGCGAAGAGGTCTTCATCAATAACTGGCAGGCTGGTTTTGTCCTCGCAGGAATTGGCATGCTGCTCGCTTTAGTGATCCAGGCGGTCTGGGGCAATCGCTTACTGGGTGACATCGGAACCGTTCCCGCGGCGACGCGCGAAAAAGAGCTGCAGGGCAATGCGCGTAAAGAGCCCCTCACGGCTGTGGAGCGTGACCGTATCAAGGTGATCTTGATGCTGGGCCTGTTTACCATCATTTTCTGGGCGGGGTTTGAGCAGGCCGGCGGCCTGATGAATCTATTTACCCATGAGTTCTCCGATCGCACCATTGGCAAATGGGAAGTCCCGGCTTCCGTGTTCCAGTCACTGAATCCCATTTTTATCGTGATCTTCGCGCCCGTGATCGCATCTGTCTGGATCCGGCTGGGCTCAAGAGAACCCAACTCCCCCATAAAATTCAGTTTGGCACTGGTGCTGCTGGCCGTAGGCTTCCTCTTTATGATCGGTGCTGTCATGCAGATGGATGGCGATCCGACCAATAAGTCTTCCATGTGGTGGCTGGTGGGTGCCTACCTGTTCCATACCCTGGGGGAGTTGTGCCTTTCCCCCATAGGTCTCTCCATGGTGACCAAGCTGGCTCCTCTACGGATCGCCTCCCTGATGATGGGTGCCTGGTTCCTGTTTATTGCGGCAGCCAACAAGATTGGCGGTTGGGTGGGCTCGCTGATCGGTCATGGCGGTGAAAAAGAGGAGCAACTGGCCAATGCCCTGGGGATCTTTGCCGGGATAACCATTACCGCCACCCTATCCGGCATCATCCTGTTCTTCATGGCCGATAAATTGGTGGACTGGATGCACGGTGCCGAGGACGCCCATCATGGGGATGAACTGCAGGCCCTCGAAGATGAAGTCGCGGTTACCGCAGAACATGAGGCGATGCCCAAGAATTGAGGTAAACACGCTGGGTAGCTTGGTGCTCTGCGTAGCGAAGCTCAACGAGTGCCCGTTTCCCGGTTTCCCCGGATTTTGGGTACCCGCGTAGGTTGACGTCGAGCGAAGCGAGGCTCAACGAGTGCCAGTTTCCCCGGATTTTGGGTACCCACGTAGGTTGACGTCGAGCGAAGCGAGGCTCAACGCTTTACGGCGGTTTTGGGGATGGGTGTTGAGCTTCGCTGGGGCTCAACTCAACCTACGATTCTGTGCAGATTTCCTATACCCGAGTAGGTTGATGTCGAGCGGAGCGAGGCTCAACATTTTCGTCGGATTTGATTCTGGTGTTGAGCTTCGCTGGGGCTCAACTCAACCTACGATTTTGTCCCGGTTCCCCGCGTAGGTTGACGTCGAGCGAAGCGAGGCTCAACGAGTGCCAGTTTCCCCGGATTTTGGGTACCCACGTAGGTTGACGTCGAGCGGAGCGAGGCTCAACATTTTCGTCGGATTTGATTCTGGTGTTGAGCTTCGCTGGGGCTCAACTCAACCTACGATTTTGTGCAGATTTCCGATACCCGCGTAGGTTGATGTCGAGCGGAGCGAGGCTCAACATTTTCGTCGGATTTGATTCTGGTGTTGAGCTTCGCTAGGGCTCAACTCAACCTACGATTTTGTCCCGGTTCCCCGCGTAGGTTGACGTCGAGCGAAGCGAGGCTCAACGAGTGCCAGTTTCCCCGGATTTTGGGTACCCACGTAGGTTGACGTCGAGCGGAGCGAGGCTCAACATTTTCGTCGGATTTGATTCTGGTGTTGAGCTTCGCTGGGGCTCAACTCAACCTACGATTTTGTGCAGATTTCCGATACCCGCGTAGGTTGATGTCGAGCGCAGCGAGGCTCAACATTTTCGTCGGATTTGATTCTGGTGTTGAGCTTCGCTAGGGCTCAACTCAACCTACGATTCTGTCCCGGTTCCCCGCGTAGGTTGACGTCGAGCGAAGCGAGGCTCAACGCTTTACGACGGTTTGGGGGGATGGGTGTTGAGCTTCGCTGGGGCTCAACTCAACCTACGATTTTGTGCAGATTTCCGATACCCGCGTAGGTTGACGTCGAGCGGAGCAAGGCTCAACGCTTTACGGCGGTTTGGGGGGATGGGTGTTGAGCTTCGCTGGGGCTCAACTCAACCTACGATTCTGTCCCGGTTCCCCGCGTAGGTTGATGTCGAGCGAAGCGAGGCTCAACATTTTCGTCGGTTTGGGTTGGTGGGGCTGAAAGCCTCAGGCTGAGGCTTGCAATTGCACACATCCGCCGGAGTTCTGCCCGTCGGTGACACCGGTGAAGTGGTCATTAAGCAGGTCCCGGCGAACCTGACCGTCCCCTTCCAGTAACACCAATGCCTGCCCCGGTTGAAGGTTGCGAAAATGACTGTGAGGCCGACTCTCTCCTGACAACCCAATCGGCGGCGTGTCCGGGATCATCACCGGAGACAGGGTTTTGTCGCTACGCAAATACACTTTGACGCTGCGACCTGCCCGGCCGATGGCGACCCGACGGGTCTTCAGGTCAAACACCATGTAGGTGATATCCAGGGTACAGTTCAACCCCGACTTCACCAATTGCTCATTGAGATAGGTAAGCATGGCAAAGGGTTCGAGTACCGCACTGCTACCGCCCTGACGGAAGCGTTTAAGCTTTTGATTGAAGAAACTGCGGATCAGGACGCTGATAAAGGCACCGACATTGCCACTGGGTGAAACTTTGGCCAGGTAGGCACAATAATGGTGCTTACCGCACTCGAAGCCATCACACACCACGTCGCTAACCGGTTTGCTCTTGTAGACGTTGTAGGCAAACTTGCAGTTTTCCCGCTCCTGCTGAGCACTGGGAAACAGTTGCGCTTGCACGAGTTGAGCCGTATGGGTGTCATTACGAAGAGCATCAAGGTTATCGGAGATGGCCAGAGATTGGGTTGGGTTTTCCCACTCGGTGCCGGTGCTGTAGGTGGTCTGTGGCGGCTCGAGCCCCCCGGATTCCCGCAAACAGTCCACCATGGCATGGTTCAGCACGGTCAGATCGGTAATGGGCTTCATCAGGTAATCCCAGGCACCATTACGCAGTGCCTCCACCACATCGGACATCGCTTTGTTGGCCGTGATCACTATGCTCGGTACCTGGGGGGCCAGGGCGGACAGCTCGGTTAATAACTCGAGTCCCCCCATCCGAGGCATACACAGATCAACCAACGCGAGATCGGGACGCTCCAGGTGAAACTGCTCCAGGCCATCTTGGCCGTCCTCTGCTTCCCTGACTTCCATTCCCTGCTGGCGACAGTAGTCGCTAATAAGCTGACGAAACACCGGATCGTCTTCGACGATCAGAACCTTGATACCTTGCAACTCCATGAATCACCTGATCCTCAAAGACGAGTCTATGTTGTTATCAGTCCATCTCGTCCAAGTAGTCATCCATCCAATCATCGTCATCCTCCTTTAACGGCGGTTGGCCATCATACAGTTGGAATTCGATGTACTGAAAATACGCTTCCTTGGTAAAGGCATAAGGATCCAGTGAGCTGTCCAGCAATGCCTCTTGCTCAATAAGCTTAGACCGTGTCGCCAGACCGTCCAGCATCCAGCGCCCGGCTGCCTGCCAAAAATTAAACAAGCTATGAGGAAAATAGAGCTTATCAACAATGTCACCGGCCTCATCCCGCACTGAGCTGGGCCCCAAGACCGGCAGCATCAGGTAGGGACCATCCGGCACCCCCCAGTAGCCCAGCACTTCACCAAAATGATCCTGCTTGCGGGGCAAGCCCATGTCTGCGGCGATGTCCATCAAACCGGCTACGCCCAGGGTGCTGTTGATCAAAAATCGGGCGGTCGCATTAGCCGCCCAGTCGGGCTTTAGCTGCAGCAGGTTGTTGACGGCACTGAAGGGCTCGTCCAGGTTGTTGACGAAGTTCTCGACGCCCTTTTGCCCGGGCTGGGGCATGTAGTTGGCATAGGCATGGACAACAGGACGCGCCAGGTAGCGGTCGAAGTATTCGTAGTTGAATGTCCACATCCATCGGTTGAAGGTCTCGAGAGGATCCCTCGGATCTGTATAGTGCTCCTCAATCCCAAAATCGTCTTGCTCGACGCCCTGGGCCAGCGCTGGTAGCACGACCAGCAAGGATACAAGCAGAGAAAAAGCTCTGATCACATCCACTCTCCTTAATCTCATTGCCATCCTGGCCGATATCAGTAACAAGGGTAGTGCACCACATGAGTTTTGGGCTCGGTACCTGAGCCTTTACGCAAACAAAAAAGTCTTTTCGCGCATTGAGTTAGCAAAAGCTTATCATTTTTGCCATGCACGATAACCCTTTTCGTAACCCAGGCAGGAGTCTCTGTGTTTTCCCTAGGATCATCTCTTCCTGTTGCGGCGGGCGCCAACAGCCAGCAACTGGGCACTCTGGTAAGGCTGGTAACGGTACGCACCGAGATCAGTGCCTTGACGGTCACCAGCGGCGGTCAAAGCCTTTCCTTTTCCCGTCCATCCGGGGCGCTCACCGGCTCCTATGTGCTGAGCCAGCAGGCGGGTCAACCCATCCTGCAACAATGGCTCGCTTCGCCAGATCTATCCCGCCTGTTGGCCAGTCTGCCCGAGCCGATCAACCAGAGACTACTCCAGCAACTCAGTGCCCCCAATGTCGCGCTACCTGTACGCAGTGATCCCCAGGGCAAGGCCAGCATTCAACTGCCACAAGGCAGCCTCCCTCTGCCCTTCCCTTTGCCACCCAATGGCGATTGGCTGCTACGCCTGCAAAGTGGCGAACCTCCCAGGCTCCAGCTTTATCGCCTGGCCCAGATCTTGCGGCTATTGCCGGTGACGCCACCGCCCTCGACAAACCAGCAAGCGGCTCAAGGTCAACCTGCCGTCCAGGCACGCCCCTTTGAAGGGCAAACAGCAGCCCAGTTGCGTCAGGATCCCCTGGCCCAGTTGATCCGTCAGATCGCCCCGCAGATGGGACAAAGCGCCTTGACTCCCCTTCCCCTGCCAAGCCTGAGTCAACTGGCCAACCCCATCTTGCTGGCTCACCTTTTTGCTCAGATCGGTCGCTTCCCTATGGCCAGTGGATTGGCGCCGCCACTGGGGCCGCTAGCGCAAACCTGGCAGCGTCTACTGGGTGTGCGTAGCCGAAGTCGCCATGAAGAGGAGGAGGAAAGCCTGCTAAACCCGGCAAGCCGTCAGGAAATGCTCAATAAGCTGGCCCCGATGATCCGGGATCTGACCCAGTTCCAACAGCAGAGCCAACCCGACAGTGAGCACCCACTACTGTTTTTAGCCTTGCCTTATGGACACCAACAAGAGCAACGAGAACTCCAACTCTCCCTGCAGCACTATCAGAGCACCCCGGATGATGAACAAGGTGCCTGGCTGCTGGTACTGAGGTTTGAGCTGGATCAGGGCGCGATGCTGATCAAGGCCCGCTATCAGGCAAGCAACTTAAGTCTGGATATGACCACTACCAGCCAACTTCTCAAGGAGCAGGCCCAGCAACACTTCGACGCCCTGTGCGAGCGCTTCGGCACTGCCGGGATCCCTGTCGCCCCCCTGCAATGCCGGATCGGCTCAGTGCCGGATAAACTCACCGATGGAAGGCCCATGCTGACCTATGAACGATAAATCCCCCCCGAGTAACAAGGCCGTTGCCCTTAAATACGATGGGCAAACCGCCCCCATCGTCACCGCCAGCGGTGAAGGTGAAGTGGCTGCCCAGATCCGTACCCTGGCCGAGGAAGCCGGAGTCATGGTGCACCAAGATCCCCAACTGGCGGAGCTGTTGGCCAAGTTAGAGCTGGGAGAGCGGATCCCCCCCCAGCTCTACCTCATCATCGCCGAGCTGATTGCCTATGTGTACCTGATTGAGGGTCGTTTCCCCGAACAGTGGAATAACATCCATCAGAGGATCGCCACCAAGGCATAAGCCAGTGCGAGCACAAGCAAGGGCAAGCCGCACGCCAGCAAGAGCTGGCTGAAAAGCCTACAGGGCCAGATGCACAAACTGGCGCTGAACACCTAACTGCTCACTGGCCTTCTCGACAGCCTCCTCACCCGAATGGGCATCCAGGGGGATCCCGCTGCTGTGAAAGACATCATTGGTGTACTCATCCCAAAACACCAAGCGTGCCTGCCACCCCTCCGTATCCACTGCGCTGGCATCATGGAACACTTCAACGTTGGCGTAGTTTCGACTCATGGCATTGTCCTCCGTACCACTGCAAGACAGCAGTAAGTATGAACCAAGCTCAAGCAAGCGGGTGTCGCCCTGAATCCCATGGGCCTCGCGGTGTTCAAATGGACTGACTATCGGGAGATGATCCGGATCCCAATTTACCGGTTTAGGCTTTGCCCCACTCCCATGACAGGCTGAGAATGCCGTTTTGGCTCACTCACCTGTGATTATGCGCGCCCTATTCTTAGCCTCAATCCTGCTACTGTCCCTACCCGCTCAGGCCTTCCAGCTTTCCGATCAGGCGGCGCGACCCCGTGGCGATCTGCTCACTCGCATGCCCTACGTCATACTGGCGGCCGACCACTTCAATATGAAGGAGGGCGATCTCTGGGGCGTTACCCTGGCACCGCATCACTATGATCCCCATTACCCGGACTGGGGCTATTACGGTGGCTTCGCCTGGGGGGGGTCAAGCTCAGTCAATGTCGATGCGCCCGGTGAAGCCAAAACCCGCCGCACCATGGGCCGTTTTGGCCTGAGCTACCGCCTGATTGCCGACCTCAGTGTCTTTGGTGGCGTTGCCCGATTAACCGATGAGCTCAAGTATACGGACAACATCATGCCCCTCAGTACAGAAGGCAAACCCACCTGGCATACCGAGAAAGATCACCGTTGGGGAGTCGAATATGGCTTGCGTTATGCCCTGCCCGGTAATGTAGCCATCGGGGTCGGCTACAACACCGCCACCGAGTCCATGATGTTCACTCTCGGGTTGCATTAATACCCAGGTGAGATGAGCGAAGCTCAACACCCATCCCCCCAAACCGCCGTAAACCGTTGAGCCTCGCTGCGCTCGACGTCAACCTACGCGGGAAGCCGTAAACCCGGACAAAATTGTAGGTTGAGTTGAGCCCCAGCGAAGCTCAACACCCATTCCCCAAACCGCCGTAAACCGTTGAGCCTCTCGGGGGAACCGGGGAAACCGTTGAGCCTCGCTCCGCTCGACATCAACCTACGAGGGGAAACCGGGAACCGGGGAAACCGTTGAGCCTCGCTGCGCTCGACGTCAACCTACGAGGGGAAACCGGGGAAACCGGGGGAACCGGGGGAACCGGGACAAAATTGTAGGTTGAGTTGAGCCTAAGCGAAGCTCAACACCCATCCCCCCAAACCGCCGCAAACCGTTGAGCCTCGCGGGGAAACCGTTGAGCCTCGCTCCGCCGGGCGTCAACCTACGAGGGGAAACCGGGGGAACCGGGGGAACCGTTGAGCCTCGCGGGGGAACCGGGGAAACCGTTGAGCCTCGCTCCGCTCGACATCAACCTACGAGGGGAAACCGGGGGAACCGGGGAAACCGTTGAGCCTCGCTGCGCTCGACGTCAACCTACGAGGGGAAACCGGGGAAACCGGGGGAACCGGGACAAAATTGTAGGTTGAGTTGAGCCTAAGCGAAGCTCAACACCCATCCCCCCAAACCGCCGCAAACCGTTGAGCCTCGCGGGGAAACCGTTGAGCCTCGCTCCGCCGGGCGTCAACCTACGAGGGGAATGTCGGGACAAAATTGTAGGTTGAGTTGAGCCTAAGCGAAGCTCAACACCCATCCCCCAAAAACCGCCGTAAAACGTTGAGCCTCGCTGCGCTCGACGTCAACCTACGAGGGGAAACCGGGGAAACCGTTGAGCCTCGCTCCGCTCGACGTCAACCTACGAGGGGAAACCGGGGGAACCGGGGAAACCGTTGAGCCTCGCTGCGCCGGGCGTCAACCTACGCGGGGAGTGTCGGGACAAAATTGTAGGTTGAGTTGAGCCTAAGCGAAGCTCAACACCCATCCCCAAAAACCGCCGCAAACCGTTGAGCCTCGCTCCGCCGGGCGTCAACCTACGCGGGGAATGTCGGGACAAAATTGTAGGTTGAGTTGAGCCTAAGCGAAGCTCAACACCCATCCCCCCAAACCGCCGCAAACCGTTGAGCCTCGCGGGGGAACCGGGGAAACCGTTGAGCCTCGCTCCGCTCGACATCAACCTACGAGGGGAAACCGGGGGAACCGGGGAAACCGTTGAGCCTCGCTGCGCTCGACGTCAACCTACGAGGGGAGTGTCGGGACAAAATTGTAGGTTGAGTTGAGCCTAAGCGAAGCTCAACACCCATTCCCCAAACCGCCGCAAACCGTTGAGCCTCGCTGCGCCGGGCGTCAACCTACGAGGGATCATCGGGACAAAATTGTAGGTTGAGTTGAGCCCCAGCGAAGCTCAACACCCATCCCCCAAAAACCGCCGTAAAACGTTGAGCCTCGCTGCGCCGGGCGTCAACCTACGCGGGGAGACCGGGGGAACCGGGGAAACCGTTGAGCCTCGCTCCGCTCGACGTCAACCTACGCGGGGAATGTCGGGACAAAATTGTAGGTTGAGTTGAGCCTAAGCGAAGCTCAACACCCATCCCCCAAACCGCCGCAAACCGTTGAGCCTCGCTCCGCCGGACGTCAACCTACGAGGGGAAACCGGGGAAACTCCAAAAGCCCAGGGCAACAACGCTCAACACCGGCTCGGGATCCATCCGAAAATGCAAAAACGCCCCCGCACCGATAGGTGCGGGGGCGTTTTGAGGGTGCTCCGCCTTAAGGCTTAACGGTGCGGACGCCGCCCTCTTCGCCCAGCAGCAGCACATCGGCGCCGCGGAAGGCAAACAAGCCATTGGTGACGACACCTGGCAGGTTGTTGAGGTGCTGCTCCAGGCCCTTGGCATCGGTGATCTTCAGGTTGTGTACATCCAGGATCTGGCAACCGTTATCGGTAATACAACCTTCGCGGAAGATGGGATCTCCCCCCAACTTGACGATCTCACGGGCCACGGCGGCGCGGGCCATGGGGATCACCTCTACCGGCAGGGGAAAGCTGCCCATTACATCCACCAGCTTGCTGCCATCGGCGATGCAGACAAACTGCTTGGCGATGGAGGCAACGATCTTCTCCCGGGTCAGGGCAGCGCCGCCGCCTTTGATCATCTCCATCTGGTGGTTGATCTCATCGGCACCGTCCACATAGATGGAAAGTTCGCTGACGCTGTTCATATCGAACACCTCGATCCCCAGGGCCTTGAGACGCTCGGTGGAGGCTTCAGAGCTGGAGACGGCTCCTTTGATCTGATCAGCCATGGTGCCCAGGGCATCGATAAAGTGGTTCACCGTACTGCCGGTGCCCACACCGACGATGGTGTTCTTTTCGACGTAATCCAGCGCGGCCCAGCCGGCGGCTTTTTTTAACAGATCTTGGGACATAGGAAATTCTCCGGTGGTTATGGCGCCGATTATAGTGACCCCGATCCCATCTGTCCCGAGGATTTTTGCTCTTAGTCGTGTGAAAACAAGAGGGTGATAACAGGACGAGGACTCTGAGGTGTCCAAACCGCTAAGTGGCGGTTCAGCCAGAGGGAGGGGCTTTGGAGTTTGGGATCAAAAAAGCCGGGATGGTTCCCGGCTTTATGCATCTTGTTTGGTAATGGGGCTTAGCTGGCTTTGGCTTCCAGTACCCGCTCACCGCCGATGTTGATCTTGCGGGGCTTCATCGCCTCGGGAATTTCACGAACCAGTTCGATATCGAGCAGGCCGTTGCGCAGGTCGGCATTGGTCACCTTGACGTGCTCGGCCAGGCGGAAGCGGCGCTTGAAGTTGCGCTCGGCAATGCCCTGATGCAGGAACTGGCGGCCCTCTTCGCCCTTCTGGCGGCGGCCTTCGACCAGCAGGGTGTCCCCCTCGACCTCAATATCCAGCTCAGACTCGTCGAAACCGGCGACGGCCATGGTGATCCGGTAGTGATCCTCTTTAACCAGCTCGATGTTGTAGGGGGGGAAGCCATTTTGTTCATGGCGCATCGCCTCATCCATCACCTTGGCAAAACGATCAAAACCGATGGCGGATTTATACAGGGGGGTCAGATCAAAAGTACGCATAGTGTGTGTCCTCGTTTGAGCAACAAAATTGTGTTGATACCAGAGCCACTCGGGCCTCTTCGGCGGGCCTCCCTTGAGCACCCGCAATAAGGATCTGGGAGCGGTCGATTCGCTTTTAAAGGGGGGAGGGGGAAAAAATCGCAACCAAGCGACTCAGCACCACTAGGCCAGGAATATTTACACTTTTAACTCAGCCTGTTAGCTTGTGGCGCACAATAATAACGACAAGAGATCCTGCCATGGTTCACAGCGAAAAAGAGGTCACACCTGAGGCGCAAACTGCCCTGATCAGCCGTATAGAGAAGATCGGCAAGGCGATCCCCGATCCGGTCATTATCTTTATCTTCCTGCTGGCAGCCGGACTGGGCCTGACCGCGCTGATCGGCGGCCACAGCTTCGAAACCCTGGGCCGTGACGGTGGCCTCGTTACCTATACCATCAAGGACATGACCAGCACGGAAAACATACGCTGGCTGTTTGATAATGCCATCCTGGCCAACTGGCTGGCCTACGGTAATGGTGTACTCGGGGTGATCCTGGTGGTGATGCTGGGGGTGGGGATCGCTGAACACTCCGGCCTGTTGACTGCGGTGATCAAAGCTCTGGCCAGCCGCCTGAGTGATAAAATGTTGGCCCCGGCGGTGATCTTTATCGGGATCATGAGCTCCATGGCCACGGACGCAGGCTACCTGGTGCTGATCCCCCTGGCGGGTCTGCTCTATGCGGGCCTGGGAAAAAATCCGCTGATTGGCATGGCGGCCGCCTTTGCCGGGGTCTCCGCCGGTTTTTCTGCGAACCTGCTGCCGGCTACTCCGGTGGATGTGATCATTGGCACCAATGCCCAGGCTTTTGCCGAGGCTCAGGGCGTGCCCTTTGAAAACGGCGCCGGAGATCCCCTGACGCCCGCCACCATGCACTACTACTTCATCCTGGCCTCGACCCTGATGCTGGTGCTGGTGGGCGGCTTTGTGACCCGACGCTTCGTTCAGCCCAGGCTGGAGCGGATGGCGTACGTGCTGCCTGAAGAGATCGATCTCTCCGACTTTCGCCTCAGCGACACCGAGCGAAAGGGACTCAAGGCCGCGGGCCTGGGTCTGCTCGCCGCCCTGGGGTTGGTGCTGGCCCTGGCCCTGGGTCCCCTGGCGCCCTACACCAATGAGGCGGGGCGCACCATCACCCCCTATCTGGATAATGTCATCATACTGATCGCCCTGGTGTTTGCCTTGGTGGGGCTGGCCTTTGGCTATCGGACCGGACGCTTTAGCGCAATGGCGGACGTGGTTCAGGCGATGGTGAAACAGATGAACACCCTGGGCTATATCCTGGTGTTGACCTTCTTTAGCTACAACTTCCTGGGGCTGCTGAAGCACTCGGAGCTGGGCACCTACATCACCTACCTGGGGGCCAACTTCCTCACCGGGATGGGGCTGGAGTCCTTCCCCATCGGGCTGATCCTCGGCTTTATCCTGGTCACGGCCGTGATCAACCTGTTTGTCGGTGGACTGGTCTCCAAGTGGATGCTGCTGGGGCCGATCTTCATTCCCATGCTCTATCAGGTGAACGGTGCCATGACGCCGGACATGGTGGCGGCGGCCTATCGGGTGGCGGACTCCTGCACCAATATCATCACCCCCATGATGGGCTACGCCGGGGTGATCCTGGCCTTTATGCGCAAGTACAAACCCGATCTCTCCATCGGCGAGATGATCATCATGATGGTGCCGTATTCCTTCGCCTTCCTGCTGGCCTGGTCGATGCTGCTGATCGGCTTCTTCAGCTTCGGGATCCCGCTGGGGTTTTAGGTTCCGTGAACGAAACCTAAAGGAGAGCGGCAGGCATCGCATGATGGTGCCGCTCATTCCACAATCCTTCGCCTTACTGCTGGCCTGGTCGATGCTGCTGATCGGCTTCTTCAGCTTCGGGATCCCGCTGGGGTTTTAGGTTCCGTGAACGAAACCTAAAGGAGGGCGGCAGGCATCGCATGATGGTGCCGCTCATTCCACAATCCTTCGCCTTCCTGCTGGCCTGGTCGATGCTGCTGATCGGCTTCTTCAGCTTCGGGATCCCGCTGGGGTTTTAGGTTCCGTGAACGAAACCTAAAGGAGAGCGGCAGGCATCGCATGATGGTGCCGCTCATTCCACAATCCTTCGCCTTACTGCTGGCCTGGTCGATGCTGCTGATCGGCTTCTTCAGCTTCGGGATCCCGCTGGGGTTTTAGGTTCCGTGAACGAAACCTAAAGGAGGGCGGCAGGCATCGCATGATGGTGCCGCTCATTCCACAATCCTTCGCCTTACTGCTGGCCTGGTCGATGCTGCTGATCGGCTTCTTCAGCTTCGGGATCCCGCTGGGGTTTTAGGTTCCGTGAACGAAACCTAAAGGAGGGCGGCAGGCATCGCATGATGGTGCCGCTCATTCCACAATCCTTCGCCTTCCTGCTGGCCTGGTCGGGCGTCAACCTGTGCCGGGGAAATCGGGAAAACCGAGAAATTGGCTTTCGTTGAGCCTCGCTTCGCTCGACGTCAACCTACGCGGGGATACCGGGGAGATCGGGGAAATCGCGAAATTGGCTTTCGTTGAGCCTCGCTCCGCCGGGCGTCAACCTACGCGGGGATACCGGAGAAAACCGCGAAATTGGCTTTCGTTGAGCCTCGCTGCGCCGGGCGTCAACCTACGCGGAAAAACCGGAGAAGCCGAGGTTCGGTATAAACGGGTGCCCGGATTTAGCTGACTACAACAAACCCAGGCCTTACCTAGCCCGCTTGCATACGTATTCATTGAAAAATCAGTCGCCTGCCGGACCTGTGCTGGTGATATTGCTCATTAGGCGGCACCCATGGGGTGCATCTTGAGACGCGGAACAATAGGGAGAGAAGATGAGAGCCACCGGATCTTTGGCCGCGCGTTTGACGCTGGTAGGTGCCTTGGCGTGTTTTCTGGTTGCCAGCGGATTGCAGATCAGCCACGGCATTGCCATGTATGGCCGGTCAATGGATGAAGTGCACAGGGTGTTGGCCGTGGCGCTGGACAACTATGGCCGTTATCTCGGTGAGTGGTTCGACGGTAAGAAGCGGATATTAAGTACGACTCGGCTCTCAGCCCAGGGCAGCGCGATCCTGGAGCCACTGCGCCAGGCCCGGGATGCAGGCGGATTTGAAAATACGTTTATGGTTTACCGGGACGGTGAGCAGCATAACGCCAACGAGACGCGCTTTCCGCCACAGGATGATTTTCGCCAGACAGGTTGGTACCAGGCGGTAGAGCGTCAATGGCAACTTGGGCACCATGACGTCTTTATGGATGCGCCCAGTGTGGCCACGGCCACCGGCAGCCTGGTGACCTCTTTTGGTGCCCCGATCTTCGATCCCCAGGGACGTTGGTTAGGGGTCGCGGGGGCCGATCTGGAGATCACCGAGATCCTCGAGCGTCTTGGGCGCATCGAGCTGCCCGCTGCCGGCGAGGTGATGGTGATCGATTCCCAGGGGCGGATCTTTGCGCATCGCCAAACGGGGCGTATCGGCCAGCCTCTGACCCGGCACTATGCCGATCTCGCAGGACTGGCCCTGGTCCCAGGGTCCCGAGAAAGTATGCTGGCGGGACGCACCGTGTTGCTCGATCTGGCCCCTGTCGAGGGGTTTGAATTGATGACCCTTGCCTATGTCGATAAGTCCCAAGCGTTGGCCCACCTACGACTGACCCTGGTGAAAAGTGGGGGGGTGGCGCTGGGGATCCTGTTACTGGCAATGCTGGGGTTTCGCACTTTGGCTCGCTGGCAATTGGAGCCCCTGCGTCGGCTGAACCGGTCGCTGCGGGGCATTGCCGATGGTCGTGGGGATCTGACCCAGCGCCTCCCGGTTCAGGGTAGCGCCGAAATGGTGCTGCTGGCCGAGAGCTTTAATGGCGTGATGGCTAACCTGAATGGCACATTGGGGCAGCTTCGTGAGGGGATCATTGCGGCCCGAGACAGTGCCGGGGAGGGTCAGGTATTGGCGGATCAGGCCCAGCGACAAACCCAGCTCCAGTTGAGCCAGTTGCAAAAGACCAGTGCAGCCCTGGATGAGTTGGTCGCAGCGACGGCTCAGATCACAGGTAATGCCAAGCAGGCGGTGACCAATGTGGCTCAAACGGTGGAGCGCTCGCAACAGGGACGGATACTGGTGGAGGAGGCCAATGAAGGCATGAGCCGGGTGGCCAGCCAGTTGCAACAAGCGGCCCCCGTGGTGGAAGCCCTGGCGGGCAGCTGTGCGGGGATCGCCAAGGTACTGCAAAACATCGAGGGGATCGCCGAGCAAACGAACCTGCTGGCACTCAATGCAGCCATAGAATCGGCGCGGGCCGGTGAGCAGGGCCGTGGATTCTCTGTCGTAGCTGAGGAGGTCAGGGCATTGGCATTGCGAACCCAGGGAGCGACAGGGGAGATCCGTCAGATGATCGTTCAGCTACAACAGCACAGTGACGATGTGGTGGCGGTGATCCACGATAACAGTGAGGGAGCCGACCGCACCTCAGAACAAGTCCGTCAGGCCCGGCTTCATTTCGAGCAGATCGCCGACGCCAATGCCCAGCTTCATACCATGGTCACGGAGATCGCCCTGGCCAGTACGGAGCAGAGTCAGGGGACGGAGCAGATCAGCCTGAATGCCAAAGCCGTCGCCGAGGCGGTGGATGAACTGGAGCGGCTGAGCCAGCAGCAGTTGCACAGTGCCGGACAGATCCATGCCGGAGGTGAGGGGCTGGTTCAACGGGTCAGCCAATATCGGCTCTAAGAGGCAAATTCAGACCGCCAGCCGGGAGTGACGGTCTGAAATCATTTAAAGGGCCTCCAGTGCCTGATACAGGGCGTGGGGCAATGGCCGGGGGCGGCCGCTCTGGATGTCGATGCACACGACTTCGGCGCTGCCCCGAGTAACCAGGGCTTGCTGGGTCTGGCTGTAGATCCCGTACTCCATAACCAGGCGATCGGACTTGAGCTCACCGATCCGAACTCCCAGTAGCAGTTGGTCGGGGAACACCACCGGGCGGCGGTAGCGGGCCTGAGTCGCGGACAGGATGGGGGCCAACCCTTCGGCCGTAAGGTGCTCGAGCATCTCCAACTTTTGAAAAAAATGGATCCGCACATTTTCGAAATAACGGAAGTACACCACGTTGTTCACATGCCCTAAGGCATCCATCTCGCCCCAGGCCACCGGCTGTTCCATCCAGATGGGGTAATCTTGCTTAAACTTGCTCATCGCTTGCCCTGCGTTAAAACGAACGTTTGATTTCATTTTACGTTAGCAGTCAGGCCGATATGGAACAAGGCTCTCGGGGAGAGCCTTGTCTCTTGGAAGTGCCTGTGTTCGGAAGCGCTACCGGGCACCCGGATCTTAGCGCCCGGCATCTGAAACCAGCACCGAAGACTTATCGCTTGGCCTTGCCTTTGCGGGCCCGCATGGCTCGCTCACCGGCGCTTTGGTCGGTGGGGTTGTTGGCCCGAGCCTGCTTACGGGTATAGCGTTGCTTGTTGTGCACTTCGTAGATCAGGTTGGTACGATCTTTGACCGCATAACCCGGTTGGTTGATGCGATGGATCTGCTGGCCGATTAGGTTCTCGATCTGGGCGACGGAGAGCTCCTCGTCGCGTCCCACCAGGGAGATGGCATGGCCCCGTTGTCCGGCACGACCGGTGCGACCGATGCGGTGGACATAGTCCTCGGCCAAGAATGGTACGTCGTAGTTAAGGACATAGGGCAGGCCCTGGATATCCAGGCCCCGAGCGGCCACATCGGTGGCCACCAGTACACGGATCTTTCCTTCCTTAAACTCCCGCAGGGCACGACGACGAGCTCCCTGCCCCTTGTCACCATGACAGGCTGCGGCAGGCACGCCGTATTGGTTGAGCTCCGCAACCACGGCGTCGACGGACTCCTTGTAGTTGGCGAACACCAACACCTGGTTCCAGTTTTTACGACCGATCAGCTCTACCACCAGATCCAGCTTGCGCTCGTCATCAACGGGATAGATCACGTGGGAGACGGTTTCGGCGGTGGCATTTTGTGGTGCCACGGCGACGACAACCGGGTTGCTCAGGCTCTGGGTGGCCAATTGCTTCATCTTCGGTGGGTAGGTGGCGGAGAACAGCATGGTTTGATGCTTGGGTGGCACCAACGCCATCACCCGCTTTAGCTCGCCGGCAAAGCCCATATCGAGCATACGGTCCGCTTCATCCAATACCAGATGGGCCACCTGGCTCAGGCTGACATTGCCCTCGCTGACGTGCTCCAGCAGGCGTCCTGGGGTAGCAACCAGGATATCGACGCCATTTTTCAGCCGCTCCGCCTGACCGGCCATCTTGGTGCCACCGTAAACCACCTCTACCGTCAGTTCGGCGTATTGGGTGTAGTCACGGCAGTTGGTGGCGATCTGGGCAGCCAACTCCCGGGTGGGGGCGAGGATCAGGGCGCGGATCTGACGGCCCTGGCGCTGCTTCGGGTTGTCCAGCAGCTGTTGGATAATGGGCAGCGAGAAGGCGGCGGTCTTACCTGTGCCGGTCTGGGCGTTGGCCAGGATATCCCGCCCCTTGCGCGCGGCGGGGATCGCCTTGCGCTGGACCGGGGTCATCTTGTCGTAGCCGCACTCGGTGACGGCGCGAACGATTTCCGGGCCAAAGCCCTGGGAAGCAAAACTCATGGTGATTCCTGACCGACTGAAAAATACGGGCGCGAATTATACCTGAATAATCATAGCTTGTCGGCGCTAGCCACGATCTGGGGGCAAAGCGCCCTTTATTCCCGGCATTTTGGCGATGCCTCAGGCCAGCTGAAAGGCCAGGATCAGCAGGATGGGCAGGGTGATCAGGGTTAAAAAGTTGCCAAACAGGATCATCGCCGACATCTGGTGGGGCGACACGTTATAGCGCTCGGCAAACAGGTAATTCATCACCGCCGGCGGCAGCATGCAGAACAGCAGCATCATCTGACGGTGCAGCAGGGGCAGATCCATGACCAGCTCGACCACCCCGAAGGTGATGGCCCCGGTGAGCAGGCCCAGCAGGGTGGCCGCGACGCCCAACTTGAGATCGCGCCAGTGGAGCCGCACCAGCTGCCCGCCCAGGCCCAACAGCATCAGGGGAATGGCTGCCTGGCCCGCCAGCTCCGCCGCCTGGATTAAGGGATTCCACAGGGTGATCCCGCTCAGGTTCAGGCCGACGGCCAGCAAGGCGGCAGGCATCAGGGGCGAGCTCAGCAGGCCCGACAGAGACAGTTTGCCCTGAAACAAGGCCAGCCCTATGGTCAGGTGCAGCATGGAGGCGACGGCAAACAGCAGTACGGCAGGCTCTTGTGCAACCTCACCAAAGGCAAAGAAAAACAGGGGAATGGCCAGATTGCCACCATTGCGAAACATCTGCGGCAGTGCCCACAAGGGGAAGGACAGTCCCAATAGGCGGGCCAGGGGCCAGATCAGGACTCCGGGCAGGAGGACAGCAATGATGCAGGCCAGGATCAGATCTTGTACTCCGCTATTGGCCAATGGCAGTTGCAACAGGGAGCTGAACACCAGGGCGGGCACACAGACGGCCATATTGATCCGGTTCATCTGACTGAAATCCGGCTTTATCGTCCGTGCCAGGAGAAAGCCCGTCAGGGCGATGGCAAACAGGGGAAACAGGATGGCACTCAAGGTGGCGAACATCGAAACTCCATCGAACACTTCAGTAAATACAACGTACTAGAACGATACGAACCCCACACTTTATCACATTCGTGCAGCATCTGGCGGCCCTGGGTTGCCCTGGCTGTTCCTCGGGATCCGTTCATGCACGGCGCAATGAGGCGCAACGGTTTGCGGCGGTTTTTGGGGATGGGTGTTGAGCTTCGCTTAGGCTCAACTCAACCTACAATTTTGTCCCGACATTCCCGCGTAGGTTGACGTCGAGCGGAGCGAGGCTCAACGGTTCCCCGGTTTCCCCGGTTTCCCCTCGTAGGTTGACGTCGAGCGCAGCGAGGCTCAACGGTTTCCCCGCGTAGGTTGACGCCCGGCGCAGCGAGGCTCGACGTTTTGCGGCGGTTTGGGGGATGGGTGTTGAGCTTCGCCTAGGCTCAACTCAACCTACAATTTTGTCCCGATGATCCCGCGTAGGTTGACGCCCGGCGCAGCGAGGCTCAACGGTTTACGGCGGTTTTGGTTGGTGGGTGTTGAGCTTCGCTTAGGCTCAACTCAACCTACAATTTTGTCCCGACATTCCCGCGTAGGTTGACGCCCGGCGGAGCGAGGCTCAACGGTTTGCGGCGGTTTGGGGAATGGGTGTTGAGCTTCGCTTAGGCTCAACTCAACCTACGATTCTGCGCAGATCTCCGGTACCAGCGTAGGTTGACGTCGAGCGGAGCGAGGCTCAACGTTATTCCCCGGTTTCCCTCGTAGGTTGACGCCCGGAGCAGCGAGGCTCAACGCTTTGCGGCGGTTTGGGGGGATGGGTGTTGAGCTTCGCTTAGGCTCAACTCAACCTACAATTTTGTCCGGGTTTACGGTTTCCCTCGTAGGTTGACGTCGAGCGGAGCGAGGCTCAACGGTTTACGGCGGTTTTGGTTGGTGGGTGTTGAGCTTCGCTTAGGCTCAACTCAACCTACAATTTTGTCCGGGTTTACGGTTTCCCGCGTAGGTTGACGTCAAGCGCAGCGAGGCTCAACGGTTTTCCCCGCGTAGGTTGACGCCCGGCGCAGCGAGGCTCAACGTTTTCACCAGATTTGAGTGGTATGTTGAGTCAGGGTTTCGTTGGGTTAAGCCGGCTCGAGGTATTCCACCAGCAACTGGACACTGTCACGCCCGCGCCAGTGATTGATGTCCAGCTTGTACGCCAGGGTTACCCAAGCCACTGAGGCATTAGGCCAAGTTTTGAGATCCACATTGAAGGCGATGGCGTCGAGCTGCACCTGGCCACACTCACTCTCCACCGCCAGCTTCAGATGTTTCTGCCCCACCAGACGCTGATCGAGAATACGGAACCTGCCATCGAACAGGGGTTCGGGGAAGTTCTGGCCCCAGGGACCGGCACTGCGCAGCAGGCCCGCTGTTTCCAGGTTAAGCTCGGCTGCCGTCAGCTCTCCGTCGGACAATAGCACGCCGGTCAGGGCTTCCTCCTCCAGGGTTGCTCGCACCGCTTGATCATAAGCGCTGGCAAATCGATCGTAATCCACTTCGCGCAGGCTGAGTCCGGCGGCCATGGCATGCCCCCCAAACTTGAGGATCATTCCCGGGTGGCGGGTATCGATCCCCTCCAACAGATCCCGCATGTGCAAGCCGGGAATGGAGCGGGCCGAGCCCTTGATCTCGCCATTGCCCGCATCGGCGAAGGCGATCACCGGGCGGTGGAACTGCTCCTTGATGCGCGAGGCCAGGATCCCGATCACTCCCTGATGCCAATCGCTCTGGTACAGGGCAACGCCCCAGGGCAGGGCTTCACCAGAGAGATCCAAGCGAGCCAGCGCCTGCACCGCTTCCTCCTGCATCCCCTGTTCTATCTCCCGTCTTTCCTGGTTGAGTCGATCCAGCTCGGAGGCGATCTGACGCGCTTCGACCATATCATCCGCCAGCAGGCAGGCTATCCCCAGGGACATGTCATCCAGACGACCCGCCGCATTGAGCCTCGGCCCCACGGCAAAGCCCAGATCCGAGGCCACCAGGCGGGCGGGCTCCCGCTGGGCCACCTCCAGCAGCGCCTTGATCCCGGGTCGGCAGCGTCCCGCTCGGATCCGTCGCAGCCCCTGCTGCACCAGCAAACGGTTGTTGTGATCCAGCGGCACCACGTCCGCAACCGTGCCCAGGGCCACGATATCGAGCAATTCGGCCATGTTGGGCAGGGGTAATTGTGCCTGGGCGAACCAGTTGCGCTGACGCAGCTCACCGCGCAGGGCCAGCATCAGATAGAAGGCGACCCCGACCCCGGCCATCGCCTTGGAGACGAAGGGGCATTCGTCCCGGTTGGGGTTGATGATCACATCGGCATTAGGCAGGGTGGCACCAGGAAGGTGGTGATCCGTGACAATAACCGTCATCCCCGCATCTTTTGCGGCCTGCACCCCAGAGTGTGCGGAGATCCCGTTGTCCACGGTGATCAACACCTCGGCACCGGCCTGCACTGCCAATTCCACCAGCGCCGGACTCAGGCCGTAGCCATAATCAAAGCGATTAGGCACCAGGTAGTCGACAAATTGGGCCCCCATGGCCCGCAACGCCAGCATGGAGAGGGCACTCGAGGTGGCGCCATCGGCATCGAAGTCCCCGACGATCAGGATCCGGCGATTGGCGGCGATGGCATCGGCCAACAGGGCGGCACCTTGGGCTGCGCCGGACAGGGTTTGCGGATCCAGCAAGTCGACCAACTCCAGTTGCAGAGCCTTGGGATCGGCCACGCCACGGCGGGCGTAGATCTGGCGTAGCAGGGGCGCAAGGGTATCGGGCAGATGGCTGTCATCCACCAAGGGGCGACGGATCAGATTTACCATGGGCAGGCTCGGTCGGAGAAAAAACAAAAGGCGTGCATCACGCACGCCTTTGGGCTTATCGGTCGTACGCTAGCTTACTGGGTTTTCAGGGCCATCAGCAAGCGCTCAGGCGGCAGGTAACCCGGCACCAGAGTACCATTTTCCAGCACCAGTGCGGGAGTACCGCTTACGCCGAAAGTACCACCCAGGGCATAGTGTTCGGCCACCTGGTTGTCACACTGTTTGGCCGCACCGGCTTTACCACTGGCCTTGGCCGTGGTCATCGCCTCCTGTTTATCCTCGGCACACCAGACGCTTTCCATCTCACGCCAGGCCGCTGTGCCCTGGCCACCACGGGGGAAAGCCAAGTACCGGATGGTGATCCCGCGCTCGTTGTAACCGGCCATGTCATCATGCAGCTTGCGGCAGTAACCACAGCTGATATCGGTAAAGACGGTCACCACGTACTGCTCGTCCTTGGCCGGAAAGACAATCATCGAGTCCTCCATGGCCTCCAGCTTGGCCTTGCGTACGCTCCCCATGGCCTGCTCGGTGAGGTTGGTCATGCCATTCTCGATGTCATAAACATTGCCGTGCAGTAAACGCGTACCGTCGGCGCTGACATAGAGCAGCCCCTGGGGGGTGATCACCTGAAAAAAGCCCTCAATGGGTGCCACGGTTAGCTCGGTGGCCGAGATCCCCAGCTTTTCCTGCAATGCAGCCTTGGCTTTACCCGTGGCGTCGTCCGCCAGGGCGGTCCCCAGGCTCAGGGCACCCGCGATCACAATGGAGAGTGCTTTCTTCATCTCATCATTTCCTTTCATTCAGTGGCGTCTTACAGCATAGACCGGCGCGCGTTGGCAAAACTTACCTTAGACGTGAACACAATGCCATGGCCAGACTTTGATAACCCAAACTCGGCTAACGTTTCGATGGTGCCAGGCTCGTACCTTGTGATCTCGAAGCAGCTCAAGGCCTTGGATGATGCGCCTCGTGCAGCGCCTGCAAACGGGCCTGGGCCACATGGGTGTAGATCTGCGTTGTGGAGAGATCACTGTGACCCAGTAACAACTGTACGACCCTCAGATCGGCCCCATGGTTCAACAGATGCGTCGCAAAAGCATGACGCAGGGTATGGGGCGACAGTGGCTTGTCGATCCCGGCCTTTAACGCATAGTGCTTGATGCGATACCAGAACGTCTGTCGGGTCATCTGCACCCCCCGCAAGCTGGGGAACACCACGTCAGACCGGTTCAATCCCAATAGCGAGCCCCTCGCTTCCTTTAGATAGTGCTCCAATACGAACTGCGCCTGCTCTCCCATGGGGACCAGGCGCTCCTTCCCCCCTTTGCCGGTGATCCGCACCACTCCCTGTCGCAGGCTGATCTGCTCCAACTGCAGGCTCACCAGTTCGGTCACTCGCAGCCCCGTGGCATAGAGCAGCTCCATCATCGCCCGATCCCTCAGCTGCACGGGATCGCCCTCCTCCGGTGCGGCCAGCAGAGCTTCCACATCGCTTTCACTGAGGGTGTCCGGCAATACCTTGGGCAGCTTGGGCCTGGCAATCAGTATCATGGGATCCGTGCCAATCCGTCCATCCGCGGCCAGTTGGGCATAGAAGCGACGCAGGGATGACATGGCTCGGGCGGTCGAGGAGCGCGCCAGCCCCTGCTCATGGCGCCAGGCCAGGTATTGCCGCACCAACTCGCCATCGACCTGGCACAATGAACGCTGCTGTTGTTCAACAAAACGGGCAAACGCCATCAGATCCGTTCGATAGGCCGACAGGGTATTATCCGATAGCCCCCGTTGGGACCAGAGGCGGTCGCAGAATGCCTCGATCTCGTGTTCCATGGTCATAAATTTGCAGAAAAATAGAGAGTTATAGACCAGCCTAAAGACCACAAGAGTGGGATTCAATGGCCCAAGTCGCCATGGGCCGAAATATACCCTTTTACAATTAGCCGCTTTCGTTCCCTTTACCTCGTGTTAACGTATGCTCCCATAGGTTGAGATTTTGTGGAAAAGGAATAGCCAATGAGTCTGTGGATACGACGCCTGCTGCCTCCCGTTATGGTGCTGGGGGCATTTGTGCTGGCGTTTATCGCCCTGATGGCCACCAAGCAAGCTCCCGAAAAGAAGGAGCAACAAGAAGCCCTCCCCATTGTCGAAGTCGTCGAGCTCACCCCCAGCTCTCACCAGTTGATCCTCAGTTCCTATGGCGTAGTAAAGCCCAAGCACGACGCACAGTTGGTGGCGGAGATCGGCGGACGCCTGATCGAACTGGCACCGGAGTTTGTGGTGGGACAACACGTCACTCAGGGCCAGTTACTGGCCCGGATCGAGCCCGCCGACTATCAGGCCAACCTGATGCAGGCACAGGCGGGTCTGGCCCAGGCCCGAGCCCAGTTGCAGGAAGAGATCGCCCGAGGCAAAGTGGCCGAAACCGAATGGCGGGGCGTAATAGAGGGGATCCCACCGGAGTTGGGGCTGCGCAAACCCCAACTGGCCAAGGAGCAGGCCAATGTCCGCAGCGCCGAGGCCACCCTGGCCCGTGCTCAGCGGGATCTGGAGCGCACCGAGATCCGTGCGCCGTTTGATGGCATCGTGACCGAACGTAACGTCGATCTGGGGCAGTACATCAACGTCAGCCTCAACCTGGGCCGGATCCAGGGTACGGCTCTGGCCGAAGTGAGACTGCCCCTGCCCCCCGAGGAGCTGGCCTACCTGGAACAGGAGGGCGATGCCGAGGTGATCCTCACACAGGATCTGGCCGGCAAGCGCCGGGAGTGGCCGGCTCGCATCGTCCGCTCCGAAGGGGTGATCAACGACGCCAACCGCATGATCTATCTTGTGGCTCAACTCACCGATCCCTATGCCCTGCATCATGATGGCCTGCCACTGAATTTCGGCAGCTTCGTCAATGCCCGGATCAAGGGACGCCGGCTCGATAACCTGGTCGATCTTCCCCGTCACGCGGTGCGCAGCCAAAGGATCACCATAGTCAAAGCCGACAACACCGTGGAGCTGCGCCAGGTGGAAGTGGTCCGGGCCGATCTGGAACGGATCTATATTCGTACCGAGCTCGCCCCGGGTGAGCGGATCAGCCTGAATGCCCTGGATGCCCTCGATAACGGCCGAAAAGTTAAGGTGGCCGGTGAGCCTCAACCCGAACAGCGCAGCCCAACCGGCACCAGCCAGATGGCGGTGGCAGGAGGCCTGTAATGAGAAAAACGGACAGCAACAAAGGGATCATTGCCTGGTTTGCCCGCAACCCGGTGGCAGCCAACCTCTTGATGGTGATCCTGATGGCCGGCGGCCTGTTCTCGGCACTGACCATCAACAAAGAGGTATTCCCCAAGTTTGAAATCAACCAGGTAATGGTGCGAGTTGCTTATCCTGGCGCCGCTCCTCAGGAGATAGAAGAGGGGATCACCATCAAGATCGAGGAGTCGATCAAAGACATTGAGGGGATCAAACGGATCCGCTCAGTGGCTCGGGAGGGATCCGGTGACGTCCGAGTTGAGGTTCTGGACAAGTTTGATCCCAAAGTGATTCTGGACGAGATCAAACTGCGGGTCGATGCCATCGCCACTTTTCCCGACAGCATCGAAAAACCCAATATCTACCAGCTCAAACCCGAAGCCAGTGTGATGTGGGTATCGGTGGCCGGCGATCGACTCACCGAGACCGAACTCAAGGAACTGGGTAAGACCATTCGGGACGATATCACCTCCCTGCCCGGCGTCACCAACGCCGAACTGCAAGGTGCCAAAGCTTATGAGATCGCCATCGAGGTGTCGGAGAGCAAGCTGCGGGAGTATCGGCTGACCTTTAATGATGTGGCAGCAGCGGTCAATGCGTCCTCGCTCAACCTGCCCGGAGGCTCCATTCGGGCCGAAGGAGGCGATATCTTGCTGCGCACCGATGGCCAGGCCTATGTCCAGGGAGACTTCGACCGCATCGTGCTGCGCAGCCTGCCCGATGGCTCCCGCCTGCTGCTGTCGGACGTTGCCACCATCCGGGATGGCTTCGAGGAGCGCCTGGGGCTGGCCCGATTCGATGGCGAAAAGTCGGTAGTGATCGCCGTGCGCAGTGTCGGCGATCAGGATGCCCTGTCCATCGCCAAACGGGTCAAGCAGTACATCGCCGACAAGCAGGAGAGTCTGCCAGAAGGGGTCGTGCTGGCCCACTGGGGGGACATGACCCAGTTCCTCTCCGGACGCCTGGATATGATGCTCAAAAACATGAGCCAAGGGGCCCTGCTGGTCTTCCTGGTCCTGGCGCTGTTCCTGCAGCTAAAGGTGGCCTTCTGGGTGATGATGGGCCTGCCCATCTGTTTCCTCTCCGCCCTCTTCTTTATGCCATTTGAGCCCATGAGCCTGTCGATCAACATGATCACCCTGTTCGGCTTCATCCTGGTGCTCGGGATCGTCGTCGACGATGCCATCGTGATCGGCGAGTCCGCCTATGCCCAGACGGAGAAGGACGGTCACAGCGCTGAAGCGGTGATCAAAGGGGCTCAGAAAGTCGCCATGCCAGCCACTTTCGGCGTCCTCACCACCATCGCCGCCTTTATCCCCATGCTGATGGCCACCGGCTTCCTCGGCGTGATTGGCGGTGCCATCGCCTGGGTGGTGATCCTCTGCCTGGGCTTCTCCCTGGTGGAATCCAAATGGATCCTCCCGGCCCACCTGGCCCATATGACGCCGCCCAAGCCGGGGCAAGGCTGGGGACCCTGGCTGCGCTTCAAACAGAGATTCAATGACGCCATACAACACCTCATCTACCAAGGCTATAAACCTGCCATGTCATGGCTGATGGATCACCGCTACTCGGTTCTGGCGTTCTTTATCGGCCTGATGATCCTCTGCAGTGGCCTGCTCCTCTCCGGCCAGGTGCGCTTTATCGTGTTTCCCAATATCCCCTCGGACTTCATCGAGGTAAGCGTCGAGATGGAGCCAGGCGTGTCCGAACGACAGACCCTGGATGCCATTGAAAAACTCGAAACCAGCCTGTTCCGGGTGGATGAACAGATCCGCCAGGAGCAGGGGATCGACGTGGTCAAACATGTCTTTGTCTGGTCCGGCAGCCGAACCAGTGCGCACATGGTGATCGAGCTCACCAGTGGCGAAGAGCGGGAGCAACTCGATGCGGTCATGATCGCAGCCCGGTGGCGGGAAACCATGCCCGAGCTGGTGGGGGTCAAGATCCTTGATATCAATGCCTCTACCGGAGATCAGGGCTCAGACGTGGCGTTTCGTCTCAACAGCAAGGATATGGATCAGCTGCTGGCCGCCAGCAACGATCTCAAGACGGCCCTGGCCGAATACGAAGGCCTGTACGACATCCAAGACAACTACTCCTCCGGCTCCCAGGAGATCCGTCTGGCCATCAAGCCCGAGGCCGAGGCCCTGGGCCTGACCCTATCGGATCTGGCCCGACAGGTGCGCTGGGGCTTCTACGGTTATGAAGCCCAGCGGATCCTGCGCAACAAGGAGGAGGTCAAGGTGATGGTGCGTTACCCCGCCGAGCAGCGCCGCACCATAGGTCATCTGGAAAACATGCGGATCCGCACCCCGGCTGGCCAGGAGGTGCCCTTCTCCACCGTGGCCCATATCGAACTGGCCAAGAGTTTCTCGGCCATCACCCGCACCAATGGTATTCGCTCCATCACGGTCAAGGCGCGGGCCTTCAAGGAGAAAGTGGAACCCGGCAAGATCTTGAGCGAAGTGAACGAGACCACCATCCCTGCACTCAAAGAGCGCTATCCGGGACTGACCACCGCCTTGGATGGTAGCGCCGAGGAAGATGCGGAAAATACCTTGCTGATGCTCCAGGGAACCTTCTTCGCCCTCTTTACCATCTTTGCCCTGATGGCGATCCCGCTCAAGTCCTACAGCCAGCCCTTGATCATCATGTCGGTGATCCCCTTTGGCATGATCGGGGCCGTGGTCGGCCACTTCCTACTGGGGCTGGATCTCTCCATGCTCAGCCTATTTGGGATCATCGCCCTAGCCGGTGTCGTGGTAAACGACTCATTGATCATGGTGGACTTCGTCAATCAGGCCCGAGCCGATGGCCACTCGTTGAAGGCCTCGGTCCAGGAAGCAGGGACACAGCGATTCCGCGCCATCGTCCTGACCTCCCTGACCACCTTCCTGGGGCTGGTGCCCATCACCCTGGAGACCAGCCTGCAGGCCAAAATCGTGATCCCCATGGCCGTATCCCTGGCGTTTGGGATCCTGTTCTCCACCCTGGTGACTCTGGTGCTGGTACCCACCCTCTACCTGATCCTCGATGACGTTAAGCGCCTGCTGAAATGGTGGTGGCGACCCGGCGGTGTCCCCCATCCACTGAGCCACAGCGACTAACGAACAATTTGGGGTCAGAGTAAAAACTCCCTGCGCCAAAGCAGACCACACAGGTCCAAAGGCATGTGTTTTTACTCTGACCCCAAATTCCAAGGGAGAAACAAGGATGTTCTGGCAAGGGTTAACGTCCACTCTGCTGAGCCTGACAATGTTGGCGGGCTGCGCGAGCTTGAGCGGAGCAGGATCAAATTCGGATGCTCAAAGCGGAGAAGGATCGATCCCCGGATTGAGCCGCTGTCACAGCCAAGCGCTCCAACCAATAGATGTCACACCGGGTGAGCCCATCACTGTGCTGGTTCATGGCTGCTTCAGCTCAGCCGGACGCTTTGAAGCCCTGGCCGATGTGCTCGCGTTTCATGGACAACAGGCGATCTGCTACAGCTATGATGATCGGGACAGTCTGATCAGCAGTGCAGAGGGCTTGAGTCGGGCGCTAGAGCAACTGTCCCAGCAAACCCAAGCTCCCCAAATCACGGTGATCGGACACAGCCAGGGCGGTTTGATCGCCCGCAAGGCACTGACCACCTCACTTCCTCAGCCCTTAGCCCTGCCAGCCAACGCCAAAGGTCTCCCGAAGATCGAGCTGGTCACGGTTTCCGCACCGCTGGCCGGGATCCGTGCCGCCGAGGCCTGTGCCAATCCCTGGCTACGGATCGCCACCCTCGGGCTCCATGATCTGGCATGCCGTGCCATCAGTGGGAGAAAGTGGTACGAGATAACCCATGCCTCAGAATTTATTCGAGAGCCCGGAGCACTGCAGGAATCCGTCCAGCGTTACTTATTGATCGCGACGGATGAACGAGGCAGCTGCAGGACATGGGATCCTCAGGGGCAATGCGAGAAGGACGATTACGTTTTTTCTCTTGAAGAGCAGCATCTGGGCAACCATGGCGGCGGCCTATTAGCCGTGCGTCATCAACTGGAGGCGGGTCATGCGGAGATAGTCGGAGAGGAAGGAATGGTGCCGTACAAGTTGATCCACAGCCTACAACAGCATGGCTATATCAAGAGCACGCCACTCGCTCATCGCAGCGCCTTTGACCAACTGCTTCGGCATCTCTATCTAAGCAATTTGGGGTCAGAGTAAAAACTATAAAGGGAGTCGGTGTGATTTGACCGGGTGTCGGGAGTTTTTACTCTGACCCCAAATTCAAACTGCAAAAAAAAGCCCCCCGATCATCGGAGGGCTTTTTCATATATCGAGTGTTTACGCTTGCTCGGTGGCTGCCTCGATGGCTTCCCCACGCTTGTAAAGCATGCCGGCAATCAGGGTGACCAGCACTGGGACGATCCAGGCCATATGAATGTCGTACAGCGGCAGGAAGGCGAAGAGCTCAACCAGAGGTGCCGCCAAACCCGCTACGTTCAGGCCGCTCAATACGCCGGTGAACAGGGCACCGATAAGCATGGCCGCCAGTGTCACGGTGCGAGCCGCAATGGCAGGACGGGCAAATACGAAGATCACCAGGGCCATGGCAACCGGGTAGATGATGAACAGCACTGGGATGGAGATGGCGATCAGCTGCTCCAGACCGATATTGGCCACGAACAGACAGACTGCGGCACAGATCAGCACCCAGTTACGGTAACCCAGGTTGATCTGACCGTTGAAGTACTCGGCAAATGCGGTGGTCAGGCCTACGGCCGTGGTCAGACAGGCCAGTACCACGACGGCAGCCAGGATCACGCCACCAAAACCACCAAACAGGTTCTGAACGTAGGCCGCCAGGATGGCGCCACCATTGGTCGCATCCGCCGCGAACTCGGAGCTTACGGAACCGACGTAGAACAGGGAGATGTAGACAAATGCCAGACCGACAGCGGCGATCACGCCGGCAATCATCATGTAACGAGCCTGGGCAGAAGGATCGGTAACCCCTTGACGACGCAGGATATCAACCAGCAGAGTGCCGAAAATCATCGCCCCCAAGGCATCCATGGTCATGTAGCCTTCCAGGAAGCCGGTGGTAAAGGCATCCGTTGCCCAACCGCCCTGTGCCTCGGCAACCGGGGCTGCTGGCGCGAAGAAGACGGAGATGGCGAGAATGGACAGCAGGGCGATCAGGGTTGGGGTCAATGCCTTACCGATGATGTCCATCAGCTTGCCCGGGTAGAGGGCCAGCAGAGTGGCAACAGCGAAGAACCCCAGGGTAAAGATCGCTTGGCTGGTCCCCGTGGCTTCACCCAGGAAAGGCACAGCACCGATCTCATAGGCCACCAGACCGGTACGTGGCGTCGCGAAGGCTGGACCGATAACGATAAAGATGGTTGCGGCAATCGCGGTGCTGACCCAAGCAGGCAGGCCACGGGTCATGGCCGGAACACCGCCCCCGACACGAGCGATTGCCACCAGGCAGATCAACGGCAGGCTAACGGCGGTGATCAAAAAGCCCAGCATGGCCGGCAGCATATTTGCGCCGGACTGGAGACCCGCCAATGGCGGGAAGATGATGTTGCCCGCGCCCAAAAAGAACGCGAAGAGCATGAACCCGAAACTTAAGGTATCGGCGGTGGATAATTTTTTGCTCAAAACTGACCTCTACTACGGCGGCTTTGTTGTTATAACGATTTCCTGAGCTCCACCATGTCAATGTGTACACCTAAATTTACAGGCCTGACATACACTATCGATGGGTTCCTTGAGCATTAATCCTTCATTTGCCGCGTTTTTCCCTTGGTTTCATCGCCAGCATGGCCAACTGGATACGAAGACAAGGGAAAATCGTGCTAACTCGACAGATGCACTAATACCAGCACAATCCACCAATTTCAAGCACAAACACCAAACGATAACAATTGAATTCTTTCTCCTCACATTGGCCCTCGGCGCATTTTCCACAAATTGGTGGCAAAATCTGCTAAAGTCTGCGCCCCCGTAACGAGCGAACCCCGGATCCATGCCCTTTACCTTTAAGCAATTTCATGTGGATGATGACCACTGCGGAATGAAAGTCAGCACCGATGCGGTGTTGCTTGGGGCCTGGGCTCACGTGCCTGTGCGGGGTACTCTGGTGGATATCGGAACCGGCTCTGGGATCCTGGCTCTGATGGCCGCCCAGCGCTGTGATGCTCATATTTTTGCCGTCGAGATGGACGCCGCTGCTGGGTGTCAGGCGCAGGCCAACTTTGATCTCAGCCCCTGGTCGGAGCAGTTGAGCCTGATCCCGCAGGATATTCAGACCTGGCAACCAGAGAAGCCGGTGGATGCCATCCTTTGCAACCCGCCCTACTTCACCAGCGGCGAACGTACGGCAAAGTGCCAGCGGCGTGCCCAGGCACGCCACCATGACAGCCTGAGTCATCCGGCTCTACTGGCCACCATCGAGCGCTTGCTAAGGCCTACGGGCTGTGCCAGCCTGATCATGCCAGCAACAGAGGCCGATGCGCTGTTGAAACAGCTAGAACAATATAAGCTGTACCCGGTACGTAGGTGTCGGGTACAAACCAAAGCAGATAAGCCGGTGCAGAGGGTTCTGCTTACCCTGTCACTCGCGCCACAACCTTGTCTCGATGAGACCTTGGTGATCCACGACGCCGATGGCCGTTATAGCGAGGCATTTTGTCGTCTCACCGAGGATTTTTACTTGAATATTGGATCGCAACGCCAATGAGCTTCCCCGAACTCGATCTTGACCCAAAACTGGAACGTGCCCTGCTAGAGGCCGGGTACACCAAACCTACCACCATTCAGAAGGCCGTGCTTGAATCCGCCCTGGAGCAACGCGACATCCTGGCCAGCGCCCCAACCGGCACCGGAAAAACGGCGGCGTTTCTGCTGCCAGCCATCCAGCACCTGCTGGACTTCCCACGCCGGGATCCGGGCCATGCCCGAGTGCTGATCCTGACCCCGACTCGTGAACTGGCAGAGCAGGTCCGTCAGTACGGACAGAAGTTGCTGGCCGGTACCGATCTCTTTATTGGTGCCATCGTCGGAGGACGTGACTTCCAACTGGATGCAGATCTCCTGCGCGGCAACTTGGATATCCTGGTCGCAACCCCGGGACGCCTGCTGCAGTATCTGGAAGATGAAAAATTTGATCCCCGCCAGGTGGAAGTTCTGATCATCGACGAAGCGGACCGCATGCTGGACATGGGCTTTATGCCTTCGGTACAGCGCCTGGCGGACGAGGTGCGCTGGCGCAAGCAGACCATGTTGTTCTCCGCCACGCTGGAGGGCAAGGGCCTGGAAACCTTTGTCGAGACCCTGCTGGACGATCCGCTGCGTTGCGATGCCAAGCCGCCACGCAGCGAGAAGCAGAAGATCAACCAGATGGCCTACCGCTGTGACGATGCCGGGCACAAGTTCAAGATCCTGCGCCACCTGATGGCCCAGGAAGATTGTGAGCGCAGCATCATCTTCTGTCGCACCAAAGAGCGCGCCACCGAACTGCACGCCAAGCTGTTTGCCAACAAGTTCCGTGTCGCCGTATTGCAAGGCGGTATGACCCAGGCTAAGCGCGACGATGCCCTGCTGAAGTTCAAAGAGGGCCGGGTCAAGCATCTGATCGCCACCGACGTGGCCGCACGGGGCCTGGATGTTCCTCAGATCAGCCATGTGTTCAACTATGACATGCCACGCAGCGGTGACGTTTATCTGCACCGTATCGGTCGTACCGCCCGTGCAGGGGCTAAAGGCACCGCCATATCGCTGATCGAGGCTCATGATCACCCAATGCTGGCCAAGGTGCAGCGCTACACTGATGAGCCCATCCGCAACCGAGTGATCGAGCACCTGCGACCACAGACCAAAGCGCCTAAGTTCAGCAAGCCGAAAAAAGCGAAGGTAACGAAAGGGGCAAAGAAAAACACGAAAAAAGCCGGGACAAAGCGTAAGACAAAGTAACGACTTGGCGCTCTTCTCAGGTAACCGCATCCACGAGGTGGCTTTGGATGAGCCAGGCACCTCGTGGTAACATCTCCGCATAATCAATGTGCACGGATGTTAAAGTGTCTTCGAAGGAATCGTTACAATTTGGCCTAAAAGAGGTTCTGGTTCGACACGCTCAACATAACCGCCGTCACCCTGCCTCCTTTCCCCTGCAGATCGCCCTGATGCTGGTCTTGGTCCTGGGGGCAACCTACGCCATGTTATATTTCAACAGCGAGATCCTAACCAGCCGCCTCACGAGCAAACGCTTTGCCGAGATGCAGCTGTTCAGTGACAGGATCAACGAGTCCCTGTTACGCCAGGAAGGCTCCATGCAACTGCTCAGCCAGTTTAGCAACCTCGCTTCCCTCAAGGATGCCTTCGACAAAAAAGGCACACAAGACACCCTCGAGCAGCTCCAGCGCAAGATGGCCCATTTCCAGTCCCTGACCCTGCTGGCCGCAGATGGCACCCCGACCATCCAGGTTGGCCCCCCCCCCACACTGGCGATCTCGACACAAGAGATCCAACTTAGTCGACAGGGGCTGGATCCGGGGGAGATCTATACGTCCCAGCTCTATCTCAATACCAAAGAGCGGTTGGCGTATCAGTGGTTGCTCGCCCCCCTGCCCAACAGCCCCGATGAGGCCAAGTCACTGCTGGCGGTCATCGAGATCAGCGATCTGTGGGAAAGCTTCTATACCTTCAATGGTGCCAATATTCTCCCGCTATTGCTGGTGGATGAAAACGGCTTCTATATTACGCTTACCGGTCAGGAGGAACTCGCACAAAGCCCGATAGCAACGCGCTTCCCCCGTCTGTGGCAGGCCATGGGCAGCAACAGCTTTGGCCAGTTTAATCAGGGCCCATACCATTTCGTCTACCTCCAGCTCCGCCCGGACAACGACACCCCTCTCTATCTGCTGTCCTATGTCGACGAACGTTCACATAAGCCGCTGGAGGATCGCTATCAACTGCAATTTTTTATCCTGACCCTGGCACTGATCCTGGTTCTGGCGCGCCTGATGTGGCGGCGTCGCTATGAACACGATCACCGCCTGGGGCAGCAGCAGGCAGAAACCCTGGCTGAGCAGCTATACCAAAGCAGTAATGCCACCATGCTGTTTGATACGGACGGCATTTGCCAAAGTGCCAATCAGGAGCTTTGCCAGCAATTGGGCCTCGGCGCAGACCAGTTGAAAGAACGCCGCTTCCGCCGCCTGTTTGACAGCGATCCCCTCAGCATCGACATGGTTTGGCAGCTGGCCCGTTCATCCGGTTACTGGGAAGGCCAGCTGTTTCTGCGCAAACAGCCCAAGGTGGCGCTCAAGGTGCAACTGCGCAAACTGCCCATGCAGAACAGGCACAACCTGATGTTGCTGTACATCGAAGAAAATCGGAAACAGTGGGCACAGGCACAACAGCTCAAGCAGCTCACCCAGCTCTGTGACGGTGCCAGCGGCTTGGCGCTACTGGATCTAAAAGATACCATCCTGACCTGCAATCCAGCCATGCGTCGGATCTGTGGTCAGCCACAGGACAAACTCACTGGCCAGCGGTGGCAACAGTTCTTGTGCCTGTTCAATGAAGAGATCCGTCTAACCCTCGCCAAGCAGCTCAATACGCGTGGCTACTGGCAGGGCCCTTTGTGGCTACGTCGCGGAGATGGTGATGTGATCCGCTGCTTAGCGAACCTTCAACTAAGCGATCCCTTGGGGGGGGAAGAGCCTTATCAGGTGCTGACCCTGACGCCACTGGAAAATCTGGCCGTGAAAATCGAGGGACAAATCGAGTACGGTGGCGTCACTCGGCATAACCTGGCTCAATGGGTGCGCCAGCACCCGGAGAAAACCGCCAGCCTGATGGTGCTGGAGTTGGAACAACCCGGAGTGCTCAACAGCTTTGCCGACGCCGACACGCTGCTCTATCAGCAACATAAATTGCTTTCCCTGCTAAATGGGGCCCTACCCAAGGAAGCATTACTCGGTGATGAGCTCCGCACAGGTGAGCTGCACATCCTGTTACCGGGCTGGGACGACGGTCAAACCACCTGTCTGGCAGCCAACCTGATCAAACTGCTCAAATCGGCAGAGCTGGATCACGAGCTGGTGATCGGCCTGGCAATCCGGCAGGACAGCCTAAGCTGGGAGGCGATGCTAGGGCAGGCACAAGCGGCGGTACAAAGGGCCAAGATGAGTGGCCAAGCCTATTGTCAGGCCTTTACCCGTACGCTGACGTAAACGGTTCGCTCACAGGGGACCATCCCTGACACCGTCATCCATCTTAGCCACCTTGGCGAGAAAGGAGCGATAGGGTTCCAGTTCGGCATAGGGCGTGGGATCAAACCCGCCTTGAACGGACAAAGAGAGGCTATCAAACGCCGCGGCTTTTTCGCCGAATTGCCATTGATGCTCAGCCAAAGTGGCGTTGAGCCAGGCTGGGTTATCGGACACAGCGGCCCCCTGCCGCAAAATGGCAAAAGCCTCTTGCCATGCCTCTCGCTGCACCAGCAGATAGCTCAAATTGCTATAAGGCTTGTGGCGATAAGGCTCCAAATCGATGGCATGACGGTATTTCAATTCCGCCTCCTGACTCTCTCCCATCGAATGCAGGGCCAATCCCCAGTGATACCAAGCCTCCCAAAGATCCGACTGCAGTGCCGTCGCCAGGACCAGGGATTGCACCGCCTGTGCCACCTCCCCCTGCTCCATCAGCACACTGGCCAGCCCATTATGGGCCAGCGCTTGATTGGCATTAAGCACTAATGCCCGCTCAAATTTCTCCTTGGCCTCATCGAAACGCTGCTGACGCGCCAAGATCTCCCCCCACATTACCAAGGCCAGATCCGCATCTTCGCGCTCTTGCGCCACCATTTGGCCCAGCACTGACAGGCTGAGTTCATCCTCGCCATTGGCCCAGTAGTAACTGGCCAGGACATAGGGATCGATCTTGAGCAGCAGCGCCTTGGCAGCCTGGGCGACCAAGCGATCAAAATCCTCATAGGGAAGCTCGGGGTTACTGACCGGCTGACTCACCAGGATACTCTCCTGTTCACTGACACTCAGCTTCAGCTCAAGCACGGTGCGCTTGTTCATCAGGTGGCCGGATATGGCCCGGTTCTCAATGCCCAGCACCATACGCACCAGGGACTTCAAAGAGTTGAGGGAGACGCCAAAGAGCACCACATCCTGGGTCACCTCCGGCTGCTCCGACTGCACGGCATTGAGTCCGGTATTGCTCCAGCCATCTCGCTGGATCCGGGCGATCTCATCACTGAGTTGCCAGGAGACCAGATCTTGCGTCAGCCCATCCAGATGAAAGGACTCAGGCACAGCGATGGGCTCGATGATAAAGCTGCGCTCAAACAGCCCATCGACGATGGAGAGAAAGGCGATGCCGACGGTAATAAAGCCCATCAGCTTGGTCAGCAGAGCAAAGATCCGACTCAAGCGCCGCTCGATACGCACCAGCCCCACATCGCGAAGGCGAACCCAGCCCTTTACCAGGGCAGACAGCGCCCTTTTTCCCCACGCCCGCGGCGCCACGTGCCCCGGGGCCATCTCCTTATTCGCGTCCATTGCTCTCCCTGCGTTTCACGCTGCCCTTGTCTCCCGTAATCACGACCAATAAGAAGGCTTGCAAGATGACTAAGCGAACCCTGAGGATAGAAACGGCTTAAAAGTCATGACGGCCGATATCAAACAGATGCATCCTCTTTCGAGCCACCGTCTCAGACTCACTTTGACCTCACAAGAGTAACTGGAGGACATTCAATCCAACCTCTGCCAGGAAGCTCTCAGCCTGATAAAAAGCGATAAAGAACGACAGCACAGAGATTGAAAAAAAGAATTTCATTTCTGTCATTTACTCCTAACTGGTATTTTGGCTTGACCGCAATGTGGGTCACCGTACAGGAGAACGATCTCAATAGGAAACGGAACAGAGACATTAGTTCTGGTCAAAAGGAAGCCATTTTGTAACCCCGCCGGCTTTCCACCCACCTCGATATGACTTATGAAGGGGCTACACGGGGTCATTTCAGAAAATGTCGTATAGAAGTTTGTTGTTCTTGTTTTATCGTCCCAGCAGGAGGCGCTGAGATTGGTGTTTCCATATGTCCAACCATACGGCTTAACTTGATAGGCAGAGTGTTTGAGCCATGCCTTGGCTTGGCTTACCCCATCTTCATCATCTTTACAGACCGCGATATTTAACGGTGTGTAGTCACTTAATCTATTGCTCCTATTTTCTCCTTGGTTAAACCAAACATAAACCAGTAATTCATCATCTGGGACGATACCATCACTGTCATTCACAATATGGCCCCACTTGTTTGATATGACTTCTTTCTTAAAGTCATCATTACTGCTGCACTTCTGGATTTCTGTTATCACTTTATCCTTATCCCCGTAGTGACACCGGTACCAGGTGGTTGAGACGTTGGCGTCTTGCTTCATATTATTGGCATCAGAAGTAAGAATATAAAAGTTAGGCATAATTCATCCTTGAATTGAATGGATAGGCTGTCAAAGCAAATGGAATATATTTCCCTTAAGAAACGATCAAATCGTCGTAAATAACACTCGTACAAAAATGTTCCATTTGGCATATAGAACAGATAAAACATGCCTGTGGTCAAACCTCTACACAAGCCAAAGGGCCGAGTGAGCAACGATACACACTGGTAACGTCAGTCCCTTGAAGCTTAGGATTAAAATCGCACATTACCACCCTATATTAGGCTTAACATCGAAGCATGGAACCCTGCCCCTCACAAACTTACCCCATACTTCGCACAAAAGACCCCCCTTCACCATCAATATCCCCTGAACCGAAAACGGGGCCTCAGCCCCGTCTCAATAGCAATGGAACACTGTGCCTCAAAGCCGACATCGCTTTAGAACTTGTACAAGAGCGTCGCCACCAACTCGGTGTCAGTACTCTGTTTGCCGACAACGGGATCACTGTTGTGCTTGACGTTGTACCCCAGCTTCATCGCCAAATTACCCACCAGGGCGGCGCTAACCGAGGTCTCGCTGCGACTGATGGTGGCACCGTCAAAGGCGTAATCTGAAGTCAGCAGCTGCTTGAACTCGGCGCTATCGGAAAACTGCCACCAGAACTCCGCTTTGGCCCGAAGGATCGCGTCCTGTTCATCCTCCACGCCAGGGTTTTCCGCTTCATCCACTTTCTTATAGCTGTAACCCGGACCGGCTTCGGCGATCAGCGTCATGCGCTCTTCATCGATGAAGCGGTGGCCATAACCCAGTGCTGCAGTCAGTACATATTCGTAACCGGAGAAGTTGTCGACCTCGCCACTGGCCATGCCAAACACGTAATGTTTACCGGTCGCAGGATAGTTGGATTGCACCAGGGCGTAATAACGTTCCGCGGAGCGCACATTGCTGTCTTCGGCATAGAGCGTTTCCAGCAGGTACTGATTGGTGAACTCCCCGATGCCGTGCTTACTGTCCAGCTTTCCCTTGATGGAGGTGGTTTCGGTATTCCCTGAAACGATGGTGGCCCCCAGCTCTGCACTGCCCTCGAAGGCGGCCAGGGATGGTACGGATACGATGGCGGCACAGGTGGCAGCCACGACGGACAAATATTTCATGCTTTCTCCCTGCATTCCCAAATTGATGCCAGACCGGCGACATCATGATAACAACTTGAAATCGCAATGCATAAAAAAACGCCTGCGATGGCAGGCGTTTCTATTCGGACGGTCAATTTAGAGGTTGACCTTGGGATCCAACTCGCCAGTTTGGTAGCGCTTGTACATCGCCTGCAGGGACAGGGGCTTGATCTTCGAGCCCTGGCCGGCACAGCCAAACGCTTCATTACGCTGCTCACAGATCGCCGCCATCGCCTCCATCGACTGCTTGAGGAACTTGCGGGGATCAAACTCCGCCGGATTCTCCGCCAGGAACTTGCGCACCGCCCCGGTGGAAGCCAAGCGCAGATCCGTATCGATGTTGACCTTACGTACGCCGTGCTTGATCCCTTCGACGATCTCCTCGACCGGCACGCCGTAGGTCTCCGGGATGGCCCCCCCATACTGGTTGATGATCTCCAACCACTCCTGTGGCACCGAGGAGGAGCCGTGCATCACCAGATGGGTATCCGGAATGCGGGCATGGATCTCCTTGATACGATCGATCCTGAGTACCTCACCCGTCGGCTTCTTGGAAAACTTGTAAGCCCCATGACTGGTACCGATGGCGATCGCCAGGGCATCCACCTTGGTGGCAGAGACGAAACGGGCGGCTTCTTCTGGATCGGTCAGAAGCTGCTCTTGGCTGAGCACCCCCTCGGCACCGACTCCATCCTCTTCACCGGCCATGCCGGTCTCCAGGCTGCCCAGACAGCCGATCTCCCCCTCCACCGATACACCGCAGGCATGAGCAAACGCCACCGTCCGCTGGGTCACCTGGACGTTGTAGCCGTAATCGGCAGGCGTCTTGCCATCGGCACGCAGGGAGCCGTCCATCATCACAGAGCTAAAACCCAACTGGATGGAGCGCTGACACACATCCGGCGACGTACCATGGTCCTGGTGGATGCAGACCGGCACATCCGGATACTGCTCCAGGGCGGCATTCATCAGGTAGCGGAGGAACTGGGGGCGCGCGTATTTACGTGCCCCGGCGGAGGCCTGCACGATCACAGGCGAGTCGGTCTTTTCCGCCGCCTGCATGATGGCCCGCATCTGCTCCAGGTTATTAACGTTAAAGGCGGGAACACCGTACTGGTGCTCGGCCGCATGGTCCAGCAGTTGACGCAAAGAGATCAAAGCCATAGTTAACAAACTCCGTGTAATGAAACCGCCCCACCGGCAAAGGCAGAGAGAAAAAAAAAGGCCGGCATAAGCCGGCCTCGAGTAGTGTCTTACTCCGCTGCGCGCGCCTGCAGCATGGCAACCGCGGGCAGGGTCTTGCCTTCGAGGAACTCCAGGAAGGCACCACCGCCGGTGGAGATGTAAGAAACTTTGTCAGCAATATCATACTTATCCACTGCTGCCAGAGTATCACCACCACCTGCGATGGAGAAGGCGTCGGACTCGGCGATTGCCTGAGCAATGCGCTTGGTGCCTTCACCAAACTGATCGAATTCAAAGACGCCGACCGGACCATTCCAGACGATGGTGCCGGCATTTTTCAGGATCTTAGCCAGGGCCTCTGCGCTGTCCGGACCGATATCGAAGATCATGTCATCGGCTTCGGTCTCGGCAACATCCTTGAGAGTGGCCACGGCGCTTTCGGAGAACTCCTTGCCACACACCACATCGGTCGGAACCGGGATGTCACCGCCATTGGCCTTGGCATCGGCGGTGAGCTTGTTGGCTTGGTCGATCAGATCGGCTTCGTACAAAGACTTGCCCACAGGATGGCCGGCTGCCGCGATAAAGGTGTTGGCAATACCGCCACCCACCACCAGTTGGTCCACCTTGGTGGACAGGGACTCCAATACGGTCAGCTTGGTGGAAACCTTGGAACCACCAACGATGGCCACCATCGGACGGGCGGGGTTGTCCAGGGCTTTACCCAGGGCGTCCAGTTCGGCTGCCAGCAGAGGACCGGCAGCGGCCTGAGGGGCAAACTTGCCCACGCCGTGGGTAGAAGCCTGGGCGCGGTGTGCGGTACCGAAGGCGTCCATCACGAAGATGTCACACAGGGCCGCGTAGGCTTTGGCCAGGGTCTCGTCGTCTTTCTTCTCGCCTTTGTTAAAGCGCACGTTCTCGAACACAACGACTTCACCGTCGGCCAGCTCAACACCGCTGAGGTAGTCTTTTTCCAGGCGCACATTGGCGTCCAGCTTCTCGTTGAGGTAGTTGGCAACCGGCGCCAGGGAGAACTCCTCGGCGTATTCGCCTTCGGTAGGACGGCCCAGGTGGGACATGATCATCACCTTGGCGCCTGCTTTCAGGGCGTGCTCAATGGTTGGCATGGAAGCGCGCAGACGGGCATCGGAGGTGACCACACCGTCTTTTACCGGTACGTTCAGATCCTGACGGATCAGGACACGCTTGCCGGCAAGATCCAGCTCGGTCATCTTCAAAATGTTCATAAGAGTGTTTCCTCAAAGGTTTAAGTGAATTGAATTCTTTTTGTCTGCCATCGCCAAGGCGGTGTCGAGCATGCGGTTAGCAAAACCCCACTCGTTGTCACACCACAGCAGCAACTTGACCAGATGGCCATCGGAAACCCGGGTCTGAGTGCCATCCACCACAACAGATCTGGGGTCATGATTAAAATCACAGGACACAAGGGGGGCTTCGGTATAGCCCAGCAGGCCGCTCAGCGCACCATGGGCAGCATCCTGCAGCACCCGGTTTACACTGGCGATATCCACCCTCTGTGTCAGGGTTAAAGAGAGATCCATCGCGGTCACATTGGTGGTGGGCACTCGCACCGCGATGGCTTCCAATTTGTTATGCAACTGGGGCAAGATCCGCTCGATCCCCCGCGCCAGCTTCGTGTCCACCGGAATGATAGACTGGCTGGCCGAACGGCTACGGCGGAGATCATCATGGTAGGCGTCAATCATCGGCTGATCGTGCATCGCCGAATGGATGGTGGTCAACGCCCCCCGCTCAATGCCAAAGGCCCGATGGATCCGATCCAGCACCGGCACCGAGCAGTTGGTGGTACAGGACGCATTGGAGACAATACGTTCATCGCCCGTCAAGGTATGGTGGTTAACGCCGTACACCACGGTGGCATCCACCCCCGCGTCTGCCGGATGGGCGATCAGCACCTGCTTCGCCCCAGCGGCCAGGTGCGCCTCGCACTCGGCGGCGGTCTTCAATACGCCGGTGCACTCAAGCACCAGATCGATCCCCAGCTGCCCCCAGGGCAGCTGGCTGACATCACTCTGCCGCAGCAGCGCGATCCGGTCGGAGTCGATGACCAAGCCTCCTTCGTCCTGCTCGACAGAATGGGCGAAGCGGCCATGGGTGGAGTCATATTGAAGCAGGTGAGCGATCCCCTCGGGCTTGGCCAACTCATTGATGGCTACGATACGGATGCGCTGCCGCAACCCCCGCTCATACAGAGCACGGAGGGTCGAACGGCCGATCCGGCCAAATCCATTGATGGCAACACGTAATGTCATAGCGGTCTGATTCTATTTTTTACTGACCAAATCTGAAGGCCTGCGAACGTCCGGTGTCAAAGCGGGCGCCAGTTTATCTCAGTTTAGGCCCCAGCCCCAAGGCATTCGAGCGACACTCAGCAAAGAAAAAACGTTAAACTGCGAACCTTGGCTCAAACCCACTCACGGGCGGATAAAAAGTTCAGCGATGCGATTAGACCGATTACTGGGGCAACACCCCACCTGGAGCCGCCGTCATGTTCGCCTGCTGCTGGCACAGCAAAAGGTACAGATCGATGGCCTGACCGTCAGTGACGGCACGGAAGAGGTCACTCCCTATCAGCGGGTCGAGGCCGACGGCCAGTGCCTCCAGGCTGGCCGAAGCGCCCATTACCTGATGCTCAACAAACCCGCCGGGTATTTGAGCGCCACCTCTGATCCCCTTCATCCAACCGTCATGACGCTGTTACCGGCCGAACTGGCTGATGAACTGCATATTGGCGGCCGACTCGACCGAGCCAGCACCGGACTTTTGATCCTCACCAACGACGGTAACTGGTCACGGCGCCTGACCGCTCCGGAGCTGAAGAAACCCAAAACCTACCGGGTCACCCTGGGCCAGCCGATCCATCCGGATACCGCTCGCATGTTTGCCGAAGGGATCCACTTCCCGTTCGAAGGGATCACCACCAGTCCCGCCCAGTTGGAACAACTGGGAGAGCGGGAAGCCCGGCTGACCATCTATGAAGGGCGCTATCACCAGATCAAGCGGATGTTCGGCCGCTTTCGCAATCCCGTCGTGGCCCTGCATCGCGAGTCCATGGGACCGCTGCAGTTGGGCGATCTGGCCAGTGGACAGTACCGCAAGCTGACCGCCGAGGAGATCGCCAGCGTCTAAGCCAGGCACTGTTCTACACTGTTCGAGACCCGATAGCCTGACCGAGCGTGGCCTATGAAAGCTTGGATAAACGAGAACAACAACTGCTATTTCCTGACCGGGGCCCTGGTGCTGCTCTTGATCAGCACCTCGTTGGAACAGGTCATGCCCAGCGGTCTGTTGGAAAACACCTTGCAGGGGCTCACCCTGCTTACCTTTATTACCTGTCTTAGCAGCCTCAAGTTCGAACCGGGCTGGCGGCGCTTCCTGAGACTCCTGATCCCCCTCTGGCTCCTGCTGGCGTTAACCAAGACCTGGCTGCCATTACCCTTGTTCGACACCCTGGCGCTGGGGCTGATGATCCTGTTCTTCTTTGGCACACTTAAAGCCACCGCCCGCCAGGTGCTGTTCAGTGGACAGATCAGCCACAATCGAGTGCTGGGCTCCCTGGCGCTGTTTTTATTGCTGGGATTATTGTGGGCCCTGCTTTACCTGCTGATCCTCGAGTTCTCTCCCGAGGCGTTCAACGGTATGAACCAACGCCCCTGGGGCGACAACTTCAACACTGCGGTCTATTTCAGTTTCGTCACCTTGACCACGCTAGGGTTTGGTGAGATCACCCCGTCCCACGCAGTCGCTCAGACCGCCGTCTACCTGGAGGCCATTGCGGGCGTCTTCTATCTGGCGGTGGTGGTGGCCAGCCTGGTCAGTGCCCACGGCAGCCATATTGAGGATGAAACCGACTAGCATAAGGACAAGCAGGGCAGCGATGGGGGCGAAAACAGGGTATACTTCGCGCCCTTTCCTTTATGGCAACCACGACAGGCAGATCCCATGGTCAAGATCGGACAAACCAACACCCTTACCGTCACCAAACTGGTGAGCTTCGGCCTCTATCTGGACGGCGACGACCTGGGTGAGATCTTGCTGCCCAAGAAATACACCCCCAAAGACGCCAAGGTGGGTGACAAACTCGAGGTGTTCATCTATCTGGACTCGGAAGATCAGTTTATTGCCACCACCCAGAAGCCCAAGGCTCAAGTGGGTCAGTTCGTCAGCCTCAAGTGCAAAGAGAACAGCCGGGTCGGCGCCTTCCTGGATTGGGGCTTGGACAAGGATCTGCTGCTGCCCTTTAACCAGCAGAAACGCCCGATCGAAGAGGGCCAATACACCATGGTGTACCTCTACGTCGACGAGCACACCGACCGTATTGCCGCCACTGCCAAGCTGGACCGTTTCCTCGATATCACCCCGGCCAACTATCAGGAAAATGAAAAGGTCCGGGTGGTGATCGCCGGTAAATCCGATCTGGGCTACAAGGCCATCGTCAACGATGCCCACTGGGGCGTGATCTACTACAACACCGTATTCAAGCCTTTGAAGATCGGTCAGCGCATGCCAGGGATGATCACCAAGGTGCGCGAAGGCGGTCGACTGGACGTCAGCATCAATCCGCCGGTCAACAAGCAGGTAGATCGACTGGGTGAGCAGATCCTGGCGTACCTGCACAAACAGCCGAACGGCTTCGCACCGCTCTATGACAAGACCGACGCCGAAACCATCAAGGCGGTTTTCGGCGTGTCCAAGGGTGTGTTCAAACGCACCATCGGCAGCCTGTACAAAGCGGGTCAGATCACCATCCTGGACAACGGCATTGAGCTAAAGTAACGCCCCCGTGCCCATCCGAGCCGTCAGCCCATCTGGCGGCTTTTTTCTGTTCGGCCACTCTGGCATACTCTCGCCGCCATTTTACGCCCATCGCCCATCAACGAGTTTGCCCATGATCGATCCCACCACTTTGGCCCTGTTTATCCCAACCTTCTTTGCCGTCTCCATTACCCCGGGGATGTGCATGCTGCTGGCCCTGAGCCTGGGGATGAGCATAGGTCTTCGTCGCACCCTGCCGATGATGGCCGGTGAGTTGATTGGAGTCGCCCTGGTCTCCCTGGCGGCGGTACTGGGCGTCTCGGCCCTGATGCTGCAGTTCCCCATGCTGTTCACCGCGCTCAAGTGGGTCGGCGGCGCGTACCTTATCTACCTGGGCTGGCAGATGTGGCGGAGTCAGGGTCAATTGGATCCGGGCGAATCAGTGGAGGCCAATGGGGCAAGAAGCCTGTTTAACCGGGGACTGGTGACCGCCATCGCCAACCCCAAGGGCTGGGCCTTCATGCTGGCACTGCTGCCCCCCTTTATCCACGCCGAGTTGCCGCTGGTACCACAGATCAGCGTCCTGCTGGCGATCATCCTGCTGTGTGAGCTGGTGTGCATGACTCTCTATGCCCTGGGTGGTGCCAGCCTGCGTCGTCTGCTCAACCCACGTAACGTCAAGCGGGTGAATCGCCTCTCCGGCAGCGTAATGGTGGCACTGGGCGCCTGGTTGATCCTCGGTCATTAACCCCCATGGGGCGTTGGTTAAACGCCCCTGATCTCCAGCCCAAGCTCCTGAGCCAGGGTTGCTATCTGCTCATCGTTATCAAGCCGTACCGACCAGCTGACGCCACCACCAAAGCCGGTGACCACGTTGGCGATCCCCACCAGCTGAATGTTGTCGGCCGCCGCCTGAAAGGTGATGCGTGCAGGCCCATCCAACCTCACCATCAGTTCGTTGGGGTTGGCGATCAGGGTCCCCTGGGAGAAGATCAGCTTCACACTTTGCCCTTATGCTTACGCACCGCCATGGTCAGGCGGCTGATACACACCAATTGTGCCTGTTCATCCCGTACTTCGATCTGCCACACCTGAGTCGTTCCCCCCAGATGGAGAGGGCTGGCCTTGCCGTAAACAGTGCCACTGCGCTTGGCCTTGAGATGGTTCGCGTTGATCTCCACCCCGACACAGTAGTGCTCGGTATCCACACACAGGTTCGCGGCAAACGAGCCTACGCTCTCCGCCAACGCCACCGAAGCCCCACCATGCAGCAAGCCCAGGGGCTGATGAGTGCGATGATCCACCGGCATGCTCATGGTCAAAGAGCGGTCGTCAACCTCGACCACCTCCATCCCCAGTTGCTGCACCAGGGTACCTTCTCCCCGGGCATTGAGCAGAGAAAACTCCAGTTCACGTTTCCAGATCGCCATTATCACTCCTGTTTGTACTGCGAAAGAGGCAGCATACTGGTTGATCCCAAGATGCCACAAGCGGAATAAGGCTCGGTCCAGCGGCTATGCTCTGTTACAGTGTGCGCCAAACGCCGACGATCCCGACGAATCCTGTTATTACCATGATCAAACACACCGAATTGAGCCAATATCCCTTTGCCTGGGTCTTCAACCGCGCCGATCTGAGCGTCAACGAAGAAGACAAGGCGGCGATCCAGCCCCTGACCCCTCACTACGCCAAGCAGGTCTGGCAGCAGAATGTCAGCACCGATGCGGTGGATCTGGAACGCCTCGACGAGAGTGACTGGCTCAGCCAGGCATCCCTTTGGCCCCACCAGTGGCAATGGGACAGTGCGTTTGAATCTGAAGAAACCGAACTGCCGGCCGAACTCCACGGCTTCCTGGGCTGGGATCCGCAAACCATCGTCTTCATCTGTTACGACGATCAGCACATTATCGAAACACGCTACGCCGTACTGCGTCGCAACTGGAAGGCCTTCCTGTTTGCCGCTGAGCAGGCATTGATCGTCGGACGCCGACGCAACGAGGCCCTGTGGTTTGTCGATGAACAATGGGTCAAGCTCGGCAGCAAGAGCTAATCGACTTTCATGAAAAGAACAACGCCCGTCGTGAACGGGCGTTTCTGTATTTGACTCAACTGGCCCGGGCCATCCGCACGCAATTTCGGCCCGCCTTCTTGGCGGTATATAAAGCCTTATCGGCGGCCTTGATCACCGCTTCTGGCTCGCTCAGTTCACCGCTGCGACCCGCCACCCCGAAACTCAGGGTGATCTGGACCTGTTCTCCGCCACCTGAGCCTCGCTGCTGACGCCCCACCTTGCCGTCCTCGGGGCGCTCCTGCTGACGACGCACCACAAAGGGATACTCGGCAATCTCTTCCCGGATGGCGTTAAGGTAACCCCGGCACTGCTTGGGACTCTTGCCGGGAAACAGGATGGTGAACTCCTCACCCCCGTAGCGGTAGACCCGCCCTCCCCCCTTAACCATGCTCAGGCGGGCTGCCACCAGTTTCAGCACCTCATCGCCGACATCATGCCCATAGGTATCGTTAAAGCTCTTGAAATGATCGATGTCCGTCATTGCCAGGGTGTAACGCCGTCCCAGACGTTTTAGCGCAAGGTTTAGCGATCGGCGGCCGGGTATGCCGGTCAGCTCATCCAGGAAGGCGATCTGATGACCATGCTGCAAGACCAGCACGAAGATGGCGATCCCCAGGGTGGTAAACAGGCTGGCGGCGATCAAAGGGCGGGCAAATCCCAAGGTCATCAGGATCAGGCCAACGATGATCAACAGGGCGGCCAGATCTCCACTCTGACCCCGGTTGAGATACAGCAGCCAGATCCCCAGGGCAAACATCAGTTGCCACAACACCAACAGCAAAGGTGCAGGGCTGAAATCCAGGAAGGTGAAGGCTCGGGGCTCAAGCCAGAAATACAACGCCAGGCTGCTACTTTGGTTCTTGGTCAACAACACCAAGATCACCAACGCGACCACTCCCATCACCCAGTGGATAATGCCCTTGCGATGAAAGGGCGAGCGATCCGGCATCAGCGCGACCACCAGGGCAAAAGCGGGCCCGAGTAATCCCATCAACCAGAACTCCAGGGCTACCTGAGGATCCTGCAAACTGGCCCCCAGGCGCTGCTGGATCAGGCCATACATCACCATGGCCAGCAGGATCTGGAAGCCGATCCGTCCCTGTTGATAGACCTGACTGAGCGCTAGGGCCGCCAGCAACGTCAACCAAGGCGCCGCCTTAAGCAGAAACACCTGCTCCGGGTATTGCATCACAACGAAGCCTGGCAACCAGAGGGCCGCAGGCAACAACAGCATCAAGAGAACAAGAATGGTGCGATCAGAGGCATTCACTTTGGCGCAGATCCCTTCCAGGCAAAAAGTTAACTTACGGATTTACTTTACTATTTGTCTCTGCCCATGGCGACAAAACCAGACAAAACCTAAATTCCAGTCGTCATCGGCTACACTCTGGAGGAACCTAGGAGCCCCCTATGCGATTAGCCTCCCTGTTGTTACTTCTCCTGCTGTGCGCCTGTGCTGGAGACTATCTGGTTGCCACCCATGACGGTCGCCTGTTTCTGTCTGACAACAAACCACAGTTACAAGGCAACAACTACGTCTTTGTCGATGAGCAAGGCCGGAAGCAGCGCATTCCCAGACAGGAAGTGCAATCCATCGATAAACGCTGAGTCCTACCCTGGAGCATGAACGCCTGAGTCGTTTCCAAACCGGCGCCAGTTACTTTGCTCCCTGCACTCAAGGGGCTCTCTGGTTGTTTGGCAATGCCCCTATGTTCATCGCTCCCCGGTCCGCACCAAGGTGCCAAAACGACACTGCCCCGGCAAAAGCCGGGGCAGTGTTATCTCATCGATGATCCCGAAGATCAGTCCGCCAGCAACTCGTTGGCGGTATCGACGATGTTCTCGACGGTGAAGCCGAACAGCTTGAACAGCTCACCCGCCGGGGCAGACTCACCAAAGGTGGTCATGCCGATCACGCGTCCGTCCAGGCCAACGTACTTGTACCAGAAGTCGGCGATCAGCGCTTCCACGGCGATACGGGCGGTCACGTCAGAAGGCAATACGGACTCCTTGTACGCCGCATCCTGCTTGTCGAACACGTCGGTGGCGGGCATGGAGACCACGCGTACCGCCTTGCCTGCCGCTTCCAGCTCGGCCGCCGCCTTCATCACCAGCTCCACTTCAGAGCCGGTCGCGATCAGGATCAGCTCCGGCTTGCCGGCACTGTCCTTGAGCACGTAGCCGCCCTTGGCCACATTGGCCAGGGTCTCGGCATCACGAGCCATAGGCTCCAGTCCCTGACGGGAGAAGATCAACGAGGTTGGGGTCTCGGTGCTTTCGACGGCACTGCGCCAAGCTACTGCAGATTCCACGGAATCACAGGGACGCCAAGTGCTCAGGTTCGGAGTCATACGCAAGGACGCCACCTGCTCCACCGGCTGGTGGGTCGGGCCATCTTCACCCAGACCGATGGAGTCGTGGGTATAAACAAAGATGGTCGGCTGCTTCATCAAGGCCGCCATGCGTACGGCGTTACGCGCGTACTCCATGAACATCAGGAAGGTGGCACCGTAAGGCTTAAAGCCGCCGTGCAGGGTCACACCATTCATGATGGCGCTCATGCCAAACTCACGCACGCCGTAGTGCACATAGTTACCGGCCATCTCTTCGGCCGTGATGGACACGGAGCCGGACCAGTTGGTCAGGTTGGACGGGGTCAGATCGGCAGAGCCGCCCAACAGCTCTGGCAGTACAGGGCCGAAGGCGTTCAGGCAATCCTGAGACGCTTTACGAGTGGCTACCTTGTTGGCATTGGCCTGCAGATCGGCAATGTAGCCTTCGACATGGGCCGTCCAGTTTTGGGGCAACTCGCCAGCAATACGGCGCTTAAACTCGGCTGCGAGGGCAGGATGGGCGGCGGCATAGGCGGCAAAACGCTGGTCCCAGGCCGTTTCAGCCTCGGCACCGGCAGCCTTGGCATCCCAGGCTTCATACACATTAGCCGGCACTTCGAACGGCGCATGGTGCCAACCCAGGAAGTCGCGGGCCGCGGCGATCTCTTCATCACCCAGCGGCGCACCGTGACAGTCGTGGGAACCGGATTTATTCGGGCTACCGTAACCAATCACGGTTTTGGTGCAGATCAGGGTCGGCTTACCGGTCTCGGCACGGGCGGCTTCGACCGCGGCTTTGATCGCCTCGGCATCGTGGCCATCAACCGCCGGGATCACATGCCAGCCGTAGGCTTCGAAACGCTTCGGCGTATCATCGGAGAACCAGCCGTCCACCTCACCGTCAATGGAGATCCCATTGTCATCCCAGAAAGCGATCAGCTTACCCAGCCCCAAAGTGCCAGCCAGAGAGCAGGCCTCGTGGGAGATCCCCTCCATCAGGCAGCCATCACCCATAAAGACATAGGTAAAGTGATCGACGATCTCATGACCTGGACGGTTGAACTGGGCACCCAGCACCTTCTCGGCCAGCGCCATGCCGACGCCATTGGTGATCCCCTGACCCAGAGGGCCGGTGGTGGTTTCGATCCCCGGGGCATAACCATACTCAGGGTGACCCGGAGTGCGGGAGTGCAACTGGCGGAACTGCTTGAGATCATCAATCCCAAGATCGTAACCGGTCAGGTGCAACAGAGAGTAGATCAGCATGGACCCGTGCCCATTGGACAACACAAAGCGGTCGCGATCGGCCCACTCTGGATTGGCAGGGTTATGCTTGAGGAAATCACGCCAAAGTACTTCGGCAATATCCGCCATGCCCATGGGGGCACCGGGATGGCCTGACTTGGCTTGTTGTACGGCATCCATGGACAATGCGCGGATCGCATTGGCAAGCTCTTTACGGGAAGACATCTTGGCTCCTGGTACAAGGAATTATCATTTCTGGTCGGGGCATATATTCCCCTCTTGGACACAAAGACGCAAATCGGTTATCCAATTTTGTTGCCTAGCGGTTAACTTTCACGCAAAAAGGAGTTTATACCAGTTGCGCGTGTTTATTGCTTCTACCTGCTCATGGCACAGAAATTTCGCATGATTTCCATTACCCCCTGCCCCTACACCGCCATTAGAAGCTGAGATAACGGCGCTGGAAACGGGCAAACTTGGGCAAGCCCTTCGCCGTACGACCATTGAAGCGGTAGGTGATCACCGCCCCGACCGGCGGAGGCTCTCGGCGCTGACGATCACTAAACCCCGTGCCAATGCGAAAACGCCGTCCGGCGGGATCTTCCACCAGCAACGACCCCATCATGCCGGCATACTTGCCTTTGCCTGGAAGGTGCGCGATCACCACGGCCTCGGCGTCTTCGAACACCTTAAACTTGAGCATCCCGGGATCCCGCCCGGCCACATAGCGCAACTGACGATGGCGCAGGATCAAACCCTCTCCTCCCTGGCTCGCCACCCGTTCCAACTGCGCCTGCAACTGGGCCTGATCGCTCAACTCATAGTGGGCAACCCGCTTGAGATGGCCCAGACCGAGTTGCCTGATTAAGCGACCAAGTTCTTGATAGCGCTGCTCAAAAGGCTGACTGCTGGCGGGCAGATCGAACAACATAAAGCTCACTCGACGCCAGGCCTCTTCATCAGGCACCGAATCCCGCACGATCCCCATCAGGGTCTCGAACTGCCCTCGGGCAACCCATAGCTCACCATCCAGGGCCACGGTGGGCAGAGGTTCGGTGAACCACGCCGGTGCCACAATCGGGTTACCGGCCCGACTCCATAATGCCCGACCATCCCAGTAAGCCCGCATGCCATCCAGCTTTTCACTGATCAAGTAGTGTTCCAGGGGGATCCCCTGTTGATAGGTTCGGGCCAGCATCAGTGGCGGCTCGGGCGCTGCACTGAGCCAAGGGGGAGTGCCGCTCACAGCAACCAGGGCGGTGATCATCAGGGAACGAATGTAACGTTTTTCGTACGACATCTGCGTTGCCTCCATGCATCGACTCTGCCTGGATCCTAATCTAAGGGCGCCAGCTTGCCCCCCGCCCTACTCCATCTCCCCCAAATGCGTTCATCAGGCTTCGGCTTCCGCTCCTGAGGCCCATGTTCAGACGTCGTCGGAACATGGGCCTGTCCCTTAGCCGTTAGCTGCCATACAAAACAAAAAAGGCCCAACCGGGCCTTTTTAGATCACGAACCGCCCTTTCAGGGCTCCAGGTAGGTATACCCCTGCAGGCCCGCTTCCAACTCCTCCAGGAACTGGCGCTTCTGCGCTTCATCCAGCGGTTGCTGTTCGAAGCGGGAGCGATACCGCGCCAGGATCACCTTGGGATCCAGATTGACGTACTCCATCACCTCGGCGACGGTCGTCCCCGCGATCTCCTCGACGATCTGTAACTGCCCCTGATCATCCAGCCGCACATCCACCACCTCGGTGTCGGCAAACAGATTATGCATATCACCGAGGATCTCCTGATAGGCCCCCACCATAAAGAAGGCGATATGATAGGGCTTCTCGGCCTGCCAGGCGGGCATCGGCAGGGTCGTCTCGATCCCCTGACCATCGACATACTGATCGATGGTGCCATCGGAGTCGCAGGTGATGTCCAGGATCACCGCGCGACGATCCGGCTGTTTGTCCAGACCCGACAAGGGCAGCACAGGGAACACCTGATCGATCCCCCAGGCGTCCGGCAGCGACTGGAACAGGGAGAAGTTGACGTAGAATTTGTCGGCCAACTTCTCGTTGAGATCGTCGATGAGCGGTCGATGAGCGCGATTTTTCGGCGACAACTGACGGGCCACATGCCAGGACACCTGCAGATGTACCTGCTCAGCCCAAGCGCGCTGGGTCAAATCCAGCAAGCCATAGTTGTACTTGGCATGAACGTCCGACAGATCATTGAGGGTATCGTGGTAGATCTCCCCCAACGCCCGCACATCCGTATTGCTGCGGGCCTCCTCCAGGGTCTGCCACATGTTATGCAGCACCATGGGCGCCTCGGCCTCGGGGGCCGGTAAGTCTGACTCGGGGGAATAGGCCTCCACCCCGATCACATCGGCGATCAAAACCGCGTGATGGGCTGTCATGGCCCGACCGGATTCGGAGATAAGCCGGGGATGGGGCAGGGAGTACTGCTTACAGACATCACCGATGGCATACACCACGTTGTTGGCGTACTCCTGCAGGGAGTAGTTGACCGAGCAGCTGCTCTGGGAGCGGGTCCCTTCGTAATCCACCCCCAGGCCGCCACCCACATCCACCGTGGTGATCGGGGCGCCCAGCTTGCGCAGCTCCATATAGAATCGGCCGCACTCGGTCAGTCCTTTCTGGATATCGCGGATATTGGACATCTGGCTGCCCAGATGAAAATGCAGCAGCTGCAGGGCATTAAGCCGATTTTCCTGGCGAAGACGCTCTAACAGCTTGAGGATCTGCATTGCCGACAGGCCGAATTTGGACTTTTCACCGCCGGAGGACTGCCACTTGCCCTTGCCCTGAGAGGCCAGGCGGGCACGGACCCCGAGCTTGGGGATCACGCCCAGTTTGCGACTCTCCTCCAGCACCAGATCCAGCTCCGACATTTTCTCAATCACCAGATAGACGTCGTAACCCATCTGCTGGCCGATCAGGGCCAGGCGCACGTATTCCCGATCCTTGTAACCGTTACAGACGATCACCTGGGCCGCATCCTGAGCCATGGCCAGGACTGCCATCAACTCGCCTTTGGAGCCCGCTTCCAGGCCCAGCTGCTCGCCGCCTCCGGCGATCAGGCCGTTAACCACGCTGCGCTGCTGATTCACCTTAATGGGATACACCGCCAGGTAATCCCCGTCGTAGCCGTACTCGCTGATCGCCTCACGAAAGGCACCACACAGGCTCTGTACCCGGCTATGGAGGATATCCGGGAAACGCACCAGCAGCGGCAGCTTGGCGTCCCGCTGGGACACCAGGGTGTCGGTCAGCGCGGCCAGATCGATGCTGCGTGCCGGGTTACCCTGCTCCGGGCGCACCTCCACGTTGCCATGGGCGTTAATATGGAAGAAGCCCTGCCCCCAATAAGGGACGTTGTACAGATCCAGGGCGTTATCGACGGTCCAGTTCAATGCCGGAGTCTCCAATCAATCGATCTTGGCCAAACGGTCGACCAGGTATTGCGGCAGGGCGAAACTGCCGGTATGGATGGCCGGGTTGTAGTAGCGGGTCTTAAAGCCAGCCTTGGCAAAGCGCTCGGCGATCACTTGTGTGGACAGCTGGCGCAGCTGCGCGTTGTCAGACGCCCAGGCCAGGGACATGATCCCGCCGATGTAGGTCGGGATCGGCGCACAGTAGAAGGTGCGGTCGGCGAAGAAGGGCTGGAGTCGCGCCTTGGTGGTCTCCGCCTCATCCGGCTGCATGAAAGGGACGCCGTTTTGTGCCACAAACACACCGCCCTCGGTCAGGCAGTTCTTGCAGCCCTTGTAGAAATCGGACTCGAACAGGGCTTCCCCGGGACCGATGGGATCGGTGCAGTCGGAGATGATCACATCGAACTTCTCGGTGCAGTTCATCACGAACTCTTTGCCGTCACTGATCACGACATGAGCTTTCGGATGGTCAAAGGCCCCGGCACTGTGGTTGGGCAGGTGCTGCTTGCACATCTCGATCACCTGCTGGTCAATCTCCACCTGAGTCACGTGCTCCACCGACTCATGGCGCAGCACTTCGCGCAGAATGCCGCCGTCACCACCACCGATGATCAATACGCGCTTGGCGTTGCCATGGGCCAGGATCGGCACATGGGTCAGCATCTCATGGTAGATAAACTCGTCGGCTTCGGTGGTCTGGATCACGCCGTCCAGGGCCATTACACGCCCGAATCGCTTATTTCTGAAGATGATCAGTTCCTGGTGCTCCGTCGGGGCACGAAACAACACCTCTTCCATCTCAAACTGTTGGCCGTAGGTCGGGTACAGGGTTTCCAGGTAACGATTGTCGCTCATGGCGTTATCTCCTCAAGCTGCGCGAGGGCGCAGGGGCGGTGCAAAGGCATAAAGTAAAGCATGACCCACGCCATACAGTGTGGCGCGTTTCATCAAAAAAAGGCGATTCGAAGAGATGACCTTGGGGTCATTACGGGGTTGGGGAGTACGAAGCAGGAGAACAGCGGAGCGGACAGACGACAGAGTCATGCCGGTAAAACACCAGTATTTTGCCGTGCAAGCCTTGCCCACACGGCTTACGCCTCGAGAACCATAACGCCCATAAACCTCAAAATCAGCTAAAAATCAGTCAGCAACATCTGCTGAGGCGCGCATTTATACCCCCTTTAGTGGGCAAAATCCAGCGGCTAAAACTGCGACTACACTTGAGAGCCAGACGAAGCTTTACAGGCGATGGTGAAAGGTTTTGATCCGCCGCACTGGAATTGACGTCAAAAATCCATAAAATAGCCGTCCAGATGTAGATGCTTCTACACGCCTTTCAGTTTAGATAGACGAGAGAATTTCCTATGGCACGTCACCTGTTCACCTCTGAGTCGGTGTCCGAAGGTCATCCAGATAAAATTGCCGATCAGATCTCCGATGCGGTATTGGATGCGATCCTGGCTCAAGATCCTAAGGCTCGTGTAGCCTGCGAAACTTATGTGAAGACCGGCATGGTCATGGTCGGTGGCGAAGTGACCACCTCTGCCTGGGTTGATATCGAAGAGATCACCCGTCAGACCGTCCGCGACATCGGTTACATCCACTCCGACATGGGCTTCGATGCAGACTCCTGTGCCGTACTGTCCGCCATCGGTAAGCAGTCTCCGGACATCAACCAGGGTGTCGACAAAGCCGATCCGCGTGAGCAGGGTGCCGGCGATCAGGGCCTGATGTTTGGCTATGCCAGCAACGAGACCGACGTGCTGATGCCAGCGCCGATCACCTACTCCCACCGTCTGGTGAAGCGCCAGGCCGAAGTGCGCAAGAACGGTACCCTGCCGTGGCTGCGTCCGGACGCCAAGTCCCAGGTGACCTTTGCCTACAACCAAGATGGCACCATTGCCGGGATCGACGCCGTCGTGCTGTCTACCCAGCACTGTGACACAGTGACCACCGAAGATCTGCGTGAAGGCGTGATGGAAACCATCATCAAGCCGGTACTGCCGCAGGAGTGGATCACCAAGGACACCAAGTTCCACATCAACCCTACCGGTCGCTTCGTGATCGGCGGTCCTATGGGTGACTGTGGCCTGACCGGTCGTAAGATCATCGTCGACACCTACGGCGGCATGGCCCGTCACGGTGGCGGTGCCTTCTCCGGTAAAGATCCTTCCAAGGTTGACCGCTCTGCCGCCTACGCCACCCGCTACGTAGCCAAGAACATCGTGGCCGCCGGCCTGGCAGACCGCTGTGAGATCCAGGTTTCCTACGCCATCGGCGTGGCCGAGCCGACCTCCATCAGCATCGAGACCTTCGGCACCGGCAAGCTGTCTGAAGACAAGCTGATCGCCCTGGTCCGCAAGCACTTCGATCTGCGCCCCTACGGTCTGATCCAGATGCTGCACCTGGAGCGTCCAATCTACCAGCCGACCGCCTCCTACGGTCACTTCGGCCGTGTCGAGTTCCCTTGGGAGCAGACCGATAAAGCCGAAGCCCTGCGCGCCGACGCCAACCTGTAAGCTCAGGTTAACAACAAAACGCCCGGCTCTCGTACGAGAGCCGGGCGTTTTTTATGGTGAGAGGCTCAAACCGTCCCTCCTCCTCAGATCTGAGCCAGTTGCGCCTGGTGGACCCGGTTGCGGCGTGAGAGCCCCGCCACCAACAGCACCATGACACCATAGATCAGGCCCGAACCTGCCACCACGCCGTCCCAGGCGAAATTCTGCCAGCACCACAGCAACCAGAAACCGCCGAAGCTGCCGCCAAGATAGTAATGCACCAGGTACAGTGCCGTGGCGCCCGCCTTGGCATACTTAGCCTCTCGTCCAACCCAGGCATACGCCAGGGCATGGACCAGGAAGGCACCGGCACTGATCACCAACATCCCCAACACCATGGCCCAAAGCGCGTCGCTTCGCGCGATCAGCACTCCGCTAAAGGCGAGCAGGGTGCCCAACAGCATGCCGGACAGGGGGCCAAATTTCAGGCTCCAGCGGCCGGACAGGCTCGAGGTAAAGGTCCCCGTGATGTAGCAGATGAAGATCAACGAGGTCACCGCCAGCGGCAGGCTGTGGGGCGGCGCCACCAGGCGAAACCCCATGGCAGAGAACTGGTTGACGAACAGGGCAAAGTTCAAGGCGCCGATCCACATGGCCAGAACCAGGCGGGGATCGGCCAGATGCCGGAGGGTGCTGCGTAAGGACGCCCCGAGACTGGCATGGCTGGGCGTAAACTGGCGGTCCTGCGGCAACCAGCGCCAGACGCCGATCAGGGCCAGGGCACTGAGCCCCCCCATCACCAACAGGGTGCCTTGCCAGCCGAGCAGATCCCCCAGGCCACCGCCCGCCAAGCGGCTGAGGATCCCGCCGATGGAGTTGGCAGCGACAAACCCACCGACGGCGATGGCCAGGGCTTTGGGCGAAAACTCTTCGGCCAGGTAGGCCACGGTCACGGACGCAAACCCGGCCAAGGTCACCCCCATCACGGCCCGGGCCAGGGCCAGTTGCCAAAATGCCTGAGCCAGCGCACCACCGGCGCCAATCACCGGGATCAGGGTCAGGCTTAACAACATCACTCGGCGACGGCCTATCCGCTCGGACAACAACGCCCAGGGCAACAGGGCCAATGCCATCCCCAGGAAGCAGGACGCATGAGCCCAGTTGGCCTCACTTGGGGACAGGGCGTAGCGTTCGGCCATCTGTGGCAGCAGGGGCTGGAACAGATACAGGTTTCCGAACACCATCAGGGCGCCCAGAGTCAGTGCCCGGCGGGCGGCGTAATAGGCTTTTGAGCCGACTTCAATCATGACATTAACTTAAAGGAGGGAGAGTACAGGCACAGGATAGCAATCGACCACGAGGGAAAATAATCAAACTTGTCATTGTTAAAATAGCGGGACCTTATGATCCCGCCTCAACGAGGTTTGCCCGAACGGACAGATCCCAGTACCTTGAGCGATATCAAGGGATGACTGGGCAAGGCGATGAAAGGAACGGGCAGCAAACTGGGGCTTGGCATGATGATGGCAATGATGGGCTGGCAACCGAGTGCCCAAACCCTAGAACTGAATACCGAAGAACTGAGGCTGCCGCACGCCCAGGCCCAACTGGAGCCGGTACTTCATCGATACCAATCGACCCTCTCCCCCATGCTAAAGCGGTTTCGGACCGAGCAAGCAGAACTGCCTGCCACCCAAACCGTGAGCGAGGGCGGACGCGCCTTGTGGCAGGCCGCCGTGGCGGACGTACAATCCGGTCATCTTGATGATCGCCCGCTTTACTGGAGCCGCCTGAGCGCCCGCCAGGCCCTAAAGTCTGAGCAACCCGCCTTCGCCCTGGCATCATGGCAAAGAGAGATCCTGCTCAGCAGTCTCGAAAAGGCATCCCGAGGGATGAGCGACATCCAGTTTGATGACGATGCCCAGGTTCGGATCCTGCTCACCGGCTTTGATCCATTCCAATTGGACAGAGCGATCGATCAATCCAATCCTTCTGGAGTGGCCGCATTGGCCCTGGATGGTCAGCGCTGGCAGCTGGAAGGGCAAAAGATCCAGTTGGAGTCTGTGCTGATCCCTGTGCGCTTTACCGATTTCGATCAGGGTCTGATCGAGTCCCTGCTGACACCCTACCTGAGGGACAATCGCATCGACATGCTGCTCACGGTATCCATGGGACGTGAGCAGTTCGATCTGGAGCGCTTCCCTGGCCGCCAGCGCAGTGCCGCCGCACCGGACAACCTCAATGTGCACACCGGGGCAACCCAAACGGCCCCATTACCCCCCAAGCTCAACGGCCAGCCCTTGGATGGCCCCGAGTTTGTCGAGTTCAGCCTGCCGACAGAGGCGATGCGGGGTGCGCCTGGCCCATACCGGATCAACGACAACCGACGGGTTATCACTGCTGAGGGGAGTATCGAGGCCCCCAGCCTGGCCGCCCTGGAGGGCCAACTCGCCGTATCCGGCTCCGGCGGTGGCTACCTGTCCAATGAGATCAGTTACCGCAGCGTCCTGCTCGGCCAGTTACTCGACAGCAAGGTGCGGATCGGTCACATCCATACACCCAAATTACAGGGCTATGATGAGCAGACCCATCGCGCCATTCTCGAGCAGCTTGAAGCCATGCTACACCAGGCCGCGCTCGCCCTATAACACCTGAGCATCAGGGCCGAGGGTGGTATACTGCCGCCCTTGGAATTTCCCACCCGATACCATGAAGTACGATACCCTCCTACGCAACAGGCTCACGGCCGCGATAGAACAGGCTTACCACAGGGCCGAACAGCAGCTTCAGCGCACCTTTCCTCGACCAACGGTCAGCCTGGCGCTGCGAGGCCAAAGTGCGGGGGTGGCCCATCTGACCGAAAATCGCCTGAGATTCAATCCAGTCCTGTTGGCGGAAAACCCTGAGTCCTTCCTGCACGAGGTTGTTCCCCATGAGATCGCTCACCTGCTGGCCTATCAACTCTACGGCAGGGTCAAGCCCCACGGCCCGGAGTGGCGCGGCCTGATGCGCGATCTGTTCGCCCTGGAGCCCAAGGTTCGGCACAGCTTTGATGTGTCCAGTGTCGCCCCAACGACCTACTCCTATCGGTGTGAGTGTCAAACCCATCAACTGACGATCCGCCGCCACAACAAGGTCGAAAGGAAACAGGCCCAATATCACTGCCGGCACTGCCAGGGCCTGCTGGTAGCTTGCTGAGAGTTCTCGGTCGCCTTTTCTCTCTATTTACTATAACCATTCAAGAACTATGCGCTTTTTTATACTTTTCCTCGCCTTGCTTTCCTCTTTTGCGGCAGCGACGCCCCAGACCTTCAGCCAAGCCAAACGTCACCTGGTGGAGCTGTACTCAGATCAACTGCCACCACAGAGTCTGTACTGCAATTGTCCCTTTGAGGCCCAGGGTAAGCGCCTGGTACCGGACCTTGAAGCCTGCGGCTATCAGGTTCGCAAACAGCCCGTTCGAGCCAGCCGGATTGAATGGGAACACGTTATGCCGGCCTGGGATTTTGGCCATCAACGTCAGTGTTGGCAGGACGGTGGGCGACGCAATTGCCAAAAAGATCAGAGGTTTCGCCTCAAGGAAGCGGACATGCACAACCTCTATCCGGCCATCGGCGAGATCAATGGCGATCGCTCCAACTATCGATTCACGGTCTGGGGAGAAAGTGCCAGTGCCTACGGCCAGTGCGAGATGGTGGTAGACTTCAAGGGCCGCCGGGCCCAGCCCCCGATGGAGAGCCGCGGGGTCATTGCCCGGGCCTACCTGTACATGGCACAGCAATACCAATTGAGCCTGTCCGACGGACAGGAGAAACTCTATCGCGCCTGGCATACAATGTACCCGGCCCAGGCAAGCGAGTGCCATCGACACTCTTTGGTGAGCGAACGCCAGGGCTGGGACAATCCATTCATCGCCGAGCAGTGCAACGGCTAAGCAACGAAGAGCAAGATGCGAATACCTAGGATCTATCAACCCGGCCCCCTGATGGCCGGACAATCTCTGGCCCTGGATGAAGATGGGGCTAATCACATTGGTCGTGTTCTTCGCATGCAACCCGACCAACAGGTGATGCTATTCGACGGTCTGGGGGATCAATTCCTGGCCAGGATCACCGAGGCAGGGAAAAAAAACGTCGTCGTCCAGATCGAAGCGCAGCAGACACACAATAGTGAGTCTCCGCTGTCACTGCATCTGGGCCAAGTGATCTCCCGGGGCGATAAGATGGAATTCACCATCCAGAAATCTGTTGAACTGGGCGTCTCCTCCATCACACCGCTTTGGTCTGAGCGCTGTGGCGTAAAGCTCACCGGGGATCGCCTGGATAAGAAGATCCGCCAGTGGCAGAAGATCGCCATTGCCGCCTGTGAACAGTGTGGTCGCAATGTGGTGCCAGAGATCCGTCCCGTGATCAAACTGGAGGAGTGGCTTCAGGAGCCCTTCGAAGGCCTGAAACTGAACCTGCACCCCCGTGCCGAGTACAGCATCAATACCCTGCCGGAGCCTGTCAAAGCACTGCGCCTGTTGATTGGCCCTGAGGGCGGGCTGTCACCAGAGGAGATCCACACTGCCGCCCATGAAGGATTTACTGATATCCTGCTGGGCCCAAGGGTGCTGCGCACCGAGACCGCCGCACTGACCGCCATTACCGCACTACAGGTTCGCTTCGGCGACCTGGGATAAGGAGTATTCGATGATCAAGCTGGGCATCGTGATGGATCCCATCACCAGCATCAACATCAAGAAAGACACCAGTTTTGCCTTCCTGCTGGAAGCCCAGAAGCGCGGCTATGAGTTGCACTATATGGAGATGGCCGATCTCTACCTGGAGCAGGGGGCCCCCAGAGCACGGACGCAACCGCTGAAGGTAATGGAAGATCCCAAGAAATGGTTTTCGCTGGGACAAGATGAAGACTTGGCGCTGTCCGATCTCGATGTGATCTTGATGCGTAAGGATCCACCGTTTGATACCGAATATATCTATGCCACCTACATCCTCGAAAGGGCGGAGGAGCAAGGTAGCCTGATCGTCAACAAACCTCAGAGCCTACGCGACTGCAATGAGAAGCTGTTCACCGCCTGGTTTGCCGAGCATACGCCGCATACCCTAGTGACTCGTAGCGCCGACCGGATCCGGGAATTCCATGCCAAGCATGGCGACATCATCCTCAAACCCCTAGACGGAATGGGCGGTGCCTCCATCTTCCGGGTCAAGGCCGATGGCGGCAACTTAGGTGTGATCATCGAGACCCTGACCCAGCACGGCCAAGTCTATGCCATGGTGCAAAAGTTCATCCCGGAGATCACCGATGGCGACAAGCGGATCCTGGTGGTGGACGGTGAGCCGGTACCCTACTGTCTGGCCCGAATCCCGCAAGGAGGGGAGACCCGCGGCAACCTGGCAGCAGGCGGTCGGGGCGAAGCCCGGCCCCTGAGCGAGAGTGACTGGGCCATTGCCCGGGCTGTGGCACCTGAACTAAAGAAACGGGGATTGATCTTCGTTGGGCTGGACGTCATTGGTGACAGGCTGACTGAGGTGAACGTCACCAGCCCCACCTGTGTCAGAGAGATCGACGCTGCCTTCGGTACTAACATCAGCAGCCAGTTGATGGACGCCATTGAGCACCGTCTCAAAGCATGATGCCACGCACGTTACTCCTGCTTCTGGCGACGCTATTGAGTCTTCCCGTGAACGCCAACCCCTGCCTTCAAGGGGCTTGGCGCACGGAAGCCTGCCCCAACCGGCTTTACCAGTCGATCAGCGACGATGGAGAAGCCAAACTGATCTGCGTCTGTACGGAAGACTTTGAACATTTGAGGCGCCGCCTGAGTAGCGAGGATACCGCTGGGATACAGCTGCGTCAGCGGGAACTTGAACGCCTATCCTCCTCCTACAACCTGGGGATCCCGGCGCTCAAAAAGGCGCTAAAAATCGCCCCCACAGCACCAGTGCAGGGTGACTAAAGAGCGGACTCAACGCGCCTGCCGCCCCAGCAGGCGCTCCTCATCCTGCCACTCGAGATCGGGCCCTAAGCGCTCCAGCAGCCCCAGGATCTGACGCTCATCCTGAGGGGCAGCATAGAGATAGCCTTGGGCACAATCGCAATTTGCCTTCAGCAGAAACTGACGCTGATCATGGCTCTCCACCCCTTCTGCAACTACGGTTCGTTTCAGGTTATGGGCCAAATCGATGACACTGGTGACGATATTTCGATCCACATCGGACGTATCCAGATCAGACACGAATCCCTTATCCACCTTCAAGATGTCAAAGGGCAATTGCTTAAGGTAGCTCAAGGAGGAGTAGCCAGTACCGAAGTCGTCGATGGCGATCTTTACCCCCATCGCCTTGAGCTGGTGCATGATGTGCATCGCTTTATCCAGATTTTTGATCAACACCTCTTCGGTGATCTCAAGTACCACTCTCGAAGGTTCAATCTGGCGACGTTCGATCTGCTCCTGTAAATACTCCACCAACCCTGCATGCAGATATTGGCCAGTCGACAAATTGATCGCCATGTAGAAGCGGTCGTGATCCAAGGTTTGACTGAAACGCTGGAGCTGCTCCAGCGCTTTTTCAATCACATAGTATCCCAGCTCAATACTGTGCTCACTGCCCTCGATCTCTTTGATAAATTCTCCAGGCATCACCAGGCCCCGGCTTGGATGCTGCCAGCGAACCAAAGCCTCAAAACCAACAACTCTATTTTCAGCCATATTCAGGACAGGTTGCATCGACAAATAGAGCTGGCGTTCCTTGATGGCCGTTCGAATATCCTGTTCTAGCATCAGTTTGCGCGACGCACTCTCCAGCATCTGCTCGTTGAACACTCGGTAGTTGCTCCTGCCCGCCTGTTTGGCCTGATACATGGCCAGATCAGCCCGTTTAAGCAGCTCTTCGGGCCGGGCCATGGGGTTATCGCAGAACACCACGCCAATACTGGTGGTAATGATCAGGGTATGGCGTCCCAACTGCAGGGGCTGCTGCAAACTGGTAAAGATCTGATGGATGATACGGTGAATATCCGATTCGGACTCCAGGCCACGGACGATAACGGTAAATTCATCGCCCCCTAAGCGACAGACGGTATCCATGGTTCGCACACTTTTTTGCAGGCGATTGGCCACCGTTTTGAGCAATTCATCCCCGATATCATGCCCAAGGGTGTCATTAACCCGCTTAAACTCATCCAGATCCAAAAAGAGCAAAGCGATCTGCTCATCGGTCCGCCCAATACTTCCCAGAGACTTGGCCAACTCATGGTGGAACATGGCACGATTGGGGAGGCCGGTCAGAGCATCCATCATGGCCATACGTTGCAGTTCATTGGTATAACGATCTACATCACTTTCCAAACGCTCTAATTGATTGGCCACATCCAGAGTCGTCGACTCCAATTGCACCAGTTCATCACGAAATCGTCCCCGGCCCCGATGCAATCGCTCACGCAGATCATCGAAACGGCTCTGTGCCAACAACGGTAGGGCCTGCCCCAGGCGCCGTATCCTCTGTAGCGGACTCCAAAACAGGGCCATGCCCATCAGACCCGCCAAAAGCATGGCCAGCAGTAACAAGCCGGTCAAGTCGCTGACAAAGGCACTTTCGGTACTGGCCAGATCATCAATATTGCGGAAGAGCAGGAGCTGCTCACCAGTGTCCGCTACCGCCCAACTGAAGAAGACCCAGCTCTCTTCACCCAGGACCAATTGCTGCGGCCCACTCTCTATGACCTCCAAACTCAAACGGGAGGCCACGTCCCCCAATAAACGCATGTTGGTACTGCGATTCGTCAGACTGAGGAAAAGGCGTTGCCAGGGGCTATGACTACTGGTCACCCCCTGCCCGAGCATCGCCAGCTCAACCTGGTGATTTTCCGCTAACTGAGCCAAAACATCTTCAAACCCGGTCGTAAACACCAGAAGATTGATGTCACTATCCGCCAAGACCGGAACGGCGACATCGATAACGCACTGATCGGCACAGCGCACTCGCTTGATCGGCTCTCCGGTACGAAAGCTCTCCTCCAACCAACTCACATTGTCAAAACGGTCATAACCGAATGCCATGACAGATTGCAGACTGGCATCAAACAGGTGAAGAGACTTGAGCGCCCAGAACAGTTCGAAATCGCCCCAGTCCGATGAGAGTTTTGACTCCATTTCAACCAGATCCAACTGATGATCATTCCCCTCCATCATCAGGTGTAATTCCTGGCTTAAAGCGATCAACCTCTGCTCTTCGGAACGAAGGCGAATGTGAAAGTCTCGCCACAGGGTGTTGTATTGGTCCGATAAAACATTGTCCAACTGCTGCTCGAAACGCCGCACCCCCACGGCTCCAATCACCACACTGACAAAGACAAGCATTGCCACCAAAGAGAGGACAAATTTCCAGCGTAGGCTCAGAAAGTAACTGGATTGCCTTAACTTCATGTATTCACCACTTCCATTGGTTGGGCAGCCAAGCGCGATGCCATAGTCAATATCATTTGCTGGATAGCGGCCTGTGTGGCTCGGAAAAACGATGTAAAGGTTTGAGCCCAACGGGACGATAACACCCCCTTCGGCTCCTCTTGCCGACCAGCCAGTGCATCGCGGCACAGGTAACGATCACCGTTACATGAATAATAGTTCCCTTCACCATAGCGCGCAGGATGACTCATGGAGTCATGCGGACTTCTCTGAACAATGGCGGCGGTGGCCCCTTCACGAACGCATCGATGGACTGCGGGATCAATCAGACCAAGGTTCTGCTCACATCCTGGCCCGCGGCTGCTGTAGTGGTAGGAGGCGGTGCGAGGTAAGACTGAAGCAGGCACTTTCACGACACCGTTAACGCACTTCAACATGGTTCACCTCACTCTGCATACCGGCAGGGATATATCCAATTGCACCCGGTGTGTTTTCAACCAGCTGTACCATCTGCGTCATAGAGTGGGCGACCTGAGGGCGCTCCCCGGTTCCAGAAAAAACCAAGCGGTCCCACTCACGGTTTAATTGAAAAGGCAAAAGCTTTAGTACATCACGACAAAAACGATTGTGGTCAGGATCCCGGGGCGGTAAGACAAAAACCGTAATGGCCGTGCCGTCGGACCAAAACTGTTTTTTCATGGTAAATATCGCGCGCAGCTCTGTCTGCTTGAGCACGGATACCTGACTGTCTTTATTCACTATGATGTGGATGGCATCCTGAGCATGAACGGATCCCGCAATCAATATCCAGGCTGCAACCAGAACGCCTCTTATGCATGTTGTCAGCATATTCAGAAACTCCTTTTCCATGCCGGTTACAGCGACCAGTTCCAGCGATAGGCCAACTGCAGCAGGTAGAGGTCGCTTATCCGATCCTGACCCTCAAGTCCGGTCAAAGACCCAGGATAGAAGGCCGTTCCATCCATACGATGCCATTCTGCGGACAATTGCCAATCCGATAGGAACTGCCAAGACAGCCCCAGGGTAACCACCTTGCTCCAAGCTAGGTAGTCCTCCTTTCCCTGAAACACGAAGCGCTGTCCATCTTTATCTTCTTTATCGCCAAAATAAACTTCATAACGCGTCAGAAGGTTCAAACTATCGGTTAAAAAATAGCGCCCCTGAACGTAGCCGCCCTGAGCCGTTTGAGAAAATTTACGTTCCAGTTCAAGCCGTTGGACATCAATTGGCATCTCAATGTACTCAGCACTCCATTGCCAGTATTGAAACTCTCCTTTCACACCAAGGATCCAGCGCTCTATATCGTACTGAGTATCAGCCATAGGCTGAGTGAAATCGGCAACAAACTTGCTTTCTACATAGGACAGTTTCCACTGCATCCAGGGCCGATATTCCCACGAAGCCGTGGCCACTAAAATATCGGCATCCTCAAATTCAAGCCCACTGCTGTGACCAAAAAAACTTTCAGCGAAGTTATCCCCTAGTTCCATCAAGCCATAGGCCAAGTCCCAGCTGAGCGACTGCTCTCCCCAAAAGTGCACAGCAGCAATACGCCCCCCATCGCTGCGCAGCGATGCATCCCGGCCGAACTCCGGATAAATGGATTGAGGCAATAAAATGGAAGGGCGACTGAATAGGCTGTCACGAGTGGCATTGTAAAAACCCTGGTTTGATTTATACCGGCCGAGTGCAGCCGCTACACTCCCTGACTCCAGTGGCATTCGATACTCGGCAAACAGATAATCGATGCCCGTACTGACCTCGGACAAGTTCCCCATCTCTCGGGAAACTAACTGACCAGCCATACGCCAACGCTCACTCGCCCGCCAATTTATGTTAGCCACTGCTTCATAGTTATGAGCCGACACCTCCCCCGGCTCGGTCAGGAAATAACCACCATCGTTATAGGCAACCCCCTGAGATAAGTAAAAGGATCCGTCCAGTTTTGCATGTGCCAACGGAGAAAACGCCAGCAGCAACGGCAGCAACCTATATATGCTTGTCATCCATGAGCTCCTCTATCCATGTTTTGCTCACATACCCAATGGCCCCGGGCGTCGATCGCACTCGCTCCCACATCTCATCTTCCGATGTGACGATTTGGGGACGCTCTCCACTGCCCGAAAAGACCAGGCGATCCCATACCCTAGTTAGCTGAAATGGCAGCAGCTCTAACTGCTTTTGACAAAAGTTACGATGCTGGCTGGAGCCAACAGGCAAGACAAACACCACGACGGCACTGCCATCCTGCCAAAATTGCCGTTTCATGGTAAAAATAGCGCGGCGCTCTGACACGCTTAAATTCTCAAGATAGGAAGGGCTGTGACCGATGATCTGGGTCGCTGGCAATTCCGCCGTGGCCGCACCAAAGGTAAAAAACATCTCGAGAAAACACCCTATACAGAGTGCCCGTCCGATTCGCATCCTTGCTCTCCAACAATCTCACTAAGCAAAATAAGTGTAGGTCAAACCCATCCCTGACCAAGTATAATTGCCCATAAACGTATTATTTATAAACCATCATGACTTTAACCAATTCCAGTCGACTCGTGGCAAAAAATGCTGATCTTTTTCAGGATCAACACCTGCTTCTACTCAACGCCGATGGCGATACACTGGCAAACGAACTGCTCAAGCACTGTGCCAGCCTGACGGTCCTGACTCCGGACTACACCCATTTTCAACAGCTCAAAGTCCAGTGCGACCCCAAGATCCGAGTGCATTTTGGTGCCGAGTTACCCGCCAGCATACAGGCGTCGGTGGATGTCGCCTTGATCCGCCTCCCCAAGGCCAAGGATCACCTGGCTTATTTCACAGCCCTGGCCTCCTCGGCACTGCCTGAAGGGGCCCCCCTCTACTGGGTTGGAGACAACAAAGGTGGGATCCGTTCGACCGACAAGATGGCAAAGCCCTGGGCGGAGCATATCCGCAAATGTGCGTCGGGCTCTCATTGCCAGCTACTGTGTGGACAAAACCGCCGCCAACCCAACTGGGATCTGAACACCTGGTGGCTTGCCCACCAAGTCACGACCCCCGACGGGGAATTGGCCTTAGGCTCCCTGCCCGGAGTCTTCGGCCATGGCAAACTGGATCCGGGGACCAGGCTTCTGCTTTCTCACCTCCCCGAGCATCCGAAGGGGCGGGTATTGGATTTTGGCTGTGGTGATGGTGTGATCGGCACCTTCCTGGCCAAACGCAACCCGGCCATCGATCTGACCATGGTGGACATCAATGCCATGGCCCTCAAGGCCGCCGAACACAGCCTGGCCCTCAACGGTCTGAATGGCCATGTTCATCCCTCTAATGGATTGGCCGAAGTCACGGGAAAATTCGATCTGATTGTCTCCAACCCGCCTTTCCACCAAGGCTTGGGTCAGACATTCGATGTGGCCCGTCAATTTATACGGGATGCCGCAGACAGGCTGGCCCCGGGTGGTCAATTGATCATTGTTGCCAATCAGCACCTCCCCTACGGAGATGATCTGCATCACGCCTTTGGCCGGGTAAACATCATCGGCCAGGACAACAAGTTCAAAATCTACGCAGACAGTAAATAATTTCCAGATCCAGTATTGACCGATCTGAGAATCTCCCTATAATGCGCCTCCGTACCAACGATGAACGCAAACATGCAGATGTGGCGGAATTGGTAGACGCGCTAGCTTCAGGTGCTAGTGTTCGCAAGAACGTGGGAGTTCAAGTCTCCCCATCTGCACCATCGTTGAGACACTGTTATACCACGCAGATGTGGCGGAATTGGTAGACGCGCTAGCTTCAGGTGCTAGTGTCCGTTAGGACGTGGGAGTTCAAGTCTCCCCATCTGCACCATGATTTTCATGGTGGTAAACAAACAGCTTTATGCACGAGTGGCGGAATTGGTAGACGCGCTAGCTTCAGGTGCTAGTGTCCGTTAGGACGTGGGAGTTCAAGTCTCCCCTCGTGCACCACATTTGCAGATGTGGCGGAATTGGTAGACGCGCTAGCTTCAGGTGCTAGTGTTCGCAAGAACGTGGGAGTTCAAGTCTCCCCATCTGCACCAGATTTTAAGCCCCGGCTCTCAAGAGCAGGGGCTTTCTGTTTTTTAAAGACTTCTTCCCCGCTATACTGGCCATATTACTCCACTCTCATGGACGAGATGCATGTTGGATCCACAGAACATCTTTTGGGACAAAGACCAACAATGTGCCTGTATCGATCTCATCCCTCAGCAACACCATGCCTTAACTCCTGAGGCTCTCCTCGCCTTGCTACAAGTGAGCGACTATAACGCTCTCGCTCCGTTGGAAGAGGAGTGGCCCACCAGTTTCGCCCTACTGCAGCAACGCCTAGATCAGCAAAGTGATACACCACTGCGACTTCGGTTGGCAGAGAAGCGCCATGGACACTGGCAACTCTTCCCCTCAAAAGACGGTATGCAGCTAGAAGCAAAGCGTATTCCACCTCAAGGAGGGCGAACAGCTGAGTTAGCCGACCTGCTTCCCAAGTTGCAAGAACACGGGATCCAATACGGCTTAATAAGGCGCAATATAGAGCGTCTTTGTCAGGATCCCACCCACCCTCGACTGGTGATTGCACGAGCCAAAGCACCGGAACACGGACAAGATGGCCAATTAGATCGGTTGGTCCCCCTCGCCCATGAGCGTCTGCTCCAGCCTCAGACCTGCGGTAATGACAAGGTCGACTTGAGGGATCTGGGCGATCAAATCACCATAGAGCAAGGCGAGCCCCTGATGCGACGCCACCCACCAACAAAAGGTACGAATGGCTACGACCTTTCGGGGCAAGTGCTGCTGGCTCGCAGCGGCAAAGAGGTCAAACTGGCACCCGGCCCAGGAACCGCATTGGCGCCGAATGATCCGGACCTTCTTATTGCGACGCAAAGCGGCCAGCCCGTCCAGACGTCAAAGGGTATGGCCGTAGAGCACGTACTGTCGCTCAAACAGGTCGACGCCAAGTGCGGTCACATTCGTTTCGATGGTTCTATCGTGGTCCTGGGAGCGGTCAGTGAAGGCATGCGCATCGAAGCCACGGGCGATATCAGTGTCGGTGGGCTGGTTGAAGGAGCTCACCTGATCGCCGGCGGCAAAATTAATATTGGCCAGGGGGCCATCGGGCGTCGGCGTGCCGACGGCAGTCTGACCTGTCACCTGGAGGCTCAGGATGAGATCCACCTGCGCTTTGCCCAATACACACAGCTCGTCAGCCAAGCCAGCATCAATATTGAACGTCAGAGCCTGCATTGTCACCTTGACGCTCAGGGGCCGATCCAGATCGGCACCCCAAAGAGCAACAAGGGCGACTTGATTGGCGGGCAGGTCCAAAGTGAACACTCCGTCTGTGCGGCCACGATAGGGGCCCGCGCAGGAGCCGAAACCCGCATCGTATTGGGAGGCGCTCTCCCTCGCTTGCGAAAAGAGCTTGAGTCCCTGCATGAGCAACATGAAATAAATCAACAACGCTATGTCGCACTCAGCCAAAAGGCCACGCCAGCAGGAGATGGAGAAACAGCCCAAAAGCTGGTTATGGCGTTAGCACAACTCAAGAAAAACGACAAAGAGCTCAACGACAAGATTAAGGCACAGGAGGCTGCGATTGAACGGGTCTTCCGGCAGTGCCACGTGACCATTTATAAGGCATTGTTTGCCAGAGTGGAGTTTGACATCGGTCAGATCCGAAATAGAACCCACAGAGAGCGGGGACCCACTCTGGTTCAGATCCAAGAGCAAAAAATATGCCTGAGCCCCCTACTTTGATCACGGTTCCTTATGGCAAGATGGCGCCATTATAAAGAGGCACAATCCTTGCGTAATTCTTCCCTAGTGCCCATGGACGTCAAATTACCACCGATAAGGAATTTTGATGAACGAGCTTTTAACTCTTTTGCGCCGGATCAGGCCCGGAGCCGCCCTGGCGACAACAGCGCTATGGCTGCTATTGACCAGCTTAGCCCTGCTTCTTCTGCCACTGTCGACACTGGAGTCCCTTTTCCTGCAGGACTGGATCAACAATAACGGGTTTTGGCTTGGCCTAACCGTTGTTGGTAGTGCAAGTTACCTGGCTGCCCATGTGCTCCGCCAGGTCCTAGAAACACTGCAATCCAGGCTCATGGAAAAACGCAAACTCATCAGTATTGAAGAAAAAATAGGTACTTTGGATGGGCAAGAGCGCGCCCTCCTGAGGGAATTCTTTTTACAGGGCAAAGGCGTTCTTCCCATGCCGATCGGGCATAACGCCGTTGCCAGCCTTATCGAGTGCGGGGTATTGGAAACTGCTGGCCCGACGGAGCATTACGCGATTGAAGGACCTGTCACGCCCTTAAAGATCGCATCGGCGGCGAAAACTCGGCTCAATCGTCAACTGCTCAGGCTACCAGAGGGGCAACTCGACGAGAAACAGCGTGCTGCACTCTTAGCCGCACGCCCAGATTTCGTTAACGGGCCAAAACGGAATCGACGCCAGGCAGCCTAGAAGAAAAAAGGCACTGCGATTGCAGTGCCTTTTCCTCTGATTCATAGGGCTTCGAGCATGTTCCGCTCAAGCTCGCTTTCATTGAGCTGATGTTCAACTTCCGCCATGATCCGCTGATATGAATCATGACGCAGAGGCTTTTTCCACTCCAGAGTATTAATGAAGATGGCGAAAGACTCGAACAGCTGACGGGTTGACAACACCTTCATGGCCCCCCCAAGCAGAGGATTATCCAACGAGCCCGAAGCTCCTCGCTGAAAATAGCTGAGCATGGCATGCACAGTTGTGACCTGCTCATCACTGGCGACCAACTCTCCCTGGATCCGCGCACCTTCAATGACTCTCAAAATGGCATTGTAGAACTGATCGAGATACATCTTCAGCTCTTGTACCCGAAACTCACTCGCACGCTCCAGTACCTTTGGCGCTCCGCCGAGCGTGTTGAGCCCCAGTGTCCAGCTAGACCGTTGAATAGAAACAACGGCATACAGATGCATGGCGATCCAGCGCTCAGCATAGAAGAGTTCACAACTCATAAAGTAAGGTTGCCGCTCAACCAACTGCTCGACATGGCGAGCAAAAATGGCAATCAAGAGATCTTCTTTACTGGAGAAGTGTTTATACAAGGTTCCTGCACTGCAACCCGCCCGTGGGGCCAATTCGGAAAATCGGAAAGAAACCAACCCTTGTTGCTGGATCAATTGTTCAGCAAGACGCACTAAAACCTGATCACGTTGACGAAAACGTGTTTGGTTGGGTGAGCCCCAGCTCGGGGACGAGCCTGTATCCGTGGCCATCAGTGTCATGCTTTCCTCTTCTAGTCCAGATCCAACTTTTACAATACCCCTACTGTAAAAGGGGACGGGATGAAACTCTGTGCTCTAGCGCTAACTTTTTGCTTTCCGTGGGACAATTTGACATAAAAAAGACCGTGGCATGCACGCCCCACACAGAAGCCAATACAACCCAATGACCCATTGAGATACCAAACGCCACCAAAAGCCTTCGATTCGCTCCATGCGCAGGGACATTTTGTCCCACCGGGACACCAGTACCCACCCAGTGGTTCAAATAGCATCATGACGCTTTCCAGGCATGGGTCCAGTACAGCAGAAAAGCGGGTATAAAAGGCTGACAGCCAATGCGTGGGGAGAGCTGAGCGGCGACAGCAAAGAACACTTGCGCAAACCAAGACAGTCCTTGCGACTTGCTCCACGCCCTCATATGGCTTGGCGGCCACCGCTCTTTGAAAGGCTGAAGGCAAACGCTCTAACTCAACCGAGCCATTGCCGAACCAGGCCAAGAGGACTCGTGGTTTGAAGCATCCCTCAAACCAAGCTGACATACGACGAGCTGCACGACGACAAGTTTCTTTACTCGCATCACGACTGGCACAGTCGGCAGTTCAGGACTCTTTCAGGCAGCAAATATTAACGAACGCTTGTTTGGCTGAAGGCTGTTGATAGACCCCGAACCAGAATGCATCCAGTCCAAAGGATTGCACCTTCAAGCTTGCCCACTCGACCAAGCTCATTCTCTCCCCCTTCACCAGGAAAAATCTGCTACTCGCATTATCCCAAGCGAAGGAGTAGCCATTGAAAAATAACTAAATACTACCGTCCCCAAAAATTTTCATGACGCCCTCCCGCCGGGTTCAGTGCGTAAATATTCATACACCCCAAAATTCCATTCCACCAAAGTCGCAGTCCCAAAGGCGATCTTTCGCTCGATCTTTCTTCTCTATACTGGTATTTAATACTAGGCGGATGATCTAAAAAGGAGGCGATATGGCAGAGCAACAGACAACCGCAGAAGAGCCAACACAAAGCCCTTCTGCACCCAGCACCTGGCGCGAGGGTGCCATCGGACAGCAACTCGTCGATCTTCTAGAGGATGCCGTCGAACAGGCGCCCGGTAATGGCGACTGAACAATGAGTTCAAGAAACGGCACAGCTAACTGTGCCGTTTTCTGTTGGCAAGCGGCGACTAAGATCGAGCGGCTCTCTTACGAGAATTCAGCCGCCAGGAAGGGCAACAAGCTCACACGCTGCGGCAAGGTTAAAATGCAATACCTATGTCCCAGTACAAGGTAGGGTTTTGCAGTCGATACTTCCCATCGCCATCATCTTCGCGATAATCAATATGGGGAAGCACGGCAAACCCGACCGATACTCGCCCCCAAGAGAGTGATAGGTTTGGTGCCAACAGAGGGATCACCTTACGCTCAGTCCCCAGAAATTCTTGATTTTGATAGCGTGCCGATGAACGACTTCCCGCCCCAATGAGCACACCCACAGACAGATGACGATTCAACATATACTGCCAATTCCAGCTCAGGGTATACATGGGATTATCAAAGCTGTCCCGCAGGTAAGCGGCACCCACATCACAGTACCAGTTTAGGCTGCCATGACACTGCTTTACTCGATAGTAGAGACCAATACCTTGGTGTGACTCATTGAATTTCGGAGAGCTTTCATAGGGCTCATCTTCCAGGTGGTGTGACCAACCTCCCAACCGAAGTTGACCCGTCCATGCGTCTTGGGAGGAATTGGCGCCTGCACTTAGCCAAAAAAGACTGGCAAGCAGGCAGAGACATAGCGTACGCATCTCGCCAACTCCCAACAACGCCTGATCAATAGATGATCAGGCCTTTGGATGCTGACAGAGAGGATCCACAGACTACGCTAACGTCAACACCCAGCCATATCGAAACCGGATCTGCTCACTACGATGACGTTCCCTTTATCCTGTGATGCGCTTCACTACGCTCCCCTATACCACCGGGGTTAAGTCACTGGGCATTTGCGGCCGAGCACTCCACCGACGATACAACCGGGTGCGATGGTGTGCCAAAGCATAGACCAAATACCAGCAACTGTTACTCATCGCCACAGAGATGCTGGGCTCTTCCCGAGCCCAGATTCGTTTACTGGCAAAGGACAGGGTGAGATTAAAACTGTGTAGAAAGCACCAAGTCCTGGATAAGCGTTGCGGACAAGAGAGGCAAAGATCCGAAACAGGCCATCAGGGCTAGGTGTCCTGTTTCTTCGAGCCCAGATCTGCCAACAGGCGATGCAAGGCCTGACCGGACTGGCCGTATTTGCGCTCAAACGGCGTCAAAGCCGGCCCCGAGGGGATGGACTGCCACCGCGCTTGATAACCGGCAAATGAGAGCGCTTGAGCGAACTCCTCAAGATACAGTCGCCAATTAGAGCGCAGCTCCAAGTGCCCCCCCAAAGCCAGGATCGAGGGAAATAGAGGACCGCCATGCCAACGACGCTGCAGGTGTGCCGACTTAGGCCAGGGGTTGGGGTAGAGGATATAGTGATGGGTCGGTTGCCAGCCATCGTCAACCATCAGCCGCCACAGATCATTGAGGTTGCCTCGCGCCACCCGATAATTCTGCCCTTCACTGCGGTAGTGCCCGTGTTTTTCCACTCGAGCCGCTGACTTATCCAGTCCCAGTACCAATGCGTCCGGATGCATTAAGGCCAGATTGGCGGTGGACTCCCCCACGCCACAGCAGGAGTCCAGCACCAGGGGACGACCATCCGCCTCCTTCCAGGCTTTGAGCTCATCAAACAACGCCAGGCTGTGATCCGCAAACGGAGCCTGAAACTCATGGGCCAGGTGACGACGAACCGTCGTCTCCAGGTTGTCGTGTACCCCTGTCTGGTTGGACACGATCTGGCGGGAATCACGATGACTCATCAGTGTCTTAATCCTATGCCTTTGTCGATCAGGTAATAGGCCAGTGAACCCAAGGCCACAATAAACCCGGTCAGTACGGCCAACGACGCCCCAAGGCTCACATCACTGTAGCCCAGGAAGCCATAACGGAACGCGTTAATGGTATAAACCACGGGGTTCAACTGAGAAACTCCCTGCCAAAACTCAGGCAATAGGCTGATGGAGTAAAACACCCCGCCCAGGTAAGTCAGAGGTGTCAACACGAAGGTGGGAATTATGCTGATGTCATCAAAGGTCCTGGCAAATACCGCATTGATAAGCCCCCCCAATGCAAACACCACGGAGGTCATCAACAAAGTGATCAATAACACCGGAAGGTTGTGGATCTGGATATCAACAAATCCCAGGGCCACCAGGGTAACGATGGCCCCGACGCATAGGCCTCTGGCCACACCGCCAGCGACATAGCCAAGAATGATCAGGATATTGGGTACCGGCGCCACCAGCAATTCCTCGATATTACGTTGGAACTTGGCGCTAAAAAAAGAGCTGGCAACGTTGGCATAGGAGTTGGTGATCACCGACATCATGATCAGGCCGGGCATAATGAACTCCATGTAGCTGAATCCGCTCATTTGACCGATACGGGAGCCAATCAGGTTGCCGAAAATCAAAAAATACAAGGTCATGGTAATGGCTGGCGGTACCAGAGTCTGTACCCAGATCCGGCTAAAACGCGTCACTTCCTTGCGCACCAGGCTGGTAAAAGCTATCCAATATGGGTGGCTCATCAGGCATCCCCTCCCTGTCGACCATTTTCCACTAACGAGACAAAGAGTTCTTCCAAGCGGTTAGCCTTGTTACGCATCGATTGCACGCCGATCCCCTGAGCCGTCAACTGGGCAAATACCCCGTTGAGGCTATCACTTTTTTCCACATCCACTTCCAGCGTATGGGGATCCAAACGCCTTGATACGACGCCATCCAGTTCCAGGGCGCCACTGCCTGGTTTGAGATCTAACACAAAGGTTTCCACATGGAGCTTGGCCAGTAGGGCTTTCATACTGGTGCACTCCACCAGTTGCCCCTGGTCAATGATGCCAATATTACGACACAGCATCTCTGCTTCTTCCAGGTAGTGGGTCGTCAGAATAATGGTGACGCCCGCATCATTGATTTGCTTAAGAAAACGCCACATTGAGCGACGGATCTCGATGTCCACACCGGCCGTGGGCTCATCCAGGATCAACAACTTAGGCTCGTGCATCAGGGCACGTGCAATCATCAGCCGCCGCTTCATGCCACCGGACAGTTCTCGGGCTCGAGCATTGCGCTTTTCCCAAAGATCCAATTGACCGAGATATTTCTCCGCCCGTACCAGGGCCTGATCCCTAGGCACGCCATAGTACCCTGCCTGGTTTACGACGATCTGCAGCACGGTTTCGAACTGATTAAAATTAAATTCCTGCGGCACCAAACCGATACAACGCTTGGCTGCGTTCAGTTGGGTGTTGATATTGTGACCAAAGACTTCGACCTCACCACTGCTCTTATTGACCAGGGCGCTGATGATCCCGATGGTGGTGGATTTACCGGCCCCGTTAGGACCCAACAAGGCAAAAAAATCCCCCTGTTCAACAGTAAGATCGATCCCTTTAAGGGCCTCGACGCCACCGTCATAGGTTTTGCGCAGCGCCCGGATAGACAGGGCGTTGACCTGACTGCTCATACATTATCCCCTTATTCAATCGAGCAATTATATGTGTTGTGCGGGCCAGTGAAAACGGAAAGGAAATAGGGATATCCGCACATTCAACGTAATGAATCCAAAAACAAAGCCGCGCTTCCCATATCGATGGGAAACGCGGCTTGCCAATACGGTTCGCGGTGTGCTTTTCGCTCAGATCGCGTCTTCGTTCTCTTCCCCAGTGCGGATCCGGATCACCCGCTCGATGTCTGTCACGAAGATCTTTCCATCACCGATCTTGCCTGTGCGTGAAGTTTCGATGATGGCCTCAATTGCCTGATCCACCATATCTTCTCCGACAACGATCTCGATCTTTACCTTAGGGAGGAAGTCCACCATGTACTCGGCACCACGATACAGCTCGGTGTGCCCCTTCTGACGGCCAAAACCTTTGACTTCCTGCACCGTCATGCCAGTGATCCCGATCTCTCCCAAGGCTTCACGGACGTCGTCCAGCTTGAAGGGTTTGATGATCGCTTCCAGTTTCTTCATCTCGTTCTCTTACCAGTTTGCTCGGCCAAAACCTGAGGTAATGGGATAGCGTCGATCCTTACCAAATGCACGTGGCGTGACTCGTGGCCCCACTGCGGCTTGGCGTCGTTTGTATTCATTGATGTCCGTCAGGCGGATCACCCGCCTAACATCGGCTTCGTTATGGCCATCCGCGATAATATCCGCAACACTCTGATCCTGCTCAACATAGCGTTCCAAAATATCATCCAGCACATCATAAGGAGGCAGACTGTCCTGATCTACCTGATCCGGTGCCAGCTCCGCCGACGGTGGGCGAGTGATCACGCGTTCGGGGATCACCGGCGAAACCCTGTTCCGATAAACGGAAAGGCGGTACACCAGCTGTTTGGGAAGATCCTTGATCACCGCAAATCCTCCGCACATATCCCCATACAAGGTGCAATACCCCACGGCCAACTCACTCTTATTGCCCGTTGTCAGCAAGATCTTACCACTCTTGTTGGACAGAGCCATCAGTAACACCCCACGGATCCTAGCCTGCAGGTTTTCCTCTGTGGTGTCCTTCTCCTTGCCCGCGAACAGGGGACTCAATGCGCCAAGGAAGCCGTCAAAAATAGGCTCGATGGGCGTCACATCATACGCCACCCCCAGAGCCTTGGCTTCGGCCTCGGCATCCTCAAGACTGATGGAGGAAGTATAGCGGTAGGGCATCATGACAGCCTGCACATTCTCGGCGCCGATGGCATCCGCCGCGATCGCCAGCGTCAAGGCCGAATCGATGCCACCGGATAGGCCCAGGACCGCTCCCGGAAAGCCGTTTTTCTGCACATAGTCGCGTACTGACATTACCAAAGCGTTGTAGATCTGCGCATCATCACAAGGCAACTCGAGCCGCTCGGCAGGTTGGGGAGCACCATCGATAAAGCGGACCAGGGCAAACGCCTCTTCAAACTGGGGCAGTTCCTGAGTCACTGAGCCGTTGGCATCCACCACCATAGAGTGACCATCGAACACCAGCTCATCCTGGCCACCGATCTGGTTGAGATACACAACTGGCGCACTGGACTCGGCACTGCATGCCTCCAGGACATTGAGGCGCTCATCCAGCTTGGTCATATCAAAGGGGGAAGCATTGAGGCTCAGCAAGATCTCGGCCCCCTGCTCCCGAGCACTGGCGATCGGCTCGTGGTGCCAGATATCTTCGCAGATCAACACCGCCAGCTTATGTCCCTGGACCTCCAGCACGCAGGTTTCGTCACCGCGAGCGAAATAGCGCTCCTCATCAAAAACCCGGTAATTAGGCAGCTTCTGCTTATGAGTCAAGGCGAGGCGTTTGCCATCGGAAAACACCGAGGCACTGTTGAACAGCTCACCCTCTTCATTCCGGTAGGGATGTCCTACGATCACTGTGATCCCAACTGCCGCCTGCCGGATCGTCGCCAACACCGCATCGGTCCTGGCCATCAAGTCGGGACGCAACAGCAGGTCTTCCGGTGGATAGCCGGTCACGGCCAGTTCCGAGAATAGGATCAGATCCGCTCCCTGCTGACGGGCGCGCTCTATGTCTTGGCAAATGATCTCACCATTGCCTTCGATGGCCCCGACCACAAAGTTTCTTTGGGCCAGAGCCAGGGTTAACTGCTTGCTCATAAACTTGTCAGACTGCACTTGGAATAGTCCGCAAGTGTAAGGCAAAGCGAAAGGGGAATACAGCCACCCAGGCCGGGTTATCAAGCTTTCACATGGCGTAATGCCCTACAGTCCTGTCGGGCCCGTGGCGTAGTTACAACCGGTCCACGCCGTCGCATCCCCCGGGATCCCGCCATGCACCATCACCACACACAGCTCACTGGGATCAACCTCGGCCTCGATCATGGTTTCGGTAATCGTGGACGGTTCGAACACCGAGTTCGTACCACTGAATGATATGTAATGGTCAGCCTCTCCATCACCGGTATCCAGCCAGGATGCGGGAAGGTTGCAGCCAAAGGTTGGAGTGGCCTTGCCGGTTAGACTCGGCTGGTCGGAGCAAGAGGTTCCCTCACTGGAGGACACCGCCACAAGAAAATCTTTGCTATCGCAACTGTCCCAACTATGAAACGCTCCCCCCGCGGTCAATTTCGCCGCGAGACAATAGATCCGCCCTCCCACGGTGAGACTGGTTGGATCTGGCGCACCCGAGCCACCCAACTGGATCCCCAAGTATTCAGTAAACACCGTGTCTGCGTCATAAGCCGAAATTGGCCCATTTCCCGTTACCCCCGAATTGCTCTTCCTGGAACTCACCGCAGCAACATAATTGCCCAGACTTGACGCATCATAGGTCAGCTCTCCGCGGCTGTAGTAACCGACGTAGTAATCCCCGTCCACGATCGTAGCCCCGACGCTGGCGCCAGCCACAGGCTGGTTGCTGATCTTGACCCCGCCACCACAGTCATAGCCCTCACGGCTCGCGCCACACTGACTACAACCACTGAGCGGGTTCGCGGCATCGAAGCTGGTACTGCCACAGGAGTACAGGGTCCAGTCCGCCAACAGGGTGTTGTTCACTTCATGGAATGGGTAGGCCGTCAGCGGCAGAGATGACTTAGCATCGGGATAGTTTTCAATGGGGTCCACATACACGGCACGAGACATCAACTGGGTTCGAGTGCTGGCAGTGGGGTCAATACTGACGACCCCCTGAGGAACCAAAATGCCGGTAGACAGGTACTCATAGCTGCCCGGACTGGACTGGTAATTAACGGAGCTACTGGCAAAGTCTCGCAGCAGCGCGGTAACTCTCGCCTGATACTCAGCAACCACGGCGGCATTGCTGAGATGATCTCGCGTCATCACCTCCAAATGTACCTGCTGCCAGTCCGGCATCAACACATAGTAGCCATCCACCCGCATCATCCGACAGGCCTCCAGGTAGGACTGTCCGGCAATTACCTCTCGGGAATAATCACCCACCGAGTACTTGAGGTTGCCCCAGCGGCGATAGTCATAGCTAAAATGTTTCTCCAGTCGATCCGCTTCGGTCGGCGATGCGCTGTAGGCGCTCGCATCGAAATGGTCTGCACAGCAACGGCTGCACAAAGCCGGTAGACGGTCCGTACCGCTAACCGTGGCAACACCAGTGGGTTTAGTACTGGCCCCTATCGCCCCCCAGGTTAATTGGTCATCCACCCAGTCCAATTGCAGCGCATTGTTGCGCATGGCCGTATCGGCTGACAGAGTGCAACTGCAACTGACGGTGATATTGTCTTCCTGAACTATCTTCTGATCATCGGCATTATAGAAATTGATGGAATCAAACTGCACCAAGACCATGCCGTCTTTGGCATCTACCGTCGGCAGAGGCTTTGACGTTTCCCGCTTACTGCCGTCCCCGAGTTCGATATCGATCACATCCGGCGCCGCAGCATCATGATGCACCACCGTTGGACCAGTTCCCCCCAGTCCCTGCCCGCCTCCGGAGGCCGCCGTGCCGGTATCGGCAGGGGTAGGCGACAGACTGTGGGTCAGAGACACTGCCTGAGCGCTACCGCTCGTATCGGTCCAGCCAACCGTGACCACCACATGCTTTTGCACTATGGCATCGTCCGGTTCGGAAGAGTCAACAAAGGCCCCATCAACCAGAGTTCGATTGGAGACGACCCAGCCGAGACTGAAAGTCTGGGAGAGAAAGTTCACCTCATTGGAGGCCGGCAGCACGCCATCACGTCCCCCTTGGTTGGTCGCAATATCCGCAAAACCAAACCCTGCGGGGTCTTCCCCCGTGGTATAGGCGCGCAGATCGTCGATCTTTGCCTGGGCCAGTTTCAGCGCGACCTCCCGTTGACTGGTGGCCGAAGCGCTTTTGACCAGCTTGCCCTGAAGTGTGGTCAGGGCCACTACCCCAAGGCCGATCACGAGCACCGCTACGAGCACTTCAATCAACCCAAAGCCCAGTTGCTGCCGCCGGGACCCCATACCACTCTCCTTGTCTAAAAATCCTTCCAACTGCCAGCGACCTTCACCAGGGGGGAAAACACCTGACTGAGATCTTCTTCAAATGCCTCAAACACATCAGAGTGCCAGCTCACCGCCGCACTGCCGTTGATATTACCCACCTCCGGGGCACTGCTCATGACTGCACCATAGATCATGGCACCGGCATTCATACTGACGGTGGCGTCGACAGAGGCGTCATCCGGCGTCGAATCGAAGGCAAAGACCACACCATAGAATGGCCCGCTCTTCAGGATCAGATCCGCATCCACCGCCAGCAGGATCACTGGCGCCTCCGGGGCGCCAACCTCTCCCGGTTCACAGGGCGTCATACCTGAACCTTCAAATACATAGATCCCGGCCGGTGTCGCCGTACTCAGGCTGCTGCAGTCACTGATCTTCGTTGCACCGCGATAATAGATCTGCTGCCAATCTTTCGAGGCGATACCAAAGGTGAACTCAAACAGATCCTCGGGAAAGTTGGGGTCGTCTATCACAATATCCTGCCCGCCCTGGACAAATTCCCCCTTCGAACTGCCTCCGGCTTTCTCCGAATAGATAAAATCAAACTTGTTACAGGCCTCCCCTCCCCGGGCAAACTCCTCCACAGGGCAGGTGGTTGCCGCTCCAGTAAAGTCATCGGTCTCCCCGGCCCAGACCGACAAGGGCACTCCCTGCCCGCCACCATTGGGCATGGCACCGATGTCCAAGGTTCCGTTGAGTCGGCTTGCACTGGCCAGGCTTAAAGGCGCCGGAGCCCCCATCTCAAACAAAGGTGCGCGGGCGTAGATCTCCGATACCTTTGCCGAGGTCCTGGAAGCCACATCAAGGTAACTGGCCTCGATCTGCACCGGATCATTCCCGTCGGTACAGTCCCACCTGGCCGTCACCTTGCTGCCATCGGGTAGATCCATCTCTTTACTGAGGCCACATACCGATGCCGCCCCATCAAGGAACAGTCGTACGGCCCCATCCAGGCCCGACTCGGCTCGGCTAAAGGCCTGGGCATACTGAAACTCATTGGCCGAGATCCGCTTCTCCAAGAGCAGGACCTTAGCCGCGTAGAGGGTCACTGCCGCCAAGATCAACATAAGCATTAACGTAATGCTCATGGTGGCAAAACCTCGGCTCTCCCTGCCCATGCCGCCTCCTTTTAATAGACGTTATTTCGGATCCGGACCCGCTGCTGCAAGGTCAGCGAGATCTCGGGCCGCCTGACAATCTGGCCGCTCAAGGTAATAGTGACCGATTGGATCAAACGTGACGTATTCGCTTCAATTGGCGGGTCGAGCTGAAAATCCAACCGGGTTACGGCGAGATCCGGACTTGTCACTCCTTGCCAATAGGTTGTCGAACAAGGCTGTGCTGGCAGGTCCTTTTTCCACCGTCTGACTTCAACTTCTTGATTCGTGCTGTCAAAACGATAACCAACCAGCTCGGCCGGATCATCCAGCGATGTCGTCGCATCCTGGGTAATGGGTGATCCATCCTCATTATGATCCGCCATCACCGCAATACACTGGTAGGGTCCCCCCTCACCATGGCTGGCACCACTGACCAGATCATCCAGATGTTTTGCCGACCAATTGCCATCACTGTCGATGCTACCAGGAAGAAACATAAAAGACTGATCACCGATATCCCTATTGCTCAGGGCATCGCCTCGGTAACCGGCCCGCCGGATATCCCGCACCATAAGGGTCATCAGGATCTGCAGCTCCTGATTCAGACGGGACAGCTCCAAAGTGGTACTGTTGGCCCTGAGATTGGCACCGGAAAAAGCCACCAGAGCCGTCAGGACCAGCAACCCCAGTGTCATGGAGACCATCAGCTCCACCAAGCTAAACCCCAGCATCCTTGCGATCTTCAACCGCATGCCTTCAACCCCATTATCGACTCCGATCCCGAAGAGCAGATCCGTACACGACCCACCATACTGGTAATCACCTTGACCCGCCGGGTCGTAGACGCCTCCAACTCAAGGCTGCCCGAAGTCATCGCACTGCGTCGCCGATCAAGTACAAAAGCATTGCCAGAATAAGTGATACCAGACAGAGTAATGCCAGTAAAATCAGTCGCCACCACCCCCCTCAGGATCCCATCCCCATCAATTGAGCAGGCCGCAGAACTGTCACAGGAAGTGCAAGTGTCGGGTGTTGTGGTCAGACGCACACACCAATTCCGGGTGTCCTCATTCAGCAATTTGACCGTGACCCCATCGAGGTCTCGCTTTATTGCCTCGGTCCGAGCCAGGTGGATCGTATTGAGCACTTGGAAGGCGGCGGAACGCAGCCGCAATCCCTGTGCCATGCCGGTAAAGGCGGGCACAGCCATCCCCACTAAGAGACTGAGCACGGTGATCGCAATCAGTAACTCAATCAGGGTAAAGCCGCCGCGATGACGGCGCGGGTACAATTCCTTGAGGACTTCCATAGATACACCTTTCCCTGTGAACTGGAGAAACGCTCCCTTCCCGTCTAGATCTTAATGATATTAGGAGTGTAGCCTGCTCTCACGCTGTGTGACGGAACCACCAGGAGTGCCACGATGATCTTCCCCTACAAACGCTACCGTCCATTTCGGGGGCTAACCCTGATTGAACTGATGATCACCCTGGTGATCCTTGCCATTATTGCCAGCATGGCGGTTCCCTCCTATCAGGGATACGTTCGTAAAACCCACAGGGTTAACGCACAACAAGATCTGCTTGAGGCCCAGTTACAACTCGAGGAGTACCGGATCAGCTGCCGTCAGTATGGCCAGGCCCCTAATGACTGCAATAGCGCTTCCCCCACCACACTCACAGCCAGTGCTTTAGGGATCGGCAACACTGCTAACTACAGCTACGCTCTATCCAATACTTCCGCCTCGACCTATACCCTTACCGCCACCGCCACCGCTGCGCAAGCCAATGACAGCGAAGGCAGTCAATCCTGCAAAATCCTCACGATAAACCAAAGTGACGAAAAGTCCCCCACCCCCTGCTGGTAGACTCACACGCACAAAAAACGCCACCCTTGAGGGTGGCGTTTTTATTATCAGCCTTGGCCTATCGTAGCTCGGCTGGAACATGGAATACCACGTTCTCTTCTCGACCTTGGGCCTCTTGAACCTCTATGGCGCCCTGAGCCTTCAGCGCCTCAACCACGCCCTGTACCAGCACCTCCGGTGCCGAAGCCCCGGCGGTAACGCCCAGGGTATCCACCCCATGCAACCACTCGCTACGAATGTCCTCGGCACCATCGATCAGCTGAGCCGCTGTCCCGGACTTTTCCGCCAACTCCCGCAAGCGATTGGAGTTTGATGAATTTTTCGAGCCGACCACCAACACCAGATCGGAGCGAGCAGCCAGTTCCCGCACCGCGTCCTGGCGGTTCTGGGTGGCGTAGCAGATATCGTCCTTGCGAGGTCCTTCAACCTGGGGAAAACGCGCCTTAAGGGCTGCGATCACCGCCGCGGTATCATCCATCGACAGGGTTGTCTGAGTCACAAAGGTCAGGTTGGCCTCATCTTTGACTTCCAGCCTGGCCACATCTTCGGGGGATTCCACCAGGTAGATCCCCCCCTGATCATTGCTGTATTGCCCCATGGTACCTTCCACCTCAGGGTGACCGGCATGACCAATCAGCACACACTCAGTGCCCCGACGGCTGGCCCGGGTGACCTGCATGTGTACCTTGGTCACCAGCGGACAGGTGGCATCAAACACCTTGAGGCCGCGCTGCTTAGCTTCATCGCGAACCGCCTGAGACACCCCGTGGGCAGAGAAGATCACGATACTGTGGTCCGGCACCTGGTGCAGCTCATCGACAAACACCGCCCCGCGCTGACGAAGGCCATCCACCACATAGCGGTTGTGGACCACTTCATGGCGCACATAGATAGGCTTTTCAAACAGCTCCAGAGCGCGCTCAACAATGCTGATCGCCCGATCAACGCCGGCACAAAAGCCGCGGGGATTGGCCATTACGACTTTCATCACGACTCCTTGACGATCACGTCCAAGATCTCGACGTCAAACAGCACGGTCTGACCGGCCAGTGGATGGTTGAAGTCCACCGTCACCGAATCCCCTTCCACGGCCCGGATCACCCCGGGAAACTGGTTCCCGTCCATAGCGGTAAACGCCATGATGGTACCGATCTCCAGCTCGGCATCGGCCGCAAACGCCGTGCGCTCCATATGCTGGATATTGTCCGGGTTCGGTTGGCCAAAGGCGTCCTCCGGCGGCAGGCTAAAACGCTTCTTGTCACCCTTGGCCAGGCCCATCAGCGCCTGCTCCATGCCAGGACTCAGGCTGCCGTCCCCCAGGGTCAGGCGCGCCGGTTTGCCATGGGCGCGAGTGCTGTCGGCAACACTGCCGTCACTCAGCTCCACGTTGAAGTGCATAAAGATCTGGGCGCCAGGGCCCACTACCGGATCACTCACAGGGACCTCACTCATTTGACTCGCTCACCTTCACCAGCTTTAGGCTGGCGAAACGCATCCAGGATCATCAAACCGGCGCCAATACAGATGGCGCTGTCGGCAATGTTAAATGCCGGCCAGTGCCAGTTGCCGACGTAAAAATCGATAAAGTCGATCACATAGCCGTAGGCGAGGCGATCGATCAGGTTACCGATGGCGCCCCCCAGGATCAGTGCATAGGCATTATTGAGCAGGCGATTGTCTGCCCGCTCCGAGCGCAACATCGCGATCAAACCCACGGAAACGATCAAGGCAAAAATGGCGAAGCCCCAGCGCTGCCAACCACCGGCATCCGCCAGAAAGCTGAAGGCCGCTCCTTCATTGTGCACATAGCGCAGGTTCAGGTAGGGGATCAGGGGGATCACTTCGCCATAGGCCATCTTGGCCACGGTGAGCAACTTGGTCGCCTGATCGAGGATGAGTGCCAAGGCACTCACCCACAGCCAGACACAACCACTGTGCGTCCATGCACCGGGACGCTGGGTCCAGGCTTCCTTAAGCATACTGACGGGCCTCACCTGCGCCATCGATGTTGGTGACACAGCGACCACACAGGGTCGGGTGCGCCGCAACACTGCCCACGTCTTCACGGTGGTGCCAGCAGCGCTCACACTTGGCGGCACTGGTCTTGGTCAGTTTCACCAGCAGGCCGTCGATCTCAGTGCCCTTGGCACCGTCGGCCTCGGCCAGCTCCTTCACCGTGGCGTTGGAGGTGATCAGCACGAAGCGCAATTCATCACCCAGCTGCTCCAGCAGGGCTTTGAGTTCACCACTGGCGTACAGGGTCACGTCCGCTTCAAGGCGGTTCTTGATGCCGTCGGCCTTGGCCTGTTCCAGCTGCTTGTTCAACTCACCCAACACGGCCACCAGCTGCTGCCATTGGCCATCGGTCAGGGCTGCCTCGTCACTCATGGCCGCCAGGCCATCGAACCAGTACTGGGTAAACACAAACTCGCCACGCTCGCCCGGCAACTCTTTCCAGATCTCGTCGGCGGTGAAGCTCATGATCGGCGCCATCCAGCGCACCAGGGCCTCGGTGATCAGGAACAGGGCACTCTGGCAGGAGCGGCGGGCATGGCCATCGCCTTTGGCGGTGTACTGACGATCCTTGATGATATCCAGGTAGAAGCTGCCCAGCTCGACAGAGCAGAACTGCATCAGACGCTGAGTCACACCGTGGAAGTTGTACTCTTCATAAGCAGCAACGATCTCTTCCTGCAGGGCGTGGGCACGGGCCACAACCCAGCGATCCAGCGCCACCATCTCGTCCAGCGCCACCATATCGGTGGCCGGGTTAAAGCCACTCATGTTAGCCAGCAGGAAACGGGAGGTGTTACGGATCCGGCGATATGCATCGGCGCTGCGCTTGAGGATCTCGTCGGAAACGGTCATCTCACCTGTGTAATCGGTGGAAGCCACCCACAGACGCAGGATATCCGCTCCCAGCTTGTTCACCACCTGCTGCGGACTCATCACATTGCCCAGGGACTTGGACATCTTGCGGCCCTTGCCATCCACGGTAAAGCCGTGGGTCAGCACCTGTTTGTAGGGGGCCTTGTTCTTCATCGCCGTGGAGGAGATCAAGGAGGACATGAACCAGCCACGGTGCTGATCCGAGCCTTCCAGGTAGAGATCGGCACCGTGGCCGTTGAATTCTGGGCGGGCATCCACCACGGAAGCGTGGGTGACACCGGAATCAAACCACACATCCAGGGTGTCGGTCACCTTGGTGTAGTGCTCGGCTTCGTCCCCCAGCAGCTCGGCGGCGTCCAGATCCCACCAGGCCTGAATCCCCTCTTGCTCGACACGCAAAGCCACCTGCTCCATCAGCTCAACGCTGCGCGGATGCAGGGCCTGGGTTTCGTTGTGGACGAACAGGGCGATCGGCACCCCCCAGGTACGCTGACGAGAGATACACCAGTCCGGACGGTTCTCCACCATGGTATCGATACGGGCCTGACCCCAATCCGGGATCCACTGCACCTGCTCAATCTCTTCACGGGAGCGCTGACGCAGACCAGCCTGATCCATGGAGATAAACCACTGCGGGGTGGCACGGAAGATGATTGGCGTCTTGTGGCGCCAGCAATGCGGGTAGCTGTGGCGCAGGGCCTCATGGTGCAGCAGGGCACCTTTCTCTTTGAGCACCTCGATGATCGGGCCATTGGCCTTGAACACGTGCTGACCGGCAAACAGAGGGGTATCTGGCAGGTAGACGCCGTTATTCCCTACCGGGTTGGCCACCTCCAGGTTGTACTGGTTGCCCACCACAAAATCTTCCTGGCCATGGCCAGGCGCGGTGTGCACACAACCGGTACCTGAGTCTGTGGTCACATGATCACCCAGGATCACGGGCACCAGCATGTCGTAGAAGGGGTGATGGAACTGCTGCAGCTCCAGCGCCTTGCCCTGGCAGTAACCCAGGTTGTGGTAGTGCTCGATCCCGGCACGATCCATCACGTCTTTAACCAGATCGGCAGCCAGGATCAAACGCTCCTTGCGCTCACCTTCCACCTGCACCAGGGCATACTGCACGCTCTCATGCAGGGCGATGGCTCGGTTAGCCGGCAGGGTCCACGGCGTCGTGGTCCAGATCACGGCCGAGATCGGGCCTTCGCCCTGATGGCCTTCGGCACAATCGAACTTGTCCGCCACCAGCTTGGCATCGTCGGCGACAAAACGTACGTCGATGGCTGGCGAGGTCTTATCCTCGTACTCCACCTCGGCCTCGGCCAGGGCAGAGCCACAATCGGTACACCAGTGCACCGGCTTGGCACCTTTGTGCAGGTGACCGTTGTCGATGATCTTAGCCAGGGAGCGGATGATGTTCGCTTCGGTCTCAAAGGCCATGGTCAGGTAAGGCTTGTCCCATTCACCCAGTACGCCCAGGCGGATAAAGTCGGCTTTCTGGCCTTCGACCTGGGTCTTGGCATACTCACGGCACTTTTGACGGAACTCGGCGGCGGAGACCTTGTGGCCCGGCTTACCGACCTTCTGCTCCACCTTCAACTCGATGGGCAGACCGTGGCAATCCCAGCCCGGGACATAGGGCGCATCAAAACCAGACAGGGTCTTGGCCTTGATGATGATGTCTTTGAGGATCTTGTTCACGGAGTGACCGATGTGGATGTCACCGTTGGCGTACGGAGGGCCGTCGTGCAGCACGAACGGCTTGGCGCCCTGACGGCTGGCACGAATGGCTTTGTAGAGCGCCTTTTCGTCCCAGTTTTTGAGCATTTCAGGTTCACGCTTAGCCAGGTTCCCGCGCATCGGGAACTCGGTTTCAGGCAGATTCAGAGTCGTTTTGTAATCAACCATTTAGGGTCACACCATCCGGTAAATCAAACAGGGTTTTTTGCGTTTGCGAGCCGCACTCGGGCTTCCTTCGCATCCGCCTGGATCTGGGCCTTCAACGCCTCTAACGAGGAGAAGGCTTGTTCATCCCGCAGCCAGCTCACCAGCTCGACCTGCAGGTGCTGACCATAAAGATCAGCGTTAAAATCAAAAATATGTACTTCAAGGCGACACTGCACCCCGGCCACCGTAGGGCGTCGCCCGACATTGGCCACGCCGCGATACCAGCGGCCATCCTGAGTGCAGATCCGCACCGCAAAGACGCCCCGAACCGGCACCACAGTGCGCTTAAGCAGCACATTGGCCGTGGGGAAATCGATGGTCCGGCCCAGCTTATCACCGTGGGCCACACGACCGCTGATCCGATAAGGGTAACCCAGCATTGCCGCGGCGTCAGACATATCACCGCGAGCCAGGGCCTGGCGGATCAGGGTGCTGGAGATCCGCGCGCTGCCCAACAGGCAACTGGCGGTATCCTGCACGGTGAAACCATGCTGCTGACCGGCGCGTTGCAGCAGGGAAAAATCTCCCCGGCGATCCTTGCCAAAACAGAAGTCGTCCCCCACCACCAGGTAGCGAACCCCGAGCCGACCAACCAGCAGATCATCCACAAACGCATCGGGATCGTACTGGGCAAATTCACGATTAAAGCGCACGCACAGTACCCGATCCACCCCCAGCTGAGCCAACCGGGCCAGCTTGTCTCGCAACAGGCTCAGCCGAGCGGCCGCCCGCTCACCAAGGAAAAATTCCTGAGGCTGGGGCTCGAACAACATCACGGTGGCGGGCACTCCGTGCAACCGGGCGACCTCGACCAGACGACCTATCACCGCGGCATGGCCCAGATGCACGCCGTCAAAATTCCCTATTGTCAGGACACAACCCCGGTGATGCTCCACCAGATTGTGAATACCTCGGATCAACTCCATGGCTCAGCCGCACATCTTTTGCTTCGAAAATCGCCGGATTATACCCTAGTACCCCATCACAGGGAAAACGATTGGTTCAGCTCATTTTTCACGCAACGGGCCACTCCCCCAAGCTCACGCGCTCTTTAGCCGATTGGGACGGATCCCCAGCAGCAATAAACTCACTAGGTAGATCAGCGCCCCCAGGCCGATATAGCCAAACAGCCGAACGATCCGCTCCAGGGTGTCCCATGCCAGCCACTGAGCCTCAGGGGGGCACAGCCATAACAGGCTTGCAGCCATGGCAGCGCCGGCCAGGATCATCTTGCTGATCAGCAGCTGGCTGTCCCGGGTCAGGCTAAAGACCTCCTGCCGACGTAAGCCTCGGTAGAGCAGGTAGGCATTCAAAGTGGCCGAAGCAGAGGTCGCCAGTGCCAGCCCCACATAACCAAAGGGGATCGCCAGCACGACGTTAAAGCCCATATTCGCCACCATGGCGATGATCCCGTAACGCACCGGGGTCTTGGTGTCCTGGCGGGCGTAGTAACCCGGTGCCAGCACCTTCACCAGCATAAAACTGAGCAGGCCCGAGGCGTAGGCCAACAGACTCATGGTCGCCATCTGGGTGTCGGCAACAGTAAAGGCACCACGCATAAAGAGCACCATGAGCATGGGTTGAGCCAATACCATCAGCCCCAGCATCGCCGGGATCCCCAACAACAACACCGAGCGCATGCCCCAATCCAGGGTTTTGGCGAACTGGCTTGGATCCGCGTCGGCGTGCTTGCGCGACAGCGCTGGCAGGATCACCGTGGCGATGGCGATACCAAACAGGCCCAGGGGAAACTCCAGCAAACGATCGGAGTAGTAGAGCCAACTGATGGATCCGGTCATCAGGAAACTGGCAATAAAGGTATCAAACAGCAGGTTGATCTGACTGACGGAGACGCCAAACATCGCCGGGATCATCAAGGTGCGGATCTTTACCACCCCGGGATGAGACCAGCCCCAACGGGGGCGTACCAGGGTATGCGTACGCAGCAGGAAAGGGATCTGGAACAGGAACTGCACCAGGCCCCCGATAAATACGCCCCAGGCCAGCCCCAGCTCAGGCTTCGCCAATTGGGGCGACAACCACAGGGCACAGGCGATGATGGCAATATTGAGAAAGACCGGGGTAAAGGCCGCCACGGCAAAGCGTCCCAGGGTGTTGAGGATCGCCCCAGCCAACGCGGTAAAGGTGATAAACCACAGGTAAGGGAAGGTGATCTTGAGCATCAAGGCAGCCAGCAAAAATTTCTGCCCCTCCGGCTCACCACCGAGCCAGGCAACAAACCAGCCGGTGCCAAACAGCGCCGCCAGCACCGGAGAGCCTATCACCCCCACCAGGGTCACCACAGTCACGATCAGCCCCAGCGTGCCGCTGACCCGGGCGATCAGCTCCTGCACCTCGCTGTGAGAGCGCTTCTGCTGATACTCGGTCAATACCGGCACAAACGCCTGGGCAAACGCTCCTTCGGCAAACAGGCGACGCAGGAAATTGGGGATCTTGTTCGCCAGGAAAAACACGTCGGCCGCCGCCCCAGCCCCCATTAAATTGGCCACCACCACGTCACGGACCAGCCCCAGTACACGGGAGATCAACGTCATGGCACTCACGATCAAGCCGGAGCGAACAAGTTTTCTGCTCAAAAAAGACCCCTGAAACACACAAAAGATGGGACCTGGCCCACCCCCACAAGACGGGAAGACAAAAAAAAACCGCGCCCCCTGTCACCGAGGCGGGAATGCTGCTAGAATTTCGCCCCATCTTAAACTAGATGGGTTGCGAAAGGCCAAATTTGGTCACCGGCTCTTAGAACTGGCGCTTATTTGCTCATTGTCGTTGACAAACCGGGCTGAAATAAGTAAATTCGCGACCCTTGTAAGAATCCAGACTGCACCGTTTTTAGGAGTTTGCACTTGGCTAACATCAAGTCTGCTAAGAAGCGTGCCATCACCAGCGAAAAGCGTCGTCAGCACAACGCTTCCCGTCGCTCTATGATGCGCACCTACACCAAGAAAGTAATTGCTGCTATCGCCGCTGGCGACAAAGCTGCTGCTACCGAAGCTTTCCAAGCTGCCCAGCCTATCCTGGATCGCATGGCCACCAAAGGTCTGATCCACAAGAACAAAGCTGCTCGTCATAAGAGCCGCCTGGCTGCGCAAATCAAAGCTCTGTAATTATTGCTTTGACATTGCTTAGTAAAAACCGGCCTTCTGGCCGGTTTTTTTATGTCTGTTTCCCCCTCATCGCCCCCTCACCCTGAGCATCCGCTGATCCGTGCCGAACGCAATGCCCCAGGCCCCGCCACTTGATGATCAGGCGTTGCATCATCCACCTGCCGATCAGCAGCCGATATAGGTTCGTAAGAGGGCCAAGGCCCACCATTTCAGTCCACACCCCCTGAAGACGCAACGCCACCACACCAGCATTGCAAGGGATATTCCGGAATAGGTAGCCTCGGTATTGGGCCCCTACCTGACTGACCACAATAGAGGGTCAGTGGCGCCCCCTGAGCCCAGGTTCAACGTCCAGGAATGTCCAGCATGCTCATGACCGGGATAGGCCACAGGTCGCCATTCTGCGCATCATGGAGCTTCCGTTCAGAAGCTTGGAAATAAACCAAATACCCCCTATTCCCGAGATCCTTGGTGACTGAGCAGCAAAAAGGCCCTGGAGCTCAGGGCCTTTTAAAGTACCAAAGGTTTTACGCCTAGACGGGTTCATCCCGCAGAAACACCAGGGAATCTTCGCTCGAGTCCGCCTCACTGAAGCGATAACCCGCGTAATCGAAGGCTTCGAGCTCCTTCGGGCTCTGGGGCTGCTGCTCGATCATAAAGCGTGCCATCATCCCCCGAGCCTTCTTGGCATAGAAGCTGATGATCTTGTACTGGCCGTTCTTCAGATCCTTGAATACCGGGGTGATGATCCGCCCCTCCAGTTCGCGCTTCTTCACCGACTTAAAATACTCATTGGAAGCCAGATTAACGACCACGTTGTCGCCCTGTGCCGTCAGGGCCTGATTGAGCGCGTCGGTAATGATGCTGCCCCAGAAGGTGTAGAGATCTTTGCCTCGTCCATTGGCCAGCTTGGTGCCCATCTCCAACCGATAGGCCTGGATCAGATCCAAGGGACGTAAGAGGCCGTACAGGCCCGACAAAATCACTAAGTGCTGCTGGGCATAGGCTAACTGCTCCGCGTTGAGCGTGCCCGCATCCAGGCCCGTATAGACATCACCGTTAAAGGCCAGCACCGCCTGCTTGGCATTGTCCTGCGTAAAGGGAGGCTGCCAATCGGCAAAGCGCGCGGCATTCAGTCCCGCCAGCTTATCCGACAGCTTCATCAGGCTGGCCAGATCCGCCGGGGTCAATTGCCGGCAGGTGGTGATCAGGGCTTCGGCGTGCTCCAGCAAGGCCGGCTGAGTAAACGCATCGATGTGCGCCGGCGTATCAAAATCCAAATTCTTCGCCGGGGAGATCACCGCCAACATACACAGCTCCTTGAAAGGGTTCCATCGAATGAAGCTTCAATATATCAGTGGCACAGACACAAAAAAACCGCGCCCCCCAGTTAAGGGGAACGCGGCTTTCGATTGCCTCATTCGCTAATTCATAACAAACGCAGGCAAGCTGTCATTAACGCTCGAAAACCGGCTTTTGCTCGGCGTCTTTCCAAGTGTCACAGTGCAGCTGAGCTTCCAGTGCGGCAACGGTGCCCGCATTGAACTCCGGAGTCTTGCCGGCTTTAAGCTGATCTTCGTAATCCTTGATCACCGCAATGGCTACCTTGGACAGCATCACCAGGGCGGCAATGTTCACCAGCGCCATCAGGCCCATGGACACATCCGCAAAGTTCCACACCAGGTTCAGGGAGGCCACGGAGCCCGCCATCACCATGGCCAGAACCGCAACGCGGAAGCCGGTCAGTACGGCCTTGCTCTTGGTCAGGAACTTGATGTTAGTTTCTGCGTAGCTGTAGTTGGCAATGATGGAGCTAAAGCAGAACAGGATGATGGCGAAGGCCAGGAAGAAGGAAGCCCAACCACCCAGTTCATTGGTCAGCGCCAGCTGCAGCAGGCCGATACCACCTTGACCCTGTGGATCATTCAGCACACCAGACAGCAGGATGATCGCCGCAGAGGCGGTACAGATCACCAGGGTATCGACGAACACACCAGTCATCTGGACGAAGCCCTGGGACGCAGGGTGGTTCGGGTTCGGGGTAGCAGAGGCGGCGATGTTGGCCGCAGAGCCCATACCCGCTTCGTTGGAGAACAGACCGCGGGCCACACCGGCCATAACAGCACCAATCACACCACCAGCAGCCTCTTCCAGGCCGAAAGCAGACTTGAAGATCAACGCCAGAGCGGCTGGCACTTCGGTGATGTTCATCACCAGCACGATCACAGCGATCAGCAGGTAAGCGACGGCCATTACAGGGACGATCAGCTCAGAGGCCTTGGCCACCTTCTTCAGGCCACCGAAGATGATGTAGGCACTGGCCGCTACGATCAGCAGACCCAGCAGCGCCTTATCGATACCAAAGGCGGTGTTCACCGCATCGGCGATGGTGTTGGACTGAGCGGCGTTGAAGGCAAAGCCGAAGGCGATGATCAGCAGTACGGAGAACAGGGAGCCCATCCAGCGTTTACCCAGGCCCTGCTCCATGTAGTAAGCCGGGCCACCGCGGTAGATCCCGTCGTCACCCTTCACCTTGTAGACCTGAGCCAGGGTGGACTCAATGAACGCGGTCGCCATACCCAGCAGGGCGATCAGCCACATCCAGAAGATGGCACCGGCGCCACCCACGGTGATGGCCACGGCCACACCCGCCATGTTGCCGGTGCCCACACGGGCCGCCATGGAGGTACAGAACACCTGGAAGGAGGAGATCCCGTCGGTGGTGTTACGACCCTCTTTCACCAGCTTCACACCGTGGCCGAGGCGACGGAACTGGATAAAGCCAGTCATCACGGTAAACAGCAGACCAGCAAAGACCAGCACAAAGATTAGAACTTTGCCCCAGAGCAGGCCGTTCATCGCATCAATAACCGCCTCGATGGGCGCGAAAAAAGCATCAAGCATATTGTCAGTTCTTCTATAGGGCACTTAAGGAATGCGGAGACATTCCTTAAGTGGCTCAATCATCAACTTCCCTACCAAACTTCTTGGCCATTCCCTGCCGGTTGTCAGCCGTTTGTCTCACTTTTCTTCTAGTTCGCGGCCACTTTTATGGCTGCCCGTACTGACAACAGGCGGGCACCTTAGCATACCCCGCTTCCCGGCACGCACGATCCAGATCACAGTCAACCACTTTGGCAACACTCAGTTAACCCGCGCCAGCACCCGCCGCAACACCCAACGACTGCACGCGACACCAAAGCGACACCAAAGCGACACAGGGATCACAAGTTCAGCACGCACCAGTGACACAAAAGCCACCAGCTGCCACCAAAAGCCATACAACGCTCTGAATTATTAACGCGTTTCTAAGGAAGCTTCTACGCTTATGAGTGTGCATCGTCGCGTCTGCGACACGCGAAAAATGAGAACAGCAGGGAGTCTGAATATGAAACCACACAGGATCCTCTTACTGGGCCTGATCCCCTTACTCTCCACCACGACCAGTCACGCCGATGAGGCCCCGTGGTATGTGGGGATCGGACTGGGCCAGTCCAACTGGGCAGGTGTGTGCCCTGGTGATCGCGGCACCATCACTGAGTGTGACGATACTGACTTTTCTTGGGATATCTATGGTGGCTGGCAGTTCTCTCGCCATCTTGGTCTGGAGTTGGGATACACCAATCTAGGGGAAGCAAACTGGGCCACCGCATTGGAGTCTCGAGATACCAAAGGCGAAGGTCTTCGCTTTGGCCTGACCGCTCGAAGCCCGGTGTTGGATGTATTGGATCTGGTTGGGGAAGTGGGCGGTTATTGGTATGACTTGGAGATCACAACCGATACGGCTCAATTCGATGAGGACGACCTGGCCCTCTACTACGGCGCGGGGCTGGACTACACACTGGGATCCCAATGGTCCGTGGGCTTTCGCTACCGTCACTTCCACCATATGGAGATCGCCAACCGCTTTAACCTGACCGATGCGCATTATTGGGGCCTACAGGGCACCTATCGATTCGGCAGTAAACCTCGCCCAGCGCCAGTGGCAGCAGCGGTTGTCCCTGCCGTCGTTGCGCCTGAGCCCGCTGTCACGCCGCCTATTCCACCAGCCACGACACTCTATTTTGACTTTGACTCAGCACAACTTAATGAACAGGAAATCGTGAAACTAAAGCCGATCGCTCGGTTTCTAACCAAGCACCCTGACAGTCAGGCAGAGATCATTGGTCATACCGACGGCAAAGGGGAAAACGACTACAACCGCGTCTTAGGGCTCAAGCGCGCCAAGACAGTGGAAGCCAGACTGGTTGATGACTATGGTATCGATGAGGAACGGCTCAATACCGTCACTTGGGGAGAGGCTGGAGCCAAACCTTCGGCCAATCGCCCGGATCGTAAAGTTACGATCAATTTATCCTTAAAGTGATTTTTACTTAATTGTAACCAGGAAATTCAACCGGTTGTGTAATTTATTTACTTAAGCGGTTGGCTTTAAGGAACAAATCCCCTTTAATGGTACGCTCAATCTCGCATGGCGATGCCAGACAGTAACGGAATGATCCCTATGGCGAATGCACTTAATCAATTGAAATCTATGACTACCATCGTGGCCGACACCGGCGATATCGAGGCGATCCGCCTCTATCACCCGGAGGATGCTACGACCAACCCCTCCCTGATCCTCAAAGCAGCACAACTGCCCCAATACGATAGCCTGATCCAGGACGCCATCGATTGGGCCAAAGCGCAAAGCCAGGATCCCACCACCCAACTGGACGATGCCGCAGATAAGTTGGCCGTCAACATCGGTGTCGAGATCCTAAAACTGGTTCCAGGTCGGATCTCCACCGAAGTGGATGCCCGACTCTCTTTTGACACACAAGGCTCCATCGCAAAGGCGCGTAAGCTGGTCCGCCTGTATCAGCAAGCAGGCATCGGTCCAGAGCGGATCCTGATCAAGCTGGCCTCCACCTGGGAGGGGATCCGTGCCGCAGAGCAACTGGAGCAGGAGGGGATCAATTGTAACCTGACCCTGCTGTTCAGCTTTGCCCAAGCCCGCGCCTGTGCCGAAGCTGGCGCTTACCTGATCTCTCCGTTCGTTGGGCGGATCTACGACTGGTACAAAGCCAAGAGCGGCGAAGAGTATCAAGGGAAAGACGACCCAGGGGTACAGTCAGTCAGCCATATCTTCAACTACTACAAGAAGCATGGCTACGACACCGTCGTAATGGGGGCCAGCTTCCGCAATACGGGTGAGATCCTGGCTCTGGCAGGCTGTGACCGCCTGACCATCAGCCCAGCTCTGCTCGAAGAGCTGAGCAACACTGAGGTCGAGGTCAACGCCGAGCTGAACTACACGGGTGAGATCCATTCCCGCCCGGCTCCACTGTCCGAAGCTCAGTTCCGCTGGGAGTTGAATCAAGATCCCATGGCCGTCGAAAAACTGGCCGAGGGGATCCGCAACTTCGCCATCGATCAGGGCAAGCTGGAGACCATGCTGCGCCAACGCCTTGGCCTGTGAACCTGACCACGGATTGACCCACGCCCGGGACAAGCGCCCGGGCGTACTTTTGGAACAAAAATCATGACCGCACTCACCCAACTGCCAAGCTGGCAAACCCTCAAACAGCAACGCCAATCGCTGGAGACCCAATCCCTGCGCCAGGATTTCGCTACGGATCCCAACCGGGCGCAGCGCTACAGCGTTGAGGCCGCAGGCCTATTGCTGGATTACTCCAAAAACCGCATCAATGATGCCACCCTGGCGGCCCTGTTCAGCCTGGCCCGTGAAGGCAAATTGGAAGCACTTCGTGACGCCATGTTTACCGGCGATGCCATCAACAACACCGAGGGGCGCAGCGTCCTGCATACTGCCCTGCGTTACCGTGGTAATGCGCCTATCCTGGCCGAAGGCAATGATGTGGTCCCGGAGATCCAAGCGACCCTGGCCAAGATGAAAGCCTTCGTCGAGCAGATACACAATGGCGTGCGCACCGGCTACACCGGCAAGGCCTTTACCGATGTGATCGCCATTGGCATTGGCGGCTCCTTCCTGGGCCCCAAGGTCGCGACCGAGGCCCTGCGCCCCTATGCCCAGGGCTTGCGCCTGCATTATGTCGCCAACGTCGACGGCACCGCCCTGGCCGAGAAGCTGAAAAAGGTGGATCCGGAAACCACCCTGGTGTTGATGTCCTCCAAGTCGTTCACCACCCAGGAGACCCTGGCGAACACCGAAAGCGCCCGGGACTGGTTCCTGCGCAGCGGTGCCTCTCAAGACGATGTCGCGGCCCACTTCGTGGCCGTCAGTTCAAACGTTCCGGCCGCCGTGGCGTTCGGGATCGATGCCGAGAACATCTTCCCCATGTGGGACTGGGTAGGCGGACGCTACTCCCTGTGGTCAGCCATCGGCCTGCCCATCGCCCTGGCGGTTGGCTTTGATCACTTCGAACAGTTGCTGGCAGGCGCCGAAGCGATGGATGAGCACTTCCGCAGTGCCCCATTAGAGCAGAACATGCCTGTCCTGATGGGCTTGCTCTCCCTGTGGTACACCAATTTCTTCGATGCCCAAAGCCAGGTGGTCCTCACCTATGATCACTACCTGCGCGGCCTGCCCGCCTATATTCAGCAGTTGGATATGGAGAGCAACGGCAAAAGCGTAGATAAAGCGGGCAATCCGGTTGAGCATCGCACCGGCCCAGTGATCTGGGGCGGCGAAGGCACCAACGGCCAACATGCCTACCACCAGTTATTGCACCAAGGCACCGCCCTGATCCCGGCAGATTTCATCCTGCCACTGCAGAGCCACAACCCACTGGGTCGCCACCATAATATGCTGGCTGCCAACTGCCTGGCCCAGGCCCAGGCCCTGATGCAGGGCAAGACCCTGGATGAGGCCAAGGCGGAACTGGCTGGCAAGGGACTGTCGGACAGTGAACTGGAGGTGCTGGCCCGTCACAAGGAGATGCCAGGCAACCGTCCGAGCAATACCCTGGTGATGGATAGCCTTACGCCCGCGACACTGGGTGCCCTGATCGCCCTCTACGAGCACCGTACCTTTGTTCAGGGTGCTCTGTGGGACATCAACTCCTTCGACCAATGGGGCGTGGAGCTGGGCAAGGTGCTGGGTGACGCTGTGCTGAATGAAATTGAGTCCGATGCACCAGCTTTTGCCCAGGACAGCTCAACCAACCAACTGATTGCTCTACTGCGTCGAGGGAAAATTAAACCGTAATCAAAAACAGTCACTCAGGTAACATTTTTGTTGCATTCTCTTTTTCAGCCGTGTTAATTATGCTCTGCAAGCAGGGAAATACACGTTGGGGAGAGTGTTATGGAAAGACTGGATTACGGTTCACCGGAAGGTAGCGTTGTCGAAAAGCCAACTCGTCGGGGCAGTAAAAAGCGTAAATGGCGCGAGATTGAAGCCCTGAAAGAGCGCGCAAGGCTACGCAAAGAGCTTGAAGATATCGATTTCTGTTTCGATCTTGAGGATGACCTCCTCAACGTGTAAAAGCCAGAAAGCCCCGCATCGCGGGGCTTTCTTTTTAATCCTTGGAAACACGTGAGCTAGAGCTCACCCAACTCACCCAGGTAAGTTCGAAGATCTTCATACTCCCGATCGCCTTTCTCACTAAAGAGGGGATCGTCCACCAACTTACTGGCGACCTGTTGTTGCAACAAGCGCCAGTCATGATCATCCAGGGCCAGCTCCAACTTAGGCAGGACATGCTTTTCCTCTTGCGCCAGGTGGGCACGCTGGATGGCGGCAAACTCCTTGAGATCCGCGATCAGCCGGTCCCTTGGAACCACGGCATCGTTGAGGATCATATTGAGCGTATCCATCAACTGATCAGTCACTTCCCTTAAGCGCTGATGCTCCTGTGCCAGACGATTCACCGACGCGTCTTCGCCCACCTTGTCCAGATAGTACTCATAGAGAATATCTTCCAGCGGATGGTGACTGTGATCTGCATAGCGCTGAAGATAATCGATCACGTCCCGCACCAGAGACAAACTGACCTCTTCACCACGCTCCAGCTTCTCCGCCTTACGCTCAAGCAAAGCTAACAACTTGCTGATGTGCTTATGGTCTGTGTGGATCCTTGCCAACATAGGGTCACCATTTTTTCTTTATTTGAGTAAGAATAGCTCTTTAGCCAGCATGCAGGGCTTCCCCTATCCCCGCCATGATCCCCATCAACTCACGCCGGAGCAACCGGCTGCCAATCAATGGCGGCTTTTCCCTGCTGCCGCAGGAGGGTGTTAGCCTGTGAAAAGTGGCGGCACCCAAAGAACCCCCGATACGCCGATAAGGGCGAGGGGTGGGGCGCCGATAAGACAAAATGCCTACTGCGATCAATCCCCTGCCCCTTCTTCTGAGCATGACTTCCCCACAACAAAAATACCACCCCCTCACATTGAGCATTGATCTGCTCAATGATCTTATCGGTAAAGGTTTCCCATCCCAGTTTGGCATGGGAGTGGGCCTGCCCGGCATTGACGGTCAGCACGGTATTGAGCAGCAAGACCCCCTGATCGGCCCAACTCCCCAGGTACCCATGATCGGGGATCACAAACCCAGGAATATCCTGAGCCAGCTCCTTGTAAACATTAACCAAGGATGGGGGGATCTTCACCCCCGCTGGCACCGAGAAACACAGGCCATGAGCCTGATTAGGGCCGTGGTAAGGATCCTGGCCCAGGATCACCACCTTGATCTGATCGAGATCAGTCCGACGAAATGCCTCAAACACACACTCTTCGGGCGGATAGATCACCTGTCCTTCGTGGCGCCAGGCGGCGATCCGCGTCACCATCTCCTGGAAATAGGGCTCCTGCTTGAGGGGGCCAAGGATCCGCTGCCACTGATTCTGGATCGTCATGGGTAACTCCTGAACTGCGATAACCCGCCAGCATACCCAAGCCCTAGCAGGGAGAAAAGCCAGATTAGAAGGAAAAAACCGAGCTGACCAATCGCTCAGCCCTGCTTGCCCAGATCCGCGTGTCGCCGTACCATCCCAGCATCACATCAGGAGATCCCATGTCGCACACTCCACGCTTTATCGGTGCCCACGTCAGCGCCAGTGGTGGCGTCGAAAACGCCCCCCTTAACGCCGCCAAGATCGGTGCCAACGCCTTCGCCCTGTTCACCAAGAACCAGCGACGATGGGAAGCCAAGCCCTTAACCACAAAAAATATCGACCTCTTTCAGGCCAACTGCGAGCGTCTTGGTTTTAGCCCCGCGCAGATCCTGCCCCATGACAGCTACCTGATTAATCTTGGTCACCCCGAGGCAGACGCCCTACAGCGCTCCCGTAACGCCTTCATCGACGAGATGCAGCGCTGCGAACAACTGGGCCTGACCCTGCTGAACTTCCATCCCGGCAGTCACCTGCGCAAGGTGAGTGAAACCGCTTGCTTGGCCACCATTGCCGAGTCCATCAACCTCGCCCTGGACGCCACCCAGGGTGTCACTGCCGTGATCGAAAATACCGCCGGCCAGGGCAGCAACCTGGGACACAGCTTCGAACAGCTGGCCGAGATCATTGAGCGGGTGGAAGACAAGAGCCGGGTGGGGATCTGCCTCGATACCTGTCACACCTTCGCCGCCGGTTACGATCTGCGCTCCACCACTGCCTGCGAAGCCACCTTTGCTCAACTCGATCGCACCGTTGGGCTCTCTTTCCTCAAAGGCATGCACCTCAACGATTCCAAATCCGCCCTCGGCAGCCGGGTAGACCGTCACCACAGCCTGGGCCAGGGAGAGATAGGCACCGACCTGTTTCACTTTCTGATGAACCACCCGGCAACCATAGGGATCCCTCTGGTGCTGGAGACCATCGACGAGACCCTCTGGCGCGATGAGATCGATTGGCTGCGCAGCCTGCAGCGGGACCGGGCCGCTTAACCCTTCACCATCTTCTATGGATCAGGCAACTGCCCTGCCCCCTAAAAAAACGGGGAGCCACCAGGCTCCCCGTTTTCAGGTTCGATCATGGTCCTTACAGCGCACGCTGCAGGAAGGTCGCCAAAGCTTCATAGCTGGCATCCAGCTTCTCACTGAGGATCGGCTTATCCACCACGGCCGCCAAGGCAGGCGGTAGGGGCACTTCCAACTCCAACACCTCCTCAACGGCACCCTGGAACTTGGCCGGATGGGCCGTGCCGAGGAATACCCCGATCTCATCGGCTTTGAGCTGTCGAACCAGACCTTCGCTGGCCACCGCCGCATGGGGCTCGGACAGGTAGCCCTCCCCGTACATCGCCTTCATTCGGGCTTGCGTCTGCGCTTCATCCACCATTTCCGCCGCCAGCTCGGACAGGGGCCAGGATTGCAACTCGCACAGGGCTTCGACCCGAGGCCAGTTGTTGGGGCTGGTCACATCCATGGCATTGGACAGGGTGGCAAATACCGGGTTGGGCTGCCACACACCGTTCTCGAGGTAACGGGGAACCGTATCGTTACTGTTGGTGGCCGCGACAAAGCGCTTGATGGGCGCGCCCATCGCCTTGGCCAGCATCCCCGCCGTCAGGTTACCAAAGTTACCGGACGGCACCGCGAAGACGGCCTTGTCCCGCTGGGCCGCTGGCAGTTGGGCCAGCGCCTCAAAGTAGTAGCAGATCTGGGCGATCAGGCGGGCGATGTTGATGGAGTTGGCCGAGGTCAAGCCGTATTGCGCCTTGAGCTCGGCATTGGAGAATGCCGCCTTGACCAGGGCCTGGCAGTCATCAAAGCTGCCCTTCACCGCCAGAGTGTGGATATTCTTACCCAAGGTGCAGAACATCTTCTCCTGCAGTTCGCTGATCCCCCCATCGGGATAGAGCACCACCACATTGATGTTATCCAGGCCATAGAAGGCATCGGCCACCGCCGCACCGGTATCACCTGAGGTCGCAGTCAGGATGGTCATCGGCTTATCCTTGGCCACCAGGCTCAGGGCTCGAGCCAGGAAACGGGCACCGAAATCCTTAAACGCCAGGGTGGGACCATGGAACAGCTCCAGGCAATACTGCTGTGGGTTCACCGCCACCAGGGGAACGGCAAAGCCAAAGGCATCACGCACCAGGTTACTGACCGTTTCCTGACCCAGCTCCTCAGCCAGCCAGGCGCCCAGCACCTTCTCGGCCCGGCTCAGGAAGTCGCCCTGCCAGAACGCCTCATCCAGCACCAACTGAGGGATCTGCCTAGGAAAGAACAGGCCCTGCTCGGCCCCCAGTCCCTGCTGTACCGCCTGGGCAAAGTTCACCTGCTCGTCGGCCACCTTGAGATTAAACAACTCCATTACTTCACTTCCCCTTTCGATACTTGAATGCCGTCTTCGGCCAGGCGGCACACACGCACCAGGCCACGCTCATTGAGCATATAGTCTTGTTTTAGAATGTCGGCCGCCGCCTGGGCTTGCTCGAGGCTGCTGGCCACGGCAAACAGGGTGGGGCCGGAGCCGGAGATCCCAATGGCGGGACAGCCCAGCTCAGTCAGCTTTTCCCTGGCAACCTGATAGCCGGGAATATGGGCCGCTCGATAAGGCTCCGCCACCACATCCTTGAGCACGGACAAGGCCGTCTGCTCATCCTGACGGTGACAGGCGTCCACAAAGGTCGCCAGTTGCTGACCAAACACCAGGGCCGTACTCAGATCCACCTGCTTAGGCAGCAAGGCCCGCATCTTGGCGGTGGAAAGGGTGATCCCCGGGTTGGCGACCACCCAATACCAGTTGTCGAAACCCGGCAACTTCTGGGCACGCTCCGCCAACATCAGCTGCAGCCCCCCCAGGTAACTCGGCGCCACATTGTCGTAATGGATCGAACCGGAGATCATCCCCTCCAGCTCCCCCATCAGCAGCAACAGGGCCTCTTTGGACATGGGCTCACCAAAGTAGGCGTTGACCGCCCCCAGAGCCGCCACCACGGAGCTGGCACTGCTGCCCAGGCCGGAGCCTACCGGCAGGTTTTTCTCCAGAACGATCCTCAACCCGCTGGGCGTCAGCCCCAGACGCTCGATAAAGATCTCGACGCAGCGCAGTACGATATTCTCTTTGGGATCCGGCGGCAGCACGTCGACAAAAGGACCACAACAGCGCAGCTCCAGGCCCTGATCGCCCGGAGCAATGGAGACCCGATCGCCCAGCAGGGTGCCATCCACCGGGGACAGCGCCGCCCCCAGCAGATCAAACCCGACGCTGACATTCCCCATTGAGGCAGGGGCGTAGACGGTAACCGCTTCACGAGCTTCCATATCAGGCCTCCTTCTGCCAGCTCTGGGTACGCAGTACGTCGGCAAACACACCCGCGGCAGTCACCGCACCACCGGCACCGTAGCCCCGCAGTACAAAAGGCAACGGCTGGTAATAGCGGCTGTAGAAGGCCAGGGCATTCTCCCCTCCCTTGATGCTGTAAAGGGGGTGATCACGACCCACAGCCTCCAGTTTGACCTGACAGCGTCCATCCTGATCGATCGCACCGACATAGCGCAGCACCTTGTCCTCGGCCCGAGCCGCTTCGATCCGCGCAGCGATCGCCGCATCGGCCTTGGGCAGATTCGCCAGGAAGGTGGCCACATCGCCACTGGCGTCAAAGTCTGAAGGCAACACGCTCTCCACCTCGACATCCTCCAGCTCCAGCTCCAGGCCAGATTCGCGTGCCAGGATCAGCACTTTACGCGCCACGTCCATGCCGGACAGATCATCACGAGGGTCTGGCTCGGTAAAGCCCATCTCCCGTGCCTTAACGGTCACCTCGGACAGGGGAACCCCCTCCTCCAGCTCACCGAAGATATAGGAGAGGGAGCCGGACAGGATCCCGGAGAACTGCTGCAGTTCATCCCCGGCCCGCAACAGCCCCTGGAGGTTGTCGATCACCGGCAAACCGGCCCCCACATTCGCCTCATAGAGGAACTGACGCTTGTGCTCCTGGGCCAGCTCACGCAGCTCACGGTAAACCGCCATGGAGCCAGTATTGGCTTTCTTATTGGGGGTGGCGATGTGCCAGCCCGCCTTCAGCGCATCGGCGTAGCAATCCGCCACACTCTGCTCGGCGGTACAGTCCACCAGTACCGGGTTTACCAGGCCCTGCCCCTGAGCGAAGGCCAGCAATGCCGGCATGTTCAATGCCTGTCCCTGGGCCAGCAGGTTGTCACGCCAGTTATCCAGTGCCAGACCATTGGCATCGAGCTGCATCTTGCGGGAGTTGGCCACACCACACAGGCGGATGGCGATGTTCTGCTTGGACAGGCTGGCCTGCTGGCTCTGGATCTGCCGTACCAGCTCCGCCCCGACATTGCCCGCCCCGATCAGCACAACATCGATGTAGTGGCGGGTGTCGAAGAAGTTCTGGTGACACAAACGCAGGGCACCGGACGCCTTATCCTGCTCGATCACCGCAGAGATCGCCCGCTCTGAGCTGCCCTGGGCGATGGCCGCAATGGAGGCACCGGCCTGTGCCAGGGAGCGGAAGAAACGGGTTGCCACGCCTTTCTTGGCACGCATCCCATCGCCGATCAGGGTGATGATCGCCTGATCCTTGAGGATCTCAAGGGGCTCAAGCAGGCCCTGCTTAAGCTCCAGCTCAAAGGCCGCTTCCAGCGCCGCCTTGGCGGCCAGCCCATCCTGGGCGGGAATGCAGAAGGTGATGGAGTACTCGGAGGAGCTTTGGGTGATCAAGGAGATCGACAGGCCTTTGGCGGCAATGGCGTTAAACACCCGACCGGCCATCCCGACCATCCCCTTCATGCCCGGACCGGACACGCTGAACATCCAGTGATCGTCCAGGTTGGAGACGGCTTTCACCAAGGACTTGGAGGGCGTGGTGCGGGCATGGATCAGGGTTCCGGGCGCAGCAGGATTGAGGGTGTTGCGGATCCGGCAGGTGATCTGGTGCTGGGCGATGGGGGCAATGGTCTTGGGATGCAGCACCTTGGCGCCGAAGTAGGAGAGCTCCATCGCTTCTTCGTAGCTGAGGGCCGGCAGCAGGTGAGCGTCGTTGATCAGGCGCGGATCCACGTTGTAGACCCCATCCACATCGGTCCAGATCTCGCAACTGTCCGCGTGCAGACAGGCTGCCAGCACCGCAGCAGAGTAATCGGAGCCGTTACGTCCCAGGGTAACCACTTCCCCTTCGCCGTTACGGGCGGTGAAACCGGGCATGATCCAGATGCGATGGGCCCGCAGATCCAGTGAAGCCAGCTTGCTTCGGCTTCGCTCGATATCGACCTCCGCTTCCAACACCGGACCATTAGCCAGGAAGTACTCCCGGGGGTCCAACACACCGACATCCACGGACTTACGGGCGAACAGCACCTCAAGCGCCGCCACGGACAGCCGCTCTCCGGTCACCAGGATCTGCGCCATCACTTCATCGGGACAGCGCTGTAACAGGGTAACCCCATGCACCAACTTAAGCAGGGCAGCCCGCTCTTCGGCAAAGCGTGCCGCCAACTGTGCCTGAGCCGACGGGTCCAGACACTTGCCGATGGTCGCCTCCAGCTGACTCATCCGCTCATCCAGCAACTCCAGCTGAGGAGCCTGGCCCGAGCGAGCCGCCAGGGCGACCGCTTCCAAGGCATTGGTGACGCCCCCGGGTGCCGAAACCACCAGCATCACGGGAAACTGAGTGGCCTCATCACTGACCAGCGAGACAACGTGTTTCAGTTTCTCGACATCTGCCAGAGATGACCCGCCGAACTTCATTACTTTCATTTACTTAACTCCCTTTCCCGAACGCTCCAAACCGACTCTAAAACCAACAAGCCCGCTCGGAGGGAGCGGGCTTGTTGTTTTGGATTTATTATCTCCAGGGTATCGTCAGCCCGCCCCCAACCTACCAATGGTAGTGGTGGTGCCGGTGGTACCGATAATGATCTGACGGCCAAAGCCCTGGATGTTGGAAAGCACACTGTGCTCCTTATGTCGAATTGCTATACACCTTCGCCGCTGGCGCTCTGGATGTCAACGGCAGATCTCAAACCCCGAGCACATCATTACGATTTCCATCTGTCCCATAAGGAAAAGCCATGCGTTATTAAAGGATTCTTAAGGACCCCCCTGCCCCTAAGACAAACTATCCCGATTGCCAAGTTCAAGGTTTATTTTGAAAGCAGGGCTTTTTCGATATCCCCCATCAGCAGATGCAACATTGCCACATCCCTCTGGCTCAAGGTACCCAGGCTGTCGGCGAGCCAGCGCCTTAACGGCTCCTCCGCCCCCACCTCCAGCCGGTCTAGCAAGCGTGCAGAACGTCCTTTGAGCGCCGCAAACTGCGCCTCATCGGCCACAGGCTCCATTGGCAGGCTGGCCTGGGAAAACTCATAGGCGTACAGCATGATCGCCTGTCCCAGGTTCAGAGAGGGGTAGGGGTTGGCCAGGGGGATGGTGGTGAGCAGATCGGCCAACGCCAGATCCGCATTGGACAAGCCAGAGGCTTCGCAGCCAAACACCAGAGCCACTTTCTCAATACTGCCACCCAGCTGCGCCACATGACGGGCCGCCTCGGAGGGCGTGTGTAAACGACGCTTGTCTCCCCGTTTGCGGGCACTGGTGGCCAACACCAGATCCATGTCCGCCACCGCCTCGGCCAGGGTATCAAAACCTTCAGCCTGCTCAAGGATATGCTGACTGCCATGGGCCAGCCAGTTTGCTTCATCGCTGCGCTGGACATTGGAAGCCACCACTCGCAAGCGCTCAAACCCCATGGTGTTCATCGCCCGGGCCGCCGCCCCGACGTTCTCGCCCCGCGCCGGGGCGACCAAAATAAAGTAAAGCTGTGCCATACACTCCTCCGCATTGGCGCCCAAGGTTAGCGCTTTTCCATTGAGAAGCAAGGCGATGGGCACTAGCCTAGGAAACAGGTGAATTAAACGCACCCGCAGGGAGGCTCCACCATGACAAGCTTCACCATGACAGGCTGTACCCCAACTCAACTGGCGTATCGGATCCTCGCCGGTTTCGACAAGCACTACCGACTCTTTACCCGGATCACCCGTCAGGCCAGGGAACGCTTCGCTCATCAAGAGTGGCTGGAGATCCAAAATGCCCAAAAGGCCAGGATCCGTCTCTACAGCGAGCAGATCAGCGATCAGACCCGAACCCTGATCCAACAGCTGGATAAGCCGGTGATCTCACCGCAGCTGTGGCAAGACACCAAGACTGCCTACACTCGACTGCTCGAGGGGCACCCCCAGGCAGAGCTGGCGGAGACCTTCTTTAACTCGGTCTTCTCCCGCCTGTTCCGTCATCGTGGGCTGGATAATCAACACCTCTATCTACAGAGCGACGCGCCCGCCAGGGCGCCGTTCACCCCCGAACGAATCAGCCAGGCCCTGCCCCTGGGAAATACACCCAAGCAGGTGATCGCAACCCTGCTCAACCCTAAACGATTTATCCGCCCGTTTGAGGATCTCGAGCGGGATCTGGAGCTGTTGTGGCAACGACTTGGCCCCCTGGTGGAGCGCCATCACTGCCAACACATCGAACTGGTTGACAGCGTCTTTTATCGAAACAAGGGGGCCTATCTGGTTGGTCGCCTGACGGGGACCCAGGGAAGCCTGCCGCTGGCCCTGCCCATCCGTCATGGCGAGCAGGGTCTATACATAGATGCGGTGTTGACCGAGGAGACGGATCTCTCCGTGGTGTTCAGCTTCACCCGCTCCTACTTTATGGTCCTGACCGACCGACCCGCCGAATTGGTCGCCTACCTGAAACAGCTGTTACCCGGTAAGAGCTACGCCGAACTCTACACCGCCATCGGCCTGCAAAAGCACGGTAAAACCGAATTTTATCGTCACTTCCTACACCACTTGGCCAATACGCAGGATCAGTTTGTGGTCGCGCCCGGGATCAAGGGAATGGTGATGGCCGTGTTCACCCTGCCCTCCCTGCGCATGGTGTTCAAGGTGATCAAGGACAAATTTACTCCACCCAAAGACAGCAACAAGGTCCAGGTTAAAGCCAAGTATGAGCTGGTCAAACAGCATGACCGGGTGGGTCGCATGGCAGACACCCATGAATACAGTAACTTTGCCATTCCCAGGAAACGCTTTGCTCCCGAACTGCTGGAGGAACTACTAGCGATCGCACCGTCCGAGATGGAGCTGACGGACAGCCAGGTGATCTTCAAGCACCTCTATGTCGAACGGCGGATGATCCCCCTCAACCTCTACCTGGATGAGGCCACTGAGGATCAGTTGGAGCAGGCGGTGTTCGAATATGGCCTGGCGATCAAACAACTGGCCAGCGCCAATATCTTTCCCGGTGACATGCTGTTTAAGAATTTTGGCGTGACTCGACACGGCAGAGTGGTGTTCTACGACTATGACGAGATCAGCTACATGACAGAGTGCAACTTTCGCACCATTCCCAAGCCCCGATACCCTGAAGATGAATGGGCCGCGGAGCCCTGGTACTCAGTCGCCCCCATGGATGTGTTTCCGGAAGAGTTTGGTCGCTTCCTCTTAGCCAAACCCGAGGTCCGCCAAGCCTTTATGCGCCATCATGCCAATCTGCTCACGGCAGACTACTGGCAAACCCTGCAGGAGCGGATCCGTCACCAGCATATCCCGGATTTTTATCCCTATAGCAGGGACTGCCGATTACGCAGCCGAATTTGATAACCCGATCCTGGCCTGGAACCGGCGCATCCCTTAAGATGCCCTTTTTTACCCAACTGGAGACGTCCGATGATCATCGACGCCAAAACTGTAGTGACCCTGCACTACCGCCTGCGCAATGCCGAAGGCGAGCTGCTTGAAGAATCCTTTGGCGCCGAGCCGATGCAATACCTGCACGGTGCCCAGAACATGATCCCAGGACTGGAAAAACAGCTGACCGGCAAGCAGGCCGGTGACCAGTTCAAGGCCGATATCGAAGCCGCAGAAGCCTATGGCGAGTTTGAAGACGGACTGGTTCAGGATGTCCCCCTGGCCGCTTTTGAAGGGGTGGATGACATCGTGCCCGGCATGCGCTTTATCGCCGAGACCGACATGGGCCCGCGCCCAGTCACCGTCACCGAAGTCAAAGACGACGCCGTTGTCGTAGACGGCAACCACCCCATGGCTGGCCAATCCCTGCACTTCGAGGTTGAGGTGGTTGAAGTGCGTGAAGCCTCCGAGGAGGAGTTGAATCACGGCCATGTACACGGCGCTGGCGGTTGTGGTGGCGGTTGCAATCACGACCATGGCGAAGAACATGAGTGCTGTGGTGGATCCGGCAACTGCGCCAAAGGCGACGACTGCTGCGGTGGTCACGGCCACCATTAAGATGTGGTGCGACTGATACTTAAACAGGGCCCATCGAACGATGGGCCCTGCTCTTTTCAGTCCCTAACCCGTATCAGCGACCAAACCGGCGCCTAAGGCACTACCCTTAGCAATAATTCGGCTCGACATCATGAGCCACTCCTCACCAGAGCCAGGTTATGAACCGAAAGAAAAAAGTGAAGCAGACGCTGCTGAAGAAAGCCAAGAAAGCCAACGCAAAACTCCACCCCAGCAACAAGCCGAAGTACATCAGTAAGGCGGACCGGGAAACGATGGCGCAAGAGGAGCCCCTATTGCCTGAGGCTCAGATTGGACAAGAAAACTAGCCCAGCTCCGCCCCCTGGGCTCAAGCAGCAACTCCGAGCACTCCCAATATAAACACCAAGGCCCCGAACACTGTCGGGGCCTGCTCACGGAACAGCCATCACTTGTTTTTCTTGGCGCGCCGGTGTGCATCCCAGACTTTCTTGTTCTTTTCCCCAAGCACTTGACGCAGCGCTTGGCTGTATTGTTTGATATTGTCCTTACGTGCCTGTTTGGCCTCTGCACTGCCTCTTCCATACTCTTCATTGGTGGCCCGATTGGCCAGGTACAGGTCAACTTTCATCTTGTAGATCTTATCCTGCACCGACTTGTCGATGGCCATCACCGATGCCATCTCAGTCACTTCGGACTCAAACTTACTTTTTACTGCCCCACTGACTTCCGCAGCAAAACTGTTTACAGAAAAAACGAGCATGACAGCAGCCAAGCATGCATAGAGCTTACTTTTCATCGGGAACACTTCCTTAATATTGTCGTAAACCCTCAATAGATTACTCGCCACGAATCGCCCGCAACAAGATCGCAACCCGAACCTTTAAATGACTTTACATTTCCGCAAGGTGAGTAACCCTAATATTAAGTGCATAGGCATCGAAGAATAGGCATTGCAATTGGACAGTATCGTCTGCCCGGATAAATAGCTGGGCGACTCGCCCTTACTCACCCAAACAAAAATCCCCATCACTCAATAGCGATGGGGATCCCTGGGCAGATGCACGGCGCCTTGCACTAGGCCCCGCCTGATTCAGAAGGGCTTACTTTTTGTTCGTACGCTGGTGTTTATTGAAGGCTTGCATGTTTTTCACACCAACCGCAGCTTTGATCCCTTCACGGTACTGACGATTGTTCTCCTTGCGCGCTTCCTTTGCCTCGTCGCTGCTGCGCCCAAACTTACTGTTGGCCTCCCGGTTAGCCAAGTACATCTCTTTTTTCAGCGTCAAGATCTGCTTTTCCTGGGCCTTGCTGATGTCCATCACCTGGGCCATCTCCTGCACTTCACCCTTCATACGTTTTTCAATTTGTGGGGTTACGTTGGATGCAAAAGCATTAAAAGAGAGAGTTAGAGCGGCAGCGGCGAGCAGTAGTTTTTTCATTACTATTCCTTTGTATTTAATTATCTTTCAAGCATTTGTTTGAGAAAGACCATATCAAAAGCACAGTTTATTTCTCAATCACCAAAACCCGATCCCTGTCACACTTTGGTGTTAGCGATCCCACCAAGGGCGACATTTAATTACAGCTTTGTTGAGCAACTCACAATTCAACCCCATTTTGCTGCATTAAAAAAGCTTCATCACGGATTTGTGGGGAGCTCATTCGCACACGTATTTTTGAGGCTAGCTTGTTCAGCAAAAGCCGCGCTTAAATAAGGGCTGCCATCACTGGCGCGCCGACACTTCGTCACCGGCGTGGAGGTGCCTGAGTGACACCCTGTGATACCAGGTTAAGGGCCCGAGAGGCCAGCGAAGGCAGGGGTAAAAACCAAAGGTTTTACCCCATAGGCAGGGATCTCGTAGCCGCTCGATTTGACGAAGCAGAGACTGCGCCGTCATAAAACCGACCCTGGCCGCTACCACAGTAGCAAGGGGGAGAACGAGGATAAGCACCGACGGGAGGCTGAGGGGAATCAGAGCGGGGCGTGCAGCCGGGAGAATCCCTATTGTTGCCGTCGCCAACGGGACAAACGGACTTTATGCCCCACGAAGTTCGCACGCCTGTGGCGTCCCTGAAACTGACTTCGACGCAGACGGACACCTAGATCATACGCTGCATTATGCAAGTGCGAAGAGCCTAAAAAAGGGCCCTTCAGGGCCCTCGTAAACGCTGAAGCATCAAAGCAGCAAGTAGGCAGCTCCCTGCACAATGGCCAGGGCAAAGATCCCCGCCAGCACGTCATCGATCATGATGCCGAATCCACCATGGACATGCCTGTCCAGCAGTTTAATGGGCCAAGGCTTGAGAATGTCGAAGAAGCGAAAAGCGATAAAGGCGGCAAGAATCCAGATCCAGCCTGCGGGCAGGCAGATCATGGCGATCAACATCCCCACGACTTCATCCCAGACGATGGCGGGATGATCATGCTCCCCCATATCCTTGGCTGTTTTATCACACAGATAGATCCCCACCAATCCCATCACCAGCACTATGGCCAGGTAAACCGGCAATGAGAGGCCGGCCATCAGGAAAAAGAAAGGCAATGCGGCCAGGGTCCCAAAGGTTCCCGGGGCTTTGGGGGCAAGGCCAAGGCCAAACCCCAGGGCCAGGAAATGCACCGGATTGGTCATCCGGATCCCAGAGAAGCGACTCATGAAGCATCCTTAAAGTGGTTGTAACCTGACAGATCCAGCGTAACCGGCTGACCCTCACACCGATAATCGATGCCGGTACCATTGGTGATCTGACCAATACAGTGATAATCCGTGCCGGCTTCCGCCAGCGCTTTAGCCAAGTTGTTGCGTTGCGTCTCAGGAACGGTAAAGAGCAGCTCGTAGTCCTCACCACCACACAGCGCCATCCGCCGCGCATCCTCCACCGCCATACACGCCAACAGAGAGGCTGACAGGGGGAGACGATCGAGTTCCACCACAGCTCCCACACCGGAAGCCGTCAGGATATGATCCAGATCGGTGGCCAGGCCATCGGACAAGTCCATAAGGCTGGTCGCGATCCCTCTCAAGGCTCTTCCGGCCAGGACTCGCGGACGTGGTCGCAGGTGACGCTCGGTGAAGGTGCGGTGGAACTGAGCTCCAGGTGCCAAATCCCCCGTCAGACAGCGTAGACCGGCACCGCTATCTCCAAGCGTCCCGGTAACAAACAGCCAGTCCCCCACACGGGCACCACTGCGATACATAGCCTTACCTTCTGGCACATGGCCATGGATGGTGAGTGTTAGGCTCAGGGGCCCTCGAGTGGTATCGCCGCCGACCAGGGCAACCCCATAGTACTGGCAGATCTCAAACAAACTGGCAGAGAAGCTCTCCAGCCAGGGCTCATTGGCACCGGGCAGGGTGATCGCCAGCGTCATCCAGGCTGGCTCAGCCCCCATAGCCGCCAGATCGCTCAGGTTAACGGCCACCGCCTTGTAAGCCAGATCCGCCGGATCGATCTCCGGCAGAAAATGGGTGCCCGACACCAGGGTATCGGTTGACACCACCAACTGACTCCCCTGGGGAACCTGCAACACCGCGCCATCATCACCGACCCCAAGGAGCACGTCCTTGCGTTGATTCGGCCGAGTGAAATGGCGCTTTATCAGTGAAAACTCTCCACTTCCCATAACGTAATACGGCCACATAAATGTGGCCGTTCTCCTTGTCCTACCCGTCGCTTAACGGTTGATGGCGATGGCCAGCTTATCCAGCACGCCATTAACAAACTTGTGGCTTTCCTCGGCCCCAAAGACCTTGGCCAGCTCAATCGCTTCGTTAATGGCCACCTTGTAAGGAACATCATCCCGGTGCATCAATTCATAAGCACCCAGGCGCAGGATCGCCATTTCCAACGGATCAACCTCTTCAGGCAAACGCGCCAGATTCGGCTTCAGTTTGGCATCCAGGTTACCGACTTGGGCAGAAACGCCCGTCAGCAGTTCACGGAAATACGCAACATCCGCACCCTGGGTGTCCTGCTCGGTCAGGAACTCATGTTCAACATCGGCAATGGCGTTACCGCTCATCTGCCAGGAGTAGATGGCCTGCACCGCCAGTTGGCGGGCTTTACGACGCTCGGAAGGCTTCACAAAATTCTCCAATCAGGCCTGCTCGGCCAGATGGTTTAGGACATTGACCATCTCCAGCGCACCCAAGGCGGCTTCACCGCCCTTGTTGCCCGCTTTGGTGCCGGCGCGCTCGATGGCCTGCTCAATAGTATCGGTGGTCAATACGCCGAAGGACACGGGAGTATCAAACTCCAGCATCACCTGGGCCAGTCCCTTATTACACTCACCGGCGACAAAGTCGAAGTGCGGCGTACCGCCGCGGATCACCGCCCCCAGGGCGATGATGGCATCGTACTTACCGCTCGCTGCCAGGCGGCGAGCCGCCAATGGCAGTTCAAAGGCGCCCGGCACCCGTACCACAGTGATGTCTTCATCATTCACCTGGCCAAAACGCTTCAGTGTGTCCACTGCGCCCTCTTGCAGGCTGTCGACGATAAAGCTGTTAAAACGGGATACCACCAAAGCGATTTTAGCCCCTTTGGCTTCGATGTTGCCTTCGATTACGTTCATTTTGTTATCCATTTCATTCTCAAGGCCCGTCGCCAGGCCGAAAAGTTGCCGTATGATAGCACAAGCGCATGGAAAATTAGCGCCAGATCTATCGTCTTATTCTTCGATGTATTCGCTGACTTCGAGGCCAAATCCGGACAGCGCATGGTAACGCTTCTGGCTCGACAGCAGACGCATGCGGCGTACCCCGAGATCCGCCAGGATCTGCGAGCCGACCCCCACGGTACGGGTCGCTTCCAGATTACGTTTTACCCCAATGCCTGTGCCGTTTTGCTGGGCCGCCAGCGCCTTGAGCTGCGCCAGGCGGGCTTCACTGCTTTGCTCTTGGCCCAATAGGACCAGCACCCCACCCTCTTCACTGATCTTGGCCATCGCCTTCTCCAGCGGCCAGGTCGGTACGCCGTTGAGGGTCGATTTAAGCAGATCCCGGGTCGGATCCCCCAGGTGTACCCGTACCAGACAGTTGTCGGTCACCTCGCCCTTGATCATGGCGACATGCACCAAATCGTCAATGGTGTCGCGGTACGCCACCATCTTGAAGTCACCGTGAAGGGTCGGCATGGTGCACTCGGTTTCCCGAATGATGGTGGTCTCATTGAGGTTACGGTATTCGATCAGATCGGCAATGGTGCCGATCTTCAGCCCATGCTCCTGGGCAAAGACCTCCAACTGGGGGCGACGAGCCATGGTGCCATCCTCGTTGAGGATCTCGACAATCACGGCGGCATTGCTAAAGCCAGCCAGACGAGCCAGATCCACCGAGGCTTCGGTATGACCGGCCCGATTCAACACACCGCCATCCTTCGCCCGCAGCGGGAAGATGTGACCCGGCTGGACCAGATCGGATGGTTTGGCGTCCTCGGCCACCGCTGCCAGGATGGTGCGCGCCCGATCGGCAGCGGAGATCCCTGTGGTCACCCCCTCAGCCGCTTCGATGGAAACGGTAAAGGCGGTGCCATACTGCTCCGTATTGCGACTGACCATCTGGTGCAGTCCCAAGGTGTCACAGCGCTGCGCACTCATGGGCAGGCAGATCAGGCCGCGACCATACTTGGCCATAAAATTGATCGCCTCCGGGGTAACCGCCTCGGCGGCCATGATCAGATCCCCTTCATTTTCCCGATCTTCGTCATCCATCAAGATCACCATCTTGCCCTGACGGATATCCTCGATGATCTCTTCAATGCGGTTGAGCGCCATAGCGGTGTTTTCCTTACTTCACAAAGCCACTGCGGGCCAGGGTTTCCAGCGTCAGGCCGCCCGGTGTGGGGAGATCGGCCTGGGGCTGCATCAGTTTTTCCAGATAACGGGCCAGCAGATCCACCTCAAGGTGAACCAGATCCCCGGCCTTCAGATCCACTAGAGTGGTCTCTTGGGCGGTGTGTGGCACGATGGTGAGGCGGAAACGGGCTCCGTCCACTTCATTGAGGGTTAGGCTGACGCCATCGATGGTCACCGAGCCCTTGTGCGGCAGGTAGCGCCCCAGAGAGCCCGGGGCTTCAAGCCAAAACTCGATGGCACGAGCCCTTACGTCCCGGCTGACGACGGTGGCGACCCCATCGACATGGCCACTGACCAGATGCCCTCCCAGGCGGGTACTTGGGGTCACAGCCTGCTCCAGGTTCACCTTACGACCCACGCTGTAACGAGCAAAATTGGTCAGGGCCAGGGTCTCGGCACTGACGTCTGCCACGAAGTGATCGGCGCCCAGGCTCACCACGGTCAGGCAAACTCCGTTAGTGGCGATGCTATCACCCAGCTTAACGTCCCCCAGGGGCAAGGCCCCGGTCGCAACAGTGACACGCAGATCACCACTGCGCTTTTCCAGATCTCGCAGTGTTCCCACCGCCTCAACAATCCCGGTAAACATCTATTTCTCCGGCTCCTTTCGAGTCAGTGTCAGGCGCAGATCGGCCCCGACACGACGAATATCGCTAAATTCCAATGGAGCCAAATCGGCCATCTGAGTGTATTCAGGCAGCGCCAACAGTCCCCGGGCGGGATTGCCCATCAGCTTCGGCGCCTGATAAAGAACCAGTTCGTCCCACAATTCGGCCGCCATAAAGGCGCCACACAAACCGGCACCGGCCTCCACCAGCACGTCGTTGATCTCCCGTCGCCCCAGCTCCTCCAGCAGAGCCGGCAGATCCAGCTTACCATCCCCACCCTGCGGCCCGGGCCAGATCTCGACCCCATCGGGCCAGGCGTTCTGGTACTGGGCACAGGCCGCCAGCAATACCGGACCTTCGCCGTCGAGCAGTTTGAGCGGCGGGGCCAGGCGAGCACGACCATCCACCACCACGCGTAGCGGCTGCAACAGCTGCTCCAGGGCGATGCGCTCGCGCCAGTGTCCCAGCTCATCGTAGCGAACATTCATACTCGGATCGTCCGCCAGCACCGAGTCGGCTCCGGTGATCACCGCACAGCTTTGTGCGCGCAAACGCTGGACGTCGGAGCGGGCCTCGGAGCCTGTGATCCATTTGGATTCGCCATTGTTCAGAGCGGTACGGCCGTCAACGCTGGCAGCCAGCTTCAGCCGTACATAGGGACGGCCGCTCTGCATTCGCTTGATGAAGCCGGGGTTGAGCGCCTCAGCCTCTGTCTGCAACAGGCCGTGGGCAGTGGCGATCCCGGTATCGCTGAGCATTTTCATACCCCGTCCAGCCACCTTGGGGTTGGGATCCACCATGGCGGCGATCACCTTTGATACCCCGGCCTCAATCAGTGCAAGAGCACAGGGCGGAGTACGCCCATGGTGGCTGCAGGGCTCCAGAGTGACGTAAGCCGTCGCGCCCCGCGCCCGCTCACCCGCCATGCGCAGGGCGTGGATCTCGGCATGGGGCTCACCCGCCTTGAGGTGAGCGCCTTCCCCCACGATCTCTCCGTCCCGAACGATCACGCAACCCACCCTGGGGTTGGGTCGGGTCGTCAGCAGCCCTTGCTTTGCCAAGCGCAATGCTCGCGCCATGTAGTGCGCATCGTGCGACGAAAAAGCGGAGGTCATCAACGCTTTTCCAAGTTGGCGATCGCCTCGCCAAACTGGGACAGATCGTCAAAGGCCCGGTATACGGAGGCAAAACGGATGTACGCCACCTTATCCAGGGTCGCCAACTGCTCCATCACCAGGTTGCCCAGCATGTCACTGCCCACTTCACGCTCCCCCGTGGCACGCAGCGCCGACTTGATCTTACTCACCGCCTGCTCAACCCGCTCGGTACTCACCGGCCGCTTCTCCAGCGCCCGTTGCAGGCCGCGACGCAGCTTATCTTCGTCGAAAGGCTGGCGGGTGCCATCCTGTTTGATGATCCGAGGCATCACCAGTTCGGCGGTTTCAAACGTGGTGTAGCGCTCTTTACAGGTGAGGCATTCGCGACGACGGCGCACCTGGTGGCCGTCGGCCACCAGCCGGGAGTCGATCACCTTGGTGTCCGTAGCGGCACAAAAGGGGCAGTGCATAGGATCTCCTGCGCAGTGGTGTCATAACTTGCCCGCAAGAATACCGAATTTCGCCAATGAGAGTAAGCCGCTAGCTACGAAAAAGCCCGCCGAGTGGCGGGCTTTCCTGTCAAACCGTTACGACAACTGGCCGTTACTTGTATACCGGGAAGCGGGCACACAACTCGACGACCTGGGCCTTGACGCGCTCCACCACGGATTCATCGCCAAAGTTATCCAGAATGTCACAGATCCAGCCGGTCAGTTCCCGGGCCTCGGCTTCGCCGATCCCACGGCGAGTCAGCGCCGGAGTGCCGATCCGCAAACCCGAGGTAACGAAGGGGCTGCGTGGATCGTTAGGTACCGAGTTCTTGTTCACCGTGATGTTGGCACGGCCCAAGGCGGCGTCCGCATCCTTCCCGGTAATGTCTTTCTTGATCAGATCCAGCAGGAACAGGTGGTTCTGAGTGCCACCGGAGACCACATCATAGCCGCGGTTGATGAACACATCGGCCATCGCCTGAGCATTCACCACAACCTGCTTCTGGTACTCGGCAAACTCCGGGGCCAGGGCTTCCTTGAAAGCCACAGCCTTTGCCGCGATCACATGACACAGGGGGCCGCCCTGACCACCGGGGAAAACGGCAGAGTTCAGCTTCTTGTAGATCGTCTCATCACCGATGGCGGAGAGGATAAGGCCGCCACGGGGGCCGCCCAGGGTCTTGTGGGTGGTGGTGGTCACCACATGGGCATGAGGTACCGGGTTGGGGTAGATCCCTGCCGCCACCAGACCGGCCACGTGAGCCATATCGACAAAGAGGTAGGCACCCACTTCGTCGGCGATCTCGCGGAACTTGGCCCAATCGATGATGCCGGAGTAGGCGGAGAAGCCACCGATGATCATCTTCGGCATGTGCTCCTTGGCCAGGGCACGGATCTCATCGTAATCGATGGCACCGGTATCAGCATTGATCCCGTATTGCACGGCGTTGTAGATCTTGCCGGAGAAGGAGACTGAGGCACCATGGGTCAGGTGACCGCCGTGGGCCAGGCTCATGCCCAGTACGGTGTCACCCGGCTGCAGCAGCGCCATAAACACCGCCGCGTTAGCCTGAGAGCCGGAGTGCGGCTGTACGTTGGCGTACTCGGAGCCAAACAGCTCATTGGCGCGATCGATGGCCAGTTGCTCGGCCACATCCACGTGCTCGCAGCCACCATAGTAACGCTTGCCCGGATAGCCTTCCGCGTACTTGTTGGTCAGCTGAGAGCCCTGAGCCTCCAGCACGCGTGGGCTGGTGTAGTTTTCCGAGGCGATCAGCTCAATGTGGTGTTCCTGACGCTCACGCTCTGCTTCCATGGCTTGCCACAACTCGGGATCAAAATCCGCGATATTCATGCTACGTTCGAACATCCGTCTCTCCTGGGCGGTTAATACAAAAAGGGGCTTACGAGGCCCCACATTCTACCTACTGAATCCCGTTACCCAAACCCTTTGCGACCCTTGTCACACTAATGAGGTGATAACCTCAGTGAGTTCCTTATCGATGAACCTGTGATCCCGGCGGGAAAACCCCAACCACAGACGCAAAAAAGCCGGACACGAGGTCCGGCTTTAAGAGAATCTGCTGCTTAGAACTGATACTTAACAGTGAGGTTGAAGTAGCGACCCGGCTGAGTAAAGTTGCTCTCCGGAGCCCCCATGTTCTCCATCAAGTACTTGGACTGACCCGCGACATCAGCGTACTCGATATACTCTTTGTCAAACAGGTTGAACACACCCGCGCGCACTTGCCAGTTAGGTGTCAGCTCCATGCTCATGGTTGTGTCCATCACAGCATAACCAGACGTCTGGTACACGACATTGTATTGATCCCCACCAACACACAGCTCAGGCATACCTGGGAAGCTGCTTTCATAACAGGTCTCAGACAACAGCTCCATGTCTTTAACCCGATCCATCTTAGAAGCCATACGTACTACGGCACCAAAGGTGGTCGGCATTCCTGCAATGCTGGCATAGGCGTTCACCCCAACAGAGCTCTTTAAAGGACTGACACTGTTAAGGAATTCACCATTATGATCCTTGCCATAGGTGTAAGCAATGTTCCCCCAAAGCTCCAGATCGTTAGTCAGCCAATGGTTGACCTGGCCTTCGAAACCGTAGATCTCGACCTTGTCACGGTTGACGTACTCGTACTGCAATGCAACGACGGGATCCATCTTGCCCGCCTCACAGCGATCGAAACCGTAACCCGGCAAATAACCCGGATTACACAATGGAGCATCGATAAACTCCCAATCGATGTAATCAATGGCCTGGGTGTAGAAACCGGTCAGTTCATAGGAAGTATTGCTGTGGTTACCACGCACGCCAATCTCGAGTGTATGGGACTCTTCCGACTCCAGATCATAGTTCGGCATGATCACAACCGGGAAAGGCATACGGCCATCCTGGATCTCCAACTCGCCCCACTTTTGATCCGGTGTCGGCATTTTGTAGCCATAGGCATACTGACCGTAAACACTGACCGCATCCGTGATGTGGTAGATCATCCCCAGCTTGGGTGACCAGAAGCCATCACTCATGCGCTCCCAATTAGCCGGGTCAAAGTCCTCACGATCACCGATGGCATCCCGCGCCATATCCGCATCCGGGGTATTACGGAAATAGTCGTAACGCAAACCAGCGATCACATTCAGCTTGCCGTCCAACAGATGAACATCATCCTGAATATAAAAGCCCACACGCAGGCTGTCGGTATCGGCAAAGGCAAACTGGTCTTCGCCTATCCACTCTCCATTCTTGCCCGGTGTGTAGTAGGTACGATGACGTTTCATCGTGGAGTTTTCGACGTCCAGGCCAAAGGTCAACTGGTGTCCGTAGCTGTCGTTACCAAGGTACTTACCAAAGGCACTGGCCAAGCCGATCCGAGACTCTTCAAAGTCATAGTCACGGAATTGGGTCATGCCCGCACGGTCGCCATCGACAACACCATGGTAGTCTCGGTGCTCGTTCTGATCGGTAAATCCGTAATAAAGCACGATATCCAGATCATCGTGCAAAATGGTGCCCTTATCAGAACGTAAACGCAGGGAACTGTTGAAGGCTTGAGTCGCGCGATCGATATCACGATCTTCCTCACGCACCCCATCTTTATCAAATTTCTGTTCCCAGCGGTCCAAACGCTGATCCAGATAATCCAAGGTCAGCTGAATATTGGTGTAATCATTGAGCAGGTATTTGCTTTTAAACAGAATACTGTTATTAACCAATTCACTGTCTGCAAGGTCATTCGCGTAGTTCTGCTGCTCTTCGCCATCGCGATGTTGAACGGTCAGCAGGTTCTCAAAGTTGCCGTAGGCGGCAGCGCCGGTAAAGCCTGAGGTCCACTCGTTGTTCAGTCCGGTAAAACCGGCGTTCACCGCTGTATAGGTGCTATCACCGCGCAAGTAGTCGGCCGCATCCTTGGTATTCATGACCACCACACCACCCAGGGCATCTGAGCCGTATATAGTGGAGGCAGCGGCTTTAACAACCTCGATTTGCTTCAGCGTCTCAACCTCGGTCAGGCCACGGCCGGTGCCTTCGGCGCCCGGACCAAGAGGCGAGGCGTACTGGTTATTCACCCGTACCCCATCTTTGACCATCATCACCCGGTTGCCCCCGATCCCACGGATAGTGACCGAGGTCGGCTTACCGGCACCGCCTCGAACATCCACCGCCGCTTCGGTGCGGAACAAGGAGGAAAAATCGGTAGACATATTACGGGCGATCGCCTCTTCGTCGATCACCACAACGGAGCCCGCGACACTGTCCAGACTCTGCTCAAGGCGTGAGCCGGAAACCACCATCACTTCCACATTCTTGCGGGTCTTGGCGCCGACCTCTTCGGCCAGGGTGGCGGGTGCAGTCAGTGCACTGGCGACAGCGACACTGACCAAACTCATCTTGGTGATCTTCATGCAGACTTGCCCTACAACTCTATTCAGCTTCAGCGTTCGGGAACACACTCAAATGCGAATGCATCCCATTAACTCATATTTAAAGTGGGCACAGTCTATCAATGCAATGGAGGGAAAAGGTTGCTGCGAGTCTCGTTTTTTTGCCGAAATTCAGTTTTTTTGACGTCAAATGTTACAGCCAGGAGTGCTTCTCATTTCGCCGAGTGGTTTGCGAAAGCCCTGTCGCTCCGTGACGAAAGTTATTTCGAGTCTGCAAGGGATGGCAGCCACTCCCTTGGCACTTTCTTGTCAATAAAGGGGGCAGCCAAAGCCACCCACTTGGGGTAAAATTTCGGTTTCTTTTTTCAATTGCAGGTTCCAGATGGCTCAATTCATCTACAGCATGCTGCGCGTGGGCAAGGTTGTCCCACCTAAGCGTCATATCCTTAAAGATATCTCCCTTTCCTTCTTCCCTGGCGCCAAGATCGGTGTACTGGGCCTCAACGGTGCCGGTAAGTCCACCCTGCTGCGGATCATGGCCGGCGTCGACACCGAGTACGAAGGTGAAGCCCGTCCACAGCCCGGGATCAACGTCGGTTACCTGCCTCAGGAACCTCAGCTGGATCTGACCAAAACCGTGCGCGAAGTGATCGAAGAGTCCGTCTCCGACGTCAAGAACGCCCTGACCCGCCTGGACGAAGTGTACGCCGCCTACGCCGAGGAAGGGGCCGACTTCGACGCCCTGGCCAAGGAGCAGGGTGAATTGGAAGCGATCATCGCCACCAAAGATGGCCACAACCTGGACAATGCCCTGGAGCGTGCCGCCGACGCCATGCGTCTGCCGCCATGGGACGCCAATGTCGGTAACCTGTCCGGTGGTGAACGTCGTCGTGTCGCCCTGTGTCGCCTGCTGCTGGACAAGCCGGACATGTTGTTGCTGGATGAGCCCACCAACCACCTGGACGCCGAATCCGTCGCCTGGCTGGAGCGCTTCCTGGTCGAGTACACAGGTACCGTCGTCGCCATTACCCACGATCGTTACTTCCTGGACAACGCTGCTGGCTGGATCCTGGAACTGGATCGCGGTGAAGGGATCCCATGGGAGGGTAACTACTCCTCCTGGCTGGAGCAGAAGGAGCAACGCCTGGAGCAGGAAGCCGCCCAGGAAAAGGCCCAGATGAAGTCCATCCAGAAAGAGCTGGAGTGGGTGCGCCAGAACCCTAAGGGTCGACAGGCCAAGTCCAAGGCCCGTATGGCGCGTTTCGAGGAGCTGAACTCTTCTGAGTTCCAAAAGCGCAACGAAACCAACGAGCTGTTTATCCCACCGGGTCCGCGCCTGGGTGACAAGGTACTGGAGGTTGAAAACCTGACCAAGTCCTACGACGGTCGGGTACTGATCGACAACCTGTCCTTCTCCGTTCCCAAAGGTGCCATTGTCGGCATTATCGGCCCGAACGGCGCCGGCAAATCCACCCTGTTCCGCATGATGAGCGGTCAGGAGCAACCGGACTCCGGCACCATCACCCTGGGCGATACCGTCAAGCTGGCGTCCGTCGACCAGTTCCGTGACAGCATGGACAACAGCAAGACGGTCTTCCAGGAAGTCTCCGGCGGTCAGGATATCCTCAAGATCGGCAACTTTGAGATCCCGTCCCGCTCCTATGTGGGTCGTTTCAACTTCAAGGGCTCAGATCAACAGAAACGCGTCGGCGAGCTGTCCGGGGGTGAGCGGGGTCGCCTGCACCTGGCCAAGCTGCTGCAGGCCGGTGGCAACATGCTGCTGCTCGATGAACCGACCAACGATCTGGACATCGAAACCCTGCGTGCCCTGGAAAACGCCCTGCTGGACTTCCCTGGCTGTGCCATGGTGATCTCGCACGACCGCTGGTTCCTCGACCGCGTCGCCACCCACATCCTGGATTACCGCGATGAGGGTAAGATCAACTTCTTCGAAGGCAACTTCAATGAGTACGCCGACTGGATGAAGAAGGAGCAGGGGATCGACATCACCCAGCCCCACCGCGTCAAGTACAAGCGCATCGACTGATCTTAAGGTCAAACGCCCAAAGCGCCGGAATTCTCCGGCGTTTTTTCATTCTTGCCTGACATATTGCTATAGTGAACACAACGGATTGAGAGTTGCCCAAGGATAGGGACAAGACATGCTCAAATTTGCTCACGGGGTTTTTCTCGCCCTTTTGACCTGTAGCACCTATGCTGCCCCTCCTTTTTACATCGGCTTGGATACAGCACTGACTGGCAGCGCGGGTCCTGCTGGCATCGCTATCCAAAGAGGCGCACAGGTTGCAATAAAACAGATCAATGATCAGGGAGGTCTCCTGGGCCGGCCCATTGAGTTACTCAGCAAAAACCACCGGGGCAACCCGGCACGTGGTCGCGACAACCTCCTTGCCTTCGCACAACAGCCCAACCTGCTTGCCGTACTGGGCGGCGTCCACACTCCCGTGATCCTGGCCGAGCTAGATCTCATCCACGACAATGAGCTTCTGTTTCTGGTCCCCTGGGCTGCTGGAACGCCGATCACCGACAACGACTACCAACCCAACTTTATCTATCGCCTGTCAATCCGTGATCAATGGGCTGCCCCCTTTTTGCTCGACAAGGCCAAGGAGCGAGGATTTTCTCGCCCTGCTCTGTTACTTGAGAATACAGGTTGGGGGCGCTCAAACGAAAAGTCGGTCCGAGAGGCCCTACAGCAGCACGGGGCGGGACCAGCCAGCGTTCACTATTTCAACTGGGGGGAAACCCAGTTCACCACAGTCCTGAGTCAAATCAAGCAAAGTGGTGCAGACCATATCCTGTTGGTGGCGAATGCAAAAGAGGGAAAATACATCCTTGATGAGGCGCTCTATGATCCCCAGTCCCCGCCCATCTTTGCCCATTGGGGGATCGCCTCGGGAGATCTGGTTCACGAGCTCCCCGCCTCTCCCGTAGAGAATGAACTCTATATTCTCAATACTTGGCACCAGATCATCCCCCCCACTACCCCTAAACAGCAGCGCTTCGTGGACGACTACTGCCAACTCTACCCCGACTGCCAACAAGCCCTATCACGGATCTACGCCATGGGGAGCCTGCACAGCTATGAACTGCTCCAATTGCTGGCCCAAGCCGTCGAACTGGCTGGCACCGCTGATCGGAACCAGATCCGTGAACAGATGGACAAGTTGCCCCCTTATCAAGGTCTGTTTCAATACTATGAACGCCCCTTCGACCCCACCAATCACGAGGCGCTGACCCCCTTAAATTACCAACTGATCACCCTCAAAGCTCTGCGTGGCAACCTTTAACATGCACTCAGAAACTCGGATACGTCCTCCACTGCCGCTGATCGGCTATGCCCTGATCCAAGTCCTGCCCATCGCTTTTTTGGTCCTAAGCTTATCTGGGCTGATCCTGCATAAAGTTTCCCTGAAGCAGCTACTCAACAATGCAGAGATTAATCTTCAAAAGCAGTCCGCTACCGATGCAATCAGGATCAGTGAGCAATTAAATGCACTGAATGATGTTGCCACCCTGCTGGCCAACAATCAGATGCTCATCAATGGCCTGATCGATGTCATCGGCAGTCGTCACTATCTGGATCTTTTGGTCCGCTCAGTCAAACTGCCAGGGCAAGGGGGACGCCTCAGCGTGACCGATTACAAAGGCAGGGTGTTGTTCGCCAACTGGGATGCCAGTTCCTTCTTACCCTGGGTGGTACCCGTGATCGAGCAGGGCCAGCCTCTTCAACAGTTCCATCCTCAGGGGCTGCGCATCGTCACCCCTATCCTGATCCAGGGTATGGGCGAAGGGAGCGTGGTGATCCAGTATCCCAGAGACGATCTCATGCACACACTCAAGCTCAATCGAGCCAGCCGGGATCTGGGCTTACTGGATACCGAGTTACAGCCGGTCCTGATGGCCAGCTCCGATCTCTACTGGAGTCAGGAGCGAATCAATGAAACGGATCCGGACTGGCTCAGCTTTGTTCAGCCTCTCCTGCCACCGTGGCAGCAGTACCAACTGCTCACGTTAGAACCGAAAGTCACCGCCACCGACTCGATCAAATCGGTGGAAAATACCATCCTGGTCTCCAACGCCCTGACCCTGTGTCTGTTATTGCTCTTTACTCTGGGAACGGCTTGGGTCATGCGTCGGCCCCTCAAGACCCTGACAGAGCATATCGACAAGATGCGCAAAACTCAGGACTGGGCAACCCCCCTCCCTGCCAGTGGCCCCAAGGAGTGCTATGTAATGGCCAGTGCATTCAATGGCCTGATGTCTGCCTTGGCCGCCAGCATGCATCGTTCACGCCATGACGCCCTGACAGGAGTGAGTAACCGAGGCCATTTCGATGAGTGTTTTGAACGGCTCTGGGCACAGGCATGCCGTCATCAAGACAAACTGTGTATCATGCTGATAGACATCGATCACTTCAAAGCTTACAACGATAACTATGGTCACCCTCAGGGCGACGAATGCCTCCGACAGGTCGCCCAACTGCTCAAGGGTGTGACCCGACGCGCCGATGACCACCTGTTTCGCTATGGGGGGGAAGAGTTCGTTATCCTTACCGAACGTCCCAACAAACCAGAGATGCTGGCGGAGAAAGCCCTCAATGCGATCCGCCAGGCAGGCATTGTTCACGCGTACTCCCCAACCGCCCCACACATCACCATCAGTCTCGGCCTTTATACGGCCACGGCAGCACATCCATTCGACCGACAGAACTTAGTCGACGAAGCCGATCGAATGCTGTACTTGGCCAAGCAGCGTGGACGAAACTGCTATGTCACCCAATCGGCCCAGGCTCAACCGCCGAGACCCCCCACAACACATTCCGCCGAACCCAGCCCCAGTCACCCATAGCCCACTGAGTGGATGAGATTCACCGGCCTTCACTCCACCAGCTCATAGAAACCGTGCAGCCATTCCTCGAGGCGGGTATAACCCGATGGCATGATCTCGTTGTAGTTGTCCGGCACCTGCAGTGTCCACCGGTTTTCCGCCAATACGGGCCAGCCGTCGGCATTGTTGCTGCAATCCACCTCTATCTCATACATGGAAGTGCTGTCCGGCACCGTGTCCCAGCCAGAGCTGACTGAAAGGCTCAGTTCATTGTCACCGCTACAGCTGTTTTTCGAGCTGATGCTGCGAGATTGCCCAGCTCCCTTGCCTTCGGTGATGTAGAGTGTCCGTCCCTGATGCCCCTCCTTGGAGCTGTCACACTCTTGGGCCTTCACCTTGATGCTGCTGGCACCGGCCGAGATCACCCGCCCATAGGGATAGCGAATATTGTCGGGGCCGACACAGTCCGGGATCTCCCCAGCCCGATCACGCACATCATTGATCAATCGCTCATCCAGAGAGTCCCTATCTGCGGGCCTGGCCCCGACACTGGCCAGAACCGAAGCCTCCACGTCCTGTGCCGGTAAGATCTCCAGCCCATCGATCCTCAAGGGTGGCTCAGAGACACGGAAGGCATCCGCCCCCTCGGTATTCACATAAACGCAGGGCCAATCGCTGTTGCTGTAATCCCCGCACAAATTTCCTTCGATATAGACTTTGGAACCCGTTCGGCGAGTCTGAAGCTTCACCCACTGATCGCCATCGTAGGTATCCTTTCCAGGGATCCGTACATTGTTGATGGTGGTGGACAAACGCACCTGACCGTCATGATAACCACGCTCGTGCAACCCCCAGATCCTGTGGCCCACTTGAGCCGTGTTGTACACCAGGTTGTTGGCCACGATGCTGCGAGGCGACACATCCAGAGGGCCTCGGTCATCCACGTGAGCGATCAGGTTGCGGTACACCAGCATGTCATAGGACTCCATCATCAGTCCCTTGGAGTGTTTACCCTTGGCATGAAGGTTGTAGTTAAGGCCTTCGGCAATGATGCTGTTGCTGACGGTCACATCCCAAACGGCATATTTGGTGGTGAAGTTCTCGTCGATGGCCCAGCTCACTGACAGGTGATCCAAAACAACATTCCTTGGTTGGCGGCTCTCGTCTGAGTCACTGCCAATCACCAGCAGTGCGTCCCGCTCACTGGGCTTGGGCCCTTCCGGATCGTCACCGGGGCGCACCCGAATGTGCTGGATCAACACATTCTTGGCTTCCATCCTCAGGGTGTGGCCGCGCAGGGTAATGCCTGGGCTGGGGGCCGTCTGGCCCGCGATGGTGATGTAGTCATTATTGATCGACAGCCGATTGTTGAGATCGATGTAGCCGCTGACTTCAAACACGCACACCCGAGGACCACTGGCATCGATGCATTGGCGCAAGGAACCGTCTCCACTGTCGGCCAAGGTGGTCACCTTATAGACGGTGGCGTTAGGCGTAGTCTCGTGACGACCACTGCCAGCAGGTGTGTCCATCCCATAGCCTACAGAGCAAGGGATGATAGGCAGTGCATCGCTCATATCACAGTCGTACTCCCCATCCCCACCGGTCGGAGGCTGAGGATCTGGACCAGGATCAGGGCCTGGGTCTGGGTCTGGGTCTGGGTCTGGATCTGGCCCGGGATCGACTGGCGGGGGTTCAGGATCCACTGGCGGCACGCCGCCATCCTCACCCGAGGTACTAGTGTCACTGCACGCCATTGTTAGCGTTGCTGACAAGACCAGCAACGCTAACAAGCGCCATCGTCGGGGTTGACTCGCCAGATACCTCATACACACCCTCTTGCGGCAAACACCAATGAACACTTAGGTATAACAAGGGGTCGGCGCTGGAACAATCTCGAGGTTATCAGCCCACAGAAGCAGGCTCGTAGTACGGTCCTTAAAAAAAACCTATCTGAGTCACATGACAAGACAACAAACAAGAAGACAAACAACCCCGTAACCGCGACGCGCCTCTGGACAACCGGCTCTATCACAGTTCGGCTTTAACAACGCCTAGTGCCGTTCTCAAACGGTATTATGGAATCAAGCTGTCGTCGCTCGTGCTCAAGGCTCCAGGGGGCGGCGGGAGAAGCGGATCCCATCACAGTGCGGACACGCCGGCAGCTCGGTGGGATGGAAAAAAGCCATGCTGTGACCGCAATTATCACAGACCAACTCCCCAAGCCCTACGACTTCACCCGCCTCATAGGTCCCGTGATGACGCAACTCCTCACCCAGCTCATGCCACTCCAACTGGCTGCGATCGGTGATCTCCGACAACCAGCGCCAGACGGTGTTCTCCAGTCCTAGGGTGAAGACGCTGTCACCTTCCGCCTCAAACTGATCCTGGGCATGGCGCTGGGCGTAGTCCGCCAAGTCGCGGCGCAAGAAGGATTCCACCATGTCGAGCTCCGACTCGCTCAGTTCGCTCTCCATGGCAGCAAAGGTCCGGCTCTCCTTGAGCACCGCATCGAGCTGTCCCAAAGTCAGATCCGGCTCATGTCGGTAACGCCGCTCCATCTCCTGAAGCAAAAATTCGTATTTGCGGATCAATACGTCGTTGCGGGTATCCATGGCGCCTCCCCCAGTTTGGGTAATGAGTCGAGCAAAAGGACAAAATCCGGCTAAGTCCTGGTTGTTGCTTATCCGGCTCCTGCGTTATTCTATGCAGATCTTTATGGGCCATTCCCTGCCCGAAATCAAAATTTCAAGTGGACTCCAGACGTGTCGATGCAAGAGCAATACAATCCCGCACAGATCGAGCCCAAGGTGCAGCAGCACTGGGCTGAGAATAACACCTTCACCGCGAAGGAAGAGGAAGGCAAAGAGAAGTTCTATTGCCTCTCCATGTTCCCGTATCCGAGCGGCCGCTTGCACATGGGCCACGTTCGTAACTACACCATCGGCGATGTGATCAGCCGTTACCAGCGCCTGCAGGGAAAAAATGTCCTGCAGCCCATCGGCTGGGACGCCTTCGGCCTGCCAGCCGAAAACGCTGCGATCAACAACAAGACGGCGCCGGCACCCTGGACCTACGACAACATCGAATACATGAAAGGCCAGCTGGCGATGCTGGGCTTTGGCTACGACTGGAGCCGCGAACTGGCCACCTGTAAGCCTGACTACTACCGCTGGGAACAGTGGTTCTTCACCGAGCTGTACAAAAAGGGGCTGATCTATAAGAAGGTTAGCTCAGTAAACTGGTGTGAGAACGATCAAACCGTACTGGCCAACGAACAAGTGGTCGATGGCTGCTGCTGGCGCTGTGACACCCCGGTGATCCAGAAAGACATTCCCCAGTGGTTCGTCAAGATCACCGACTATGCTGACCAGCTGTTGAGCGACATGGATCAGCTGGATGGCTGGCCAGAGATGGTTAAGACCATGCAGCGCAACTGGATTGGCCGCTCCGAAGGGATCGAGATGACCTTCGACGTCGAGGGGTCTGACGAGTCCGTGGCGATCTATACCACCCGTCCAGACACCGTGATGGGCGTCACCTACGTGGCCGTGGCCGCCGGTCACCCGCTGGCCGAACGCGCCGCCGAAGGCAATGCCGAGTTGGCCGCCTTCATCAACGAATGCAAGAACACCAAGGTGGCCGAAGCCGAACTGGCCACCATGGAGAAGAAGGGCATAGCCACCGGTCTGTTCGCCATCCATCCACTGTCCGGCAAGCAGGTGCCCATCTATGTAGCCAACTTCGTGCTGATGGGCTTTGGTACCGGCGCCGTGATGGCGGTTCCCGCCCACGATCAGCGCGACTACGAGTTCGCGACCAAATACGGCATCGCCATTGAACCTGTGATCAAGCCGCTGGAAGGCGAGCTGGACATCAGTGAAGCCGCCTACACCGAGAAGGGTACCCTGTTTAACTCCGGTGAGTTCGACGGCCTGGAGTTTGATGGTGCCCTGGAGGCGATCGCCGCCAAGCTGGACACCCTGGGTAAGGGCCACAAGACCACCAACTTCCGTCTGCGCGACTGGGGGGTATCCCGTCAGCGCTACTGGGGCGCCCCGATCCCGATGGCCACCCTGGAGAACGGTGAAACCGTACCGGTACCGGTTGAAGATCTGCCGGTGATCCTGCCAGAAGACGTGGTGATGGACGGCGTGACCAGCCCAATCAAGGCGGACAAAGCCTGGGCCGAGACCAGCATCGATGGTCAGAAAGCCACCCGCGAGACCGACACCTTCGATACCTTTATGGAGTCCTCCTGGTACTACGCCCGCTATACCAGTGTCGGCACCGACGATCAGATGCTGGATCCGGCCAAGGCCAACTACTGGCTGCCAGTGGATCAGTACATCGGCGGCATCGAGCACGCCAACATGCACCTGCTCTACTTCCGCTTCTTCCACAAGCTGCTGCGCGATGCGGGCCTGGTGAACTCCGACGAGCCGGCCAAGCGCCTGCTGTGTCAGGGCATGGTACTGTGTGACGCCTTCTACTACGTTGGCGACAACGGTCAGCGTGTCTGGGTCGCCCCCACCGAAGTGACCCTGGAGCGCGACGCCAAGGGCGCCGTCACCAAGGCGACCGACAAGGATGGCCGCGAGCTGGTTCACACCGGCATGACCAAGATGTCCAAGTCCAAGAACAACGGCATTGATCCCCAGGAGATGGTGGACAAGTACGGTGCCGACACCGTACGCCTGTTTATGATGTTTGCAGCCCCGCCAGAGCTGACCCTGGAGTGGCAGGAGTCCGGCGTCGAAGGGGCCCACCGCTTCCTGAAGCGTCTGTGGAAACTGGCCTTTGAACACACCGCCAAGGGTGCAGCGCCGGCTCTGGATCTGGCCTCCTTGAGCAATGAGCAGAAGGCCCTGCGCCGCAGCCTGCACCAGACCATCGCCAAGGTGGACGACGACTTCGGCCGTCGCCAGACTTTCAACACCGCCATCGCCGCGGTGATGGAGCTGATGAACAAGCTGAATAAGGCCCCTCAGGAGTCCGACAATGATCGCGCCCTGTTGCAGGAAGCCCTGGATGCCCTGACCGTGATGCTCTACCCGATCATTCCGCACACCAGCTTCGCCCTGTGGACCGCCCTGGGCCATGAAGGCAGCGTGGACGATGCCCTGTGGCCGGTGGCCGACAAGGACGCCATGGTGGAAGATGAGAAGCTGATCGTGGTCCAGGTCAATGGTAAAGTGCGTGCCCGCATCACCGTGGCCGCCGACGCCTCCAAGGAGTCCGTCGAAGCCATGGGCCTGGCCGACGAGAACGTGCTGAAGTTCACCGACGGTAAAACCGTCCGTAAGGTGATCTACGTACCGGGCAAGCTGCTCAACATCGTCGCCAACTAAGGCAACAGCAAGGCGTCCCCCGGGGCGCCTTTTTATCCTGTGTTATCCGAGGAACCTTGTGGTGATCCGAAACCTCATTACCGCGCTTCTCTCCCTCACCCTGCTGACCGCCTGCGGCTTTCGTCTGCAGGGGGATTACCTGATCCCCGACGAACTGTCCCAGATCCAGCTGACCAGCTCTGATCGCTACGGCGAACTGCACCGCATGGTGCAAGACCGCCTTCGGCTGTACGGGATCCAGGTGGTGGAAGACAGCGATGCGCCAAACCTGCGCCTGGGGGACGACCGGCTCGAACGCTCCACCCTGTCACTGTTTCCCTCAGGTCAGGTCGCGGAGTATGAACTCATCTACTCCGTCAGCTTCTATGTTACCGTCGGAGAGCAGGAGCCCCAGCCCTTTAACATTGAGATCCGGCGCGACTATCTGGACGATCCCCGCACCGCACTGGCCAAGAGCCGGGAGCTGGATCTACTGCTCAAAGAGATGCGCCAGCAAGCCACCGAGCGGATCCTCCGCACCCTGGCAGCCACCCGGATCGAATCATGAAGATCTTCGCCAGCGCCCTGGCCGGACAGCTCAACGCCCTGCCCGCAATCCTGATGGTGCTGGGTGACGACGTGCTGATCCGGGAAGAGTGCCGCGACGCCCTGCGCCAGGTCCTGATGAACACCAAGGGGCAATATGGTGTCGAGGAGCGCCTCTCCCTGGTTCAGGAGTCCCCCTTTGACTGGCAGGGACTGCTGCAGGAGTCCCAGGCGCTGTCCTTGTTCGCCAGCCGCAGGTTGATTGAACTGGAACTGCCAACCCTCAAGCCTGGCACAGACGGCAGCGCCGCCCTGGCCGAGCTGGCCGAGTCCCTTCAGGGCCAGGACGACACCTTCCTGCTGCTCCACGGGCCTAAGCCAGGGCGGGAGCAGACCGGCACCAAATGGTTCAAATCCCTTGAAAAAAATGGACTTTACGTCCAAGCGCTAACCCCAGAAGGGCGCCATTACCAACGCTGGATCGGTGATCGGGCCCGACGCCACCGGCTGGATCTGACCAGCGACGCGCAGACCGCTTTTGCCAGCCTGTTTGAGGGCAATCTCCTTGCCGCCGATCAGGCCCTGGCCCAACTTGGGCTGATCAGCGACGGCGCCAGGATCGAGGCCGATACCCTGCTGCGTCTGCTGGAGGACCAGTCGCGCTACAGCGTCTTTCAGTTGGCCGACGCCCTGCTGGCCGGACAGATGGGCAAGGCGATGAAGATCCTCGGCCAGTTGCAGCAGGAGGGCACGGCGCCCACCCTGCTGATCTGGGCACTCAACAAGGAGCTGACCCTGCTGGGGCGCCTGAGCCTGGCCCGTCAAAACGGTACCCCCCAGAACACCGCCATGAAACAGGAAAAGATCTGGGACAAGCGACAGAATCTTTATGCCGGTGTCATGCAACGCCTGACCGATCGTCAGATCGCCCAGGCCCTGGCCGCCGTCGGTGAGCTCGAGTTGGCGATCAAGGCCCGGGGAGCAGACGAAGACACTCAGTGGCTGCAGTTGGCGGATCTGTGTGCCCGCTTCGATGGGCAGTATCAGCCCCTGCCCGGAGCCATGACATGAAACCAGCCATCGGCCTGCTGGGCGGCACCTTTGACCCCATCCACAATGCTCACCTGCGCTGTGCCTACGAGGTCAAGCAGGCCCTGGGGCTCGAGCGGGTCGCCCTGCTGCCCAACAAGCTGCCGCCCCACAAAGCCACCCCAGGTGTCGGTGCCGAGCACCGCCTGAAGATGGCCAACCTGGCGGTCGAGGGGTGTGATGGACTGACCGTGGATGATCGGGAGCTGCGTCGTAACCGCACCTCCTACACGGTGGAGACATTGGAAGAGCTCAAGGCCGAACAACCACAGCGTCCCCTGTGTTTTATCGTCGGCATGGACTCGCTGCTCAGTTTCCATCGCTGGCACCGGCCAAAGCGGATCCTGGAACTGGCCCACCTGGTGGTATGCCACCGCCCTGGCCACCCTTTGGCCGACGACAGCCCAGCACAAAAATGGCTTGCCGATCATCGTCTAAGCCACCCACAGCAACTGCATCAACAGGGTGCAGGCGGGATCTGGCTGCAGCCAGTCACCCAGCTGGAGATCGCCTCCAGTACAATTCGTGCGCAGTTGAACCTGGGTCAATTGCCACACTTCCTGTTGCCGCCACAAGTGGTCGCCTATATTGAGCGACACCGGCTCTACCCCCGCGCCGATGGTGGCGCAGGCCACAAACCGCTATAATGCGCGGCTTTGTTGAATTCCCATATAGAGGTAACTTCGGTGCAAGCTTCCGAACTGAAAGACTTTGTTATTGAAAAGATTGAAGATATGAAAGGCCGCGACATCGTAGTGATGGACGTTTCCGACCGCAGTGATGTCACCGATTTCATGGTGGTATGCACCGGGACATCCAAGACTCACGTACGCTCCATTGCCGAAAATGTCTACGTCGATGCCAAAGATGCTGGCCACATTCCCCTGGGCATGGAAGGAAAAGACGCCGGTGAGTGGGCCCTGGTGGACCTCTCATCCGTGATCGTTCATGTCATGCAGCAGCAGACCCGTGATCTGTACCAACTGGAAAAACTCTGGGCAGCCCGCCCAGAATAATTCATGAAGCACTAAGCCATGAAAATCAAGTTGATCGCCGTCGGCACCAAAATGCCGAACTGGATCACCACAGGCTTTAGCGAATATCAGCGCCGTTTCCCTCGGGACATGGCGCTGCAGCTGGTGGAGATCCCTGCGGGAAAACGGGGTAAGAACGCCGATATCGCTCGCATCCTGGAAAAAGAGGGTGAAGCGATGTTGGCGGCGGCGCAAGGTTGTCGTATCGTCACTCTGGATATCCCGGGTAGGCCCTGGGACACACCTCAGCTGGCCAGGCAACTGGAACGCTGGCAGATGGATGGCCGAGATGTGGCGATCCTGATTGGTGGTCCGGAAGGGCTGGCTCCGGCCTGCAAACAGGCGGCAGAGCAAAGCTGGTCCCTGTCCAATCTCACGCTGCCCCATCCCTTGGTGCGCGTGATGATGGCGGAAAGCTTGTACCGGGCCTGGAGCATCAACAACAACCATCCATATCACCGCGAATGAGACGCTTTAAGCAACGGGTTGCCTTTCGGGACCATGCCGCCGAGGCGGCACTTTTCACCCGCCGAGCCATAGTGGGCTTTGCCTTTGTGATCGCTTTAATCAGTGTTTTGCTGGTCAATCTGTACAACATCCAGATCAACGATCACGCCACCTACCAGACTCGCTCCAACGACAACCGGATCCGATTGATCCCCGTTGCACCCAATCGCGGTCTGCTCTATGACCGCCACGGCACCCTGTTGGCCGACAATCAACCCGTCTACTCGCTCGAAGTGATCCCCGAGCAGGTCAAGGATATGGGAGGGCAACTCGATCAACTCAGCAGCTTCCTTCCCCTGGATGATGCACGCCGCGAGCAGTTTGAACAGCGCCTGCGCACTTCACGCCGTTTCAAGGCTCAGACCCTGATCAACCAGCTCAGTGAAGAAGAGGTCGCACTCTTCAGCGTCAATCAGCATCGCTTCCCCGGTTTCTACGTCGAAGCTGGCCTCAAGCGTCAATATCCTCACACGGCTAGCCTGACCCATCTGCTGGGCTATGTCGCCCGGATCAATAACACGGATCAACAGCGCCTCGACATGGAGGGACAGCGGGCCCGCTATGCGGCCACCCGCAATATCGGCAAGCAGGGGATCGAACGCTTCTATGAACACCTGCTGCACGGCGAACCTGGCATGCAGGAGGTGGAGGTCAATAACCGTGGACGCACCGTCCGGACGGTCAGTGCCACCCCATCGGAACAAGGGAAAGATCTGCACCTGACCCTGGATCTGGGTCTGCAGCAACACGCCGAACGCCTACTGGACGGGCGACGTGGTGCGGTGGTCGCGATGGATCCCCGTGACGGAGGGATCCTGGCGATGGTTTCCAGCCCAAGTTATGATCCCAACCTGTTCGTATCCGGGATCTCCGGCAAAGATTACAACGCCCTGCTTAATGATAAGGACCGCCCCCTGATCAACCGGGCGACCCAGGGGCAATACGCCCCAGCCTCCACCGTTAAACCCCACTTGGCCTTGCTGGGGCTGGAGAAGGGCCACATCACGCCAAAAACCAAGATCTGGGATCCGGGCTGGTGGCAGATCCCAGGGGTGGAGCGACGCTACCGAGACTGGAAGCGCTGGGGACATGGCTGGGTCGATCTCAACAAAGCCCTGGCTCAATCCTGCGATCCCTATTTTTATGAACTGGCCTACAACACAGGGATCAACGATATCAGCCAGTTTATGTATGAGTTTGGTTTTGGCCAAAGCACCGGAGTCGATATCCACGAAGAATCTGCCGGTAACATGCCTACCCGGGACTGGAAGCAGATCCGTTACAAAGAACCCTGGTATATCGGTGATACCATTTCTGTGGGGATCGGCCAGGGTTACTGGACCGCGACCCCCCTGCAACTGGCGCTGTCCACCACTATCCTGGCCAATAATGGGCGCCGCTTCGTGCCACACTTCTTAAAGGCCATCGGCACTGACGACCACGCGGAGGAGCAACTGCCGCAAGAGCGCCCGCCTCTAGAGTTGGAGCGGCCGGAGTCCTGGCAACACATTCAGCATGCCATGTATCTGACGGCACACCGCCCCGGTGGCAGTGGTTACCGCCAGTTTAATGATGCCCCCTACAAGTCGGCGGTCAAAACCGGGACAGGGCAGGTCTTTGGCCTGGCGGAAGACGCCGACTATAACGATGAAGAGGTCGCCGAGCACCTGCGTGATAACGCCCTGTTTGTCGGCTATGCCCCCTTTGATAATCCCAAGATCGTCATTGCCATCGTGCTTGAAAACGCCGGCTGGGGTGGGGCAAACGCCGGCCCGGTCGCCCGCTCCCTGTTCGATTACTATCTGGATCCCGATTACATAGCGCCATGGGATCTGCCCCAGGATGAGAGCGAGGAAGCCGAGTAATGTCCGAGATCACCCGTAATCAACCCAACATCTGGACGCGCCTACATCTGGATCTGCCTCTCCTGTGCGGTTTGATGCTGCTGATGGGATTTGGGCTGCTGGTGCTCTACAGTGCCAGCGGTGAGAGTGCGGCGATGCTTGAACGCCAATTGATCCGGGCAACCCTGGGCTTCCTGGTCATGTTTGTCCTCGCTCAGTTTAACCCCGAGATCTATCGGCGCTGGGCACTGCCTATCTTCCTGTTTGGCATCGCCCTGCTGGTGCTGGTCCATTTTTTTGGTGAAACCAATAAAGGGGCCCAGCGTTGGCTCAACCTGGGCTTTATGGAGTTTCAGCCCTCAGAACTGATGAAGCTGGCATTCCCCATCTTGATGGCGTGGTACATCAGCCAGTTCCCTCTGCCTCCCAAGAAGCGATACCTGCTTGGAGGGGCCATGATCCTGTTGATCCCGACCCTGCTGATCGCCTCCCAGCCCGATCTGGGGACTTCGATCCTGGTGGCCTCTTCAGGTGTATTTGTGCTGTTTCTGTCCGGCATGAGTTGGGCCATTGTCGGCTTCTGCGTGGCGGGGATCCTCGCCTTCCTACCCGTACTTTGGTTCTTCCTGATGAAGGACTACCAACGCACCCGCGTCATGACTCTGCTGGATCCGGAGAAGGATCCCCTGGGTGCGGGCTACCACATCATCCAATCCAAGATCGCCATCGGCAGTGGTGGATTGGAAGGTAAGGGATGGCTGCATGGTACTCAGTCTCAACTCGATTTTTTGCCCGAGCGTCATACCGATTTCATCTTTGCCGTTCTTGGCGAAGAGTTTGGCTTTATTGGGATCCTGGTCCTAATGGCCCTTTACCTGTTTGTCATTGGCCGTGGCCTGGTGATCGCCAGCCGCGCGCAAACCGCATTTTCCCGCCTGTTGGCGGGCTCCCTAACACTGACCTTTTTTGTCTATATCTTCGTCAACATCGGCATGGTCTCCGGCTTATTGCCTGTGGTGGGGGTTCCCCTGCCACTGATCTCTTATGGCGGTACCTCAATGCTGACGCTGATGGCCAGCTTTGGCATTTTGATGGCCATCCACACCCATAGACGATTCATTACACGTTAGGGCAACAATATGAACTTAAAGCAAAAAACCACAATGGCATTGCTGCTGGGCAGTATTAGCTTCGGTGCTCTGGCCGGTAACCTGAAATCCGAGTTTATCGATCACTGGCAAGGCCAGGGGCTCGACAAAAGCTACCTGCAACAAGCGCTGGCACTGGCTGAAAAAGACCAGGCGGTGATCGACGCCATCACCCGCCCCTGGGAGGCCAAGCCCTGGTACGAATACTATCCCCTGTTCCTAACCGAAAAGCGCCTAGCCGCAGGCCTTGCGTTTTGGCAGGAGCATCGGGAACTGCTAGAAGCTGCTCATGAGCGCTACGGCGTTGAACCCGAGATCATCGTCGCCATCATCGGGGTTGAAACCTTTTACGGCACCTATATGGGTAACTATCCCGTGCTGAATGCCCTCTACACCCTGGGTTTTCACTATCCGCCAAGGCAAACCTTTTTCCGCAAGGAGTTTGGCCATTTTCTCCAGTTGGCCAAGGAACAAGGCTGGGAGTTAACCGAACCCCATGGCTCCTATGCCGGCGCGATGGGATTGGGACAATTTATTCCTTCCTCCTATCAGGCTTATGCCGTCGACTTTGACGGTGACGGCCAGCGTGATCTGTTCACTAACCCCGCAGATGCCATCGGCTCGGTCGCCAACTACTTTGCCCGTCATCGCTGGCAACGCGCACAAGCCGTTACCCAGCGGGTCGAGATCCAGGATGAAAAACGTGTGACTCAGGTCCTGTGGGATGGAAAACGTCTGAGTCAGGATAGCGATACACTGCGTCAACAAGGTGTCGAGGTGCCCCAAGGGATCGAAGGCAAGCTCGGTCTGGTTAAACTGGAAGTCGGCAAAGGGCGCTTTGAGTACCAATTGGTCCACCCCAACTTTTATGCCATCACCCGCTACAACCACAGCCCCCTGTATGCCATGGCGGTTTGGCAATTCAGCCAGCAACTGAAACAGGCCGCTGCCGATGCAATCTAAGCAAGCACTGGCAGCGACCCTGATGCTGGCGCTAGGAGGCTGCAGCAGCGTCCCGGAGCAGGCATCAGGCCGTTACCAGATGAGCCAGGATGCTCCCCCGGAAGTGGCACCGGACCTGGCCCACCTGGAACCTCCAACGCCGCGCTTTGAGCCCCATAGCCGGGGAGGCAATAGGGATTATCAAGTACTTGGGATCCACTACCAGGTGCTGCCCAGCGCCGAAGGCTATGTGAAGGAGGGGATCGCATCCTGGTACGGCGCCAAGTTTCATGGCCACCTGACCTCCAACGGTGAAACCTACGACATGTACAGCTTTTCTGCAGCGCATCGAAGCCTACCGCTGCCGACCTACGCCAGAGTCACCAACTTAGGCAATGGCCGAGAGCTGATCGTACGGATCAATGACCGAGGTCCCTTCCATCCGGATCGAGAGATAGACCTGTCTTATGCCGCAGCCTGGCATCTGGACATGCTCGGCTCAGGTACGGCAAGGGTGAAGGTGGAGGCATTGCATTTTGAGCCGTCCCCCCTGGCAGCGCAAGATCCTCAGCTCTATATCCAGCTCACCGCCAGCGGTGATCATCAACGGGTAAAAGCGCTGAAACACAAAGTGGAAAAAGAAACTTATCTGCCTGCACGGGTGACTCTTCAGGGCAGCTTGTATAAACTTCAGGTAGGACCCTTTGCAACCGCCCAAAAAGCCCAACACTGGCTGGAGCAATTGAAGCACTTAGGCTTCAAGGAAGCTTTTAAGATCAGCGAAACGCAAACATCCAACTAACATTTTTCTGTGTATGGGACCCTCTTCGGCAGAAGGTCCCATGCCACACTGAGTCTGCGATGCGGATTCCAAAAGACAATAGCTCACACATCATGAATTTCATCAAACGAACGTTAATCTCCGCTTCCACAATGCTGGCCTGTGCCGGCGTAGCCGCCGCCCCTATGGTGATCCCCAATCCCCCCACTGTCGCGGCCGAATCTTTTGTTCTGCTCGACTATCAAACGGGTCGAGTCCTGGCGGAAAACAATGCCAACGAGCGCCGTGCACCAGCCAGCCTTACCAAAATGATGACTTCCTATGTTCTAGGACAGGAGGTTAATCGGGGTAACGTAAACCTGGACGACAAGGTGACCATCTCCGAGAATGCCTGGGCCAAGAAATTCCCAGGCTCTTCCGTTATGTGGATCGAAGTGGGCACTCAGGTAGCACTGTCCGATCTGTACCAGGGCATGGTGGTCGTTTCCGGTAACGATGCCTGTGTGGCCATTTCCGAGCACGTCGCCGGCACCGAATCCGCCTACACCGATCTGATGAACGCCTGGGCAGAGCGACTGGGTATGCGCGACACCCACTTTGCCAATAGCCATGGACTGGATTCTAACGACCAGTTGACCACGGCCTACGACATGGGCCTGCTGGGCCAGGCGATCATTCGTGATATTCCTGAGCACTACCACCTGTACTCCCAGCGCGAATTCACCTACAACAACATCCGTCAGCACAACCGTAATGGCCTGCTTTGGGATCGCAGCCTGAACGTAGATGGATTGAAAACCGGTTTCACCAACAACGCTGGCTACAGTCTGGTGAGCTCCGCTACCCGTGGCGACATGCGCCTAGTGGCCGTCGTCATGGGAGCCAAGAGCGCCCAGACCCGTGAAGCGGAGAGCAAGAAGCTGTTCAACTACGGTTTCCGCTTCTTTGAAACCGTTACTCCCTATAAGGCGGGCGACGAATTCATCAGCCAAAAGCTGTACTACGGTGATAAGCCAGAGGTAAAGCTGGGTGTACTGGAAGACACTCCGGTTACCATCTACCGTGGACAAGGCGATAAGCTGCAAGCGGATTTCGAACTGAACACTGAGCTTAAAGCCCCACTGAACCGTGGAGATCAAGTCGGTACACTCTACTTCAAGATGGATGGCCAGGATATCGCCACCTACCCGCTGATGGTGCTGGAAGACGTTCAGGAGGGCAGCCTGTTCTCCAAACTGTTGGACTACCTCAAGTTGCTGTTCCTCTCTTTCTTTAATTAAGAAAGGCATCTTTTTGAAAGCAGGGGCGATCTTTAGATCGCCCCTTTTCGTTGGCGATGTTATCGCCAGTTGACGCTTGATCTTTGGTATAATCGCCCCCAGTTATACGGCCATCAGTTTTTTCCGCCGGAGAGATATATGCAAACCAAATTTGACGAACTGCTGGACTTCCCCTGCGCCTTCCCCTTCAAGGTGCTGGGTCTGACCTGCGAAACCCTGCCTGAACGTGTCGTAGCCGTACTGCAACAGCACGCACCAGGCGATTACAGCCCAAGCAGCAAGCCCTCCAGCAAGGGCACCTACATGTCCGTGACCGTAACCTGCACAGTCACCAGCAAGGAACACGTTGAGCGGCTCTACATCGAGCTGGCCAAAATCGACGGAGTTCGCGGCGTCCTCTAAAAATGTGACCCAGCTGGCATTTGGTCAGACCATAGGTATAATGCAGGCAACCCTATTTCAACCAAGAGCGGTTTTCATTTGGTTGCCAGCACCCTCATCATTCGTCATCTTGGACGCCAACCCTACCAGCCGGTTTGGCACGCCATGCAAGCCTTCACCGATCGTCGCGACGACAACAGCCCTGATGAACTTTGGCTCGTAGAACATGCTCCTGTCTTCACTCAAGGGCAGGCCGGCAAGGCCGAGCACCTGTTGAATCCTGGCGCGATCCCCGTCGTGCATGTTGACCGGGGAGGACAGATCACTTACCACGGCCCAGGCCAACTGGTCCTCTATCCCATGCTGGATCTGCACCGCCATCAACTTGGCGTGCGGGATCTGGTAACGCTGATCGAACAAAGTCTGATTGACCTGCTGGCCCACCATGGGATTAAGGCCAGCGCCGATCCCAAGGCTCCCGGTGTCTACGTCACGGGACATAAGATCGCGTCTCTAGGACTGAAGATCCGCCGCCGACAAAAGCAGATGTACTCCTACCATGGCCTGGCGTTGAATGTGGATATGGATCTCTCTCCCTTTTTGCAGATCAATCCCTGTGGCTACGCTGGCTTACAGATGGCTCAGTGCCGCGAGCTAGGCGGTCCAGCCAGTGTCGAGCAGGCCGGCCGTGAACTTACTGATATCCTGATCAACCGCTTAGGTTATACCCAGATCGAACATGAAGAAGGATTGCCCAATGCCTGAGAGCAAGACCCGCATGCAAGCGGGCGTGAAGCTGAGAGATGCCGAGAAGGTGGCCCGGATCCCTATCAAGGTCGTGCCCACTCCGCGTGAGGAGATGCTACGCAAGCCGGATTGGCTCAAGATCAAACTTCCCCCGACCAGTGAGCGGATCGATGAGGTCAAAGGGGCCATGCGTAAACATGGCCTGCACTCAGTCTGTGAAGAGGCCTCCTGCCCCAACCTGTCCGAGTGCTTCCACCATGGTACCGCCACCTTTATGATCCTCGGGGCCATCTGTACCCGTCGCTGCCCTTTCTGTGACGTGGCCCATGGCCGCCCGCTCAAGCCGGACCAGGAAGAACCGGTGAAGCTGGCGCGCACCATTCGGGATATGAAGCTCAAGTACGTCGTGATCACTTCGGTGGATCGGGACGACCTGCGGGATGGCGGCGCCCAGCATTTTGCCGACTGTATCCGGGAGATCCGGGCCCTAAATCCCCACATCAAAATTGAGATCCTCGTACCGGATTTCCGCGGACGTATTGATCGGGCTCTGGAGATCCTTAAGGACAACCCACCCGATGTGCTGAATCACAATCTGGAAACCGCCCCCCGTCTCTATCGCATGGCCAGGCCTGGCGCCAGCTACCAATGGTCACTGGAGCTGCTGAAGAAATTTAAGGAGCAGCATCCGGATGTCCCCACAAAGTCCGGCCTGATGATGGGACTGGGAGAGACGAACGCAGAGATCCGATCAGTCTTGGATGACTTGCGCAGTCACAATGTTGAAATGCTGACACTGGGACAGTATCTGCAGCCTAGCCGTCATCACCTTCCAGTTAAACGCTACGTGCCACCTGCGGAGTTCGACGAACTGAAACACTACGCCCAATCCATCGGCTTTACCCATGCTGCCTGCGGCCCTCTGGTTCGCTCCAGCTACCACGCCGATCTCCAGGCTCAGGGCAAAGAGGTAAAATAGACCTAAAGAGTACGGGACATCAGGACCGCATCCTCACGCCCACCGACGCAAGGGTAATAGCCCTTGCGTCGCCCATCCTCATGAAATCCCTGCCCCAAGTAGAGGCCAATCGCCGCCTGGTTGCCTGCCCGCACTTCGAGGAAGCACATGGCCGCATCGTGTCCAGATGCCATCGATAACGCCCGTTTCAATAACGCGCGCCCCTTGCCCTGCCCCTGCGATTGCTCGGCGACACAGATGTTCATCAGGGTCACTTCATCGAATACTTGGTTAAACAGGTAAAAGCCTATCGGACGCTCTCCTTCGAACAGGACTTCCCCCCAATAGTTATCCCCGAGGCAAGACGCCAGCGTCTCACGACTCCAGGGATAGGGGTGTGCGCCCTGCTCAACTTCGTACAGAGCATCAAGCAGTGCGAGCGAAGCAGGAATAAAGGTCATAGCCAACGTTGTAGCCCCTGCCACAGACGCCGTTTGGCCTCCGAAGTATCAAGCTCGGAAAGGGCAGGAGAGTGCAACTGGGTAGGTGTGGCGGGCAGATAGTGCTTCAACGTCCAGTAGCGCTTAGCCTTGATAGCATCGACCCGTCTTGCAACGACACAATCTTCAGGCGCAATATTCAAATAAAGCAATACATCACGAACCACAGGATATGAAAGGGGATCGTGAATGTCAGTGATCACCCCAAGCTCGGCGGGCCGCTCTGGAGTGATATAAGGCGTGATCCCCATCTGCTGCAGGGCCGCTGTCTGCCGCGGGGAAAGTGAAGTTCGACTCATAGTAGCGAGGTTACCATATCTGACCGAAAGCAAGGATAAAGTGCAGACACAAAAAAGCCCGCACATAATGTGCGGGCTTTTCTGCTATATGGCAGGGGTAGACGGGCTCGAACCGCCAACACCCGGATTTGGAATCCGGTGCTCTACCAATTGGAGCTATACCCCTAGCGAACGAGTGAGGATTATAAGGATCGGCCGGCAAAGGTAAAGGGGTTTTTCCTTCATACTGTTCCATTTGCACACTTTCCAACCGAAGCCAGGCTCTACTGGCGGATATGCCATCAAATCGTCTACTTCCCACCCAAAGAACGTCTGTGTGAATCACCCGGACTTTCCTACCCCCCTCAGAGCCTTACTATGAGGCAACCAAGGAGGTGTTATGACAAGCCAAGGATATCCGGAAGATTTTAAGATCGAGGTGGTCAAACAGGTAACCGAACGGGGGACGCTCTGTCACTGGGAATTTCACGCAATTTAAGCGTTTCAAGCTACAGCCTTTACGCCCGAATAAAACGATCCAGCAAGCCAGAAGCGCAGCAGAGGGAAGTAAGTGCTCCGCAAGCAGAGATCTGAAGTCTTCGCCCAGAACTGCGTCAAGTGACCGAAGAAAGAGACATACTAAAAAGGCCCCATACTTCGCCAAGGAGTCAGGCTGAATTACGCCTTCATCAAGGAGCACTCCGGAAACTACGCTGTACGAAGTTTGTCCCGGACACTGAGCGCTCACCCCAGCGGCGATGATGCATGGTTGAAAGCACCGTACTCTCCTCTAGCTCAGGACGAGCAGTGCTTGTCTGATTGGATAAAACAGGCCTGGTTTGAAAGAGCTGGCGTCTATAGGTACCGAACAATTCATGATGACGTGCATGAATTTGGCGAGTCGTGTGGAAAGCATCGGGTGGCTCGATTGATGAAGTGGGCAGAGCCGCGTTCTCAAACGGGCTGCCTGGGTGGACCCGGTTTATATGGCAGGATAGCCACCGGTTGCATCCCCGAACTTGTTAGAGCGCCAATTTGATACCTCGAAACCCAATAAAGCTTGGGTTACGAAGATCACATACATTCGAACTTATGCGGTCTGGGTGTATTTGACCGGGGTCATCAACCTGTTTTCCCGGCTGGTTCTGGCGTCTGGATTACAACGAAGAACGCCCCCATGACAACCTGGGGAGTATGACGCCAGTGGACTATCCCAGCGGCAAATCACTTCAGAAACCTCTACCTCCGAGGTGTGCCATTAATGGAAAAGTGGGCAGTAACAGCGGCATGGGAGCAAGTGGAGCCACAGCGCGATAGTCATCAGGCAAAAAGCAGATACGAAAAAGGCCCTGTCCGACGACAGGGCCTTAATCTCTATCTCTTAGCAAGAGCAGTGCTGACAGACAGGGACGTATTAATGCCGCGAGTCCATGGATGGGCAGGAGCGGCGGGCGGTGTGTACTCGATCTCACCTCGGCTCACATGGACGCTCTCCGACCAGCGCCACACTAGCTTGATGTGCAGGGAGGCAGGAATGCCGCGCTGCCATGGAGGGCAAGGAGCGCCCGGCACAACTGCGTTTCACTGACCGCCATGGATGGCGGAAATGCCGGCTATGCAGGAGCAATTACCGGCGCCCAGCTCCTGGTAACCGTGGCATGGGAGCATGCGGGGCCTCAGCGCTATTGTCACCGGACAAAAAGCAGATACGAAAAAGGCCCTGTCCGAAGACAGGGCCTTAATCTGAATAAGTGCTTGGCAGTGACCTACTCTCACATGGACTCATTCAAACGGCGCCACACTACCGGCGCAACGGCGTTTCACTGACCGCCATGGATGGCGGAAATGCCGGCTATGCAGGAGCAATTACCGGCGCCCAGCTCTTGGTAACCGTGGCATGGGAGCATGCGGGGCCGCAGCGCTATTGTCACCGGACAAAAAACCGATACGAAAAAGGCCCTGTCCGAAGACAGGGCCTTAATCTGAATAAGCGCTTGGCGGTGACCTAATCTCACATGGACTCTCTCAAACTGGCCACACTGCCATCGGCGCTATCGCCTTTCACTTCTCAGCTTTGGTGTTAGTGGCATGGGATCGGGGGTCTATGACGCTATTGCCACACAACGAAAAAAGCCCATCCTTTCGGATGGGCTTCTCTCTAAATAAGCGCTTGGCGGTGACCTACTCTCACATGGGAACTCCCACACTACCATCGGCGCGATTGCGTTTCACTTCCGAGTTCGGCATGGGATCGGGTGGTTCCACAATGCTAT